>QHYZ01000056.1 GCA_003225295.1 Acidobacteriota bacterium | reverse complement strand
AGGCTGATCTAAGCCAAGAGTTCACATCGACGCTTAGGTTTGGCACCTCGATGTCGGCTCATCGCATCCTGGGGCTGTAGAAGGTCCCAAGGGTTAGGCTGTTCGCCTATTAAAGCGGTACGTGAGCTGGGTTCAGAACGTCGCGAGACAGTTCGGTCCCTATCTGGTGTGGGCGCAGGAGAATTGCAGGGAGTTGTCCCTAGTACGAGAGGACCGGGATGAACAGACCTCTTGTGTACGAGCTGTCCCGCCAGGGGCATCGCTCGGTAGCGAAGTCTGGAAGAGATAATTGCTGAATGCATCTAAGCAAGAAGCTCGCCCTAAGATAAGTTCTCCCAATCCGCTTCGGCGGATAAGAAGGGCAGTCGAAGACTACGACTTTGATAGGCTGGAGGTAGAAGCACAGCAATGTGTGAAGCTGACCAGTACTAATCGCCCGTTCGGCTTAATCATAAAACTTTCTCAAACCGTCTTTGAGGAAGAGAACCCTAAACAGGTTCAAGCAGAAGTGACTCGAGAAGAGTCACTAGAAACGCCTTTTCTGCATAGTGGAGTTCGACTACGAGTCGAACTTGTAATGCCAGCCAAATTCTGTTGTCGCACTCGCGATCCTATGCCCGGGATGAGCTGGGGAGGCAGTACGCGAGTTTCCAGTTTCCGGTGGTCATACCGCGAGGGTCACACCCGTTCCCATCCCGAACACGGAAGTTAAGCCTCGCCGGGCCGATGATACTGCACGGGCAACTGTGTGGGAACGTAGGTCACCGCCGGGATTAAATTACAAAAGGCCGCTCGGAGCGATCAGGGCGGCCTTTTTGTTTGCTTTTTGTTTGCTACGCCCAGAGGATGGAATTTCTGGGCCCCACTGGCCGGGAGGGCGCGGTCGAAAAAGTACTATTGACCTCGAGCATTTCTGGGACTAACGTTAAAGCTTCCACCCCTGACCCGGCACTTCTTCCAGAGTGAGGTCGACCATGGCCATCAACATTGCCCCACACCCCCTCGATAGCACCGTACAAGAGAGATGGGAAAGACTGCGGAGCCACAAACGCATCATCTCGCGGGTTAAACTTCTCGTAGAGTGGGAACAAGGCGGCGGCAAAGAACGCGCCAACGCGGTTACCGTGGACGTGAGCCATTCCGGCTGCATGGCTGTGGTGGGAGCGGACCTCCCGCTGCGCAAACGCGTCCGGCTGATCCACCCGGAAACGGGCCGCAAGGCGGAGGCCGAGGTGGTCTGGCGCGGCCATGAAGCCTGGGACGCCGGCTTCGAACTGGTGAAGCCAGATGCCTCGTTCTGGGGTCTGAAATAATCGCGTGCCTAGCGCGTCGATTAGCATCTAGTGGGGCCACTTTTCCTTCGGCAAGCTCTTCTGAATCGTTTCGAGATTCTGGAAACCATCCTGGATGACCGTCTGTTTGATGTTGTCCTTGGTCACCACCACCGGCCTCAGTAGAACTGCGGGAATGCTGTTGTTGTCAATCGATATGACCGCGTTGCTCTTGACGGCCTCTCCCTTGGCCCAGGCCACCGCCGCCTCGGCGGCCAGGTATGCCTGTGAGCCGAGCGGTTTGTAAACGGTCATGGTCTGAGTGCCGTCGAGGATGCGAATGATGGCCGCCAGATCGGCGTCCTGACCTGAAACCAGAACTTTTCCAGCAAGTTGGTGGTCTTCGAGTGCTTGGATCGCTCCTCCCGCGGTGCCGTCATTCGAAGCGACGACGGCCACGATATCTCCTTTGCTGGATCGAATGGCGGCGGACATGTGCGCGTAGGCTTCCGACGGATCCCAGTCCTTGGTCCAGGTGTCCGAGACAATCTTGATGTCGCCACGATCTACCAGCGGCTGCAGGACTCTCATTTGCGCATGGTGCAGAATTGCCGCGTTGCTATCCGACGGAGAACCGCCGATCAAGACGTAGTTCCCTTTGGGAGCTCGCTCGGAGAGGGCATAGGCTTGCTGGTAGCCGACTGCCGAAGCGTCAACCCCAATAAAGAAAGTGACGTCCGGGTTGCGGACCAAGCGCTCGTAACAGATGAGAGGCACTTGCCGAGCCTTCGCAGCGCTGACGATACGCACGGCTTTGTCGGCATCATGCGGTACGAGAACCAGAGCCTTGACCCCGGCAGCCAAGAGCTTGTGGGCCTGTTCGAACTGCAACTCATCGTCGCCCTCCGCCGTTTCCACTAGCACCTCGGCGCCTAACTCCGCGGCACGTTTCTGGAATTTGTCGAGATCCGTCTGCCAGCGTTCGACTTTCAAGGAATCCATTAAAAAGCCGATCTTGACGGTTCCGGATGAAGCTTGTTTGTTTTGCGCAGCAAGAGCAGAAAAGGAAAAGAGCAGGGCCACGGCCACCGAAATTGGCCGTAAACCTTTCAAGCGAAAGGGCAGCATGGGTGCACCTCCACAGCCGTGGCAGGAAACGTAGCATCCCCGGGAACGGCACACAACGACATCCGCCGATCATCGTATCGAAACCGGCACAGTCAGCGTCGCCTACTAGGTGCCGCCGCTGATCAGCCGGTCCAGCCGGGGAGAAATCCGTTCGCTGAGGTTGGCCACCGAGATGGCCGCAACGATTCCGGCAAAAACGTCCATGGTGTAATGCGCACGCAGGATGAGAACGGCGGAGATTTCGAAAATCACCAGCAGCGCCGCGGCAACGGTGATCCATTTCCGACCGCAGCGGGTGAGCTCCAGGGCGCCGAAGACGGCGATGGCGGTATGTGCGGAGAAGAAAAAGTCGTTGGCCACATGATAGGTCACCAGCAGTGAAGGGAAACCGGGATAGTGCCAGATCATGTGGGGCGGAGGAGGCAACGCGCAGACGGCCTGCATCAATTGGCGCAGGGTCATGAGCAAGAATAATCCGAGGAAGGGACGAACGCTTCCGCCGAAGAGCCAGCGTCCCAGAAGGAACAGACCCAGGGCGTCGATCAGCGCGGAGCTCACCACCAGGAGCGCGTTGGCGGCTCCCGGGTTTTCGGCGAAATAGGAGTTGAGTCCGGCGGTCCAGTTGTGGAGCGCGTCGCCGATAGCGGGGCCCGGTAGGGTTCGCGCGCCGATCAGTGATTGCGTCCAGAACCACAGGGCCAGGACCATTCCGGTGACCAGGAGCCGCAGGAGCAGGCCGCGCCGGTGGCCCAAGTTTTCGGCTTCTGTCATCGAGCGCTCTTCATCGCCGGCCCGCATGGGGCTATTCGTGGAGAGCCCGTTCGGTCATCTCCAGCGCCAGTCCGCGTGCTTTGCGCAGATCGAGTTTCCCGGTCCCCAGATAAGGCAGATTCTCGATGCGCAGGAACTGCTCCTTTCGCGGCCGCCACAGCGCGGGCAGGTCGCTCTTTCCCAGTTTCGCGAGGCATGCTTCGAGCTGCGACTCATCCAGCGTGTGCAGCACGATCAGGCGTTCGCCTTTTTTCTCATCGGGCACGGCGGTGACCACAAACGTCTGCTCCGATACGCCGGCCAGTTCCTGCAGGAGGTCCTCGATTTTGATGTGCGGCACCATCTCGCCGCCAATCTTGCTGAAGCGGCTCAAGCGGTCGGTGATGCGAATAAATCCATCTTCGTCCATCCGGGCGACATCCCCGGTGTTGTACCAGCCGTCGTGCAGAACCTCGGCGGTTTTTTCCGGCTTGTTGAGATAGCCGCGCATGATGTTCGGGCCGCGCACCAGCAGCAGGCCCGGCTCATCCACGCCCACCGGCTGCAGGGTGTCGGGGTCCACGATTTTCACCGTGATTCCCGGCAAGGGATGGCCGATCGTGCCGCGCTTGGCCCCTACTTGGCGGAACGACGCCGCGCGAAAATCGATGGTATTCACCGTGACCGCCGGCGAACACTCGGTGCACCCATAACCTTCGTAAGGACGGATGCCAAAATGATCCTCGAAGGCTTCGGAAATCCGGTCGGGCAATTTTTCGGCACCGGCCATCACGAAGCGCAAGCTTCCGAAATCCTCCGGGGTGCAGCGTCGCGTGTAGGCATTCAAGAAAGTCGGCGTTGCCAGAAGCATGGTGACCCCGTACTTGCTGACCAGAGCGCCGATGGCGCGGGAATCCAGGGGATGGGGATGAAACACCACGCCCAGGCCGGTCGCCGCGGGCAAACAGAGCGTGCCGGTGAAGCCGAAAGAGTGGAAGAACGGCAGGATACCCATGATGCGATCGTCGGCGTGCAGCATGAAAACCTGGTGGAGCTGCTCCACGTTCGAAGCAATGTTGTAATGCGTGAGCATAACGCCTTTGGGGTCACCGGTTGAGCCGCTGGAAAAAATAATCGTGGCCATGTCGTCCAGCGAGGCGGGGCGATGGCAACCTGCAAATCTTGCGACGGCCCTTGCGGGCAAGAGCCCGGCAGCCAATGCGGCGGCCAGGCGCTCACCGAAGCCGGCGTCCTTGGCGACGTCCTCGATGAAAATCGTTTCGGCGGGCGGCTGGATCTTGACCTTTTCGAGAAAGACCCGTGCGGTGATGACCGTTTTCAAGCTGCACTGTTGTGCCGAGGAGGCCAGGGTATCATTCGAAACGGTGTAGTTCAGGTTTACCGGCACCTTGCCCATCAACATCGCGGCGTAATTCACCAGCGCGCCAGGAACCGATGGCGGCAGCAGGATACCCACCATTTCCTGCCCGTGCCATTGCTTTTCAAGGCGCCGCGCGAGCACCAGAGCCCCTGTCAAGGCCGAAAACCAACTCAATTTGGGCCTCTGCCCGTCGGCCATGGCGAAGCGCCAGGGATGCCTCCGCGCCGAGTAGATGAATGACTCGGGCAACGTGTGCATGTGCTTCTTGCGGCGCGCGAAGGCTTCCGCGCCGAGATCCTGCACCGCGCGGCGGACTTCCTGCGAAGAGGCCGTCGGAGGCAGCGGCTTTCCAAAGGTGACTCGCACGGGATAAGGGATTTTCCGCGGAAATTTCCAAAGAAATCGCCCGCCAGCGAAACTGAAGATGGAACCCCATACGCCGTCCAGATTCACGGGGATGATGGGGACGTCGACGCCTTTGATGATGCGTTCCATACCGCGGCGGAAGGGTAGCATCTGGCCAATTCGCGTCATCTGGCCTTCCGGGAAGATGCAAACAATTTCGCCGTTTTTCAAGGCCTCGGTGGCCAGGCGCAAAGAATGGATCATTTCGCGAGGGCCTTGATCCGCTGCGATGGGAATCACCCCCATGATCTTTGCGAAGGGTTTGACCAGCGGGTGTTCGTAGGAACCTCTGAACATCAGAAACCGGATGGGACGATCGAGGGAGGCGATGAGCAGCACGGCGTCAGCCATGGAGACGTGATTGGGGGTCAGCAACGCACCGCCACGCGCCGGCACGTTTTCCCGCCCTTGGACGTCCAGGCGGTAGAGCGTGTTGGTCGAAATCCACAGCAACAATCGCAGCAGGGAATCGGGGAGCAGATAGAGGACATACACCGTGGCCGCGAGAGACATGGCTGCGGTCCAGAGGAAGAAAGACGCCAGTCCCACATGCAGATAGTGCGTAAATCCGGAATAAATGGCGGATGCCACGATGACCCCGACAAAAGAGAGAAAATTGGCGAATGCAATGACGCTGCCTTTGTGGTTTTCCTCGGGCCGGCGTTGAATCAGGGCGTTGATGGGAACGACGAAGAATCCCCCGGCAAAGCCCAATGCCCCCAAGAGCAGGAGTACTTGAAGGAACGTCAATCCGTGGAAGGATATGGCCAGCGCAAACAGCGACATCCCCATGGCCCCGAGAGGGATGAGACCGTACTCGATCTTACCCGCCGAAAGTAACCCGGCGGCGTAGCTCCCCATGCCGATCCCGATGGCCAGCGCCGCCTGTAAATAGCCGCTGTGCGTCTCGTCGAGGTGCAGAATTTCGCGGCCGTAAAAAACGATGACGAACTGCAGTAGCGCACCGAGAAACCAGAAGTAGGTATTGCCAACAATGGCGAGGTGCAGGGCCCGGTCCGGCCGTACCAGCTGGACCTGCTTTCTGAGGTCACCGAAAATATTGAACCGGAATCTCCTGGAGCGGTCAGCGGGAGGAACGCGGGAAATCCCCAAGCTGGCCGTCAGACCAAAGAAAGAACATGCGCCGAAGATCAGGCCAGCGATCGCTTCACGTCCGTGAAAAGTCTGAGCCAGCAATGGGCCGATGACCGCGCCGGCAATAATGGCCAGGAAGGTTGTGAGTTCGAGGATGCCGTTGCCCCAGGAGAGCAGCTTGTCCGGCAGGAGCTCGGGCAGCAAGCCGTATTTGGCGGGGCCGAAGAAGGCCGCTTGCGTACTGGCCAGGAAAATCACCGCAAATGCCATGCGCGAATTACCCTGCGTGAAGGCGTACATGGCGAAAAGCATGGCGCCAACCTCGAAGATCTTGGTGGCTATGGCCACGTTTCGTTTGCTAAAACGGTCGGCCAGGAATCCGCCGGCCATCGAAAACAAGAGGAACGGGAGAGCAAAGAGATTGCCAATGACAAAAACCAGGAAATCTTTTTGCGAATCCGTCGGATGGGTGCCCAGGATTAGGAAGATGACAAAAAATTTCAATCCGTTGTCATTGAAGGCGCCTTGGAACTGCGTGGCGATCAGGCTCCAAAAGCCGAGCCGCCAGTTTTGTTCGGGCCGAGGGATAGAAACGTTTTCGTCAGCTGCCATCGAGGCTCACCCAAGCGTTCGGATTAGAACGCACGAATGGCAATTAGTCTAGCAATCCTAGCGGATTCCGAGCGGCTTTGCCGCGCTGCGCTGTGTTGAAAACGAGACGTCCAGGCATCCGGCGCGGCACACGCAAATTCGCGATACCATGGCTTCCGCCAAGGGGAGCCAGATGAACGCCGAGCGCGGAACAGAGACCATCTTGATTACCGGGGCTAGCGATGGATTGGGGAGGGCCGCCGCACTGTTGCTGGCCGAACGGGGCTACCGCGTTTTCGCCGCCGGGCGCTCGGCGGAGAAGCGCGCGCAGCTGGATACCTTGGCGAAGGAAAAGAGACTGCCACTTGAAACCTTGGAAATGGATGTCTCGGATGACCGCTCCGTCGAGCGGGCGGTTGCCGTGGTGCACCAGAAAACAGGCCAGATTGATGTGCTCATCAACAACGCGGGACTGGCCTATTTCGCAACCGTCGAAGACATGAACATGGAAGATTGGCGGCGGCAGTTCGAGACCAATTTCTTCGGTGTCGTACGCGTGACCCGGGCGGCGCTGGGGAAAATGCGGGAGCGGCGCTCCGGCCGCATCATCATGATCAGTTCGGTCTCCGGTCTGGTGACCCCGCCGGCGCAAGGCGCCTATAGCGTCAGCAAGCACGCCATGGAGGGATTGAGCAACGCCTTGCGACACGAATTGTATCCCTTCAGAGTCAAGACCATCTTGATCGAGCCGGGATACATCGTGACAAACATCCAGCAGACCGCCGTGGAACTGGCACAGCCGTACCAGGAGAAAATTCAGAAGGGGGCCTATGCCAAAGTGTACCGAGGATGCTGGGCCGGTGCGAACCGCAGCAGGGCCAAGTCGAAGACCACGCCGGAAGATTGCGCGCGGGTCATTCTGAGGGCCATCGAAGCGCCCAAGCCCAAGGCCCGCTATGCGGTTACGCCGCTGACCACCGCCATCCAGTGGGCGAAACGTCTGCTGCCGGACAGCGCCCTGGACGCATTGATCCGCAGAAGATATGGCGTCAAGCGCGAAGAATAAGCTGGGTTCGGACCGTCAGGATCCCCAGGCCAGAGGAAACCTGGCGGCTAGGGGTTCGAAACCTGGAAGGAGAGGCTGTTTTCTCTCTGTTCCTGCCACATCTTGGACCACCCCTCATGAACGGGGCTTTCGGCATAGTCGGCCGCGGCTTCGGCGCTTGTGAATTCGATGGCGTAAACGCCGCTGAAGTCCTTGATCTGGTTGCGTTCGGTTTTCAGCCAGACATTCTTGATGCCGGGAATTTTTCCGGCCATTTCCTTGATGCCATTGATGGCTTTTTCCCGGTCATCATTCGAGACAGTGTCTCTGAATTTGTACACCACTACGTGCAGCACCGTTTTCGGCTGGCCAAAGCGGTTCTGTACGGCCGCGCTGCGTGCGTACAGCGAGCCGGCCGTGATTCCCGCAACGAATATCGCGGCGCCCCAGGCCATCTGCGAGGCGCGTTTCATGAGTGACGTCATCTTCTCCTCCACAATCCGAACCCTGCCAGTCTATGCAAGGCCGGCACGACCAGGCAAGTCGCGGCCACCACGCCAGTGCGGTCGCTCCCTGGAAAGGGTTTGACGGACCAGCGGCAGGCCGTTACGCTCGCATGGAGGACGGAATGGATTGGTCCGGCAGAGAATCACAACAGCAGGCCGAACCTCGGGCCTTGCCCCCGTTTCCGCGTATCTGGATTGGCTATCTAGTGGGCCTCGGGACGCTGATTGCGGAAATGATCGCGGTCACGCGGCATCCGGAACTAGCCAAAGAACCGCTGCTCATACCGCCTTTGTATCTGTTTCTCGCGAATTTCATCAGCCTGGTCTATTGGCTTGTCTGCGTCTATGAATATCATGTCGTCCTCGCCGAGGCCACCGCCGGGGCGTATCCCATTAAGCCTTTGCGTGCGGCGTGGTTTCATCTGATTCCCATCTATGGCTTGTACTGGGTTTTCAAGTGGCCGCGGGATCTGGCCCGCTATGTGAATAGCCGTCTCGAAGCCCCGCTCATGAGACCTGATCGAACGGGGTCGGCGGTATTTATCGCCTTTGCCGTGTTTCTTGTGCTGGACCGCGGGCTGGGCATGGTGCTGCTGTTCTCTGCGGCATCGTATCTGTCGCGGTGCTTGCGTCATGCGCTGGCGGCGCGGCCGGCATTGCCCGCGGGGCAGCTGCCTTTTTCCTGATCATTCCTTCTCTAGGAGCGTACATGCCAAGACCGATGCGCTGGATCTTATTGTTATTTTGCCTGATCGCGGGCTGGGCACCTCGTGGACACTCCGAAGGTCAGGAGCAAATCAAGCAGTTGGCGCACGACATTTTCAAGCAGCTCATTGAGATCAACACCACCGACTCCGTTGGCAACGTGACCACCGCCGCCGAAGCGATGGCCAAGCGTTTGCGCGACGGGGGCTTCGAGACGGGGGATATCCAGGTAGCCGGGCCGAGCGAACGCAAAAAAAATCTCGTGGCGCGTTTTCGCGGAACCGGAAAACGCAAGCCCATACTCTTCATCGGGCATCTTGATGTCGTCGAGGCGCTCCGAGCGGACTGGAGCACCGATCCCTTCGAATTCATCGAGAAAGACGGCTACTTCTACGGCCGCGGCACGGAAGACATGAAAGAAGGCGACGCCATCCTGATTACCAATTTCATGCGCTTGAAAATGGAGGGATATCTGCCTGACCGCGATGTGATTTTGGCGCTGACCGCCGATGAGGAGGGCGGCTCTTCGAACGGTGTGGACTGGCTGCTCAAGGAACATCGCGACTGGATTGATGCGGAATACTGCATCAATCTGGACGGCGGCGAATTCGAAAAGGACAAAGACAAACGCCTGCTCGCGGGAATTCAAGCCAGCGAAAAAGTTTATGTGGATTTTCAATTCGAATCGCTGAATCCCGGCGGGCATAGCTCCGTCCCTAGCCCGGACAACGCCATCTACCACTTGGCCGGTGCGCTGTCCCGTTTGCAAAAGTATTCCTTCTCCGCAAGGATCAACGAAATCACGCGGAGTTATTTCGAACGGAACGCCGTGCTGACGACCGGACAGGTCGCCGCGGATATGAAAGCCGTGGCCCAGCAACCCCCCGATCCTGGAGCAGTGGAGCGGCTCTCGGAAGCGCCTTATTTCAATTCTCTTTTGCACACCACCTGTGTCGCCACCATGCTCTCCGGCGGGCATGCCCGCAATGCACTCCCGCAAACCGCGCGCGCCAACGTCAATTGCCGGATTTTTCCGGGGGAAGACCCGGAGGAAGTTCGCCGGACGCTCGAGCGGGTGGCCAGCGACCCGCAAGTCAGGATCACCACTGTTTCACAGCCTGGTCCGGACGGAAAGGTAGTGCCCGTGCCTCCCTCGCCGCTTCTCCCTGAGGTGACCGAGGCCATGGAGAAAGTCTTGAGCATCACCTGGCCGGGTGTGCCTCTGGTTGCCACCATGTCCACCGGGGCCACCGACGGCAAGTACACGCGCATCGCCGGCATCCCGACCTTCGGCATCTCCTGCATGTTTTTTGACATCAACGACAATCGCGAGCATGGGAAAGACGAGCGTGTCGGCGTCCAGGACTTTTACAATGGGGTGGACTTCAATTACCGGCTGATAAAGGAGCTGTCTTCGCCGGCGATGAGAAACCCGCCCAAGAAATAAGACCTGGCCAGCAAAATACCACGGCCCGGAGAACAGAACTTCTCCGGGCCGTGGTATCGGCAAAGGCGAAATTGTCTAACTATGGCTTACCGGGCGCGGCTTCGCCGGTCTTCGGATCGCTCGGCGCGGCCGCGCTGGCGGCGATGGGTTTGGAGGTCTCGGTGCCGTAGCGCATCAGGTAAGGCATAAATGGGGTGACTTCAAATGGCATCTTTTCACGTTCCGCCACTGTGCCCACCGGCTTGCTTTTGATGAGATCCAGCTTATCGTTCCACGAATCCAGCTTCACTCGTCCGCCGATCGGAAGCGCCACGATGGCCTGCGGGTTCTGCTTCTGGTCCACCGGCATGGAGGACCTGAGATCACCGATGACCGGCACTCGGTCGCCAAGGTGCGGGCTGATCAGGTTGGGAATTTCCTTTTCGCGTGTAGTGAGCGCAGCCAGAAAGAGCCCGGCGTTTCCGAGCTGGTTCTTATAAGGGGAATTGTTCAGGATTTGCATCGCTCTCGTGTTGGCGGCCCTCTCCTCGTCGGGAGTCCGCGCAAATCCGAAATGGCGGAAAGTTTCCTTGTCGTCGATCAGCAATTGATCGAAGAAAGCATAGCTGGAATCGAGACGGTGGCCGAGAACGACGTGGCCGAGTTCGTGTGCGATCATGGTTGCCAGGCTGGCCTCATCCGGCAGCACGTCGATCAACCCGCGGCTGAGGACGACGGTGTGACCGACGGTGAAGGACTCCAGCGTAGAGGTCATCATCACGCGGCAGCGTACTTCCGGGTCAACATCAATGTTGTTGGTGACCTCCAGGTTGTTGACCACCGTCTCCAGGACCTTGTCGACTTCGCCGCGCGGCGCCATCAGGCCGATGCGCTCCAGGCGATCGACAACGTTATCTTCCGCCTGGCGGTCCCAGGAGCGCTGGGCCTGAATGGGGGAAAGGTCATTGGCCGTCTTGGTATCGTCCTGCACCGGGGTCTCCACCAGGATCTTGCTCAATTCCTGTTCCTGGCTGGAGTGACCGACGTTGTAGCCCCACAGCCGGGTCTGCGCTTTGAAGTCCAGTTTCTTGGCCAGCGCGTAGTGCAAATCTCTTTCCTCGCTGTACACGAACGAAGGCATCCATTGGCCCGGCTGCACATTGGTGCGCCAGCTGTCGAAGTGGAAGTACCAGCTGGAGTGCCCGCCGCCACCGTAAGCGCCGTTAAATCGAACAATGTTGTAGTCCTGATCTTCGACCCAGATGCGGCCAAGGAACCGGCCCTTGCCGGCCTTATCCTGAGGCGTCACGTCGAACACCAGGCAACGCACTTCGCCGAGGAATTCGCGGCGCACGTAATCGAACTTGTAGTGCTGCTTGTCGAAGCCATTCGTATCGATGAAGATCATCTGCAGGAAGCCGTCCGGCAGGAACTGCATGGCGAAAGAGAAGAAGTTGCCAATGGAACCAAAAATCTTCTTGCCCTTGCCGTTGACGTCCGTCAAGGAAACCAGCGACACACCCTTCGAGAAGTCCGCGCGGCCGAGGAAATACTTGTCGCCGGCGGGCGTGTAGCCAAGATCCTTATCGGGCTTCAAGTTCTGGATGTAGGTCTCTACCAGCGGCGTGTATTGTTTGATCTGCTGGTTGGCCCGGTTTTCATTGGTGATCACGCGGTCGATCACGTCGCTCATGGTCCGCGCTTGATCGGCCGGCTTGGGGGCCTCGGTGGCCGCCATCGCCCCCAGCCCGCTCAAAATAAGGACAAAAATAGCCGTTGCTGCCTTACGCATTGTCTCTCTCCCCTTAGTAAGCCAAACGGAATTCAATTCGCACACGAGCCGGGAAATCCACCGGCTGGCCTTCGCGTCTGGCCGGCTTGAACTTGATCTGCTGCGCCGCGCGAGATGCTGCTTCATCGAGACCATGGCCCAGACCACTTATCACTCGGATCACTTGGATGCTGCCGCTGGAAAGAAATACCATATCGAGAACAACGTCGCCTTCAATCTTCAGGCTACGCCCTTCTGCGGTGTACTCTGGACGAGGTTTGTCCAGGATGTCAACAGGCGTCGTGGGGTTTTCGCCCGCCGACGCTTTCTTTTTTGGCGCTGCGCTGGCGACGTTCTGATCCGCAAAGCCAGTGGACTGCAGCGTGGCGCGCTTGGTGCTTGGCGGTGGGTTCGCCGTGCCATTGCCGAAGCCGGTGCTCGCCACGGTGCCGCGAATTCCTTTATCGCCGCCCGTGCCGTTTCCGTATCCCGGTCCCCCTGGCAAAGCGGGAGAACCAAGACGATTGACGTTCGTGGCTTTGTTCGGATCACCTTTACCGGGGAGTCCGTTGGGATCGCCAAAGCCGCCGGTTTGCACTTTGTTCACGGGAGCCACCACCGTTGCCGGAGCAGCGCTACCGGTTCCGAGGTTACCGACTTTCACATCTTCTTTGGGCCGCTTTGGCTGACTCGTCGGGGTATCGATTTTCACCTGTTGGAATTCCGGATTGAGTTCCACGGGCTTGGCTTCCAAGGTCTTTATCTTGGGTGGCGCGACTTTTGCCGCGAGAAAAACGTGCGTCTGCTTGGGGTTCAGCTTTACCGGTTCAGGCACCACCGGCTTGGGAGCCGGAGGCGCAACTTTGGCCTTGACCTTCGGCGGGGGTGGAGGCGGTGGCGCAACGGGGATTTCCGTAACCGGCTGCATCAACTCCACAACTCGGAAGTTCAATGCCGTTTGCATCTGCTGTGGGAAGATCAGAGGAAGCGCGAGCAGAAACCCCACAATCGCAAATTGTCCGGCGGCGCTCAGTCCGATGCGGCCCCAGCGTGGCTTGGAATCAGGGAGCAAGGCCAGGCGTGCTGCCACCGGTCTCGTGCCGATAGCCTTTTTCCACGCCTGCGGGTCGCCCGTACGGCCGCGGTTGGCCTCAAAACCGACGCCCAAGGTGTTCTTACGTGGTGGATTCGCACTCATGGTTCTCATCCGCCTGCCACCTCGTGAAATTCGGGCCGCGGAACGTGGGTGGTTTAAAAATGCCTAACGCTCCCCAGTCCGCCAGCTAAATAGGAAGTGCTCTACCAGTACCAGCGTACTGACGAGGCTGAGGAAGCCCGATAGGACTTTCGTACTAGCGTCGCGAAGTCGCTAATGCTATCGCGAGCGCATGGTAACGCACCCAGTTTTAACCCGGCGAGGCAGTCTTGGTTGCGGGCGGGGCGCGCAACACGTAGATAGGATACCCTAAACCCGCCCAAGGTTGCGTCTCTTTTCGACGCCAGTGGTCCTCCCGCGGGTTTATCCTTACCCGTGGGGCCCCCGAAAGCCCCGGACTTCAGCCCGGGGATATGAGGCTCGTCGAAAAACGTCAGGGCGGCCTCTTCTGCTGCTCGATATAACTCTTTGAGAATGTTCTCGCGGGGCACCGCTGCAACTGGCGGGTGGGTTGGGATACAGTAAGAAACTGATATGGAAAAAGATCCCGAATGCCGGTCTGGAGACGCGCATACCGCGGACCCGCTGCCGTCGCTCAAGGATTGCGCCCCGCTGGTCGAGTGGCTGTACGCGCAGGCCAAGGCCTCACGTTGGGGGCTCTCTCGTGGGCATTTCGCGATGGCCCTGGAACGCAGCGTCACTAAGCGCTGGGCGAGTGGTGCGCTCAGTGCCCCTAAGCTTGAAGAATATCTCGGCGCGTTGCATCTCGAAGATCTAGCTCTGGCCACCGCTTGTGCCGAAGGGGGTGAGGCGGCTTGGGAGTATTTTTTCACCCAGTACCGCGCTTACTTGCACGCCGCGGCGGCCGCGATTATTCGCTCGGGTTCCGCGGAAGCCAGTGATCTCGCGGATGCTCTTTTTTCCGAGTTGTACGGTTTGGCCGGCGGGCCAGGCTCGGAGCGTTCGCTCTTCCGTTACTTCCATGGGCGCAGTTCGCTAAAGACCTGGCTCCGTGCCGTTCTTGCCCGGCGGCACATTGATGCCCTCCGTGCTGGCCGCCGCTTCGAGGAACTTGGCGAGGAGGAAACGGGCGAGGGGCGGCCGAAGATCTTCATCGGACCGCCGATCGAGCCCGCGGATCCCTATCGCGAGCGCTACGTCCGGTCATTCACCCGGGCCTTAGAGAAGGCGCTTGAAGACCTCCCACCACAGGAAAGGGAGAGGCTCCGCCTCTATTACGCCGAGGAAAAAACGCTTGCGGAGATCGGACGGCTGCTCGGGGAGCACGAATCCAGTGTTTCGCGTCATCTGGACCACGCGCGGCGCGATTTGCGGCAGGCGGTGGAGAACCTTCTTCGCCACGGTATCGGGGAGGCCAACGGTTCCGCCGTCGAGCCCGGACTAAGCGATGCGGAGATCGCTCTGTGTTTCGAGTACAGCGCGGAAGACACGCCTATCGATTTGCAAAAATTGCTGCCGCGCTCCAACTCGCGGGCCCCGGCAACCGCCAAGCGGACGCCGTGACCGCGCGGTGCAAGAAAAGTTTGAAGTTTCGTTCTAAGCATGGAGAAGCCTATGGCGTCTGACGAACGCGATCGGAGACTTGACCAAGCGCTGGCCCGCCATCTGCGCCCCGCCGCTCCGTCCGGTGCAGCCGCGAGATGGCCCGCGGTTCCCGCTCGGGAGAGCGGCGCGTGCCCTGAGTCGGAAACGCTGGCGGCTTATCACGAACGGTCTTTGCTTCCCGAGGAAATGAATTTCTGGAAGGAGCATGTGGTCGGCTGCGCCAACTGCCAGACCGTGCTCGCCCACTTGGAGGCCACCGACGAGATTCCTTGTCCGGCGGCGGACCAAAAGAAGGTCCTGGCTCAGGGAGAACCAGCGCTTCTGGCGTCAGCTGCTTACCAAAGCCAGCCTGCGCCTCCCCTAACGCCAGCAAAAAAATCTCGCCGCGTCCTCCTTCTCGGAGGCGCCCGCTGGCAATGGCTCGCTCCCGCGGGAGCCTTGGCCGCCGGTCTGCTGGTTTGGATTGTCCTGCATGAAAATCAATCCTGGCGGCCTCGAGCCTTGCCCGAAAATGAAAACAAAGTGGCCGAAAATCGAGAGGTTTCAACAGTCGCGCCGCGGTCTTCTCCGCCTGAAGAATCGTCCAGGAAACCACCATCGCCGGTCCGCGGAGGTGCGGGCCACGTAGCTTCCGATTCCACCAAGCAAAGCGAAAAGCTCAGCGAGACAGCCAGGACGCGGTCCCCCGGCGACAAAGAACTCAACGCGCGAAAGGACTCCCTGCGCGATGCTCCCGTGGATTTGCTGACTGCCGCGCATCCGCTCGACCTCGACGCCAAGAATCCCCGAGAGACATTACAGAAAAAAGAAGAAGCCCAAGGCGGAAATGTTCAAGCCGCGCTCGCGCAATCCGAAAACGCCCAAATTCAGAATCAATACAATTCTGCTCCGCAAAGAGTGCCCGGCCCCAGCCCTCTGAACCAGATGGAAAATCCGAAGAAGGTAAAGGGAGCTGTGGCTGCGCCGCCGGCCCCGCAACCGCCACCCAGTGCGGTATCCAGCTTCAGCAGCGCGGCTTCCCTCGGAGTCACCCGGGCGATTTCCAATCCGCGTTTGATCTCACCGCCGGGCTCGAACGTCATGTGGCTCGCCGGACGCTCCGGCCTGATCGAATTCTCCGGGGATGGCGGCGCCTCCTGGTCGCGGCAAACCAGCGGGGTGCTCGCCGAGTTGCTCGGCGGTTCCGCTCCCTCGGACAAAATCTGCTGGATCGTGGGCCGCCTCGGAGCCATTCTTCTGACCACCGATGGCGGCGCGCATTGGGCCTCGATTTCTTCCCCCCTCGCGGAGGATCTTGGCGGGATTCGCTCGACGGACGAGCAGCACGCCACGATTTGGAACGCCCGAAATACCAAGAGCTTTGAAACCAGCGACGGCGGGCGGACCTGGAAGCAAGTCCCCCATCCCTGATGCGCTGGGCGCTCTGCCCGACCCGTGCGGTGCAAGAATCTTCGCCCGCGTCGTTCTAACCGAGAAGGCAAATCCAGATTGAGGTGAAAGTGATGAAGATCCCCGGGAGTAAGGCCACTACGCGATGGTTATGGATGATTTCGACTGCCCTGATGCTCACCGCCGGAGCGGCAATTCTTTATTGCGCGGCACCGGGCCGCAAGGTTTTTGCGTCACAAGAGAAAGAGTCCGGCCGCGCCAGCGCTGGCGAGCAATCCACCAGCTTGAACGATCAGACCGACCTGAACGTTACCGTGTACAACTCCAATATCGCCCTGGTACGCGATGTTCGACAGCTGCTGCTTCCCAGCGGTTCGTTTCGTCTGAAATTCATGGACATTGCCGCCACCGTGAATCCCGCGACCGTTCATTTCCGTTCGCTGAACGACCCGGAAAAACTCGGGGTCATCGAACAAAATTACGAATACGACCTTCTCGAGCCCGCCAAACTGCTGCACAAGTACGTCGGCAGGGAAGTCACTCTGGTGCGCTCGTATCAGGAGAACAACTCAACCAAGCGCGAAGAGATCAAGGCTACCTTGCTTTCCGATAACAACGGGCCGGTCTGGAAAATCGGCAACGACATCGTGACCGGAATGTTTGCCGAGAGTTATCGCTTCCCCGAAGTCCCGGCGAATCTCTACGAGCGCCCCACGCTGCTGATGTCTCTGGAAAACTCCGGCGCGAAAAAGCAGCTGATTGAAGCCTCTTACCTGGCGAGCAATCTGTCTTGGAATGCCGATTACGTCCTTACCGTCGCGCGGGATGACAAGAATGCTGACCTGGATGGCTGGGTTACCGTCGTCAACAACAGCGGCACGGCCTTTCATAATGCGCGGCTCCAGCTGGTGGCCGGAGAGCTGAATCGGGTTCAACAGACTGGCGGGCTGCGGGACATGGCGGTTAACCGGGCCATGGAGGCCAAGGCAGCTGCCCCGCAGTTCCAGCAGGAAAGCTTCAGCGAATACCATCTGTACTCGCTCGGCCGAAAGACTTCGGTCGAAGACAAAGAAACCAAGCAGATCAGCTTGCTCGAGGGCAGTGGCGTTCCAGTGGAGAAGATTTTCGTCGTGAACGGGCAGAACTACTATTACCACAATGCACAAAACCCAGGAGCACCGCTGAAAGATCCCGTGATGGTCTATTACAAGTTCAAAAACGAAGAAAAGTCCGGCCTCGGAATTCCGCTTCCTGCGGGTAACGTCCGTGTCTATCAAAAGGACTCCAAAGGCGGCATTCTCTTTGCCGGCGAGGATCGCATCGACCACACCCCCAAGGATGAGGACGTCAACATTCATATCGGCAACGCTTTTGATGTGGTCGCCGAACACAAGCAGACCGACTACAAGAGCATAGCGAGCCACGTCTGGGAGATGGAATTTGAAATCACGCTGCGCAACCACAAGGACACACCCATCATCGTGCAAGTGAACGAGCCTATCGGCGGCGATTGGGAGATGCTTTATTCTTCCCACAAGTACACCAAGACGGCTGCCTTTGCGGCCCAATTCACTGTGCCGGTGGCCAAAGACGGCAAGTCCGTGCTGAAATACCGCATCCGCGCAAAGTGGTAGGGGGCAAATGGGGTTGGTAGTAGCGCAGCTTCATCCTGAGCGTTAGTCCGGGGATGCCGCGCTCGGTTTGGTCTTTAGGACGCTTCGGCGACGTAGATCATCTCGGGTGAAGAATCAGCGAGTGTCGAACGGTCGAAATTTCCATACAGCGCGGTAACGCGGAACCCGCATCGTGCCAGAAGGTGTTCGATCTCGTAGCGGAAGAAATACCGCAACGTCCAGGCGAACACCAGCTTCTCTTGGCGCCCGTCCGGATGCCTGATGGAAAAAATCATCTCCACGTCATTCCGTTGCTCCGCACGATGGAACGCGGCCACTCGCTCGGTGACGCGCACCTGTCGGCCGTCGTCGGTTTTGTACTCGGTCACCAGCATTTCTCGCATGTGCACGGGATCGTGCATGCGCTCGGCATCCGTTTGGAAGACATCCAGAATCAGCCGCCCGCCCGGCGCCAGATGCTTCTGAACGCAGTCCAGGCAATCGGTCTGCTGCCGCACCTCCAGGAGGTGCTGAAATGGCCGGAAAGGAATGATAACCAGCCGAAATGTTTCGCCCAGATCGAACCGCGCCATGTCGCCTTGAACCAGGTGAACGCGTTCGCGCGCTTCCACACGGAGTGCCGCGCGCTTGGTCACCGCGCGTTCCAGCATGCGCTCGGAAAGATCAAGCCCGGTGATCCGCTTTCCGTCCTCTGCCAGCGTCATGGTGATGCGCCCAGTGCCGCAGCCCAGCTCCAGAATGGGATCGCCGAAGTCGCGCGCGGCGTGGCGATAGAACGCCACGTCCTCGAGCCGTTTGCTCACGACGGGCGACTCGTCGTAGTAGTCCGCGATAAACGAATCGTATAACTGTGAGGCCATGAAAAGTCTCCGGGGAATTGCCAATCCTCTAGCGAGGCGCTAAACGGTCTTCTTTACCTCCATTACCTCATTCCACCAGCGCGTCCGCCTCAATCTCCACGAGCATTTCCGGGGCAATCAGCTTGCTCACTTCCACCATGCTCGTGGCCGGCCGGATCTCCCCGAAAAACTCTCCGTGCGCGCGTCCGGCCTTTTCCCACTCGGCGATGTTGGTGACATAAATTCGCGTCCGTACAACATCTTTGAGGCTCGCGCCAGCCTTGACCAGCGCCGCCTCGATGTTCTTGATGGTTTGCACCGTTTGCGCTCGCAAGTCACCCACACCCACAATCTTTCCATCCGGCCCCGTCGCGGTAGTTCCCGACACGGTAATGACGTTGCCCATCCTGACCGCCCGCGAGTAGCCTACGATGGGCTCCCACGGCGCACCGCTCGAAATATTCTGACGCGTCATGCTGGTCTCTCCTTCTCGGAAATCATAGAAAGAATAATCTACTCTCTTCGTGTTTGAACGTAAGAAAATGGTTCGCGCCGCCAGATAGCAGAACTGCTCGGAGAAGATGCTAGACTGATTGAGATTTGACGGAGAAACCGAGAACACTGATGAAGTGCAACAACATTCTGGAAGCGGTTGGGCATACCCCACTGGTGCGCCTCAACCGCATCAATCAGGGTCTGAAGCCGCAAATCTACGTCAAGGCCGAGTTCACCAATCCGGGTGGCTCGGTGAAAGACCGCATTGGCATCAGCATGATCGACGAGGCCGAGAAAAAAGGCCTGCTCAAGCCCGGCGGCACAATCATTGAAGGCACATCGGGCAATACCGGTATGGGTCTGGCGCTGGTCGCGGCGGTGCGCGGTTACAAGTGCGTTTTCACCACCACGGACAAACAATCCAAGGAAAAAGTCGATCTCCTCAAAGCCCTGGGCGCCGAAGTCATCGTCTGTCCGACCGCCGTCGAACCGGATGATCCGCGCAGTTACTATTCGGTGGCGAAAAAACTCGCCCGCGAGATTCCCAATTCTTACTACCCGAATCAGTACGACAATCCCAGCAATCCCGAAGCGCATTACCGCACCACCGGCCCCGAGATTTGGGAAGACAGCGAAGGCCAGATCACCCACTTCGTGTGCGGTATGGGCACCGGCGGCACCGTCAGCGGCGTGGGAAAATACCTGAAGGAAAAAAATCCCCACGTCAAAATCATCGGCGTCGATCCCTACGGCTCGCTGTACTACGATTTCGTCAAGACCGGGCAAACCATCAAAGCCAAAACGTATGTCGTCGAAGGTATCGGCGAGGATTTCTTCCCAACGACCATGAATCTGAAAATTCTGGATGACATCATCCAAGTGAACGACGAGGAATGTTTCGTTGTCGCGCGCCGCCTGGCGAAGCTCGAAGGTTTGTTCACCGGCGGCTCCGGCGGCGGTTGCATCTCCGGGACGTTGCTCCTTGCCAAAGACCTGGGCCCGCATGACTTCGTGGTGGCCTTGCTGCCGGACACCGGCACGCGCTATCTCAGCAAGGTTTACAACGACCTGTGGATGCACGAGCGCGGCTATGTTGACGCGGCTACCGCCATCACCGCAGCGGAAGTGGTCAACGCCAAACACGCGACCGGCAAAGTGCGCGAACTGGTCATCGCGCGGCCTTACCAGACCGTTTTCCACGTCCTCAAGACCATGCAGGAGCAGGACGTTTCGCAGATCCCAATATTTGAGGAGAATGTTCCGATCGGCACAATTTACGAAGACCAGATACTCAACCTCGCCTTGCAGGGCAAGGATCTTCGTAAGCTGGTCGTCCGCGAAGTAATGAGCAAGCCTTTGCCGCAGGTGCCCAGGAGCGCACCCGTCGAGCGCATCACCCACCTCCTCAGCCATGAGAACCCTGCGGTCTTTGTCGAAATGGGCGATGCTCGTTTCGAGATCCTCACCAAATACGACCTCATGAGCACCGTCGCCAGCCTCATGGAACAAAAGCGCTGAGCGCGGCCGCATCTTGGAGCAGGCAGGATAATGGAACTGTGAAGATTTACGATTTCAATGAACGGCTGAAAGACGCCATCCTGATCGCCGATGGCGCGATGGGCTCGATGCTGCATGAAGCGGTGGGCTTCGAACGCTGCTTCGATGAGCTGAATTCTACCGAGCCGGAAGCGGTATTCCGTATCCACCAGGCGTACATCGAAGCCGGTGCGCAAATCATCGAAACCAACACGTTTGGCGCAAATCGCTTTAAGCTCGCGCCGCTCGGCCTGGCCGAGGAAGTCCAGCGCTTCAACAGCCGCGGGGTGAAAATCGCCCGCGAAGCCCGCGAGGCGGCGGCGCGTGAAGTGCTCATCGCCGGGTCCATCGGTCCACTGGGTCTCGGCGTGCAGTCGCGCCACCCGTCTCCCGAAGAAATACAGGAAATTTTTCACGAACAGGCGCTCGCGCTCGAAGAACGTGGGGTCGACTTCTACATCCTGGAAACGTTTTCCTATATCGAAGAGTTGCTCTTGGCCATCGACGCCATTCGCTCGTTTTCCGGCTTGCCTATTGTTGCTCAGCTCACCTACGCGGAAGAAGGCACAACCTACGGCGATGTCCGCCCCGCTGATGCCGCAGCGCAATTGAAGAATAAAAACGTCCAGGTAATCGGCGCCAATTGCACGCTTGGTCCGCAGGCGCTTCTGCCGATTCTCGAGGAGCTTGCCGCCGTTGATGGACTTCGCGTCAGCGGCATGCCCAACGCCGGTTTTCCCAAGCGCGAAGGCGATCGCATCGTGTATCCGAGATCTTCACCGGAATATTTTGCGCTCTTCGCCAGGGAAGCCGCTGCACTCGGGGTGCGGATTCTGGGGGGTTGCTGCGGTACGACGCCTGCGCATGTTCGCGCCATGGCCGAAGCCGTCAAATTGTTGCGACCCTCGAAAACCCATCCCGTCGTGCGGTCCGTCGAAACCGTGTTAAGACCAGCGCCGGTGGCCCATCGCGAGCCCGAGAGTCGGTTCTGGAAACAACTTCAGAAAAAGGAATTCAGCGTCTGCTTGGAAATCGATCCGCCCAAGGGCCTCTCGCTCGAGCGCATCTTCGAGCAGGTCGACAAGGTCATGGCCTCGAAAAAAGTGGATGCCATCGACATCAACAGCGGAGCCATGGCCCGCGTCGGCATGGACGCGCTGATTGTGGCCGGCGCTCTGGAAGCCCGCGGCATCGAAACCGTTCCCCATCTGACCACGCGCGACCAGAATATCATCGGCCTGCAAGCCGCGCTTCTCGGTGCATGGACCGTCGGCGGGGTTCGCAATGTGCTGGCCATCACGGGTGATCCGCCATCGGTCGGTGATTACCCGGAAACCAGCGGCGTCTACGAAGTCGATTCCGTCGGCCTCGTCAAAGTTCTGAACCGGCTGAATCAGGGCACCGACTGGGCCGGAAAAACTCTCGGCGGCAGGACGAATTTCACCATCGGCGTGGCTGTCAATCCCGTTGCCGACGATCTCGACAACGAAATCGAGCGCTTCCACGCCAAGGTCGAAGCCGGCGCGCATTTCGCCATGACTCAGCCGCTCTTCGACCCCGAACACTGGAACGCTTTCCTGAAGAAACTCGGCGGCAAGCCGGTGATCCCCGTGCTGATCGGTATCTGGCCGCTCACGAGCTACAAGCAGGCGCTGCGTTTGAGCAACGAAGTGCCCGGCATCGTCATCCCCGAGCCGCTGCTGAAGTCCATGGAAGCCGCCGGGAGCGCCGCGCGCGATCGCGGCTTTGAAGTCGCCCGCCACATGCTCGCCTGGGCGCGCACCGAACTCGCCGGCGCGTATCTCATTCCGCCGTTCAAGCGCTATGAAGAAATTCTCGAAATCCTTTGATGTACAGCCTTATCCCATCAAAGAGTGAATCTAGGCGAGCACACCAAATCTTGGCCGGCTGTGGAGATCGTTCTTATTGATAAATCCTTCCTCGGCAATCAGATCAGCCACCCAACTTCGCCGGAATCACGGCGCTGGTATGATCGTGAATGATCTTCCATCCATCCGGGAAGCGTTGCCACACCAGGCTAAACACTCCTCCGACATCACCTTTTTCACGTTTCAAATGCCAACGCCCCAGGACCAGCGCGGCTTGCGGCCCCAAAAATCGAAACTCTAGCTCCGAAAAATCCAGCTGTCCCATGGCCCCTCGGTCGGGATAATTCTTTTTATATCGCGTGCGCACCGCGTCCCAGCCGCGTGCCACGCCGCTGCTCCCGGAAAAGGTCAGTTCCGGGGAACGCCAATAGCCCTCCAGAAAGGCGTCCACATCGCCACGGTTCCACGCGGTCTGCTGCCCGCTTAGAACGGCGTTGATGGCTTCCTGGTCGGTGCGGCGCTCCTCGGCGGGATGGGCGAGTCCAGCGACCCCCATTGCCAGTGTAACCGTCACGAGTACCCAGCAACCCTTCGCTCGCATGGCCGCTCTCCTAGCCAAAACCTTGGTCTCGAGCGAGGATAGGCGACCACCGCCCGGCCGAGCATTTCTCTCTCTCCTCCAATAATCCCAAAGAGTTGCATCCGATAGTCCTAGCCAAGTGGTACTTCGGAGCTATTGGAACCCATTTTTGCCTCAGCCAGAATCCCTGTAGAGGCGGAGGGAATGTACAGCGCCATGCTACTTGCCATCTCGATTGTAGCCCTTTCCCAGTTCGCGCTCTATTATTGGAGAGCGGTCCTGGCGGGTGTTGCCGCGACGCCGGTTTCTGAGCGGGTGCTAGTGGCAGCCCAGGTCAAGAATGGGCGGGTTACGCCCGAGGATTTCCAGACCTTGTCCGGCTTACATCATTTGACCCTTGATCTCTCTCCCAACCGCAGCGGATTGGGTTTGGTACGTCTCTATTACAAGGTTATCGAAGGCCTGGATGTCTTTCTCGGCAAGATTCCTGCTTTCACCGTCTGGAGCCAAAGTGAACGGGTCATCTGCGCCCGTTACGCCGCTGTCCAGGTCGATCGCCGCCTTCAGGCCAACCTCGACCTAGCGGCCTCGCTGTACACCTGCTAACGGACTTTCCACCGATCAGTCTTTTCCTGTCCTTCGCGCTCGACCGTCTGCCTGGTTCACTTCCTTCAAAAGATTTCTGGTGTCAAAAGCGAAAGCGATTCGATTGTACTCGGCTGTCCAAACGCCGCCGTGGCTTTAGAATTTGAGCTGCAGCGACATCTGAAGGATGCGCGCCTGTGACACGGTTTTGGTGATCTGGCCAAACTGCTGGCTGTTGATGTCTTGATCGGCCATAAAAAAGACTGGGTGATTCAAGACGTTAAACGCTTCGGTACGGAAGGTGAGCTTTAGTCTTTCCGAGACGGCAAAGTCTTTCCTCGCGGAAAGATCCCAGTCAAAGTAAGCGGGTCCGCTGAAGGCATTGAGCTGCAGGTTGCCTACTTCACCGGGCTGTGGATCACAGAAGCCCCCCGGAACGGCCGCGGCGCAGCTTTGCTGCGCCTGGGCCGGGATACCGGTACCGTCTGGACCGATGAGTTTCGGATTAATACCGTAAACGATGCCGTTCGGCTGCACGAATACGCCGATGTCGCTGCCGAGTTGTCCATGAGAGAGCGTGGCCACGGCGGTGTCCCGCACTGACCGTGAACCGCCTCGATTGAACGAGGCCCACTTCGAAAGAATCGAAAATGGACTTCCGCTCTGCCAAGTCAAGACGGAAGCGGTCTGCCAGCCGTTGACGAACAGGCCGAGCGCCTTGCTCGTTGTTGAGAATAGCCGGTGATTCGTGCCGAACGGCAGGTCATAGGTAAAATTGGTCTTGAAAGCATGGGTGATGTCGAACCCTGCCCGGCCCTTTTCCAAAAATGGCCGTGCGTTGTCCAAATACGGCTGGAAGCGGACCTGGTCAGTGTTCGTTCCCGTACTGTAATCGGTCATTACCTTGCTAAAGACATAGTTGGCCTGCAAGTACAACCCGCGATTGAGGCGTCGGCGAACCTCAACGACTCCGGAGTGGTAGGAAGAGAACGAACTGTTCTTCAGCAGGTCCCCGCCCATGATGAAGGGATTGGCAAAAAGGGTCACTGGATTTCCAAAACCCGGGCCCGGATTGTTCCCCGTATCCCATTCCTCAGCGTGATAGGAAGACTCCAGTGCTCCCATCAGTCCTAGCTGAATGTCGTCCACGAATCGCTGCTGAAAGAATTGGCTGTTGTTCGGATCGTGGGAATCTATCCCACCAGTCGCGAAAAGAAGCGGAAAGACGGTCAGGGGCTGACTCCCCGGACCACTGTAAAGCGGATCGAAGACACCGTTGGCCGCCAGCGAGAGGAACCCGTTGGCACGCGCTCGCTTGAAATCGGCCAAGAATCCGTTCTTGGTGAAATCCAGTTGGTTGACGTCGATGGCCCGGAACAGTCCGACCCCGTGATTCCCAATGTATCCAATCGTAAGCGAAGTGTTCCACCCAAGATCCCGCTGAATGCTCAGGTTCCACTGCTCGACGTAGGGCACGCGTATGTGGGGATCAATGGCGTACCCCGCCACGCTGCCAACGCCTAGGTTTATGGCGTTGGTCTGGAAATCGATGGGCACCTGAAACGGCGGAGCAGTAAGTCCTTGAGCGTTTAGCCCACTCACAGTCAACCCGGTCAGGCCTTGTGCCGACGGGCTGGAGCCAAGGCCGGAATTGCCTGCGGCTGCGTTTCCCGCAGCGGTAAAAAAGGCATCATTCACATAGTTCAAGCTAAATCCCGCGCGAACGGCGGTCTTCCCATTCCCAAACGGATCCCACGCCAGTCCGAGGTTGGGTGCAAATTGCGTCTTCCGGCCGTTATACAGCGGACGCTTGCTCGGGCCACCAGCGAAATCGACCGTGGCATTGCCAAGAAGAGTCTCGGCGACGGTCTGGCTCGCCGGTATGACGGGAAGAAGAACCAAGCCATTTTTCTCGTCCACTGGACTGTAATATTCCCAGCGAACCCCATAGCTGAAGGTCAATTTGCGGGTCATTCTCCAGCTATCGCCCAGATAGGTCGACCAGTTGTTTTGGCGATAATTGCGGTTGTCGCCCGCACCACTCACGAATCCGGACTGCTGACTGGTTACGTTAAACGTTTGATCCACTTGGCCCACCACGCCGGCGCCGCTGGCCAGGAGCGCAATGGCATTGAGGCGATCGGTGGAACTAATTGCTGCTCCAGCAGGAGCGGGGAAATCACTGCGGGACGGTCTGTTCGCGCCGTTAATCTCCAAGGTATAGACCGGAGTAACGCCGAAATTATCGTAGGCGAAAATGGTGACGCGTTGTAACTGGCCCCCGAAGGTGATGACGTGATTGCCATGGACCCAATTGGCATTGTCTTTCCATGCCCAGGTATGCGTGTTGCGGCCCTGCGGCTCGAAATCAGGTGTCGGAAGCGTTGTCGCGAAGCCGCCTAGAAAGTATCCGGGTTTCGAAAAATCCTGCGTACTCCGAAAGGTGGCCGGAGCCAGGTTAAATCCAAACCTGGCGTCGTTGGTAATGTTCCCGCCGGAATTCCAGCGCCATGCCGTGGAAAGAAATTTCGTCTTATCGTTGTTGCTGACGATGGGAACCTGGTTAAACGAAGTGTCGATGTCCGGCCGATCGACGATCTGCCGGTTCCACTGGAAAGTAGCCGAGAGGGTGTTATGGTGGCTTAAATCGTAGTCCCCGCGGAATCCAAAGTTATCCAGGGTGTTATTCGAACGCGCATTAAATTGATAGCCCAGCAGATTCACGCCATCTCCGACGCGATTGTTATTGGAGGCCGTCGGAACGCTCTTTAGAATTGCCAGTGTCGCTGGGTCCAGGTTGAATACCGGAACTGTCGGGCGAGCATTGTGAGAGACCGACAAAAGATCCACTGTTTGCGGAGGACCAGAGGGCAGACCCGTAGTGGTGTCCAAAGGCTGATAAGTAAAGGGCAACGTCGGAGTTGCTGAGGCCAGCGCCGACTGGGTGGCCGGGCTGAGAATCGTGGTGTTATTGGGAGTCTGCTGGCGCAGGCGCAAGAATTCGTAATACCCATAAATGAACAGTTTATCCTTCTTGAGGGGACCGCCGAGACTGCCGCCACCCTGGTTCTGCAGAAGACCCGGCTTGGGTATGCCGCTGGCCGCATTGAACCAGTCGTTGGCTGCCCAGGCGTTTGAGCGGTAGTACCAGAAACCGTCGCCGTGAAAGTTGTTGGTTCCCTTGGGCGTAACAATGCTGACTTGCGAGGCGCCGCCGCCATTTTCAACCGCGGAATTCTGATTCACAACGGTGAATTCCTGGGCTTGGCTGTTAAAGGGCAGATTGGGAGAAAAATCCAAAGCATTTTCGCGTATAAAATTGTCCTGAACGTTGATGCCGTCAATGGTGAGGTTGGAGAAGGACGTGCGCTGGCCATTGATGGTCGTCGCGATTGCGCCGTTTGGGCCACTGTTCGATACACCAGGCTCCAAAGCCAGGAGAGCAAGCGGATTTCTGTTCAGAATCGGCAGGCTATCGATCTGGGCTTTTTCGACTGTGCTGGTAACTTCGGCACTCGTGGTGTTGACGATTTCGGCCCCCGCCTCGACCTGCACCGTATCCGCCGTCGCGCCTACCTCCAGGGTGATCGGCGGCACCGAATATTGAGTCGCAGCATCAAGTTTGATGTTGTTGACCACTCCGGCTTTGAAACCTGCCCGGGTCACGGAAACTCTGTAATATCCGTAATCAATACTCTCAAATTGGTAGCCGCCGTTCGTCCCGGTAGAAGAACCGTAGCTGGAATTCGTGCCCAGGTTGGTCAGAGTCACGGTGGCATCCTTGATGGGCAGACCCTGAGCATCCACAACCGTTCCAACAATGGAACCTGTAGAAGACTGTCCGACAATCAGAGACGCGCAGGCAAGCAACAAAACTGACGCTAGAAGAGATTTACGCATAACTTGATCCACCCCTTTTCATAAGTGCTTGTGATTCACCCCACCAATCGAAAACTTCCTACCCTGCATCGGGCCAAGTTCCAGGTAACACCCTCCTGTCCATACGCGCTGCGTCATATCAAGCAGCTTGCTGAGGTAGGCCAAGAGAAATTTTACGAGTCACCATCGGTCGAGAGCTTAGTTTGTCTTGTCAGCAAGACAGGGGCCAGAAAGCATTTTTTGGAGTGTGTCCAATCTTAACTGGAATAAGTACTTAGAACTTAGGTATGCACACCGCTTGCTGGCGCGGGCAGGCTTGGCTCTAGCAATTGGTAGGAGATACCGAGATATGGATTGGTTAGACGAAATCTGCAGCCTACCGGCCCTCCAACAAACGCCTGTGACATCCCTTCCCTAGCAGTCGACTGCCGTACAAGAGAATAAAAGCACGTACTAAATTAAGGATCAACCAAGCCGTTTATTGATCTATGGTCGCCGCGGAAGATGAGTGCCGCGGTTCGCTGCCGTTATGGCCGTGGAAGTCCAACTGCTCATTGAAGAATTACCGGCAATCGCCCGGCACGCCTTTCACTCGCCGGTTACTCTGGCACCAGTCACCGCTAGTACGCCCAGCGCAGCAGCACGCCACCGGTCGTGTACCCCGCACCCACGGTGACAATCAGCACCAGGTCGCCCTTGTGCACGCGCCCCTGTTCTACGGCATCGCGCAGCCCCAGCGGAATCGTACCCGCCGTGGTGTTGCCATACCGGTCAATGTTCGCCACCACCTTGGAATCGTCTAGTCCCAGTCGCTCCTGCGTGGCTCGAATAATGCGCAAGTTAGCCTGGTGCGGCACCAGCAGCTTCAGATCGTCTTTGGTAAAGCCATTCTTATTTAGCAGATGTGACGCCATCTCGGACATCCGCCGCACCGCGTACTTGAACACCTGCGAGCCTTCCTGGTGGACATAGTGCATGCGCTTCTGGACGGTTTCCTGGCTGGAGGGATGGAGCGACCCGCCACCCGGCATGTAGAGAAATGCTCCCCCTGAGCCATCCACGTCATGGGCGAAATCGAGGATCCCTTCGCTCGAGCCCGCGGCCTCGAGCAGCACCGCGCCCGCGCCATCGCCGAACAGCACACACGTTGCGCGATCCGTGTAATCCAGAACGGAAGTCATGGTATCGCTGCCGATGACCAGCACTTTCCTGTGCGTGCCCGCGCTGACGAACTGCGCTCCGACGGTCAGCGCGTAGGCAAAGCCGGAACACGCCGCGGACAGGTCAAAGCCCCAGGCCTTTTTCGCGCCAATGCGCTCCTGAACCAGGCAAGCGGTGGCGGGGAAAAACATGTCCGGGGTAACCGTGGCAAGCACGATAAGGTCGATCTCCGCGGGATCTGTTTTGGTTTCGGCCAGCAAAGCCTTGGTGGCTTCTGTGGCCATGTGCGAGGTGGCCGTGCCCTTCGCCGCGACGTGGCGTTCCCGGATCCCGGTGCGCGTGCGGATCCATTCGTCGCTGGTCTCCACGATTTTCTCCAGATCCGCGTTGGTCATCACCTTTGGCGGAACGTAACCGGCTACACCCGTAATTTTTGCCGCAATGCGGTGGGACATGATGCTCCTGTGCTTTTTGCTACCCCCAACAAGGAAGCTGAATTTTATGCGATTGCGCCTGGGCGTTACAAGGTTAAGACATGCGCAGCCTAGTAGGGGAACAGATAGCTGAGCTTGACGAAAAACAGGCGATTGGTGGTGTTGGCCGGCGAGCCGCGCGGTCCGATCCCGCCGGCCACATTGGCCAAAGACAAATCGGTGAAGCCATTGTTGTAGCCGGCGTACACCGCCGTACCGGGGTGCAGCAAGTAGGTCAGCAGCACATCGGTGGTAAAGAGTTTAGTGGGAGCGAACGGTCCGCCATTGACGCCGCCCAGATTCGTCTGCACGTCGAGGAGTTGCGCATTGGCGATGGTCGTGTTGTAGTCCAGAATCAACCGCAGCGACAATTCTTTGGTGAACTGGTAATTCAGCTTGGCGCGGTTAAGGTAATTGTTGAAAACACTTTGCCCGGGTGTGAACGGAGGCGTAGTCCAACCCGGCCGCACGGGCCTCGTCCTGAAACATCAGCCGAATCGGACGCTCGCGCACGGCCTGCGCAGTCAGCACGGCCTCCAACTCTTGGGGTAGCGTTTTTTTTCCCATTCGTCTTGCAGGCCTGGCTGGGTCTTGGGATGTCGTGTGTCGGGGGCCACTTTGCGCCAGTGGTGGCGATCCAGCAGCCGATACAGCACCGAGGGCTTGACCCGGCGACCGAGCTTTTCTTCCAGCGCCACCTGGAGCGGCGTCACGACCACCAATTGGCCTTGCTCGGCCTGGGGTTTCCAGGCGGACAAAAAGGCCTGCTCCTCTTCCAGTTTCATCAGCGCCCGCCGCCGCCCTCCCCACCGCCGGGGCGTCGGTTGAGTGCTCCCCTTGCGACGCCGAAACCTTGTCTGGAGCCGCGCCACGGTGGCCCGCCCAACGCCGATCACCTTGGCGGCGGCCTTCAAGGTCATTTGTCCCAAGGCGGGCAACAGAACCGCTTGCGCCATGCGCAATTCCTGAATGTCGTCTGTTCGAGACGCCAACAGTTGGGCCTGCTTCACCAAACCCGAGTCGATCTTTCTGGGTCTTGCCATGCCCCAAACATAACACAATTAGTCTCATCTTGAGAGCAAACTGGAATTATTATACTTTCGCGTAGTTATAAGCTGGTACTGGGATTGTCTCATTCAGTACGGTGGAGGCGGGGGCCGCGGAACGTGGGGTCCGCCGCTAGGAGGCCGGCGGAAGAATTTCATAGCGCCACGAAAGGGTCGCAGTTTTCCTCAGCATGGCGGCAACCGAGCAGTACTTGTCCTCGCTGAGCTGGATGGCGTGCTTTACCGCCCCGTCGTCGAGTTGGCCGCCGAGACGATAGAGTATTTCCAGCTTGGTCCACACCGTGGGTGGGGACGCCGCACGTTCCCCCGAGCAGATCACTTCCAGGGATTCCAGCTTCTGGCGCTTCTTGTCCAGGATGATGACCACGTCGGTGGCGGTGCAGGCTCCGAGCGCCAGCAGCAGCAGCTCCATCGGGCCGGGCGCCTGGTTGGAGGCCCGGTCGGAATCAATGGTCATGGCGTGTCCAGACGGGCTGGTGGCCACGTATTTCTGTTCGCCAATCCACTTCACCGATCCGGTCTGCATGCGACCTCCCCGGGGAAAGGATAACAGGAGGCGGAATTTGAAACGAGCTACACCCGTTGTACCATGGGCTCTGCTTTTTGGTTTAAATTGCCTGGCCCGGCTTGTACTGTCGATGGCGCTAGGGGAGGAGCGAGCCAATGCAAATTCCAATCTTCAAGGCCAAGGGCCCGGCGATCGCTGCGCTTGGGCTGGCGGCGCTTCTTTGGTCGTCAACCATCGGAGCTGCCCCGCCTCAGCGTGGTTTGGCCGCCGATGGAAAAGACCAACCGTACGTGATTGAGTACTACTACAAGGCCAAGTGGGGGCACGCCGAGGAATTCCTGGCGCTCTTCAAGAAAAACCATTATCCAGTTCTCGCCAAGGAGATGGAGCTGGGGCGTATGTTGAGGGTGAGCATGACCGTTCCGCGGTATCACACCACCGAAGACGGCCGTTGGGATTATCGGGTAACCATCGCTTTCAAGAATGCCACCATTGCCAACGACAATTTTGACAGCTCGGTGCTCACCAAGCAGCTCTATCCCGATCAAGACAGCTTCAAAAAAGAAGAACAACGCCGCTTCGAAATCCTGGAAGCTCATTGGGATCTGCCCATCAAGGAAGTGGACCTCGAGGCGCGCTGAGCACTTTCCATTTTGAACCGCCCTGATCAGCTGCCGCGCACCGGGCCGGTGGTCGCGGCAACTTCAATGATCGGGTTAGGTTGCGCCCTCATGGTGCGGACAAAAATCTCCACGATGGCTCCGTCAAATTGCGCATTCGCGCAGCGCTCTAGCTCGGCCAGAGCGTCAATTGCTTTACGGGCCCGCTTGTAGGTGCGGTCGCTGGTGATGGTGTCGTAGGCGTCGGCGATCGCAATGATGCGCGCGCCCAAGGGAATGTTCTCCCCGATCAATGCGTCTGGATAGCCCGAGCCGTCGAAGAATTCGTGGTGGTGAAGAACCATTTCGCGGATACGCGCGAGCGGCGTCAGCGGGTCGAGGATCTTCGCGCCAAACTTCACGTGTGCCTTCATGGTCTCCCACTCTTCGGGATTGAGCGGGCCGTTCTTGTTCAAGATGCTTTCCGGGATACCGACCTTGCCGATGTCGTGAAGCACGGCACCCAGACGAATCTCTTCCATTTCCTCGTCTTTGATCCCCATGGCTTCTGCGACCAGCGTCGCATACGCAGAGACTTTCTGCGAGTGGCCTTGGGTGTAGTGATCCTTGGCGTCGATCGCCAGGGCCAGCGAGGTGACGGTGTCAAGCACCGCGTGCGGGAGAGCCTGCCTACCCTGGGCCGAGGCCGCGGCTGACTGGCCGTTATTTGGTTCGGTCGCCGCTAGCGATTCGGTGAATTGTCGCAAGCGCTGGTAGATCTCTTCAAAGGCCTCGGGGCCCGTGGAGAAAAGCCGCTTGAGCGTCACTCCCAGATAGGCTTCGAGGACGTCACGTTTCCATTTCTTTGCTTCGTTGGGATCGAAGTGATCGGCGGTTGAGACAGCGTTGCCGCCCTGATGTTTGGAAAGATACATCGAGGCGTCGGCCACTTGGATTAGCTCTTGCGGTGACGAGCCGTGGAGCGGATAGCAGGCGATGCCGAAGCTGGCGCTTATGTTTTTGTCGCGCAACAGCCCATCGGCGGATACCCACCCACGGAGCTTGCTGGCCAGTTGCCGCGCATGTTCCATATTGGTTTCCGGCATCAGAATGACAAACTCGTCCCCGCCGTAGCGGGCTACCACGTCGGAGCGCCGGCAATTGGTCTCCAGGATCTGCCCGACGCGCTGCAGAACGAGGTCGCCTTCGAGGTGTCCGTAGAAATCGTTCACGAATTTGAAGCGGTCGAGGTCCATGAGCACCAGCGCAAAGCCCCGGCCGGCTCGAGTGGAGCGCTTCCATTCCGCGGACAATGCTTCCATGAAAAAACGATGGGTCTTCACACCGGTGAGTCCGTCGGTGATGGCCTGTTCCTGCGCCTTTTGGAAAGAAAGCGCGTTGTGCAGCGCGCCGGCGATGAGGTCGGCCAGCGTGCGCAGCAGAAGAATTTCTTCCTCGGAGAAGTCCACGGGAACGGACGACTCGATGTACAGGATGCCGTGGAGCTGTTCGGCGTAAAAGACCGGCAAGGCGACGGCCGCCACGGAATCCGGCAAGAGTGGCTGCAACGCGGCTTCGGCAGGAGAGGAAGCGCGGTATGCCGCCATGTGGCCATTGCGGGCCACCTGGCCGATCAGGCCCGCGCCAAGGGAGATGCGCTGCCCCAGCGTCCCGCGGCGTTTGCCGGCCTCGGCTTGGATCACCACTTCCCGTGTCGCGTAGTCCAGCACGCCGATGCCGATGTGATCGTAGGTCAGGCCGGATTCGAGTTGCTCGGTGATCTTGGCGAGCATCTCGTCCGGATTGAGCGTGGCGATGGCGTTGCGAGAAATCGTGTTGAGCAGAGTGAGGTGCCGCGCCTTGGTGCGCTCTTCGCTGAACAGGCGGGCGTTTTCAATCGCGATGCTCGCTTCGCTTGCCAGGACGCGCAGAAGCTCCAAATGCCCTTCGTCAAAAACGCGCTCCTCGTCGGAGTACACCGCCATCGCGCCAATGGCGTGATCATAGGCCACCAGCGGCACGCCGCAGAAGCACCCTTTTGTGCGCAGAGGCTCGACACCGAGCTTTTTCATCTCCCCCACGTAATTGTCACGGATGAGCACCGGCTGCCGCGTTCGAATGATGTATTCGGAGATGTGGTTGCCTGCCGGGCGGGTGCGCTTCGGCAGACGCACGCCATCCACGATCTCGAGATCGAATTGGATTTCGTCGCGCAGCGGATCCAGTTCCGCGATATAGAAATTTTCCACGTCAAAGAGCCGCCCCAGCTCCTCCCACACTTTCCTGGTCAGGTCTTCTTTGTTCAGCGTGGAGCTGAGCGCGCGGCCGATCTCGTTCAATACGTGAAGCTCTTCGCTCCGCCGCGCCGTCTGCTGAATCAAATAGCTGTTCTCTACGGCCATGCCGATCTGGTGCCCCAGCGCGAGGAGCAGCCTCAGCTCCGCCGGTGTAAAGCGCCGGCTGTCCGGTGTTCCGAGAAGCAGCACCCCGAAGGCTTGCTCTTTGGCCTGCAGGCTGATGGCCACCACGCTACGCAACCCCTCAAGCAGGCCTCCGAGGCGCGACACCAGACTGACGAGATAATCGTCCAGGCCTTCGTCCTGAGCGGCGCGGCAAAACTCGTCACTCAAGCCCACGGCAACGACCGACGTCGGGCCCAGCGGATCACCGTGGTGCAGAAAGAGCGCCCCGGCGGGCAGCCGCACAACACCCAGCACGCGGTCCAGCGCTTGCGACAGCATGCGCTGAATCTCGCCGCCCACAAAGCTGGAGGTCGCCAAATTGAGATTCGAAAGCGCCAGCATGTTGCGCTCGATGCGCCGCTTTTCTTCTTCGTAAAGCGCCATGACCATAAGCATGGCCACGAACGCGCAGGGAGCCGCCGCAACCACGCTCATGCCTGCGCCCTGGAGTTCCGGAGTGGCATCCAGGAAGTGCAGAGCGATCCACAGAACGCCCCAGGAAGCGAAGGAAACAGCCAGCAGCCCGTCTGCCAGAGTTTCCTGCCGCCGGCTTTCCTGCCAGAACACCACCGCGACCGCGATGTAGAGAAGCGAACCGGGAATGAGCGCGGAGACAGAAAAGGCGTTGGCGGCATTGGCCGCAGCCCAAAATCCAAACAGGACCCCAACAGCCAGCCCGGGAATGTTCCAGGCCTTCCGCTGGGCGTAAAGTTGTGCCCCCAGAAAAAAGAGCACCCCGGAGACCGCGAAAAGCCAATGATTCAACGCGCTCTGCAGCGGGCTCGCTGCTGCCCACGGAGCCAGTGTCAGCCACACGTAATGAAGTCCGAAGACGGCCCACGCGGCGGTCCACAGCAGCAGATAAGTCTGGCGCTTGATGCTGTGGATATACGAGAAAAAGCCCGCCACCAAAGCAGTGGCGATCAGCAGGGCCAGTGAAATAAAACTCTGATGCATCAGGAACGCATTCGATTCTCCGCCCGTATGGCGGACTCTACTCCGCTAGCCACCGAGGCACAAACGTCGTTCGGCTCCACGGTGTCGCCCGGCAAGCGCACCGGCTGCAGGAGAGCACAGTCATGCGGCGACGCTAGAAGGTCGCGCCGGTACACAAAACAAACTGGTTACGATTATGGATGACGGAATTTTCAGGAAGCAAGCATACCGCAGTACTGGTTGCCAAAGAGACAGCATCTAGGAGATAACGATATCAAGGCCCCGGAGCACAGCCTGTCTGGCCTTTGCCCCTACTCGCCGGTTGGACCTACATAGAGGGTTTGGCTACACTAGAGAGCTTCGATTCAAGTGCCAAGACGCGCTGAACATGAATGATAAAACATCCGCTGTGAGGGTGCGCTTTGCCCCCTCCCCCACCGGTTATTTGCACTTGGGAGGAGCCCGGACCGCGCTGTTTAACTGGCTGTTCGCACGGGGCCAGGGCGGCACGATGATTCTTCGCGTCGAGGACACTGATGCCGAGCGCAATAAGCCCGAACTGGTCGGGGGAATTCTCGATGGCTTAGAGTGGCTGGGCGTCGCTTGGGACGAGGGGCCCTTTTACCAATCCGAGCGAACGGAACTGTATCGCGCGGCCGCGAAAAAGTGCTTGGCGAACGGGGCGGCATTCTTGTGCTACTGTCCGGCGGAAAAATACGTCGGCGGGGATCACCAGGAAGAAAGCAGCGAAGGCCCGCAGCTACGTCGGGTCACGCGCTGTGCCTGCCGCCAGGGCCGGCCCGCGACGCCGGGTGTGAAAGCGGCGGTGCGCTTCAAAGTTCCCCTTGGTGGAACCACGAAATTCCTGGACGCGGTATTTGGGGAGCGCGAGTTCTCCAACGATGAAATCGAGGACTTTGTCTTGTTGCGTTCCGGGAAGGACGACCAAGAATTCGGCCAGTCCATGTATCAGCTGGGGGTGGTCGTCGACGACATCGATATGCGCATCACTCACGTGATTCGTGGCGCGGACCACCTTTCGAACACTCCCAAACAGGTGCTGCTGTACCGCGCGCTGGGTGCGGAACCTCCTGTTTTTGCGCATGTGCCGCTGATTCTCGGCCCGGACAAGTCCCGCCTTTCGAAACGTCACGGCGCAACGGATGTAAACATGTACCGCGCCGAAGGCTTCCTGCCGGAAGCCTTCCGCAATTTTCTCGCTTTACTCGGCTGGTCTCCCGGGGGAGACGAAGAGTTTCTGCGAACCAAAGATTTGCTGCGGAAATTTTCGCTGGAGGGCGTGAGCCGCACCAACGCCGTGTTCGACCGGCCGAAACTCGAGTGGTTCAACACCCAGTATCTGCAGAAACTTCCGATCGAGGAGTTGCTCCCGGAAGTCGAAAATGAATTGAAGCGCAGCGGATTGTGGAAGCCGGAGTGGGCCGCTCCCGGCGCGGACGGTCGAGATCATGCCTGGTTGTCAAAGACCGTCGATTTGCTGCGGCCGCGAATCCGCTTGTTGCCGGATTTTTCGAGTTGGTCGCGCGCATTTTTCAGCGACGAATTCACGCGCGACGCCGCGGCCAAGGAAAAATTCTGGACAGATCCGAGAGTGCCGGAACTCCTCGGGAGACTGGCCGATCGGCTCGAAGCGCTGGCCGAGTGGAATCACGACGCATGCGACCACGCCTCCCGCGCGGTGGCCGAAGCCGGCGGCGTGAAAGCCGGCTTGTTGATCAATGCCACGCGCGTGGCCATCGTCGGCCAAGCCGTAGCGCCGCCGCTCTTCGACACCATGGTCGTTCTCGGCCAGCAGCGCGTGGTCCGCCGTTTGCGCGACGCGGTGGCCAGTTTCGCTAAAGCCTAAAGCCAGCCTTCCTGGAAAAAAGATCTGCAGGTCGGCCACCCTGGCGGCGGATCAAATATGCGATGGGCATGGCGGGCCTATTGCTTTCTAAAAATGTCCGCGTGGACGGACCTGACGGCGGAGGCCGAGGCGACGACGTTGAGCGTGGCGTCGAGAGTGACGGTGACCGGGGGCAGGCAGAGTTCGGTGCTGCAGGCCTGGTAGCGGAGCTTGAGAGGAATGTGCTGCTCGCCGAGCGGGGCATTGGCAAGCGTGGTGATAGGCAGGCGAAGAATCAAGGTGCCCTGGTAGACGTTCAGTGGTGTTTTGGAAAACGTGAATTTCTCGAGCTTGCCCTTGGGATAGGAGACTTCGCCGCCGTGGAAACCGGCGGGAAGTTCGGCCTTGAGATCGGTGGCGATGAGATAGGCTTCCGATTTTTCGCGGGCATTGACATGGAAGCCCGGGCGAATCTTCATGACCACGGCGATTTCGAATGCGCTGCCGCGGGCCGCGGGATCGAGCGAGACGTAGGTTTCGGGTTTGACGACCTCGCGGCCGGAGGGGACTTGCGGCAGCAGCGCGGTCGACAGAACCAGCAAGCCGATGGAAAGGATACCTGCTTTGATTTTCATAAAGTGACCTGGGTGCCGAGTTGCTGGGAGATGACGCGGCTCATGACGGCGTGAAGATCTTCACCCGTTTTTTCGTGCACGAACGCCTGGCGTGGTTCATTCCAGCCCAGCTTGAAGCTGGTGGAAAGCGCGGAGATCCAGATTTCGCGGACGGGGGTGTTGGGTGAAATCACGAATTTGGCCTCCATGGGTTCCTCGAACAGCACCTCTAGCTTTCCGGATTCGCCTTCGACGTCGAAACCGTGCTCATCGCCGGCGGTGAGCATGCGGCGCCTGAGGTCCTCGAACGCGGCGTCGGCTTTTCGCTGAAAGTCTTTTTCATCGAGCATGCATTTAGCGTACATGAAGAGAGTGCGTAGTGGGTAGTAGGCGGAGGAAAGGGTGCCGGGCGCGCCCGAACCTTCCCCACGAGACACTAGTTTTGGCCGGCTCTGGATTTTTCGTCCCATCGACGAGCTCGAGGAGGGCCACGGCGACCCACAGGGCGGCGGCGTAGACAGCATACCAAAAGGCTTCCTGTGCCGCAGAGACGCCAGGCGGGCTGAAGATGACGAGCGAGCCGGTCGAACTGACGTGCATGAGCTGACGAGGAGGGCGCCGATCTGCCAACGTCAACGCAAAATAGCTGGCGACGGGGCGGCGGAGGAGGAAGCAGTCGCGCTGGAGGGGACCTGTGGGCTGGTGTATGCCAGGCGGGTTGGGAGTTTCCCTGTTCACGGCGGATCGGCAGGGAGGATGAGCATCAGCTGCCCTTGATTTCCCGAAGATGACCGCTGCTGACGTCGTAGACGAAGCCGCGGACGGCCACGGTTGCGGGAATCCAGGGATGGGTACGAAGTTTCTGTAACTGGTGGCGGACATTTTCTTCGATGTTTTGGAAGGCATAGAAGAAGGCGGGAGCAACAGCGGCGGTTCCCGTGAGATTCTGGATTCTGGTGCGCAGATCTTGTTCGCTGGTGTGCATCAATCCGCAATCGGTGTGATTGATGACCATGATTTCCTCGGTGCCCAGCAGATAGTGCGAAACGACCAGGGAGCGCAGCGTGTCATCAGTGACGATGCCGCCGGCGTTGCGGATGATGTGCGCATCTCCCTCTTTCAATCCCAGCGTGCGGGTCGAAAGACGAGTATCCATACAGGTCAGCACGGCCAGCTTGCGCTCGGGACGCGGGGTCAGTCGGCGCAATTCATGGGTGCGCGAGTAGATCTCGTTGGCGGCAAGGACTTCGTCGATGACGCTCATGGCCAAAACAGTCTAGCAAAACCGAAGCGGGCAGTGAGCGGTAGCCAAGGCAGAAAGAAAAAACGGTCCTATGGGAGTAAGGCATTATGGTGCTGGTGCAACTGAACTACGCGATTTGCGCCGGGGATGGCCATGGGCGCGACTGAGCGCAGAGAGAAAAGAGATGTCCTGCCCCACGCGAAGAGCTACAACTGAGATTCGATGGCTTTGGTAAGTTCCTCGTAGCTAATCAGACCCTGAACTTTTTTTACGATTTTGCCGTCGCGAGAGATGAGGAAACTGGTGGGGTAGCCGAGGAGGCCGCCGAACTTGTCGGCGACTTCGTCGTTGCCGATGACGATGGGATAGTTCATGGGAAGTTTCTGGCCGTTGACGTTGAAGCGCTCCTTGGCGAGGAAGGGAGCGACGGCGGACTGGCCTTCTTCGTCCATGGAGATGCCCAGAACGGTAAAGCCTTTTGCTTCGTACTTCTGCTGCATCTCAATGAGCCAGGGAATTTCGATATAGCAGGGATCGCACCAGGTGGCCCAGAAATTGACCAGCACGACTTTGCCTTTGTACTGACCAAGCGTGGCGTCTTTGGCCTGCAGATCTTTGAAGGTGACGTCAGGAGCGGGCTGTCCGGCGGACTTGACGCTGACCTGCTCGGTGCTCTTCACCGGGTCGGTGACTTTGACGCGCGTGGCCTTATCGGCGTAGTAGGTGCCGATGATGAGCGCGATGACGGTAGCTATGGCCAAGAAAGTTTTGTTGCCTTGCATAGCAGTAATTTTCTCCCAACGCTTTATGACCGCGAATACCACGACTGCCAGACCAGCCACACCGGCTAGCAGCCAGAACGTCGTACCCCCCCTTCCGCTAGTGAGGACGCGTTCGAGCCACAAAACAAGGACATTCAAGAAACTCAGCTTGGCCGTGAGCCAGGTCAGCTTGTTGACGAAAACCAGAGCGCCAACGAAAAGCAAAAGGGCGCCGCTGAAGAGTTCGACGGCGTGAAGATATTTTCTGAAATTCTTGTAGAAGGTCATGAATTTTCCGATGCCCAGAGCCGTTAGAAGAAACGGGATCCCCAGGCCGGCGGAATAGACGGCCAGGAGGAGCACGCCGCGCTGAATTTTGTCGCTTGCGGCCGCGATCGTAAGCACCGTCGTGAGGATGGGGCCAATGCAGGGGGTCCAGCCGAAGGCAAACGCGAAGCCCAGGAGGAAGCCGCTCCACGCGCTGGGCTGCGCGACAGAACTGCGCAGGTGGACGTCGCGGTTGAGCCAGCGGGCCAAGGCGGGACCAAAGAAGCCGATGATGGAAAGCGAGAAGAAATGAAGCGCACCAAATCCGGCGAAGAGAGGGGCATGGCGAAGTAAAGAAGTGATACCGAAAGCGATGAGCATGACCCCGAGAATGATGCCTACACGGGGGCTGAGCTTGATGAGCAGGCCGAGAAGATGGAGACCGAAAAGAAGGATAAGCGCACCCGCCACGGGAGTGAGCATATTGCGGTTCTGTTTGAGGAAAACGCCGACGGCACTTGCTGATGCTCCAAAAGAGATGAACACCACGGAGAAGCCGGCGATGAAGGAGAGCGAGGGGCCCAACAAACTGGAACTCGGAACTTCGCCCTTGCGGAGCTGCTCCATGCCGATGCCGGAGAGCATGGAGATGTAGCCGGGAACGAGCGGCAGAACACAGGGCGAAAGAAACGAAACCAGCCCGGCGAGAAAAGCTCCTGCTAGTGAAACATCATTCATCCCTGGTTCATCCTCGGCTGCGGCTTCCAGATCCCCTTAGGGAGACTCGAAAACCCTACCTCTTATTCTCCCATAAATCTAGTTCGTGCTCGTGTGCAGATCCTGCACAAGAACCGCACCGCTGCGCTCAGGACAGCGCCCGGCTCCGGTGGGTCTTGGCGAACCCCTCTCTTTTTAGACGCGCAAGACGCGGAAAAGGAAACAAGTCGCAAGGGGGAGCAAAGGGGCGACAGATGAAGGATTTGGCTGGCGTAGAGCCCCGGCAAAAATGACGGATCAGTCTGCAAGTAACTGAACAGACGTAGCTTGTAGGACCAGAGACTGGCATTGCGGTTGCCATTACGACCGTGAGCGTTCAGGGAGGCATGCGGCAGGTGAGTAGCGGATGGACGGCCAACAAAGTGACGTTGCTGCGGGTCGTGGTGGGGTTCCTGGCAGTGTGTCTGTTCGGGCGTGGGCCGTGGGCCAACCTCACGGCAGTAGGGCTGACCGTGGCGGCCATCGCGCTGGATGCTTTGGATGGGCATCTCGCGCGCAAGAAACAAATGGCCACGCCGGTGGGCGCCCAACTGGACATCCTAGGCGACCGCATGATTGAGAACGTGTACTTCACCTATTTCGCGGTGGTGGGGATGGTATCGCTGTGGCTGCCGGTTTTATTTTTTGCGCGCGGAGCGGCAACGGATTTCTTGCGCGGGCTGGCCATGAAGGCGGGCCATTCCGGCTGGGGCGCGAATGCCATGCTCGAGACGTGGTGGGGGCAGGCGCTGGTGGCGTCACGCTGGAGCCGAGGGTTGTATGCGGCGATGAAATGCTTGTGCTTCTGCTATTTGGGATTGGAATTGGCGCTGACACGCGGGCCGCTGGCGCTGGTGGGTGAACTGGCTGCCGATGTCCAGGCCATGATTCGCCTGGGGGCGCATGTGTTGACCTGGATGACCGCCGCGTTTTGTTTGCTGCGAGGAGTGCCGGTGCTGGTGGAAGGGTGGAAATACATTGCGGGAAACGCGGGGCAGCTCGGCGGAGGAAAGACCGTGCCCCAGGAGCCGCTGGTAAAGGAGACCAGGGAGAAGGGCGGAGGAGTTGCGGCGTTTTTTGATTTGGATGGAACGCTGGTGGCGCGGCCTTCGCTAGAAAAAAGATTCTTCCGCATGTTGAGAAACCGAAGAGCGATCCCGGCAAGAAATTACTTTCTGTGGTTGAGGGAAGCGATGCGGCTGATGCCGCGCGGGATCGGCGCGATTTTCGAGGCCAACAAGGTGTATCTGCGCGGCGTCGAGATTCTTGACGAGCATGGCCAGGGAGACACGGACGGCCACCCCGCCGAAGGCCGGCCGCGCGCTCCTTTGCGGCGCAATCCACCACTGCCTGTTCCCACCTTTCTTGCGCAAGCGATAGAGAAAGTGGCGTGGCACGCGAACGAAGGGCACCACATTGTGCTGGTGAGCGGGACGCTTCTGCCGTTAGCGCGGAGAGCCGCGAGCGCCATGGAAGCCGAACTTGCCGCGCGTGGCATCACGGTGACGATTCGCGTGTTGGCAACGCGGCTGGAAGAACTGGACGGCCGGTGGACGGGACGGATTTTGGGCCCGGCGATGTTTGGGGAAGCCAAGGCGCGCGCAGCGAAGCGACGGGCGGAGGAGGAGCGACTCGACCTACGGCGATGCTACGCGTATGGCGACAGCCTGAATGATCGATGGTTGCTGGCAGCGGTAGGCCGGCCCACTGCGGTGAATCCATCGAAAGGTCTTGGACAGATGGCCAAGAAGCTGGGGTGGCCGACGATCGCGTGGAAAGCTTTAACACCGGAGCGCTCCAAGTTCCGGAAGAAGAACAGACAGATTGCCGGGTGGTGTGAAAGGCGAAGCTGAAAAACAAGTGAGCCCTGGCGAACTGAAAGAACCAGCCGTGAATCCACCTTCGATGGGCCGGCGATGAATAGCGCGGAAAGACAGAATCATGGAGGGCACGAAGACGCGATCGCGAGGGGTGCTGCCGGAGGCGGCGCGCGCACCGCCGACTTCGAAGCAGGGGGGCAAAGAATCGCGCCATGGATTACCCGGCAGTTGGCGGCAGCGTGGGCGGCGTGCGGAGCATTCGAGTGGGTGGCGCTCGGGTATTTGGCGGCATCGAGTGCGCTGATCGCCGTGTTTGCGGAAAACCTTGCGCATCCAGTGAAGCTGGTCAGCGTGCAAGCATTGGTTGCGACCATGATTCTGGCCTTGTGCCTTGTCGAAGCCTGGGTTCGGGAGCGCGCCAGGGGGCCAAGCGAGACGTTTTCAGCAAAGTTCTGGCGCTTCTGGCGGCACTGGTATCCGCATCTGTTTTTTCTATTCTGTTTTGAGGAGCTGGGAAAATTCGTGCATCTCGTGACGCCCGGCTGGCAGGACGCCAAGCTGATGGCCGCCGATCACTGGCTGACGGGCGTGGATCCGGCGGTGTGGCTGGAACAGTTTGCAACGCCGGCGCGGAACGATTTCATGCAATTCGCCTATCTTACTTATTTCGGATATCTGTTGGTGTTGGGCGGCGTCTTGTATTACCGGCGCGATTGGCGCGAGTACTGGTCGGTGATGACGTATTCGGCCACGGGGTACGCCGTCGGGTATGTGATTGCGATTCTCTTTCCCATCGAAAGTCCATGGTTTTCGATGGCGGGAGCGTGGCGCGGCCCGTTAGAGGGCGGGCCCATCACGGCAACCATCAATTTCATTGAACATTTCGGTCGCGTGCGCGGGGCGGCCTTTCCTTCCGAGCACGTAGCCGGGTCGGTCGCGGCGTTGTGGGGAGCATGGCGTCACCGGCGGTGGCTGTTTTGGGTAATGTTGCCGCTGGTCGCCTGCATGTGTGTTTCGACAGTGTGGGGACGGTACCACTACGTGGTGGATGTGTTCGCCGGAATGGCCACCGGGACGCTGGGGTATGTGATCGGTGGTTGGGTAATGACCACCGAAGGCTCCCTGGCGACGGAAGCAGATAAAACGTCTGGCGCCAAGTACGCCCGCAAATGCAAGCCTGAACAGGGGATAAGCACGAGGCCAGGGGTCGGTTCTCTTGACGGCCGTGGCGGGTACCCGCCCATTAAACAGCTAACGGAGGACGGAGGTTCTCGGAGCGGGAGCGCTCGAAGATATTGGCGATGCGCAGCAGCACGGGCTCGCTCGCGACACCGGCCATGAGCTCGAAACCGATCGGCAATCCCGAACCGGTAAAGCCACAAGGAACGGAAACAGCAGGCACACCGGCCAGATTTGCCGGACGGTTGTTCCGCAGCAGCAAAGCGCGAGTCGCATACTCGTGCGTCCCGATGCGGATCGTTTCCTGATTCAAGAGCGGCGCCTCAATGGCGGTGGAGGGAAAGACCATGGCATCCACATCCGCCTCCGCGAGCGCCCAGTGCAGTTGCTCGAAGAATTGTCTCTGAATCTCCAGCGCCCGCAGGTAGTCAACCGCTGGCACCTTCGAGCCCATCTCCAGTCTTGAACCCACGTCGTCGCCGTACTCCGCAGCCCGGGCCGGAAAATATCCCTGTTGCTGGTGGTAAAGGGCCGCTTCCGCCCAGGCGATATGATTCCCGGCGTCTTCGGTTTCATCGAGCAGGGGGATAGAAATGTCTTTCGCGGCCATAGCCACGCGGCGTAAAGCGGTGTCAAAGGCTTTCCGGACTTCCGGTGAAAGAGCATCGAAGAACAATTGACGTGGAATTCCCAGGCGAAACTTGCCAGACCGCCGAGCCGCAGAACTTAGAAGATTTGGTTGGCGGCCCACGCGCGAGTATAGAACTCCGGCGAGAGTGGCCACGTCACCGACGGTTCGAGCCAGTGGGCCCGCGCAATCGAGGGCGGGAGAAAGTGGAATGATGCCTGCACATGAGATGCGGCCCCAGCTGGGCTTCAGACCGGTGACGCCCGAGAGGGATGCGGGAATGCGGATAGAGCCGCCGGTGTCCGTTCCCATGCTGCCGTAACCGAGGCCGGCGGCAACGGCGGCAGCAGAACCTCCGCTCGAGCCACCGGGAATGCGCCGGGGATCCCAGGGATTGCGGACCGCCCCGTAGTGCGGATTGCTAGAGGTCACACCGTAAGCGAACTCGTGCAAGTTGGTCTTTCCCAGGATCACCGCGCCGGCTTCTCTCAGCCTGGCCACGATTTGAGCGTCGCACGGGGGGATAAAATCTTTCAGGATTTTTGAACCCGCAGTTGTTCGAATGTCTTTTGTGCAGATGTTGTCTTTCAGCGAAATCGGGATTCCATGGAGCGGGCCGCGATCACGATGCCCTTTCTGAGCACGCCGCCCGAAAAGCTCGGATTCGGCCTTCTTGGATTGCTCCAGGGCCAGTTCTGCGGTGACCGTGATGTAAGCGTTCAGTTTGGGATTGAGCTGCTCGATGCGGGCGAGCATCAGCTTGGTGAGCTCGACGGGAGAGAGTTTGCGTTTGCGGAAGAGTTTTCCGACTTCCTCGATGGATGCGAAGGCCAGGTCGGTGTCGTTCATAGGAGTCACATTAAACCACAGTCGAACATGCCGGAGATTCAAGCGCGGCACTGCAAAGCCGGGCGGCTAGAAGATTCTTTCCTGATGGCGGAGATTTCCGAACGTGCCAATGTTGGCGATGATGAAAGCGAGACGAAATTGATTCTCCGCGCGCACCTGTCCGAGGTTGATGCGGCGATATTCGACAGCCAGGCCGCAGCAGCCGCCGTTGTAACTGAGCTGCACGATCTGGTTTTGCAACGTCTTGTTCTCAAAGTCATAGCCGAGACCGGTAATGAGATTAAACCCCTTGCGGGATTCGCTTCCGTAGCCGAGCAGCCCGCGAATCTGGTTGGAAGCCGGCTGCTGGAAGGGAGGCACCGGGGCGGGCGGGAGAGGAAGGTCGCTGAGCGCCGGATTGTCATTCAGGCGGAAGTAGGAAATGGTGGCAAATAATTCCCGATAAGGTTTTACTTTGAGCAGCGTGCCGATGGTGACGAGTCTTTGAATTTGGGGATCGTACTGAAGAATCTGCTCCAGATCGTAGAGGTCGCCGGGAGTGATTTTGAAATCGCTGACGATCGGAGACCAGTTGCGGGGACCGAAAGCAAATGCGAAAGGCGAGATGGAGTCGAACGCCTGGAACACGTTGCGCTGGCCGTTGACGATGGCGCCGCCAAAGGTGGGATCAAAGTAGTGCTTCTGAACGATGCTCCAGGAAATGAGCTCCTGAGGCTGGCCGTCGCCGTCTTTGCGGAAGAGCCGCTGCGCAAAGCCATATTCGACTTCGCTGGTGTTGGTAAGAGTGGTATTGGAATCGAAATGAATAAAGTCGGCGAAATGATGCACTCCGGTAACGTAGCGGTAGGTGAACGCCGGCTCGATGGTGTGTTTGTAGCGGCGTCCATGCTGGCCCTGCTTCAAGGGAGCGCCACGGAAGAATCGTTCGAGCGTAGGCGGGCGAACCTCGACGGCGAACTCGCCAGTGTTGCGGGATAGCGAAGCCGCACTGACCAGCCCGGCGGAATTGAGGGAGTCGCCATCGCGGGTAGTGCGAAACGCGGCGGAAGTGGTCACCCCCAGCCACCCACCGAAGTGCAGTGGAACGGTAACGCGGGGCGCCAATTCGTAGCGACCGACGAAATTTGCAGTTTGAATGTTTTGATCGCGGCGGTATACCGCGTCGGCAAAGGCGTCAAAACCGAAATAAACCGGGGCGCGGCGCCAGGGAGCCTGCTCGACGGCGCCCAGGCGCGCTTCCGGCAGGTTTCGCAGAGTAACGCTGGTGGCGGGAACCGGGGGCGTGGTAGAGGTTGCGGCGACCGGCAGGGTGAGGAAACTTTTGTCACTGAGGCCGGCGAAATTCAGGCTGAAGCCTCGGAAATTGTTCGAAAGGAACACCGCGCTGCGCACTTCGGAGTTGGTGGCTTCGCCGAAAGAGTCGGCGAAGGCCAGACGGAAGGTAAGCGAGGAAAGATGGTTGAAGTCGGTCACGAAGCGCCAGCCGCCGGGGAACAAGGATTGGATTTCCAGGCGTTGCTGTTCGCCACCCTGAGGATTGCGTGTGCCGTCAGCGTTGAGCAGGCCGCGGTCCTCGACACCGAAATAGGTGTACTCAATCGAAGTGTCTTCGAAAGGCTTGGCGCGGAATGATCCGCGTTCGAGCAAGCCGCGGCGGCTCATAAATTGGGCGCCCAAGGTAGCGTCCACCCACGGAGTGGGAGCCAGATAAAAAGCATCACCGAGGATGAAGCCCTTGCGCGAGCTCTGGCCGACGTCGGGGATGAGGAAGCCGGACGCGCGGACCTTGGGGCCCGCCGGGGCGGAGGCGTACGGGAGCCAGATGAGGGGCACGCGGAAAAGACGGAAGTTGGCGTTGATCAGCACGACAGTTTTATCGAGCCGGATCCGCGCGTTGGGCGCGTAGAACTGCCACTTGGGGTGTTGGGGATCGCAGATGGTGATCCAGGCACGGTGGATGAGATAGATGTCTCCTGGGAAGCGTTCCACGTCCCGCGCTTCGAAGTACAGCGGATTATCAGAAATCAAGATTGACGGATTAGGCCGCCGCTCGATCTTGATGTTGCCGCGAACGTTGTGAAAGAGGCCGTGGCCGGTGCTGACGTTGTAATGGGCTTCATCGGCTTCGAGGTGCTCGTTGCCGTAATCGAGCTGCACGTGGCCGGTAGCGGTGGTTTCGTAAGTCTTCCTGTCGTATTCGACGTGGTCGGCGCGAAGACGGGTTTCCGCGTATTGAATGTCCACGTCGCCGTCAGCGGTGGTGACGTCGCCTTTGCGGCCCTGGGTTCTCGCTTCTAGATTTGCGACTCCTCCCTTGCGGGATGGAAAGCGAGCTTGCTGGGCGGAGGCCACGCGTGGCGGGGCGACCGCAAGTGCGAGAAGAAGCAGGAAAAGAAAGAGGCGCAGCGCGGAAAGAATCCGTCGATGGGGATGGTGATTCACTCGGAACATGCGGTCAAAGAAGATCGTGGGATAGCCTAGCATGCGGTCGTAGGGATTTGAAGGCAACGACAGGCCATGAGTTGCACGCGGTGACGGAACGGCCGAATGGCGCAGGCGTGAAACGAAGCGGCCGCGCGGTGCGTCACTCTTCGGAGCGGGTTGGTTGGCCCTTCTGAAGACATTTGATGCGCTACTCGGCCCAGCCGGAGTATCATGCCGGGCCTTGTACCGAGGGGGATGGAAATGAAGCATACCGGGAATGCTCTGCGGACGATTCTGGCTGGTGGGGCGATTTTTGGCACGTTGTCCATGAGCGCGCTGGCGGCGCCCGGCGACCAGCCAAATCCCACCGATAAATTCAAGAATCTTGAATTCCGGGAGATCGGCCCCGCGACCATGGGCGGACGCATCGACGATTTCGCAGTGGTGGAGAGCAATCCAAACATCGTATATGTAGGCACGGCTTCGGGGGGTGTGTGGAAAACCACCAACAACGGCACGACGTGGGAGCCGATATTCGATAAAGAGAGCGTATCAACGATTGGCGACATCGCGATTGCGCCGTCGGATCCCTCGGTCGTGTGGGTCGGAACGGGCGAGCCGAACAACCGGCAAAGTTCCTCCTGGGGCGATGGAGCGTACAAGTCGCTCGACAGCGGGAAGACCTGGAAGAGAATGGGGCTCGAAGCCACGCGCCACATCGGGCGAATCGTGATCCATCCGAAGAATCCGGATATGGTGTACGTGGCGGCGCTAGGACATCTGTGGGGACCGAATCCGGACCGTGGCGTGTATAAGACGGCGGACGGCGGGAAGACCTGGTCGCAAGTGCTGAAGATCAACGATGACACCGGGGTGAGCGACATCGCCATGGACCCGGAGAGTCCGGACACGCTGTATGCCGCGGCGTATGAGCGGCGGCGGACCCCCTTCGGATTCAATGGCGGCGGACCGGACAGTGCCATCTATAAGACAACCGACGGCGGCGCAACCTGGAAAAAACTGACCAAAGGCCTGCCGTATGAGAACGGCGGAGCAACCGGGCGCATCGGGCTGGACGTCTACCGCAAGGACCCCGCCATTGTTTACGCCATCGTGCAGCACGACAAGGGCGGGACTTATCGCAGCGAGGACAAAGGCGAGACCTGGAAGAAGATGGGCGATACCAATCCGCGCCCTTCCTACTACAGCCAGATTCGCATTGATCCCAATAATGATCTCCGGATCTGGGAACTCGGTGCACCGATGTTCTATTCCCAGGATGGCGGAAAGACGTTTTCGACGCAGCGCGTGAAAGGAATTCATGGCGACTATCACGCCATGTGGATCGATCCGGCGGATTCGAACCACATGCTCACCGGGTCGGATGGCGGGATTCACTGGAGCTATGACGCCGGGAAGACCTGGGACTTCGTCAACACCATCGCGATCGGGCAGTTCTACGAAATAGCGCTCGACAACGAAAAGCCGTACCACATCTGCGGCGGCTTGCAGGACAACGGCAGTTGGTGCGGGCCAAGCCAAACGCTGACGCGCGACGGGATCGTGAATGATGACTGGCAGGTGATTCACGGCGGCGACGGTTTCTACGCGGCAATTGATAATCTGGAGCCCTGGATCGTTTACACCGAGTCACAGGATGGGTACATCGATCGCCGCGACTTACGCACCGGGCAGCAACGGTCGATCCGCCCGGAGGCGAAAGCAGGAGAGCCGCACTACCGGTTTCAGTGGAATTCGCCGGTGGCCGTTTCCGCTCACGAGCACACCACGGTGTACTACGGCGGAAATTATCTGTTCAAGTCAACGAATCGCGGAGATACCTGGACCCGGCTTGGCGGGGACATGACCACGGGAGTGGACCGCAATAAGTTACCAATTTTTGGGAAAACTCCGGACAAGAACACCTTGTCGCGGCACGACGGCGTGCAGGAATATCCGACCATCACCACGCTCAGCGAATCGCCGCTGACTCCCAACGTGTTGTGGGTGGGGACCGATGACGGCAACGTGCAGGTGACGCGCGACGGCGGGAAGACCTGGAAGAACGTGGCGTCCAAGGTGCCGGGAGTGGGCCAAGGAACTTACGTGAGCCGCGTGGTGGCCTCGAAAACCGGTGAAGGCGCGGCGCTGCTGGCCTTCGACGGGCATCGCGGCGACGATAACAGCGTCTATATTTTTGCGACCAGCGACTATGGCGAAAACTGGAAAGCCATCCGCAACGGCATTCCCGATTCCGCCGGGAGCGTGCACGTAGTGCGTGAGCATCCGCGGAACATGAACCTCTTGTTTGCGGGGACGGAGTTCGGGCTCTGGGTATCGTGGGATCGCGGAGGAAACTGGGCGGCCCTGAAAAACAATCTCCCGACGGTACCGGTGGACGACATCGAAATCCAGTCGCGCGAAAACGACCTGGTGCTGGCGACGCACGGGCGATCGATCTGGGTGCTTGACGATCTGACGCCCATGGAGAAGATGGATGCGAGCGTGGCGGGATCACCCCTGACATTCTTTGCGCCGCGGGCGGCGACGACCTGGCACCTGCGCAACCGCCGCTGGAGTGCAGGCCAGAAAATGTTCACGGCGAAGAATCCGCCGTACGGGGTGATCTTGAGCTACTACCTGAAAGAAGCCGTGCCACCGGAGACGCCCAAGAACGACAAAGAGGAAAAAGACAAGAAAGACGCGGCCGACGAGAAGCCCAAGCCGGAGGCCAAGGGCGACGCAAAGGAAAAGAAGGAAGGCCAAGTAAAAATCACCGTGCTTGACAAAGACGGGAAAGTGCTGCGGGAGTTGGACGGGCCGGGCGCGGCGGGCGTCAACCGCACCAACTGGGATTTGCGCTCGGCGCCGCCGGCGGATCCCACACCCGAACAGCTGGAAGCGATCGCGGCGGGATATGGATTGGGGCCACGCGGGCCGCTCGTCGAGCCGGGGGAATACACCATCAAGATCAAGGCCGGAGACCGGGAAGCCTCCGAGAAAGTCCTGGTCGAAGAGGATACGCGCGTGGTGATCTCCGCGGCGGACCGCTCCGCTCGGCGCGAAATGATTGACCAGCTTTACCCCATGGCCAAGACGACGGACAAGGACCGGAAAACAATGGAAGGCATACAGACAGCGCTGAAGACCGCGCGCGAGCAGTGGAAGAAGGATGCGGGAAAACCCAACACGACCAAGATCCCTGACGATATCGTCAAAGCCGCCGACGAACTGCAGAAGAGAGTAGACGCGGTGGCGGGAAAGTTTATTCGTGAACGCGAAGGCTTGGGAAATGCGGGGCCGCCGTTTGAATGGAAGCCCGACCCGCTGCCGAATCAAGTGCAGAACCTGCTGGATGACCTGGACGGATTTGTGGCCGCCCCCGACGGACAGCAGAAGGAAAAGCTGGCAGAGCTGACGCCGCTGGTCAACGATGCTTTGGCGCAGGCCAAGAAAATCGCCGAGGAGGAACTGCCCGCGCTGAATAAGAAGATGAATGACGCGGGCATTCCCCACATCGTCCCGGCGCCGCCGCAGCCACGCGGCGGGCGGGGCGGCCAAGAGGAGTGGGAGCCGTAGCCGGACTCTCGACTCGGAGACGCTTCCTCACCGCGGGCGTCTAAAGGCCGGAAAAGGGTGTGTCCGTCGGCAGGCCGATTGGCAGGGGCCCGCCGAAGCGTGAATTCCTGTCGAACGTTGTCGGTCGATGGTAGGGAGGAAATCGAGTATGAGTGTGAAGCAGCCCAGTCTCGGCGGTCTGACCGCGTGGTTTGTCGTGTTGGCCATGGTCCTCGGGGTCAGTTTCGGAGGCGCAACGGCGCTACCGGCCAGCCGCAAACGACCGGATGCCGTAGCGCAGGAGAAGGACAAACAGGAAGAAAAGAAGGAAGAAAAAAAGGACGAGAAGAAGGGTCTGCCGTTGAAGTCCGACCGAAAAGTCGAGTTCACGACCGATGAGGGTACCTGGCTTTCGCTGGACGCTTCGCCCGACGGCAAGACCATTGTATTCGAACTGCTGGGCGACATCTTCACACTCCCCATCGAAGGCGGCCAAGCGAAACCGATCTCCGGTGGGATGGCCTTCGACAGCCAGCCAAAGTTTTCGCCGGATGGGCAGTGGATCACTTTCATTTCCGACCGCGAAGGCAGCGAGAACATCTGGATCATGCATGCGGACGGAACTGGCGTGAAGCAAGTTTCCAAGGACGCCAATAACGAATTCACTTCGCCGAGCTGGGCTCCGGACGGAAAATACATATTTGTTTCGAAAGCGCAATTCGGAATCGGCTCCAGCGAAATCTGGATGTACCATGTGGACGGCGGCTCGGGCGTGCAGATTACTAAATCGAAGCCCACTCCGACCACGGAAAGAAACAAGCGCCCGAATGCCATGGGTGTGGTGGCATCTCCGGATGAAAAGTATCTCTACTATGCGGCCAAGCTAGGCTCGCTCTACTACAACCAGCAGCTTCCCACCTGGTACATCGCCCGGCGCGACCGCAAGACCGGCGACGAAGACAGCCTCATTCATCAGATCAAGAGCGCGTTTCGTCCGGTGCTTTCGCCGGACGGCCGGCAGGTTCTCTACGTCACGCGCCACGAGACGGAGTCCGGGCTGCGTTTGCGCAACCTGGAAAGCGGCGAAGACCGCTGGGTGAAATATCCGGTCACGCGCGACGATCAGGAATCGCTCTTTACCCGCGACGTTTTTCCGGGCTACGCCTTCCTGCCCGGCGGCAAAGAGATCGTTTACAACCAGGATGGGAAAATCAAGCGGCTGGATCTCGCCACGGGAGCGGAAAAAATAATTCCGTTCACCGCACAGGTATCCGAGGAGCTGGGGCCCAAGCTGGATTTCCCGCAGACGGTTGAACAAGGGCCGGTAAAGGCGCGGTTAATCATGGACCCGGTGGAATCGCCCGACGGCAAGAAGCTGGCGTTTTCTGCCATGACCCATCTCTACACCATGGATTTGCCGGGAGGCCAACCGCAGCGGCTGATCCCCGGAAGCGCCCACGAGTTTCAGCCGGCCTGGTCACCGGATGGCAAGTCCATCGTTTACGTGACCTGGTCGAGCGACGGCGGGCAGCTATGGAAAATCCCTGCGGCCGGTGGAACTGCCGTGCCGTTGTCGAAATCCCTGGCGGTGTACAGCAATCCGGCCTGGTCGCCGGACGGCACAAAAATCGTGTTGCTCCGCGGCAACGCGTATGACCGGGAAAACAGCACCTTCGACGGCGGACAGACGGAGAACGCCGACCTCATTTGGATTCCCGCGGAGGGAGGAGAGGCCAACCTGATTTTGCCCGCGCGCGGAGCAGGCGGACCGCATTTCACGAATGAGCGGGACCGCATCTACGTTTACACGCCGCAAGGCTTGGTGTCGCTGCGCTATGACGGAACGGACCGGCGCACCCACCTGGTCGTGAAAGGACAGGGACTGTACTTCTCCGAGGAACCGGTTCCGGCGGACGACGTCGTGCCCAGCCCCAACGGCCAATGGGTACTCGCGCATGTGATGAACCAACTCTACCTAATTGCCATGCCGGTCGTGGGCGGAGAGGCGCCCACCGTCAACGTAACTTCCCCCGCCGTCCCGACAAAGCGGCTGACGGACATTGGTGCTGATTATTTTGCGTGGGCTGATGACGGCAAGACCATTACCTGGGCGGTGGGCGCGAGCCTTTTCCGCGAGCCGCTCGGCGCGATCTCTTTCGAACCGCCAAAGGACGAAAAGAAAGAAGGCGACAAGAAAGATGCGGGCGCCAAAGACGCAGCCACTTCGCAGACGGCTGATGCGAAGAAAGACGAAAAGAAAGACGAGAAAAAAGAAGAGAAGAAGCTGAAAGAGCAGGAAAAGGATGTTCAAGAAATCGCCGTCGATCTGGAATTTCCGCGGAAAACGCCCCAAGGCACGATGGTACTGCGGGGCGCGACCGTGGTGACGATGAAAGGCGATGAGGTTGTGAAGAATGCCGACATCGTCATTGAGAACAACCGGATCAAAAGCGTAGGCGCAAAGGGCAGTGGGCCCGGAGGAGCCAAGGTGTTCGATGTGAGCGGGAAGACCATCGTGCCGGGCTTCGTCGACACGCACGCGCACTGGACGGAAATCCGGCGCGGGATTCTGGACACGCAAAACTGGTCATTCCTGGCGAACCTGGCTTACGGCGTGACCGCCGGCCTGGACGTACAGACCGGCACGAACGATATGTTTGCGTACCAAGACCTGGTGGACAGCGGCGACATCCTCGGGCTGCGCGCCTTCTCGACCGGGCCCGGCGTTTTCTCCGACAACAACTTCCAGTCCGCCGAAGATGTGAAAGGTGTGCTGACCAAGTACAAGAAATATTACGGCACGCACAACATCAAGAGCTATGTCGTGGGCAATCGGAAGCAGCGACAGTACATGGTCGAAGCGTCAAAAGAGCTGGAAATGATGCCAACAACCGAAGGTGCGCTGGACCTGAAGCTCAATCTGACTCACGTGATCGACGGCTTCCATGGCAACGAGCACACCCTGCCGATAACACCGCTCTATAACGACGTGATCCAGATGTTCGCGAAATCCGGGATTGCGGAAACACCGACCCTGATTGTGAATTACGGAGGGCCGTTCGGTGAGGACTACTGGTTTGAGAACAGCGAAGTGCACGACAACCTAAAACTAAATCACTTCATGCCACACCGGGTCATCGACCAGAGAACCAAGCGCCGGCAGGGATGGTTCCGCAAGGACGAGTATGAATTTCCGAAGCTTGCGGCGCAAATGGCGAAACTGGCGCGCGCGGGCGGCCTCGTGGGAGTCGGCAGCCATGGGGAGATGCAGGGAATCGGCTATCACTGGGAGTTATGGATGCTGGCGAGCGGCGGAATGACCCCGCTCGAAGTGCTGCGATGTGCAACCGTAAACGGGGCCAAGATTATCGGGAGACCTGCCGACTTGGGTTCGATTGAGCCTGGCAAGCTGGCGGACCTGGTAATCATGGACAAAAGCCCGCTCGACGATATTCACAACACCAATACGATTCACTGGGTGATGAAGAACGGTGAATTGTTTGAAGGAGACACACTGAACCAGGTGTGGCCGGAACAGAAAAAGTTGGAGCCGCTGTGGTTCTGGAACAACTACGACGTCCCGAAGGCCGGTGAGCCGCTCAAGTACGGAAAGACCACTCAACCGTAGCTGTACAGCTTTGAAGAGTTGCCGCTCAAGCGTATTAGAACTAGGGGTTATTACCTCGCCGCTGCTCTCATCGGTGTCGAGCGATACCATTCGAAGGTGCGCGCTAAGCCTTCCTCAAAGCTCACCGGGGGGTCGTAACCAAGCGTTTCCCGCGCTTGAGAGATGTCTGCCTGGGAGTCGCGGATGTCTCCGTCACGCGGCGGTTCGTACTTCGCCGCGAGCGTCTTGCCGGTAATTTTTGCAAGCTCGCGAAGGACTTCATTGAGAGAGACGCGCCCGCCCACGCCGACATTGAAAACTTTTCCGGAAGCATTGGGCGCTTCACAGGCGAGCAGGTTGGCTTGAACGGCATTGTCCACGTAGGTGAAGTCCCGTGTCTGTTCGCCGTCTCCGAAAACAAGCGGCTGCACATCTTCGAGAAACGCCGTACAGAACTTAGCCAGTACCCCGGAATACGGCGAACCGGGATCCTGGCGAGGCCCAAAGATATTGAAATAGCGGAGCGCCACGTTTTCCAGACCGTAACACCGGCCGAAGGTCTGGCAGTACAGTTCGCCAACGTACTTGGTGACGCCGTAAGGCGAGATGGGTTGCGGCTGCATGGCTTCGGTTTTTGGAAGAGTGGGCGTCTCGCCATAAGCAGAAGATGAAGCGGCGAAGACCACGCGTTTGACTTTCAGCTCCTTGGCCGCGACCAAAACGTTGAGCGTGCCTTCGATGTTGATCTTATTCGTTTCGAGGGGGTCCTTGACCGAGCGTGGCACGGATGTCCGGGCGCCCAGGTGCAAAACGTATTCCGCTTCGTGCATGACCTTCCGCACGACCTCAATGTCTGTGATGCTGCCTTTGATGAAAGTAATCTTGTTGCGGATTTCTGCCAGGTTGTCTTCCCTGCCGGAAGAGAGGTCGTCGAGAACGACCACGCTATGGCCGCGACGCACAAGTTCGTCCACCGTGTTTGAGCCGATGAAACCGGCGCCGCCCGTGACGAGGTAGCGCATTTAGGAAATCCTCCTTGCCCTTGCGGCCGCCATGCGGCCGGGCATCGTTTCTGCCAACGGCGGATTCCCACCGCAGCTAATAACGCGAGCCCGGGGAAAGACGACCGGCCCGCGTTTTGATACGCTGATAGTTCGCGGCCAGCCGGCAACGGAAGCCGGATAATTTCCGCGTACGGAAAGATATTGTACGACGGAAGCGCGGCGGACAAGCAGCAGATTCAAAGGGGGCGTCGCACAAAGAGCATGAGCCTCAAGACAACAGTTGGCATTACTGCGCTGGCGGTGCTGGGTTGCGCCGCGGGAGCGTTTTACTGGCTGCGCGCGCGAGGGGAGCAGCCCGTTCCTGAGGTCGTATCGGCGGAGCCGCCCGGTTTTCATGAAGCACCCGCGGCGGAGAAATCCGCAGTTGCTGCCGCCGGGACGTCACCATTGCCCAGGGAGTCGAAGAAGACCACGCCTCCGGTGGACCCCGGACCCCTTCTCAAGGCTGGTGAGGTACTGGAGTACACCGCAAATGTTTCCAAGCTCAATAATGTGGCAAGTCTAAAGCTGCAGGTTGCCGGGCGGGGCAATTTTCTGGGAAAAAGCTCCTGGCACTTGCAGGCGTTTGCGCACACCCAGAATCCGTTGCGAATGGTTTTCGAGCTGGATGATCAGTTCGATTCCTATAGCGATGCCGGGACACTGGCGAGTTTACAGTATGAGATGCACCTGAGCGAGCGTGGGCAGAAGGTGCAGTCCGTCCAGCGCATGACCGCGACTGGCCAGGATCCTGCTTCCGAGGACGCCACCGAGGCGCGAGTGCTGCCGGGGACGCGCGATCCGCTCGGGATGATGCAATACCTGCGGAATGTGGATTGGACAAAAACACCGGAAGTGCAAAGCTCGGTCTACGACGGGCACAAGCTGTACGATGTTCGCGCCAAGCTCGCAGCCGCCTCCGAGCAGGTGAACGTGCCGGCAGGAGACTACACGGCGTCAAAGATCGGGATTCGCGTGTTTGACGGCGGCGTGGAGATGAAGGACGCCTCTTTCACGCTGTACGTGACGAACAATGCGGCGCGCATACCGGTGCTGCTTGAGGCCGTTATGCCCTTCGCCACCGCGCGGGTCGAGCTGCTAAGAGCGAATTGACATGCTGCTCTAAAAGGGAAAGGATGCGGCGGCGTCCCGTTGGTGATTGCCAGACGGCTTCGCTGGTGTCGCTCATGTACACGCTAGCCGTTCGATGATGTCGCAAGCAATGTGGCCCATGGTGATGTGACATTCCTGGATCCGCTGCGCGTCCCGTGAAGGAACATTCAAGAGAAGATCGACCTTGCCGGCGATCTCCCCGCCCGTGTCTCCAGTGAAGGCTACGACATAGGCACCGCGCGCGCGGCCAGCTTCCACGCCGCGGATGATATTGGGGCTATTGCCACTGGTGGTGAGCGCCACGAGGATGTCGGGACTGGCGACGAGAGATTCAATCTGGCGGGAAAAAATAAGTTCGAATCCGTAGTCGTTGCCTGCGGCAGTCAATACCGAAGGATTCGTGGTGAGCGCCAGGGCCGCCAGGCCCGGGCGCTCCCTTCGCAGCCGGACGACCAGTTCGGCGGCGAGATGAAGAGCATCCGCAGCGCTGCCGCCGTTTCCGAAAAAAACGAGCTTGCCGCCACCGCGCAGGGCGGCTGCGGATTTCTCCGCGAATAGGGCGATCTGGCCGATCAGTTCGCCGGAAAAACTCTGCTTGAGGCGAGCGCTTTCCTCGAGCTGGCGGCGAATCTCTTCGGCAGACGAAGTCATGGCAGCCTAGCAAAGCACGATTTTTTCGCGATGGCGCATGACCCGCCGGGTGGCGTTGCGCGTATCAATGACCAGTCTTGCGGCATCGACGATGGCGGCATAGTCATAGCTGGAATGATCGGTAGCCACAATTACCGCGTCATAGCTGCCGAGCGCCTGCGGACTGAGCGGCACCGATTTCATGTTTTCGTAATTGTAGTGCCGCATCTTGTGGAGCTGCGGGAAGTAGGGATCGTTGTAATCGAGTAGCGCACCGCGCTGCTGGAGGAGCTGCATGATTTTCAGCGTTGGTGATTCCCGCAGATCATCCACGTCCTTTTTGTAGGCCACGCCGAGAACCAGAATGCGAGAGCCTTTCATACTCTTCTTGTGATTGTTCAGCGAATTGGCGACCGCGTCGACGATGTGATACGGCATGGCGGTGTTGACTTCTCCGGCCAGCTCGATAAACCGCGTGGCGAAATCATATTCGCGGGCTTTCCAGGAAAGGTAGTACGGGTCCACCGGGATGCAATGCCCGCCCAGCCCCGGCCCGGGATAGAATGGCATGTAACCGAAGGGCTTGGTGGCCGCGGCGTCAATCACTTCCCAGATGTCGATGTTCATACGCAGGCTGAGCTGTTTGAGCTCGTTAACCAGCGCGATGTTCACGCAACGGAAGATGTTCTCGAGCAGCTTGGCCATCTCCGCGGCGCGCGTGGAGCTGACCGGAACGACGCGAGCCACGACCTGCGCGTACAGCGCTTGCGCGGCGCGGCCGCTCGGGGGATTCAATCCGCCAACGACCTTGGGAATCTGTGCCAGGCCGAACTGCTTGTTTCCGGGATCCTCGCGTTCCGGCGAAAAGGCCAGGAAAAAATCACCGGCGATATTTTCATGTTCTTGGCCGACGGCGATGGGGCAGCGCAATCCGCTTTTCTCCAGGATGGGGAGAACCAGTTCTTCGGTGGTGCCCGGGTAGGTCGTCGATTCGAGGACCACCAGCTGTCCCTTTTGCAGGTGAGGATAAATAGACATGGCGGTCTGCTCGACGTAGCTCAGATCGGGCTCGCGGCGCTCATCGAGTGGCGTGGGAACACAAATGAGAATGGCGTCGGCTTCTTTCAGCTTCTCGAAATCGTTGGTCGCGCCGAAGTGCTTGCTGTTGACGAACTGCTGGATCTTGTTCTGAGGAATGTGCTCGATGTAGGACTTGCCGGCATTGAGCATGGTCACCTTGCGGGGATCGGTATCGAGTCCCGTGACTTTGTGCCCCGCTTCGGCGAAGCGCAACGCCAGGGGCAAGCCGACGTAGCCGCAGCCAATGATTCCCACTTTGAGCTGGCCGCCTTTGAAAAACTCGGGTTTCCGGTCAATGGGCATGAGTTCCGTCGCATTCCTCTTTATGTCGGACCGCACCGCGGTCAAGGGATTCACGTTTATGGGGATGCCACGTCGTCTCCAGACGCCGACCCGCTAGAGGGCCAGCAAAGCCGCAGTTCCGACGTGAAAGAGACAAGCAAATATAACAGGTTCGGCACAAACAAAAAAAGGCGCGCTCTCTTGGGTGTTACCGCTTGTTCAAGGGAGGTTGCCGCAGAAGCCCGGAGAGGCGAAAATAGTCGAGCTGGATTCGAATCATCGGGGCGATGCGCGCAAAACAGACCGGTCACCATGATATTCATGATCCTTCTGCTGGGCCTTGGCGTTGGTGTGCTGGTGGGCCTATTGGGTATCGGGGGTGGCGTTGTTCTGGTGCCGGCCATGGTCTATCTGCTGCACATGGACCAGCACCTAGCGCAGGGCACTTCGCTGTTTATCTTGTTGCCGCCCATTGGACTGGGAGCCTTGCGGGAATACTGGAAGCAGGGCCAGGTGGATTTGCGTGCCGGAATTTTGTGCGCGCTGGGAATGCTACTCGGCGCTTACGCGGGGAGTTTAATAGCCCTCCCCATGCTATCCCGGAACTTGAGAGGATTGTTCGGTTGCTTCCTGGTGCTGGCGGGATTGCTGCTGTGGAGGAAAGCGCGGCTGGAAGGCTCTGTCGATGGCCGAGCACAGGAGCAGGCCCGTGGCTAAGACGGAGGGATTTGTTGGCCGCAGCGCTGGCATCTTGGCAATCGCCTGCGTGTGCGGAGTGGCTTCGGGAATGTTCGGGGTCGGCGGTGGGGTCCTTCTCGTGCCTCTCCTCGGGCTGCTGTTGGCCTTCAGCCAGCATCGCGCCCAAGGAACTTCCTTGGTTGCGCTGATACCCCCTACCGGAGTGCTGGCACTGACGGTGTACTCCAGGGAAGGATTCGTTTCCTGGAAAACGGGGGTGCTGCTGATCCCGGGAATATTTTTGGGCGGTATTGCCGGGGGAATCCTGGCGAAGAAGATCAATCCGCGAAGCATGCGACAGATTTTTGCGGGGATCCTGGTTTTGCTCGGCGTGTGGCAGGCGTTGGGCGCCTGGTGGCGCTAGGGGCGGAAAATCCAAATGGTCGATTTACATTGTCACATACTGCCGGGTCTCGATGATGGACCGGCCACCATGGAAGAATCGATGGCCATGGCGGAGTCCGCCATTGCCGACGGTATTACCCACCTGGTCGCCACACCACACTCCAGCAACGAATATTTTTTCGATTTTGCGCAGGTGCGACAGCTTCGCGACGAGCTGCAAGCCACGATCGGCGACCGGCTGACAATCGCCACCGGCTGCGACTTTCATCTCAATCCGGAGAATCTCGGATCGTTGCGCAAGGATGCCCCACACTATTGCATCAACCAGCGCGATTTCCTGCTGCTGGAATTCAACGAGTTTTCGATCCCGCCTTCGATGGACCAGACGTTGCACCAAATTCAGCTTGCCGGTGTGCAGCCGGTGATCACTCACCCGGAGCGCAACGGCATTTTGCGCTCGCGCCCGGAGCGCTTGAAAAAATGGGTACGGCAGGGCTGCTTTGCGCAGGTGACTGGAGGCGCACTTACCGGAGGTTTCGGTGTCGGTGCGCAGCAGAATGCGCTGCGGTGGATCGGTGAGGGTCTCATCCATTTCGTGGCCAGCGATGCGCACAACACGCGAACGCGGCCGCTTCGTCTGCAACCTGCGTACAACCTCGTCGTCCATCAGTTTGGTGAAGAGAAGGCGCGCGCTCTGTTCCAGGATAATCCGCTCGCGGCTTTTGAGGGGCGGGGATTGCCACACATTCCAGAAATCGAAGATGAATTGCCTCCGCCGCGCCGCAAACGGTTCTTCCTTTTCTAAGAAGCCTGGTCCTTTCGCGCTGACGAAAACGACCCCTTCACCGCGCCGGGTGCAGGGGCAGGCCCGCCCAGGCGTTCAACAGGCCCAGAATTTCGCGCACCACCTCGAGAGCATCGCGAGTGTTGCGCCACCAGTGCCGGGGATCGAATGGATCGCCCGAGGCAGCGCGCACAATGGCCCGGCCCTGACCAGGAGCCAGCCTGCGCCAGAGCAGGCGAACGCGACGCGTATGCGCTTTGGTGGTGACAAGAATTACCGTGTCGTCCTGCCCTGGCGCGAGGGCCGGAGCAATGACCTTGATTTCGTCGGCGGTATTCACGATTGGCGGTTTGAGGGTGTGAATCGCTTCCGGCGGCACTCCTTCGTGAATCAGAACGAGGGCACTGTAATGATCCTCTCCCGCGAAAAGAATGCCCATCTCTTCGAGAGTCGCGCCGGGCTCCGTGGAATGGGTAAGCCAGATTTCCGGCGCGTATCCTTGGCGGTAGAGTTTCGCTGCTTCGATGGCGCGCAGCGGCATTGCGCCGCTGAGCACTACGATCGCCCGGGCTTTCACAAGCGGGTCCTCCATCACCAGCCAGCGGCCGACGCCGAACAAGATCACCAGTGCAACGACCAAGCCGCCACCACTGGTGGCGAAAAGAATACGGGAGCGCGAACGAGAAACCGTGGCGGGATTGTCCTGACTTGCCATTTGGGAACCGCGCATGCTATCCCGCCCCGTCGTCGAAACACCGAAGATGACTGCAGTTGTGCAGATTCTAGGAGCAGGGGGGAGAAGCGTCAACATAGGACGTTGACTATGGTCATTGACCATGGTACAAGTCGTAAAGGAGTAGCGCGCGGACTGCCAGTGGATGAAATCGCCATTTCGAAATTTAAGGCTACCTGCCTTGCGGTGTTGGAACGCGTTCGCAAAACCCGCAGGCCGGTCCTAGTCACAAAATTTGGCGAACCTGTTGCCGAAGTTGTGCCTCCTTCCCCAAAACCGAAGAGAAAGCACTGGCTTGGATCAATGGCAGGTACTGGGCGAATTGTTGGGGATATCGTCTCGCCCGCGAGCGATGAGAAGGACTGGGAAGTCCTCAGCTCGTGAAACTTTTACTCGACACTCACATTTGGATTTGGAGTTTCCTCGAGCCAGAGAAAATCGGGTCCCGCGTTCGGAGAGCGCTCGAGGATCCGGCGATTGAAAAATGGCTCTCCCCGATCAGCATCTGGGAACTCCTGATCCTGGTCGAGAAGGGCCGCGTGGAGTTGGATATGGATGCCGAAGAGTGGGTCGCGCAGGCGCTCGCGACGTTTCCACCTAAAGAAGCTCCTATCACAACCGAAGTCGTTCTCTCAATGTGCAAAATCCGCCTCCCTCACAGGGATCCCGCTGACGCATTCCTCGTGGCGACGGCCAAGGTGTTTGAGCTCACCCTGGTTACAGCCGACGCCAGACTCCTCGCGATAAAGGGTATTTCGTCGCTATCAAACCACTGAGACGGTCGCATGCCATGCCCTTCCGGGAACCTTCAGCAACGATATGTGGGCGCATCCAACTGCGGCGGTCCCCACAAGCCGTCGCAGATTCGGAGAGGCCGGCTGGAGACGGGCTATCATTCGCGGCCAGGGAGCCAATAACAAGGATAAGGAGAATCAACGGGATGCTGAAATGTCGAATACTGATGTCCAGGCGGCTCAACAAACAAAAACCTGTAAAGACGACCAGGATACCCAGAGGACTCGCCAATGAATCGCAAGCCTTGCCTACTAGACCTACCGATCAGCCCTGCTTGGGAATCCCTCGCAGGAAGCTGGTTGAGGGGATGCTCTCCGAATAAGCACGAAATCTAGCCAGTGTTTCAATTCAGAACACCCACGATTGCCAGTCTTTTCCGGATTCGTTGTCTTTTCAGCAACTTACCCACCACCTTCGTGGTTGCTGGATTGCACCGTTCGGTTAGTGGAGGGATACGTCTCCTTGGGGTAACGCCGTGTGCGCGAAGACGGTAGGTGCACTCCAGGCTCGTCAATAAGAGAATTCATGAAAGAAACGATTCATGTTCTGTTGATTGAAGACAGTGCGGTTGACGCGCGCCTCGTCAAAGGAATGCTGGAACATGACGAAAATGGCATTTTTACACTGCAACATGCGTCGACCTTCGAGGAAGGTTTGCGCTTTCTCGCCCCGGACTCTCTATACCGGGTCATCCTACTCGACTTGGGACTTCCCGGTAGCACCGGCCTCGAAACCTTGCGGCGCATCATGCCTCTGGCAGAGGGCGCCAGCGTCGTGGTTTTTACGGCGCTCCAGGATGAAGAGTTGGGGATCGCCGCACTGCGGGAGGGTGCGCACGATTACGTCATCAAGGGCCAGATACACGGCGGCCAATTGCGAAGAATTCTTCGCTATGCCGTCGAGCGGCACAAGCTTTCCAGCGAGCTCCGTGCCGAGATAAAACACCGCGCTCGTGTGCAACAGGCTCTGCAACTCTCCGAACAGCGTTACCGCCTCCTTTCGGAGACGGCACCCATCGGCATTCTGCTCACCAACGAGCAGGGAATGGTTATCGATGCGAACACGCAGGCACTCCGCATGTTCGGCTATGACCGTGGAGAGCTGATCGGTGAATCCATCGAAATGCTCCTGCCCGAGCGGTTTCGTCGTTCTCATGAAGGGCAGCGATCCAGCTACATGAAAGCGCCGCACACGCGTCCCATGGCCGTGGGCCAGGAACTGACCGCGCGCCGGAAGGACGGAACCGAGTTTGCGGTGGAAATCGCGCTGGCGCCTCTGGCCACCGACGACGGGGTTCTGGTTTCGAGCACCATCGTTGACATCACGGAACGAAAGAAAATGGAGGAGCAACGGCGTCTTTCGCAACGCATGGAGGCTATTGGCAAACTGTCAGGCGGCGTGGCGCACGATTTCAACAATCTGCTGGCTGTCATCCTCGGATATTCCGATGTGCTTCTTGACGCGCTCCCGCCCGATCATCCAGCCATCCGGAAAATTGAAATGATCAGGAGGGCCGGCGCATCGGCGGTAGATCTGACTCGACAACTTCTCGCGTTTAGCCGGCAACAGATGCTTCAGCCGCGAGTGCTGGATCTCAAGGAAATTGTCGAGCGGACTCAGGCATTGCTTCGTCGGCTCATCGGCGAAAACATCGAGTTCAAGATTTCGCTGGATCCTTCTCTCGGGCGTGTAAAGGCCGACCCCGGACAAATCGAGCAGGTGCTTTTGAACCTGGTTATAAACGCCCGGGATGCCATGCCTCAGGGGGGGCGACTGACAATTGAAGCCCACAACGTTGAGATGGACGACCCCTATAAAGGCGAGCATCAGGTGCTCATTCCCGGGCGCTACGTCGTGCTGGGGGTCCAAGATACAGGTTGCGGGATGGACCGCGACACCCAATCGCGAATCTTTGAACCGTTTTACACCACCAAAGAACTCGGGAAGGGCACCGGCTTGGGTCTAGCAACGGTCTATGGAATTGTAAAGCAGAGCGGTGGATACATCTGGGTGTACAGCGAGTTAAATCAGGGCACCCTCTTCAAGGTATATCTCCCGCGCGTCGACGAGTCGGTTCAGCCAGCCAAGCAAAACGAGCCGGAGGCGGTGGTCCGCGAGTCCTGCGAAACAATTCTGTTGGCCGAAGACTCCGTGTCACTTCGCGAAATGGCTCGGGAATATCTCGAGAGCGTCGGCTATGTGGTTCTCGAAGCGGCCTCCGGCAGAGAGGCGCTGCAAAAGGCCAAGGAATTCGACGGACCGATTCATCTGCTGCTCACCGATGTGGTAATGCCTGAAATGAGCGGACCCGAGCTGGCCCGCCACATGACGGAACTCCGTCCAGAGATAAAAATAATTTTCACTTCTGGCTACACCAACGATGCGATTGCTCGACAAGGCGTCCTTGACCCTGCCGTCGCGTTCATTCAGAAACCATATCGTCCCAAAGCGCTGGCCCGAAAGATCCAGGAAGTGCTGGATGTGCCCGCCGTCAAAGGCTAGCAACTACACACCACCTGGCCAGCAGATTCCCTTCAAGGTATGACCGAATCAGAACATCCGAGAAAGACACCCGGAGAGAAACCAAACCTTCGGAAACTGTGCTCCAATCGCGCGGGGCGGAGTTCATGACGACTAGCACACCGGGGGTTTCTCCACTTTCGCGCGTCAACGCCACCGCTAACTCTGATTAGTACGCCAGCTGGGCACGCCGGAGATGGATCTGCCCCCGCGGAAAGTTCAGACGATTGGATGTTCCAGCACGCTCACGTTACACTGTCGAATTGATTTTCGAGGAGGGTGCATGCGTGCCGTCGTGACGGGCGGGGCGGGATTTCTGGGGTCGAATCTTTGCGACAAGCTGCTGGCCGAAGGATGGCACGTGCTGGCGCTGGATAATTTTATTACCGGCGCCAAGGGCAACCTGAGCCATCTAGCAAAGAGTAAAAAGTTCAAGTTTCAGAAGGCGGACGTGAGCAAGCCGCTGAAGGTGGCGGGAAAAGTGGGTTACGTGCTGCACTTCGCTTCACCGGCCAGCCCTCCCGACTACTTGAAGCATCCCATTGCTACGATGATGGTGGGCTCGGTTGGCACGCAAAATGCTTTGGAATTGGCGCTGGCGAAGAAGGCAAAGTTTTTTCTGGCCTCCACGAGCGAATGCTACGGCGATCCGGAAGTTTCTCCGCAACACGAAGAATATTGGGGACACGTCAATCCCATCGGGCCACGCGGCGTTTATGATGAGGCGAAACGCTTCTCCGAAGCCATGACCATGGCCTACCACCGCTACTACAAGCTAGACACGCATATCGTGCGAATCTTCAATACCTATGGACCGCGGATGCGGTTGCATGATGGGCGTGCGCTGCCAAACTTTGTGTATCAGGCGCTGAGCGGCAAGCCGCTCACGATTTATGGGGATGGGCTGCAGACGCGCAGCTTCTGTTACGTCGACGACCTGATCGACGGGATTTACCGGCTGATGATGTCCGATGAGCACCTGCCGACGAACGTCGGCAACCCCCAGGAGATCACCATCCTGGAATTTGCCGAACGCATCCGCAAGCATTTTGACCATGCCCCACCGATTGTCTTCAAGCCGTTGCCGCAGGACGATCCGAAACGCCGCTGCCCGGACATAACCAAGGCGAGGCGCATTCTGAAGTGGGAGCCCAAAGTGGGATTGGACGAGGGGTTGAAGCTGACGCTGGCGTACTTCAAGGAAGTGTTCCGCAAAAGATGAGTGCGAAGGGGATAGAGGTAGGGAATCAGAAAAAAGAAGCAGAGGCGGCCCGCCCCCCGGCAATCTTCTCATTCGGTTGTTCCCACTAGCAAAGATCCCCGGCGTTTATTTGCACCATCCTAGGATTTCCGTCGAATTGCCCACGCTCCGATCAACGCTAAGACCCACCCTCATCCCTAGGCGAGAATTCGGTGGGGCCGGGGGGAGCACCTGGCGCACCCCCGAACCACGACTACTGTCTCCCGAAGGAGTAGTACTCGAAGCCCTTTTCGCGCATGCCCTGGGGGGTGTAGAGATTTCTTCCGTCGATCACCAGTTTGCGCGCCATGACTTTTCCGGCGCGATCCCAATCGAGCTTGCGGAAGGAATCCCATTCCGTGCAAACCAGCGCGGCATCGGCGCCTTGCAAAGCCTGGTAGGCGTCTTCGTGATAGTGCACTTGTGGAAAGAGGGCCTTGGTGCGCGGCATTCCTTCCGGGTCGGTGGCATGCACCACCGCGCCTTCCTCAAGCAGGCGCCTGAGGACTTCCAGCGCGGGAGCGAAGCGGATGTCGTCGGTGTTGGCTTTGAAGGCCAGTCCAAGGACGGCCACGCGCTTGCCTTTTACCACCCATAGCGCCTGGCGGATTTTTTCAAAATAGCGGTCGATGCGCTGCTTGTTGACGCTTTCGGTGGCCTTCAGGATGTCGAAGTCCACTCCGACGGAAGCCGACAAGTGGATGAATGCCTGTACGTCCTTGGGGAGACAGAAACCGCCATAACCGAGCCCGGCCTTGAGAAACTCTCCGCCGATGCGCGGGTCGAGTCCCATGGCATGCGTAACCTCCTCGACGTTGGCACCGATCTTTTCGCAGAGATCAGCGATCACATTGGCATAACTGATTTTCAGCGCCAGAAAAGAATTCGAGGCGTGCTTGATGAGCTCGGCGCTGTTGATGGTGGTAACCAGAAATTCGGCTATGCGGCCTGGGGGGCAGGTTCCGTTGTGCACCGGGCAGCGGAAACTGCGTTCGAGAATCGGTCGGTAGATTTCGCGGAGTTCGGCGGCGGAAGAGGGATCCTCGACACCCACGACAATCCGGTCGGGATGAAAAAAATCCGCGACGGCGGTGCCTTCGCGAAGGAATTCCGGATTGGAAGCGACGCGGAATTTCACGTTGCTGTTCTTGGAATACGCGGAAAGGGCGCGGCTGAGTTCGAGCCCGGTGCGCGCGGGGACGGTGCTTTTTTCAACGATGAGTTTAGGCGATTTCGCTTCCGCGGCGATTTGCCGAGCCACGTGGTCGATGGCCGAGAGGTCGGCCTCGCCGGAATCTTTCGGCGGGGTTCCCACACAGATGAAGATGGTATCTCCGGCGCGGATGGCTTCACCGGCGTCGGCGGTGTAGGAGATCTTTCCCGCCTTCCGAGCGGATGCGAGGATTTGCTCAAGGTGATGCTCGTAAATCGGAACGCCGCCGGCATTGAGCTTGGCGATGCGCTCCCGATCGATGTCCGTGCAAACTACCTCGTGTCCGGCCTCGGCAAGACAAGCTCCGGTGACGAGACCTACGTACCCGCAACCGATGACTGAAAGACGCAAAACGAACTCTCCCTAGGATGAGCTTCGGACCCCCGTCCGCGGTGGAATGCTAGGGTCTTATTTTGACCTATTCGTCGGAAGGAACAAAGCCTCCCTCGTAGGCGCCCCATTTCTCGGGCGAGTGCCTTGCCATACCCTTGTTTCTTAGAAACTTCAAACCATAGGCCTATAGACAGCCCGCCTGACCCTAGTTAGTTTGAAACTAGGGTCATGTTCGCAGGTAGCACAACTGGTCTGCGGAGGCAGCCATGGGACGGATTCGTCTCGCCATTCTAATTTTCGCTTCTCTCGGCTTGCTCTGGTGTGTTTCCGAGCAGGCCACCGCCCAATCTTCGAACCGGCCAGTCCGGCCCAACGAGGAAAAGGGCCGTCTTAACTCCGACGCGCGGCTAGGCGCGCGTCGCCCACTACCCCGGCCCCGCGGGCCGGAGATTTTCTATTGCGAGACGCCGGATACTTCCTGCCGGACCACGCAGGATACCTTTCCCATCGCCGACCTTCGCGATCTGTTCGTTTTTGTGGTGTGGCCGGGTGTGAGCGGCCAGCATGTGCAGACGGTGGAATTTCTTTTGCCGGGTGGAAGCATGTATTCCTCTAGAAAGACACGGTTTTCGATTGGCGGTCCTGCGCCGGCCAGGGCCCCGGCGTTCAACAGTGAAGTCTCACCCGCCCCGGCGGCGCCGCACCTCGTGGCTGATGCCAACAAAGTTCATCCGGAAGGGATTACCACCCTGCTGATGAAAAGCCGGGGCGATTCCTCGGTTCTCACCGTGCTGCCCGTCGGTGGAACATATATCACGCAAAGAAATCTCAGCGGGACCTGGCGCGTGCGCGTTTTCCTGGACGACCGCCTGGTGCTTGAATCGGAATTCACACTCCTCCCCCACCAGCCCCCCACTCCAGCCAGGGCGGAAGTAGAAGCGGAGCGATGAGAACGAATTCCTGGTCAATTCGAAGTTTTCTAGCTACCGCGCTACGCTGCTTCCTCGTGCTGCTACTGGTTTGCCCGGCGAGGCCACTCCTCTCGGACGAACAAACCGCGGTGACATCGACTCGAGACGCGACCGTCAGTCAAGCCGCCCCCGCGATCAATAACGGCGCTGCGACAACGGTTTCCACGCATACCGCGCAAAATGCCAACCAACGTTCCTTGGTGCGTTTCGATCTCAGCACCACGGGACTAACCCCCAACACCGCACTGAAGACTTCGACACTCAATCTAGTTCGCACCACGCCACCCTTTCTCAGTCGCAGCCAGGAAATCCATCGCATTACCGGATTGACCGACTGGACGGAAGCCGGGGTCACCTGGAATACCCGGAATGGCGCGCTGGCATGGACCACCGCGGGGGGCGACTTCGATCCCACGGCGACCGACACGCAGCCTTCGGGAACGACGGCGGGCACGGCGGTTTCGTTTAACGTTCTGAGCGATTCGACGTCGGCGAACATTCCCCAGGGTTGGATTAACGGAACGATTCCGAATTACGGCTTGCTGGTGAAAGATCAGCTGGAAGATGGAGTCACGTGGTCCTTCACTCGGGCCATCACCGTTACGGTTGGCGCCATCGCGCCTTTTGGCGGGTACAACGGCTACAGCGCGCAGATCACCGGGTTCAATACCGCTGCTCTGGTCATCGCCGGAAAGATGCGCGCCGACTGCAACGACTTGCGCATCGCGCGCTTCGCCGCCAACGTTTGGACGCAGCTCGACCGGCAGGTAATCAATTGCAACGCCGCCAGCAGCACGATCTGGTTCAAGTTGCGGGCGGATATCGCCGCCAATGGCACAGACGCGAGCTACTCGTTGTTCTACGGCAGCGCCAACGCACCTGCTCCCCCGGCTAACCTGAACAACGTCTATCTTGCCTACGACAATTTTGACGCCGATACGCTTGCTCAGCCGCCTGCCGGCTGGACGGTACAAGGTGGGGGGCCTTGGAACGTGGTGGCCGACGTCGGGACAAACCGGATCCTTCGCGAATCCAATGCCGTGGGCGCCAATCGAAACGTCATTTACTTTACTGCTGTTGCCAACGAGAGGGACGTGCTGGTTCAGGCCGACGTTCGAATGACTACCGTCGCGGGGCTGGAGAGCACGGGATGCCCGCTGGGGCGGGTTGGCGGGACCACGGCTGCCAATATGACCGCGTACCGTTCTTGCTTGCAGTTCATCACCATCGGAGCACTTACGAACCAGCGAGTGTCGCAGCTCGCGTCTTGGAATGCCGGCGCGTTCCTTAGCTTGCAGGAGCCGCTCTACCCCTGGGTCGACGCCACGTTCTATACCGTCGCCGGAGCATTTTTCGGAAGCCCCGCAACGATGCGCACCTACGTCGGTGGCGTACTGCAGGCGCCGTCCATCGTCGGCAACAACAACGTTACGACCGCCGGCTCCGTCGGACTCTTTGTCTATGACGGCAATCCAGTGAACTACGACTTCGACAATTTCCTGGCCCGCCGCTACACCGAGCCCGAGCCGGTGACCGCCGTCGCCGCCGAGTCGGCCAATGCCTTGTCGCCTTTGTATGGATCGCGCGAAAACATCGTGGCCAACCAGCCGACGCTCAACCTGCGCTATCTGCGCGATGTGACGCTCGGCGTGCCGACGCTGGGAATTTCGGAAATCACGCTGAACTGGACGTTTCCGATCGGCTCGACAAATGCCAATTACGACGGCGTATTGTTCGCCAAGCAGGCAGGAGGCGTCGCGCCGACGTTTGCTCCGGCCGACGGTACGGTCTACAACACCGGGGCGCAGCCCGTTGCCGGGCAATTCATCGCCGCCAACACCGGCGCGTTCGCGACCGTCAGCGCCTTTGATGAAAACGGAGACAACAGCATCGTTCTTCCTGGCACGCCGTACGCCTACAGAGCCTACACCCACGATGCCACGGCCATTGCCGGGGCGGCTTCCACTGCTGCACCTCACTATTCTTTCGGCAACACCGCTACACAAACGAACACCACGGTGGCCGGCGGGGGCGCGAACAAGAACTGGAGTTACAAGACGGGCGCAACGACTCTGGCGGCACCGGCCTTGGATCCCGGAAATATTGTTGTTACCGGTGGAAACGACAACTCGGTTCACGCCATGAGCGTCACCAACGGCCAGCGCAATTATCAGCCCGGTGGAACATCGGGTGTTACCGGTGGCGCGATCCAGGGACGGCCTCCGCTTATCGCTGCTTCAGATACATCCCATCCCACCTGCAAAAACGTCTGTGCCGTCACTTATGTGGCCGCAGGCGACGGCACGGTTTATGCCTTCCGTGCAGACACGGGCGCCTTGCTGTGGCAAACCGCAGTGCTGACCACTGGCGCTGGCAGCGGTTTCCTGGCGGCCCCAGCCGTCCAGGTGAAGTCGTTCAGCGGAGTTGGCTACCTCAGCGCTTTTGACCTGGTCATCGTGGCCACGCGAAATGTCGGCGCGGGCAGCACAACCAACAATAGGGTTTTCGGCTTGAACGGAAACACCGGCGCAACGGTTTGGACACTCAATCCGGGGAACATGGACATCGTGAACGCCACTCCGTATGTAGACTACGTCAACAACATGGCTTGGGTCGCCAGCCGCTCCGCTGGTGGTATTGCCCAGCCCAGCCTTTGGAAAATCAGCACCAATACCGGAGCTCTATCGGCGTCCTTCAGCCTGAACGATATCGACCAGGCGCCGACCGAAAACTTCGACGGCCGGGTGATCTATGTCACCACCAACGGCGGGGTGCTTTACGCCGTGCGCACGGATATCATCAATTGCGCCACGGGCAGCGCCGCTCTGGGCGTCACTCCCCGGGGCTTCCCCATTCCCATTGAAACCGCGGCCTTAAACGACGATGTGTTCTTTTCCACTTCGACCGGCGTATCCAAAGTCCACGTGGCCTATCCGCTCGCGACATGTGCCCCCGTCACCTTCTCGGTTTCACCCGGCGGATGGGTGAATCCCGCGATTACCAACCCCTCTTCACTCGTGTTCAGTCCGCCGCCGCAAGCCGAATTCATGTACGTCGCTTCTTCGGACGGTCATTTGTACAAGATCAATCCGACAACCGGCGCGAACGCCGCGAATCGCCTCATTAATGCCGGCGCGACCATCGGCGATCCAAGTTTTGACACCGTTATCCAGAAATTCTATGTGGGTGACTCGACCGGCCACATCTTCTCGTTCGATTTGTTTTGAGTGATTGGGCAGGCCGGCCGAGGCTTGGTCTAACTACTTTCGGCTTTGCCCATGAGCAAGCCGCGCAGCCCGAGGAGTACGAGGCGCGGCTGCCGGCGCACCACGTTCCACAATAAACGGGTGGACTCATCGCGGTTGATTTCGCCAAGCGATTGCCGCGTCGAAGCATCCAGCAGATCCACGAGCTGTGAATAATCCTTCTGCTCAAAATGGTGCAGCGCGCGGCGAATCAGCCAATGGGTTCCGAGTTCGCGCCGCAAGGCGGCTAGCTCCCGGCTCTTGCCATTCTGCAAGAGTGCCTCGGAGACGCCCAGCGCGCCGCGAAAACCGGTAACGATTCCCCCTACAGTTGAAACTTTGACCTGCGCTGCGGCGTCACCCACCAGGTAAACTTCGCCGTTCCCGACTTGCCGCCGTACCGGCACCCAGCCGCGATAGACCGGGATGCGCGCGCCTTGCCATTCGAGCGGCTCCAACTGTTTCTTTTCAAGGAAGCGTTCGAAGCAGCGCTTCGTGTCGCTGCCGTGCTCGCCGATCACACCCAGCGCGCCACGTTCGGGCGATTCGGGAATCAGCCAGTAAAAGTAAGGCGTATCATCGGGCACGAACCAGACGCGGGTGGTATCGGGAGGGCAGTCTTTCGGCAGGCGCACGATGGCTTGAACGAGTGGCACCGTCTCGATGGGGGGCCAGCCGGAAGCACGCGCCACTCGGCTCGCGGCGCCATCTGCGCCAACCACGCTGTCCGCGTGCAGCTCTTCGCGCTTGCCGCCGGATTCCACTTCCAGCCGCAAGCCGCGGGCATTCGGACCGATACCCAGGAAACGCGTATCGAACGATAGTGCCGCGCCGGCCTCGTGGGCCTCGCGGGCCAGCGCGGGAATCAGGCGCGAGCGCTCAATGATCAGATCAGGCTTGCTCAGCGCGACCTGTGCCGAGCGGCCGTCGGTAAAAAGCTCGAAACGGCGAATCTCGTTGATGATGCTTTCGCGAGCGGAAACCCCCATTTGGTTGCGGAAGTGATCCGTAACAATCAACGTCCGAGCCGCGGGCTCGAATTGCGGTTTTGATTCCAGCACGCGCACGCTACGGCCGCCGCGTGCCACCCTCGCGGCGGTGAAGAGTCCCGCAGCGGAGCCGCCAACAACGATGACTTCCCGGTCGCCCCGTCCAGGCCGGAGCTGCGCTTCTGTGTTTTCCAAAGTTTCCGTGCTTCCCAAGGACGTGCCTTCCCTGTAAATTCTAGGGATCCCACGCCAAAAACTTACCTGCTTCCCGCTCGAGCCGTGCGGGCTGCTCGAGTTGTGAGTGAGAGGACGACCGCTAAGTATAGCGAATCCGCCACCGACGGCCAACACGCGGAGAGTCGCAAAACCAACGATGGACGATGCGTTCGAATCGGCAAGTTGTCTTAGGAAGCGGTGGAGGTCTTCGGCGTCTGGCGCTCATAGGGTGCGCGCTCAAGATAGGCAACGCCGGCAAAGATGATGCCGCAGGCCAGAACCCCAACGAAGAAAGCCATTCGCGCGGAAAGATAACTGACCAGTACGGCGGCGCCGCCGCCGAGGGCGCCGAGCACATACAGGGTGAGAACGGCGCCGCGGTGGCCGAGACCTAGATTCGAAAGGCGATGAGCCGCGTGGTCCTTCCCGGGCGTCGCAAAAGGCAGCAGCCCGCGCCGCGAGCGGGAAATCGTCACCAGCGTGGTGTCGAATATGGTCACACCTAGGACCAGAATCGGCGCCAGCCAGGCGGACAGATGATTGGTGTTCTCCAGGCGTAGTTTCAGCCCCAGCGTGGCCATCAAGTAACCGAGAAACATGGCGCCGCCATCGCCCATGAAGATCTTGGCGGGCTTAAAATTCCAGCGCAGAAACCCGCTGGCCGCGCCGAGAACGGCGGCAGCCAGCGTGGTAACCAGCGTCTGGCCGTTCAGATAGGCCAGCATGGCGAAAGAAACAGATGCCATGGCCGCAACGCCTGCACACAAGCCGTCCATGTGATCAAGGATGCTGAAGGAGGCGGTAATTCCCACCACCCAGACAACCGTGAGAACGGCGTCCAGAAAATCCCCGCCGCGCCCGCCCACCAGCACGCTGAAAACCTGCGCACGAATTCCGCTGACGAGCAGTATCGCCGCCGCCAGGGGCATGCCCACAAACAGTTTGACCTGATGATGGAGCAACCCCCGGTCGTCGAGAATGCCAACACCGGCGACGAGCGTCGCGCCGATGAGTATGCCCACAATCTGGGCGCGTGCAGGTCCATTGAAGGCCAACAGCACAGCCATGACCACCGCAGCGTACATCGCCAGGCCGCCAAGAAGCGGGATGGGCGTAAGGTGAACTTTGCGCGGCCCAGGCAGATCGACCATTCCAACGCGCAAGGCGAGAGCGCGCACGGGAACGACGAGCATCAGCGACGCGAACAGGGCGATGAAAAAAGCCAGCAGGTCTGCGGCCATGCAACCTCGTTTATCAGATGAGCCGAATCCGGCCGCACTGCTGCCGCCGGTGCCTCAGGTGATCCTTGCCGGAATGGGGTCCGGCTCCCCAGTGACGCTAACAAATCGCTGTCCCACACAGCCCAAACACAATACTGCGATTTTAGTTTTGCTTCAATCGGGATCGTCAGGATGGTTGCTGGTGTGGGAAAGAGGGGGTAGGGAATAGGCGTTGGTGGGGAGGAGAGATGCATGGAAACCGCAGCCCGGCGAATATGGGCCAACAGTGCGCTTGACGGGAAGGCCCATACACAGTTCTAAATCCATTGCTTTTTGCCAGACCAATGACTCGGAGTTTCTTTTTTAACCCGCAGGCCGTCTGCATCCTAGCATTCCTTATCTTTCCGTGAGCATGCGTGTGAAGATGCGCTTCACTTCCTCTTTGTTCCTCGTGGCGTAGTACCACTCGATGGTGCGCTTGAGGCCTTCGCGGAAGAGCACTCGCGGTTCCCAGCCGAGAAGTTTCTTGGCGAGAGAATTGTCGGCCACGCGGTTGAGCGGACCGGTGGGCATATCCGGGCGGAGCTTGATTTCGGCTTTGTGTCCGGTGAATTCGCACACCATTTTCGCGCAATCGATCACCCGGATACGCTCCATCGTTCCGAGGTTAATCGCCGTGCCGTCGTGGATCTTCTCCCCGGCCAGGATGGTACCCTCGACAATGTCCTCAATATAGGTCCAGTTGCGGATCTGAGTGCCGTCGCCCCACACTTCGAAAGGGTTCTGCCCGAGGAAAGCGCGCGCAATCATGGCGATGACCGCGTGATTCTCCACCCCGCGAGGACCATACACCGTGAAATAACGGCAGGAAGCCGTTCCCATTCCGTGTTCCTTGGCATAAGCCTGCAGCGTGAATTCGCCCATCAACTTGGCCCAGCCATAGGTATTGTCGGCATCATTCGGGCCTTTGGTCAGGTCTTCGGTGAGATAAAGCTCTTTTTTGGTGTCCGATTGCAGGAAATTCGGATACACGCAGCCGGAAGAAGCGAACACCACTTTTCCTACTTTGGCTTTGAGGGCCTCGGCAAAGACCAGTCCGTCCAGGAAAAAGTTCGACGCCGGGCCGGCTTGGTGGAGGTCCACGTAGCCGCGCCCGCCGTGATCCGCGGCGAGATGGAAAACCGTGTCGACGCCCTGCATGGCGGCCCGGGTCACACCTGGTTCCCGCAAATCGGCCTGCAGAAAATCGACCTTGCCGGTACCGAGATGCTGACGAATGTTGTCGAGATGGCCGCTGCTTAGGTCGTCGACGATGCGAACCTTTTTCACGCCTCGCGCCAGGAGCCGATCGGTAAGCGTCGAGCCGATGAACGATACTCCGCCGGTTACCAGAACAGTCTTGCCCGTCCAAAACCCATCCGCCGTCGTCACGCTTGAGTGGCCTCCTTGATTTTCTCTATTCCACCGCGAGGTGGTCGATGATTTCCACAAATTTTTGCAATTCCTTGACTCTATCATAATCGGGAGCGGCGGCCCGCGCCGCCTGGCCCATGGTCTTCAGCTTATGGGGGTCGGAGACAAGACCGCGCACGGCGCTGACAACTTCCGCGGCGCGGTCGGGATCTGCAGCTACCGCGAAGCCACGCCGAATCCCCAGCGACACGGCGTCCGTCTCTTTCGGCGCCACCGCGACGATGGGTTTTCCCGCTGCGAGAATCCCGTACATTTTGCTGGGCACCACCACGCCTTCCAGACCCCGCTTCACGGTAATGACGTGAGCATCGGCGGCCGCCAGGACAGACGGGATTTTGCTCGCCGGGAAGAACTCCAGAAAACGGATATTGCCGGAACCCGCGGCCGCGGCTTCGATTTCGGAGCGCTGCGCTCCGTCGCCCACGAACACCAAGCCCACACCATCGTTCGCCAGCAGGCGCGCGGCGCTCACCAGGCTGTTCCAAGCGCCATAGAAACCAAGGTTGCCGGCGTGCACAAGAACAAAGGAAAAACTGCCGCGGATCGCGCGGACAACTTCAGAATCGGGGGCCGGAAGCGGCGTATTGGGCGGAAGGATTTCGGTTCCATCGCGAACGATCAGCACGCGGGCGGGTTCTACACCCTTGCCGATAATGCGCGCGCGCATGTCCTCACCGAGAACGATAACGCGGGTAGCGCGGCGCAGCGCCCAGCGATGGAGCTTCTCCCACATCGTCGCGAGCCTGCCAGGTCGAACCAGGGAGCCCCCCACGGCCATGTCCGGATACATGTCCCGTATGTTGTAGACGTACGGCTTACGTTTCAGCATGGCGACGACCGCGCCAACGATTCCCTGAAACGGAGGATCGGTCATGGCCACGATGGCGTCACAGGGCACCAGGAGCCCACGCGGAATCGCCAGCGCGACGTAGCTGAGATAATTCAGCACTCGTTTTTTCATTTCGAAGCGCGGAAAGGCCGTCGAACCCACACGAATGATGCGCGCCCGGCCCGCGATTTCCGTTTGGTAAGGACGCCACGGTCGCCGTTCGGTGGGATCGTAGGACGGCCGCCCGCACAGTACGGTCACGCCATGCGCGAGAGAAAGAGCATCCACGACGCTTTCGATCATCTTCGCGGTCGCGGAGCTGTCGGGCGGAAAATAGAGATTGAGCAGCAGGATGCGCACGGGGAAAGATTGTACAGAGTTCCGTCGCTCGGCAGGGCAGTGTCGCCTGAACGATTTCAGGCAGGCTTCTTGAAAACCGGCGCAGCGGCCCGATTCAGCTCATGGGCGGTTGGTTTCTTTTTTGGCGGCTTCTTCACTTCACGTTTTCGCGCGTCTTTGTTTCCCATGCCCGTTATCTTGCCATAGTTCGTTCGCCGTGGCTAGGGGCCCGAAATTCCAAATTGCATGAACAAAGATTAGGGGCGCGAGACGAGGAAATCGCCGAGAACCAGGGCATCCATGTGCGTGCGCCGGAAACAATCGATCGCTTCTTGGGGGCGGCAGACGATGGGTTCGTTGTCGTTGAAGGAAGTATTGAGCACCACGGGCACGCCGGTGAGATCACGGAAAGCGGAAATGAGCGCGTGATAGCGAGGATTGGCCTCGCGCGTGACGGTTTGCAGTCGGCCGGTGCCGTCCACGTGCGTCGGTGCCGGGATCTTGTCGCGTTTCTCCGGGCGCACGGAATACGCCAGGGTCATGAAGGGCGAAGGGTAGGACTTCTCAAAATACTCCGCGGTGGCTTCTGCCAGGATGGAAGGCGCAAACGGTCGAAAGATTTCCCGGTGCTTGATCCGGCGGTTGAGAATTTCCTTCATTTCCGGACGGCGCGGGTCGGCCACGATGCTGCGGTTGCCAAGCGCGCGCGGGCCCCATTCGGCGCGGCCCTGAAACCAGCCGAGAATCTTTCCGTCCGCGATGATCCTGGCGGCGCTCCGCGACAACTCCTCTTCGTTCAGTTCAGCGATGGAATAGCCGCTTTGTGCCAGACCGTTCGAATCAATGGCGCGGCGAATTTCTTCCCGCAAATATCCAGGTCCCCAGTAGGCGTGATGCATCACGAAGGAGCGCGGCTTGCCGAGTTTATGATGCCAGACGTAGTACGCGGCCCCCACTGCTAATCCCGCGTCTCCCGCCGCCGGATGAACGTAAACCTGCTCGAACGGCGTCGCGTCAAAAACTTTCCCGTTCGCCACGCAATTGAAAGCCACGCCGCCTGCCAAACACACCGCCTTGAGTCCGGTTCTCTCGCCGAGCTTTTTCAACATGCCGAGATAGACCTCTTCGAGCCGCGCTTGCAACGAACAAGCCAAATTGCGGTGGCGCTCCTCGAGCGCTTCTTCGGGAGCGCGAACTGGTCCCAGCCGCTTGGCCATGTGCCCCGAAAACATTTTGCCGAGCGTGGGGGTCTGCTGGCCTTCGGCCCAGGACATTTCCGGGCCAGTGCGGTGATGCGAAAAGTACGCCAGCCCCAGGCGGAAACCGTTGCCATTGGAGCGGCTATCAAAACGCACCATGTCGCGAAAAGAGCCGAGCTGGTCCGGGTGGCCATAAGCGGCGAGCCCCATGACTTTGTACTCGTCGCCAAATTTCAGGAAGCCGAGATATTGCGTCACCGCGGTGTAAAACAGCCCCAGCGAATGCGGAAAAGCTACCGCCCCGTCGATCCTCATGCGGTTGTCGGCGCCGGCGCCCCACATGGTGCTCGCGAAATCGCCGAGGCCGTCAGCGGAAAGCAACGCGGCACGTTCGAACGGTGAAACAAAAAAGCTGCTCGCAAGATGCGCCTGGTGGTGTTCGACGCGGTGAAACGTGGCGCCAGTTTTTTTTGGATCGGCGTCAAAGGCTGCCGCCAGCGCCTCGGGAATACCCGTGAATTTCGCGAGAACTTTGACGCGTGTCCGCGCGAAAGACGGCATGCGCAGCGCGTACAAGAGTTTGGTGGCCAGCCTGGCGTACGGATTTCGCGGCACGGCAACGTGATGGATGTCACAGAGCGTGAGGCCTGCTTCCTTCAAGCAATAACGAATGGCCTGCGCGGGAAATCCGGCTGCATACTTCACGCGGTTGAAGCGTTCTTCTTCGACCGCGGCGATTAACCGGCCGTCACAGACAATGGCCGCCGAAGCGTTCCCGTGGTACGCATTGATCCCAAGAATATTCATCTCGCGATTTGTCAGTGTACCTCAGCCGGAAGTTTATGCCGCGAGATGTCGGCGGCACCACTCGTTCAGGACATACAAGGACCAGGGGCGCGACCAGCTGGTTTTCCCGGCAAGAAAATTCGTCCACACCGACGAGACACCTCCCGGGCGGAGATAAACCGCCAGCGGCGGCGCAGGGTCGGCGAAGCTCGCTTCCATCCGCGCGCGCAGTGGTCCACGCAGCCACTCCTCCCACGGCAGAGTAAACGTGCGTTTCCGTTGCGTTAGGATTTCTCGCGGCAGCAAATCGCCGAGCGCTTCCACCAGCAGCGCCTTTTGTCGACCGGAGCGGCGGCGCGCGCCATCCGGCAGGGACTCAACAAATTCAACCAGCGGTGTATCGAGCAACGGCACGCGAACTTCCAGCGATTGCGCCATGCTGACGGCATCCGTGTCGCGCAGCAGCGTGCTGGCCATGTAGGTGCGCATTTCAAGCCAGGAAACGGCGGCCACCGGTTCCAGCTTGCGGGCTTCGTCGGCCGTTCGTTCGAGCCATGCGAGCCAAGTCGGCTCGAGCGTGACGCCGTCGGCGCCCACCGCGCTGGGGCGAAACCGCGGCTCGATGATTCGATCGAGCTGCCCCGGCGGGAAGAGCGTCCGCGCGTAGAAATAAGGATGCGGCAAGGCGTCGGGACGGGCCCACGCGGCCGCGGCCTTGTGCCGAGCGTCCGGTGAGGCTGGCCGCGCGGCGAGACCGCCAACCAGTGGAGCAGTCATTTGCCGCACCGCTCCAGGCAGGTACCACGCGCATCTGATCAGTCGGGCAAGACGCGGCGTATCTGTAAAAGTTGGATAGCCCGCGAAAAGCTCATCTCCCCCCAGCCCCGATAGCGCAACTTTCAGCCCGACTTCTCTTGCCGCCCAAGAAACAAAGTAAGTATTGATCGCGTCCATGGTGGGCTGGTCGAGCGCGGCCAGGGCTTCATCCAGCCGCGAAAGGACCGCCGCTCCGCTCAAAGGCACTTCGGTGTGTTTGGTCTTGAATCGATTTGCCGCCAGCCGCGCCAGCTCCGCTTCATCGAACTCCGTGCCCGGAAACGTCAGTGTAAAGCTCTGGATTCCGGCGCGGGCCTGGGCGGCGAGCGCCCCGATGGCGCCGGAGTCCAACCCGCTTGAAAGGAACAAACCCACGGGCACGTCGGCGACGAGATGCGCGCGCACGGCATCTTCAAGAAGCGGCCGCAGCTTTTTCGTCGCCGTTGGAAGATCGCGCGGCTTGCGCGGTTCGCGCGCCGCGGGCGAAACCGCGGGGTCCCACCAAGGCCGCGCCCGCGGGGTGCGCCGCCGCTCCGGGACATGCAGCAGCATGCGATGTCCGGGAGCAAGGGAAAACACTCCTTCCACAAGCGTCACTGGCTCGGAGACGCTGCCAAAAAGCAGATAGGCGGTGACCGCGTCCTGCGACAAGCGTTGGGGAACCGCGCCCGAGGCCAGCAACGCGCGCACCTCCGAAGCGAACGCAAAACCTTCCGGCGTCTGCGTGTAATAGAGCGGCTTGATGCCCAGCGGATCGCGCGCCAGCAAGAGAAGCGGTGCCGGGGCATATCGCGCGCGAAGATCAAGCAACGCGAAAGCGAACATGCCCCGCAGTTCGGCGAGGAAGTCGTCGCCCCATTCCTCCCAGGCGTGAACGAGTATCTCCGTGTCCGATTGTGTGACGAAGTGGTGACCGCAGAGCATGAGGCGCTCGCGCAGGTCGCGATAGTTGTACAGCTCGCCATTGAAGATGACCGCGACATCCTTGGTTTCGTTCCAGGTGGGCTGGTGGCCGCCGGCCAGATCGATGATGCTCAACCGGCGCATCCCCAGTGCAAGTCCCGGCGCCCGCGCATCGCCGGCAAGAAACCCTTCTTCATCCGGACCGCGATGGTGCATCGCCGCGGTCATCGCCCGTACGCGAGACTCAGCGCTGGCGCTGCGCGAAGCGAACGCGACGCCGCATATACCGCACACGCTACTGTTTGATCTCCGGCGCGGAGAAGAAGGCGGCGCCGGCACGGACAGCATGCTTTCGCAATTGGAAGCGCGGGATTCTCAAACGGCTGTCCGCATACCAGGCCAGCAGGGCCCGCAACAACAAGAAGAACAAGGTCGCTGAAACCGTGAGAACCACATAAAAGAACGATTCGCGTTCCAGCAGTAGGCTCCAGTCGACCACTTCATCCCAGCCCGGGTATACCCAATCTAACACCCGCCGCATATGCAAGCCCTCGAGCGGTAGCCGCGCCAGCCGTACGTGCGCGAATTGGTCATAAGTGTACTCATGCGGGTAGTTCTGTACGGCGCCAGTGGCCTGGGAAAACAAGACCGGATCCTGCAAATCCTTGCGCGTCAGATAGTGGCCCCGTGCATCCTTCATGATGAGCCGGTAGGTGGGATCGACGATGACCCAGCGATCGTCGATTAGAACCTCGGCAACCACATGCTTGGTTTGGCGATCGGGGGTCAACAGGAGTAGGCGGCGGACTCGCAGATCGGAGCTTCGCGCAAGATTCAAGAAGGCGTTCGTCGCCGTACCGCAGACGTTCAACAGCTGGTGGTAGGTAAGCGTCGTTTCCGGGTCGCGTTTCCGAAGGGTGTCCGGATTTGGGGCGGTGGCTCTCGACGGCTCGCTGCGCATCCAGCTCAAAATGGCTTCGACCCTTTGCTCGGGGGGCACGGTATTGGACACAATCGCATCCGAGAAGCCGTCGAGATACCAGCGCACGGAATATTCTCGGTGCCAGGAGTACAGCATGGACACAAACGCGACGGCCAGCAGTAGGTTGCTGCTCCACCAGATACCGCGAAAAGTACTATGTCCCAGTGTTGGCAAGAAACTATCCCATCGCCTTAGATTCTGCCCCCGCGGCCTGCGGTGACGCAAGCCCGGCGTATAACGCCTCCATGTCGCGAACGGGTTCTTCCCACCCCAGACGCGATGCGACCACGGCGCATCCAGCCACCAGCCGCGCGCGGAGTTGCGCTTCACTCAGGATGCGCGCCAGCGCGTTTGATAGTGCCGTCGTGTCGTGGCGCACCACCAAGCCAGCCTCATCCGCAAGTAGTGGCGCAATCCCGCATTGTTCCGTCACGATAACGGGAGTCCCAGCCGCCACCGCTTCCGCCGCGGTATTCCCAAAGTTTTCATTGCGCGACGGAAGCACGAAAACGTCCGCATCCCTATAGGCCGCCCACTTGGACTCGCCAAAGACCGGTCCGGCAAATTGAACCTTCGACTGCACGCCCAGTTGCGTGGCCATCTGACCCAGTTCTGCTTCCACGCCGCTTTCGTCAGGTCCGGCGAAGACCAGTGTCATGGAGATTCCGGTGGCGCGCCCTGAAAGTTCCGCGAATGCCCGTAGCAGCAAATCCGGGCTCTTCTTGGCGGATAGGCGCCCAAGGAAAAGGACCAGCTTCTCCTCGGCCGAAATACCGCGCGCCTTCCGAAACGTGCCTCGCGCGGGCCACGTCGCAGGCACTTCCACACCGTTCCGCCGCGCCACGAGCCTGGCGCGAGGAAGGCCACCGGCGAGGAGTTCGCCGGCTTCCTGATCCGAGGTGGCAATAACTGCGCTTGCCCCCTCGAGTAGCCGCCTACCCCAAGCCGCATGATACATCCGTTTCAGCCAAAGATTTCGCACCATGGGCACAAACATGCCGATGGGCTCGAGCACGTACGGCAGTCTTCGCTTGCGGCTGGCGGCGGCAACCACCGGACCCAGCAGGTCGTAAAGCCCGAAAATGTGCACCACGTCAAAATTCTGCAGCCGCGCCCGGCAGTAACGCCTGACCGCCGGATTCCAACTCACTCTCCGGTAATGCAGCCATGTTGGCACATAGATGGCCTGCACGCCATTCTCATTCCACCGCCAACCAAACGGAGACCGTTCAGCGGTGATTTTTTCTTCCCGAGTTTGCAATCGCTTTTCCAGTCCCCAGTCGGCGGTGAGAACGGTGACCTGGTGGCCTCGCCGCGCCAGACCTTCGGAAAGCGCGCGCACCTTTACCGGGGGGCCGCCGAATTCGAGAAAGGGAGCGTACGTTTCCGTGACGTTCAGGATTCGCATTGTTCGCGCAGGATTTTTTTCAGTGATCTTGCGAAGACATTAAAACGAAACTCGTGCTCGGCGCGCTGCTGCCCGCGCGCGCCCATTTCCTTGGCATGCGCGGGGTCGGCCAGCAAAGCTTCAATGCATGTAGCCAGATGGATCGGATCGCCATGCGGCACCAGGTACCCGGACACGCCGTCCTCGATGATTTCCGGTGCGCCACCGTGCGCGCCCCCGATGACCGGCTTGCCGTACGCCATGGCCTCGAGATACACCATCCCGAATCCTTCGCCTCCGCTCGGCAAAGCAAAAATTTCGCACGCGGAGTAGCACGCGGCAAGTTCCGAGTAGCTCAATCCCGTCAGAAAATGCACGTGGCGTTCCACGCCGTTTTTCTGCATGAGATCCTCAAGCCAGACACGGTCATCGCCTGTTCCCACTAGAACTAGTTGCAGCTCCGGCCAGCTCGTCAGCAGTCTCGGCAGCGCGATAATCAAAGTGTCCATGCCCTTGTATCGTTCCGTGGCCAGCCAGCGTGCCACGGTCAGGATGACGCGGCCGGCGGGGAAGCCCTCCGGCGGAGCGGCTTTGGCTCCCGCCGCGAGCAGTGCTTCGAATTGCGGATCGAGTGCCCAGGGCAGAACGCGAATCCGTTCGCGCGCGACCCTTTGCTCCTGTGCCACGCGGTCGGCGGTGTCCCGGCTTGGTGCCAGCACCAGGTTTGCGTTGCTCAGCGCAAACCTGCGCAAGCCCCCGAGCGGCTCCCAGACATCAATCCCATGCGTGCAGATAATGCGCTTCATCCAGGGCGCTACAAACCGCATCGCCTGTACCACCGGTCCCAGATTCGGGTGCGCGGCCAGTACGAGTTTTGCTTTGCGCCGGGCTGCTCGTAGTGCGGTCATCGTGAATTGACCCTTGGCGCGGTCGCACCCGGTGAACACAAATTCCCGCCCCCCCAGGGTCATGCGGTGCAGCTCCGGAGAATCATTCAAGCTGAGCAGGCGGCAATCCATGCCTCGGCTGGAGGCGAATTCCGTGAGCACGGCCGCCAGGTGGCGGCTGGCCCGCTGTACCCCGCCGGGGGCGTTCAGTTCGGGAAAGAGACCAATGAGCACGCCGAAAGTCTGACAAGTGCCGCGCCCAATGGCAAGTCCCGAGGCCAGCGGGATACCGATGGCCTTGCCCTCGTCTGGTTGGTCCTTGTATTTCTTGATGGTTAGGCCCCGGATCGGGCAATCCTGGCTGGAGTACAGAAAGATCTCTCAACGCCGGTGTGGTTGAGAGGGGTTTTGAGCCCGGGGCGCCGGCGCGGCGCTGGAAGGGTCCTTTTGGGCTTGAAAAGCCTCTTTCTTTAGCTGCATGTCTCCATCAACATAAGCGGTGAATTCGGTTCCCTCGGTGAACACCACTTCTTTTCGAGAAGACAGTGGGAGAATCGCTCCCGCCGAATTGTTTGAGCCGGTGCCCTCCTGGAAAAAGCGGACGGCGGCCTTTTCGTCGTCTTTAAGATGCACAAAGTTGATACTGAAAGCCAGCTTTCCGCCGTGGCCCATGCGCTTTTTTGGTTCTGCGTCCGTCACCAAGCCGATGGCCGCTGCGCCGCTGGGAATCACGGAAAGGCCATTTACGATCACCTCCTCCACGACCCGCAGATCGACCACCTCGCCCACGTGAGCGGTCGCGGAAGAAATGGTCTTGCCAAGTTTCAGGTGAATCGGAGTGCCATTGCGCAAAGTGAACTCCGATGGAGAGGGGGGAGCACTTGATGCAACTTCGCTAGGCTTGACCGGTGCGTCGTAAGGAGTGCGCTCTCTAGAGGGCTGCATGGTCTTCGGTTGCGGTGCCTTCGTGCCCGGCTTGTCTTTCAGGAGCAGAAGGCTCTCCACCGGGACGTAACCTATCTCACCCTTGGCCGTGCGCACTCCGAAGTAGCGGTCGTACCGGCCGGTGATCTGCAGCTGCTCTCCACACTGGAGCGTAGTGCGCACATCCAGCGTGGTCATGGAGCTGTATAGATAGACGTAGTCGCCCGAGCGCGGGCATTCCACCTGACCGGCGCTCTGCGCTTTGACGCTTGCTGGCAGCAAGACACAGACGACTACGCCAACGTACTTGGTGATCGATATCATGCTGCACCTGCTGGTCCGAAGATGCCACGCTTCTATCTCAGCGTAAGATGGTTTTTGCTCACGAGAAATGGAACTCCCAGGCTGTGCATAAAGAGGTACGGTCGAGAAACCAGCAAGAGTCCGTTCATGGCCGGCCGTTTCCGAGGAGCGGGACAAGATCGGTGAGGCGGTCGAGATAAATGTCGGCGGGGCACGCGGCGCGGTCGTGGGTGCCGAAGCCATAATTCACGGCGGCAGCCAGCATTCCGGCGTTGCGCGCGGTCTCGACATCGACTTCGGAATCGCCAATCAGCATGGCTTCGGCCGGAGCGGCGCCGAATTCGCGGAGAATCGTGTGCGCGCCGAGAGGATCGGGCTTTTTTGTTCGAAAACTGTTACCGCCATACACCGCGCGAAAATATTTTGCCAGTCCTAGCCCTTCGAGAATGCGCACGCTGACGCGCACCGGCTTGTTCGTGAGTATGGCCATGGGGAATGCGGCGAGCTGTTCGAGTGCTTCTGTCACGCCCGGGTAAGCGCAGGTCGAATCCAATTTGTGCTCCTCGTAGTGCGCCAGAAAGAATTTCAGCGCTTGCTCGCGCTCCTGTGCCGAAGCGCTCTCGCCCAAGGCGCGTCCCACGAGCTGTGGCGCCCCGTGGCCGATGTAGCCGGAGATGGTGTCCTCCTCGAGTTCGTCGCGGCGCATTTCGCGCCGCATGGCGTTGACGGAGCGAATCAAGTCGCGCTGAGAATCGATGAGCGTGCCATCCAGATCGAAGATCAATGCGCGCACCAAAGAAAAATTCGCCTCACTCATGAACAAACCATTGTAATATGCCCGTTCTTTTTCAACGGTCAGGAATCTCCAGCCAAATTTCCATGCCAAATAAACGATCGGCTTTTTTCGTATTCCCGTCACTTCGCGTAAACTAGAGAGATTCAGAAGCAGTAGAAAACGATTCTGGAGACTCCATGGCCCAGGTTTACCCCTTCCGCGCTTTTCGCTACAACCCAGACCGTGCCCCTTTTGACCGCGTGCTGACCGAGCCTTACGACAAGATATCTCCGGCGATGCAGGAAAAGTACTACGCTCGAGACCCACACAACCTGATCGTCGTGGAGAAAGGCCGGGGGTACGCGGGCGACACGCCACAAAACAATGTTTACACGCGCGCGGGCGGGGCCATTGAGAACTGGATTCGCAATCACGTCGTGGTCGAGGATCCCGCCCCGGCTTTTTATGCCTACATCCAGGAATATACCGTGCCCGGCACGGAAGAGCGCCGCACCCGCCGGGGATTCATCGGCGCCGGCAAGCTGGAAGACTATTCCGCGAGAGTTGTCTTCCGGCACGAGCACACCCTTACCGGGCCGAAGGCCGACCGCCTGGAACTTCTGCGACACACCAAAACGCATACCGGCCAGCTTTTTATGCTGTATGCGGATCCGCAACGGCGCATCGAGACGATTCTTGAGGAAGCCGAAGAGGCCGCGGCTCCGGCCACCGAAATGCGCGATGAGTGCGGCGTCGTGCACCGGCTGTGGGTGATTGCGGAACCGCAGCGAGTGGCGGCCATCCAAGCAGCCATGAAAGATCACCAGCTGGTGATCGCCGACGGGCATCACCGCTACGAAACCGCGCTGAACTACCGCAACGAATGCCGCGCGCACGCCGGAAAGACGGATCCGCAAGCGCCGTACGAGCGGGCCATGATGACACTTGTCAACACCCACAGCGAAGGGCTGACAATTCTGCCCGCGCACCGCGTCGCGGCGCACCTGCACGATTTTTCCTGGAGCGGCGTGCGGCGCCACCTTGAGCCGTGGTTTGCGGCGGAAGCGTTGCCGTTTTCCAGTGAAGAAAACAAAGCCGAGGCGCGAAGAGAGTTTCTCGGAAAACTGGTGAGCGCGCGAAAGAAACGCGCCATCGGCGTTTATCCTGCCGCTGACCCGCAGAAGACCGCTTTCTACGTGTTGACGCTGCGCGACGGAGTCAGCCTGGCGCAGCTCCTTCCGAACGTCTCGCCGCTCCAGCGCGAGTTGGACGTGGTGCTGCTCCATGAAGGAATCCTGGAACCGGCGCTGGGGATCACCCCGCGAGCGGTGACCGCGGAAGCCAACCTTAGCTATGAGCGGGAAGCCAGCGCGGCATTGGATGCGGTTGATCGCGGCCGGGCGCAGATTTCGTTCTTGCTGAATCCCTGCGAAGTCGAGCAGGTCATGAAAATGGCCACGTCCGGCGAAGTCATGCCGCAAAAATCCACTGATTTCTATCCCAAGCTCCTGAGCGGCATCACCATGTACCGTGTCGAAAGCTGAGAAGCCGACCGTGTTGCGTTACGGAACACCCGCTCGCCGGTAGGGAGTTACGGCAGAATGCCAGTGTTACTGCGGGGCTTAGTTTCGATTTCTCGTGGTCGCGCCGAGGGCCCCCGGGCGGCTAGGACTGCTGGTTCGTTTTTCTCTCGGCGAAGGTGAGGGCGTCCTCCAGCAGTTTGGCGATGCGGCGGTCGCGAGCGTCCGGGGAGCGGTAATGGAAGATGGCCAGCAGGTGGCCGCGGCGGTGCGACGGTGACATGCGTTGCCAGCCAGTATATGCGCGGGGATCGCGGGCAAACGCCAGCTTGAGAATGGGTGGCAGCTCGCGTTCGGCTTCCATGGTGGCCAGGAGCTGCTCGGCAACCTGCTCGGCGCGGCGTCCGCGGGCCTCGGGGCTCTTTACTTGCATGACCCAATCGGTGATCCACTTGCGCGTGGAGTGGTTGAGCTGCTCGAACCAGCGGCGGAAGGAGCGTTCTTCGTTGAGGATGCGCTGGAGTTCTCGAGGGACGATGGCGACTCGTTTTTCGGTGTCGGGCTGGAGGTGGAACCGCGCGACCATGCCCGGGCGAGCGCCGGCGCCGGCCTGCATGCGCTTATTGACGAGCAGGTAGTGGTAGCCCTTGCCGGTGGGGAAGAGCGAGGTGCGAAACGCGAAGCCGTTGATTTCGCCTTTTACCTTGAGCATGCCGCGCGTTCCCCAGACCTTCGGGACATCCAGCGGAATGCGCACGATGACCCAGCCGAGGTTTGACGGCATACGCTCAAGCGCGGCTTGAAATGATTTCGCGACTGGTTTGAGCGCCGATTTCATGAGCAAATATGCCGCCGGCGTGGCTGCGGAACAAGAAGAGGGCACGCCAGACCGTGCCCTGGGTGTTCAAAGGCTTTTGCTTAGAGGTAGCAATACTACTTTGCGAAGCTGGACACGGCTTCGGCTTCGGTGTTGAAGACATCAAAGACGGTCAGCAACTTGGTGATTTGCAGGACTTCCTGGAACTTGCTGCCGAGGTGGCAGAGGCGCAGAGAGGCGCCCTGCGACTTCACGCTGTGATGCGCGGCAACCAGCGTGCCCAGACCGGCGCTGTCGATGAAGGTGACGTTGTCCATATTGAGGACAATTTTCTTTTTCCCCTCGGCGATCAAGCCTTTTACTTTTTCGCGCAAGGCGTTGCTTTCCTCGCCGAGCACAATGCGGCCGTCCAGCGCCACCACGGACACGCCGTCCACTTCGCGATTTGTCATCTTCAAAGCCACGTTATTTTCCTCCTCATCGGAAAGCGGTTCCGCCGGCAACCCACGCCGGAGCCCTAGAGCTTTGTAACATAGAGATGATCCCTGAGCGATGAATCGTAATCGAAGACCAGCCAACGGTCAAATCGCCGCGCGGCTAATAATAGTCCGCGCAGGACATGTAATAGCCGCATGCGGAACAGATCAACCGGCAGCCCCGCGACTCCAACCGCTGCGAGCAGACAGGACAATACCACGAAGGATCCTCGGTCCGAGCGGCGAGACTCGTACTGCCCGGCAAAGGCGAAGCCTGTGCCGGCTCGGCCTGGACTGGGGTTAGCTCCCGCTTCGTGGTGCGTTGCACGGCTCGACGGTTATAGCACAGTGGGCGGGAATAAGGGAGAACTCCCTTCCCCCAAGAGCGAATGGAATTGAAACCAATGCTGCACTAGGCGCATCTTGGGTATTGGGAACGGTTGTTCGGGAAGGGCTCGGCAGGCCGGGCCTTTGGAGTGGGAACCATGGTCCGTCAGATCATCGTCGCAGGTTTTGTGGTGTTTCTTCCGGCTGGGCTCGGCGCTCAGGGGCGCGGAGCGATGCCTTCTGTCTCTCGTGCTGTCCATGTTGCCCCGAGAGCGGTGATGCCGGCCCCCCAGGCGATGACTGCACACGTGGTGGCTGGGACGCGGACGGCGATGAACGGCGGAGCGCTGCGCCCGAAAACGGTGGTGCCGGGGGTGCGAGGCAGGCGGCCGCAGCTCAGCACACAAAGACCGATCGATGAGCAAAGTATCGGTCTTAGATCGGATTGCAGTTCGGCGCCTGGATTGGGATTCGATGCCGTACACCTGGCGGCCACCTGCGGATCAGGCGTGCTTCGCTTCGGCCCCAGAGGGTACCCGTCTTTCTTTCCGTTTTTTGACGGTGGATGGTTCGTGCCCAGTTCTCCGCTAGCAGTCGACGAAGGTCCGGCGGCGGAGACTCCACAGCCGGAGACCACCGATGCCGAAGCTGCCGAGACACGCCGGCGGTACCGGGCTCCCGAGCCGGCCACGGCGCCGGTGGCTGAAACGGCCAGCTCTGGACCTCCCGACCACGAGGAATTTGTTTTTGTGCGACGCGATGGCACGGTATTTTTTGCCGTGGCGTACTCCTGGGAAAAGGGGACGCTGCACTACATCACCAGCCAAGGATTGCCCCGCACGATTACCGAGGACACGCTGGATCTGGACGCCACGCGACAATTCAACGAACAACGTGGATTGAGTTTTCGATTGCCACCCTGAAGGCTATTTTTTCGCGGGTTCCGGCATGACGTAGCCGGATTTTGCCGGTAGGCCGGCGCGCTCCAACTGCACGGTGGTGTGCTCAACTCCAAATTCCTTTGCGGCGACTCGCTGGATCGAAGCGAGAAGGAGCTCACACTCGTCGAGGTGCATATCCGGAATGCGCGCGTGCAGACTGAGCGCGTGGTGGCCCCCACCGAGGGACCAGAGATGCACATCATGCACTTCCTCGACGCCTTCGATTGTCAAGATGGCCCGGGCGACATCTTCAACCCGCAAATCCGGCGGCCGGCCTTCGAGAAGAATGTGTGAGGATTCGCGCAGGATGCCGATGCTGGACCAGAGCACAAGCAAGCCGATGGCCAGGCCCAGAAGCGGATCGATCCAGGACGCACCGGTGGCATGGATGATTAGCGCGCCGGCGATAATAGCGATATTGGAGAGTGCATCGCCAAAGTTGTGAATGAGGATGCTGCGCAGATTGAGGTCTTCTCGTCCGCGGACGAGCGCGAGCGTGATGCCGCCATTCACGGCGAGCGCGGCCACAGAAGTCCAGATCATCCAGCTCTCCACCACCGCGACCGGGGAACGGAAGCGTTCGAAAGCTTCATATCCGAGCCAGAGCGAAAGCAGGACGAGGACGAAGGCGTTGGTGAATGCAGCGAGTGTGCCGGCACGATGATAGCCGTAGGTCTTTTCGCCATCGGCCGGCCGCTCGGCCCAGCGCATCGCGAGGTAGGAAATGCCGAGCGCGGGGACGTCGGAAAGATTGTGAACCGCGTCGTTTAAAAGGGCGACGCTACGGCCGAGAATGCCGCCAAAAACCTCCGCGACCACCAAACCGAGGGTGGCGGCCATGGCCCAGCCAAGCACCGCGGGGCGCAGCGCGGCGTGAGTGTGGCCGGCGTGAGCGTGGCCGGGGGAATGCGAATGACCGGGGTGACTGTGGTCGTGGGAATGAGCGGCCATCCTTCTTATTCTACCCGCACCATGACGGCGGTGCAGTCGTTTCCCGCGCTTATTGGGCAGTATGACACTTCGGCTCCGCGAATTGATTGACGCTCCTCGAGTCCGCTGCGACCATGAAACAGGCTTCCCGTTCCGCGCGTGTTCGAGCGGAACGAGCCTGCACACAGGGGTTTTCGACGCAGAGCAATGACGGAACCCATCGCCAAATTGAGTTTCTGGGGCGTGCGCGGTTCTACGCCGACGGTAGACCCGGCGACGTGGCGCTACGGGGGGAATACGCCTTGTCTCGAACTGATCGCGCCGGACGGCACGCAATTCATTCTGGATTGCGGGACGGGGCTGCGCATGCTGGGGAGCCGCTGGGCCGCGCCAAACAGCGGGAAAGCTCCGGAGACACATATCCTGGTTACGCATTATCATTGGGATCATATCCAGGGGATTCCGTTTTTTTCGCCGCTGTATGCGGAGAACAACGAATTTCATTTCTACAGCTTCCGATCCAGATTTCTGGGGCGCGATAGCCTGAAACAAGTCTTCGAAACGCAGATGGCACTGCCCTATTTTCCCGTGAACGTGTCCGCGATGAACGCCAAGCGAAAGTTCAAGGAAATGGACGGCGGCGATTCGTTCAAGGTTGGACAGAACAAAGTCACGGCGCGCTGGCTGAATCATCCGCAGGGCTGCCTGGGCTTTCGCATCGAGACGCCGGCGGGTACCGTGACTTACGCCACCGACAACGAACCGGGCGACGCGCAACTGGACGAGAGCCTGCTGGAACTAGCGGCCGGGGCGGACATCCTCATTAACGACGCGCAATTTACCCCCGAACAGCTGGCCACCAAGAGAAAAGGCTGGGGGCATTCCTCCTGGCTGGAGGGAGCGAAAATGGCCCGGCAAGCCGGGGTCAAGACCCTGGTGCTTTTCCATCACGATCCCGATTCGACCGATCGCATGGTGGATTCGATTCTGCGGCAGGCCCGCGAAGAGTTCGCTTCTGTTTACGCGGCCAGCGAAGGCATGGTAATCACGCTGGGGGCGCCGGGAGACCAGGTGCAAGCCCACATGCCGGGAACGCGAACGGCGCTGCGCCGCGAAGCACAATTTCATGCGAAGGTTTGCGGGGTAACCGAAGGCGGGAAGGACTTCGAGGAAGAGACCATGGTCCGGGACATTTCCCTGCAAGGCGCGCTCATATCGCTGACGCACCTGCCGCGGCTGCAGTCCGAGCTGCAAGTCACCATGGAGGCACCAGGCCCGGATGGCGTGCAGGCGATGAACCTGCGCGGTTACGTCGTGCGAATCGACGCGGGGCCGGAAAAGGGGCATGTGGCCGTGGGCGTAGTGTTCACCGATTAATCTTAAATTTTAGGATCAGCCGTCAGTGCGCTGGACAATCGACCGCGTCTAACTCAAATCGGCGATTTTTTTGTCCAGGTGGGCGAGGGCCGCTTCGAGCGATTTGCGATGGTTTGGATGCGTGGCGGCAGCGAGATCGTTTACGATCCGGATACGGGATAGTTGAAGATCCTTGCACTGTTCTTCGCGCGCGAGTTGTTCCGGGGTTTTGGGTCCCGAATGCGGTTTCTGCTTGGGGGCTTCCGTAGCTTCGACCTGCGATTCGACGTCCTTGCTTTCCCAGCCGCGTGCCATGCCTAGAGTGTGACATAGTTTGGCCGAGCCGCGCGCGGTTCAGATGGGAAGAGTTGCGAAAGTAAAATCATGCGCCGGCGGCGCGGCGTTGGGGAAGAACGGGGAGGGCCGGACGCATCACCCTGCGGATGGAGCTCTCGGCAACGCGCGCGAGATGTTCGGCAAAGAGGCCACCGTAGGAGAATTCAGCGGTGTGCCTGGCCCAGGTCAAGCGCAGGCGCCAGGACTCGTCGAATTCCTCGGCGCAGGCAGCAGTAATCTCGCTGACGGGGATATCCAGGAGCGGCTGGAGGCGCCGGTCGAGAACGAAGACACGTTCGACGCCGACGAAGAGCTGCGCGGCAGCAGGCGGCGCGCTTCCTTGTTGATAGCGCCCTCCATTGACGACAACCAGAGCTGCCAGTGCTCGGGCTTTGTCGTCGGCGTCGGTGCCCAGTTTGGCGGGAGGCAGAAGAATGGCGGTGACGAACATGGCCAGACCGACGATGGCCGGAACGAAGCTAGCCCCCAAGCCCAGCGGCAGGACCACCAGCGCCGCCCCGGCCACGCCCAAGAAAATGCGGAAGAGCATCCAAGAGCGCGGGTTGCTTCGCATATGTACGATCTTGGGGATAAGCATCACCAAGGCGAACAGAGTTGCTATGGCCAAATGACGAAGCCGCTTGCCGAAACTCTCCGGCTGAGAAATCGCGGGGTTGGACGTGGCGTTCATCTTTGATCTTTCAAGGCCCGTCTCTCCGGTAGAGACCTATTCGAGCGCACCAACCGTGCCGCTAGTATGGACCAACTCGGGCCATTCTGTTAGGGCAGGTAACCGGGACCGCGGAGCACTTTCCCGGGTAACGCTCCGGTCATTTCGCTATGGTCGATGACGGGCACGCCGTTGACCAGCACATATTCCATGCCCTGCGACAATTGGTTGGGATTGTCGAAGGTGGCCACGTCGTGAACTCTTGCAGGATCAAATATGACCAGGTCGGCCCACAAGCCCGCCTTCAAGACGCCGCGGTCGGTCAAGCGCATGCGTTGAGCCGGCAATGCGCTGAATTTGCGGACCGCGTCTTCGAGGGTGAGCTTGCGTTCTTCACGAACATATTTGTGCAGAATGCGAGGGAACGTGCCGTAGGCGCGCGGATGGGGATGTTCCTGCCCGAGGATGCCATCGGGCGAAGTGCCGGAGGAGTCGTTATCGACGGAGACCCAGGGCTGCTGGAGCGCGAGGGCCACGTCCGGCTCGGACATGCCGAAGACGGCCACGGAAGTGAGGGCATGGTCTTCGATCAGCAGGTCGAAGAGAGCGTCCATGGGATCCTTGTTCCCGATTCTGGCTATCTCGGCCAGCGTCTTGCCTTGCAACGGAAGCAATTGAGGAGTGTGCACGACGCCGATGAGCACCGCTTCGGGGCCCGGAATCTCCTGCCATTCGTTATCCCACTGGTCGGACGGCGTGAGCATATCCGTGCGGATGCGGTCGCGCGTTCGTGGATCCTTCAAGCGTTCGAGCAGCTTGGCGTTGCCGCCGTCGTGCGCCCAAGCAGGAATAAAAGCGGAAAAATCGTTGAACCATGCGGTGTAGGCGTAGGTGTCCGCGGTGACATCCAGTCCTTGTGCTCTGGCGGCATTGATCTTGGCAACCACTTCCGGCATGCGCCCCCAGCTCGGTTTGCCGCCGACCTTCAGGTGCCAGATTTCGACGGGGATATGGCCTTCGCGGCCGATGCGCAGGGCCTCGTCGATGGCCGGCAAGATGCCGGTGCCTTCGTTGCGCATGTGGGTGGCGTAAATGCCGCCGAACTTGGAGGCTTCCCCGGCCAGGGCGATCAACTCTTCGGTCTTGGCGTAGGGAGCGGGGGCATATTCGAGCGAAGTGGAGACCCCCACGGCGCCGTCGCGCATGGCTTGGCTTACAAATTCTTTCATCTCCTCAAGCTGGGCGGGCGTGGGCTGCACGTCATGGTCGCCGAGCACCATCCGCCTGACGCGCGTGGCGCCTACGTAGCTGGCCAGGTTGATTCCGATGCGTTGCTTTTCCAGCCGGGAAAAGTATTCGCGGAACGTCCGCCAGTCGGCCTGAATGTGGTAATGATCGTATTGCTCCTGATCGGCGCGGAGAATGGCGTCGTTCAGCGGGGCGATGGATTCGCCCTCGCCGGTGATTTCCGTGGTGATCCCTTGGAAAATCTTCGACGGCAGGCGGGGGTCGACAAGGATGGTGTACTCCGACTGTCCGAGCATGTCGATGAAACCGGGAGCAACAACCATGCGGCGCGCATCGATGGTGCGGGCGCGTCGTGCGGCGCTGAGATTGCCAATGGCGGCAATCTTTCCGCTGCGAATTCCGATATCGCCCATATACCAAGGCGAGCCCGTGCCATCGATGATGCGGCCGTTGGTGATGACGATATCGAAAGACTGCGCCGGTTCCCGGGCCACCAGGGGAGCGACGCCGAAAAGCATAATCACCGCCCCCAACACGGACTTCCATGGATGAAGCCTACCGTTCGTCATAGGTTGATCCTCGCTCCGAGACGACACAATTTGTTTTGAGATCCGGGCATTTTACTCTGGAATCGCGAGCAAGGCTTTCTCCGCTAACTCTCTTGCTCCGGGCTTCCCCCCGACGAGGAGTTCCGCCCACTCGGCGCCCGCTCTCGAAAGGCGCACGGCTTCGCTAGTCAGTGATTCCGGGCCGCCGGAATCGGAGTTGCCGAAAAAGATGCGGTCCAGCGGACGCGAGGCCACCGGGCGATTCTTGGTGTACTGGCCTGGCACGGCCATGAACATCGGATGGCCACGGCGGTAGATGCGCACTTCCACGGGGTCTACGTTGAATTCCGGCAGCAGCTTTTGGAAATCGGAGAGCACCCGGGCCGCCAGAGACTTGCAGCCGTTTTCGTCGAGCAGCGTGGAGCGCTCCAGTTCGCGCAGCGGCGTGTAGAACGAAAGGATGTTGTGCTTCTGCTGGTATCCGGGATTTTTCTGCATGGTCCAGTCGGCCACGATGAAATCCGTAAACACGCTTCCGGGGCACCAATTGTCGTAGCCGCGGTTGTAGACCGGCTTAGGGAAGATGACGTTGACGACGGGATAGGGCGCGAAGCGATAGCGGCGCATCGCGGTTTTCTGTCGAGAGGGGAGACCCATGACGATGCGCGAGGCGATGTGCTTTGGTGCGCACATCAAGACAGCTTTGGCCGAGACGGTGATGAGTTTTCCTTGGTGGAGGTAGGTGACGCGGACGACGCCGTGGTCCTGGATGGCGGCAACGACAGCGGCATTGTCGAGCATGCGCTCCTGGTATTTCGGCTGGAGGACTTCGACGAGCTTGTGGGTGAGGCAACCGAGTCCGCCGGGAAGGATGGCGCGCTTCGAGTCGCCGCCGCTCGTGAGATCCTGCACATTGGCGAGCCCGACATAGGCGGAGCTCTCTTCCGTGGTCGCGCCCCAATTCGAAGCGCCGAAGCCGTCCCACCATTGCTGAACTTCGGGCGCGTAAGCGGCGGTGAAATTCGAAAACGGCTGCGCGTCGAGCTCGGCCATTTTCTCGCCAACCTTGATTTTCATTGTGTCGTCACGAAATTTCTTGAAGCTTTCGCGCACTTCCTTCGGATAGGGAAGTTGATCGATGCCGGTTTTCCAGGTGTCGGGGACATAGGTGCGGTTGACGATGGTGGGATCGGGCGAGTTGACCAGAGGCATGCGCAGGCCGATTTCCGAAGCAAGCTGATCGCCTTCGTCATCTCGATAGGCGTATGCGGAGCCGGTCCCATAAATCTGGCCTTGGAATTCTTCCTGAAGAGCGTTGCCGCCGAACTGAGGTTCTTTCTCAAGAAGCAGCCAGTCCTTGCCCCGGAGGAAATAAGCGGCGGAAAGACCGGCGAGGCCTCCTCCCACGATAACGATATCCGCATTGCGGGTGGTGTCCGGGTGTTTGAACGGATGCCCGTCGCGAATCTGGTGGCAGACTTCGAAGCGTTCCCCGTGAACGAGCGGCACCGATGGCGATTTCGAGTCCGGCACGGCCAGAAGCGTCGGGTCGATAGGACCGCCGGCGGCCACAGAACCGGCGACGACAAACTTGATGAACTCACGGCGTGACGGCGTCACCGAGCCTCCTAGGGTCTTTCGAGAAGTTCCGGCGCATCGGCGCCGAGGCCGCGGGTGCGCACGCGGTGCCAGATGACGATTAAGGCCACCGAGACGGCCAAGATCAGCGCTGATACGGCGTTGATTTCAGGAGTGATGCCGCGGCGGAGGCGGCCCCAAATTTCGAGCGGCAAGGTATTGTCGCGGCCGGTCAAGAAAAAAGTGACGGCGATCTCATCCATCGACAGCGTAAAGATCAAGAGGCCGGCGGCAATCAGAGAAAGCTTCAGATTCGGAACAGTGACGCGCCAGAAGGTTTGCCAGGGGGTCGCGCCGAGGTCCAGGGAAGCTTCCTCCTGGGCGCGGTCCAGTTTTTGAAGGCCCGCGAAGAGCTCGGTGGTAGCGACAGAAATCAGCGCGGTGCCATGGCCAAGAAAAACGGTGAACAAACTGAGCTGGGCGCCCACAAAAACGAGGAACATGAGCAGGGAGAGCCCGGTGATGATGCCGGGAAGAATCAGCGGCAAAAGCACCAGGCGGCGAAAGAGAGCTTTTCCGGGGAAGCTGGCGCGGTCGAGCGCCAGCGCCGCAAGCAATCCCAGGGTCAAGGAGAGCGCCACGCTGCCGGCGGCGACCTTCAGGCTGTTAAGGACAGCATCCCAGAGGGGGGCATCGGCGAAAAGCTGGCGGTACCAAGCGAGCGTGAGATGGCGGGGAGGGAAACCGCCGACGCCGTCACGATTGAAGGAATAAAGAATGAGAACGATGACCGGCAGATAGATAAAGACGAAAACGAGCGCGGCATAAACGAGGAGCGGCGCACCGCGGCGGCTTCGAGAGTGGCCGCTCATTAGTAGCGCCACCGCTTTTCGAGCCGCTCGCTGAGGAAAAGCAGGGAGACGGTGATGATCAGGAGCCCCACAGAAATCGCCGCGCCCAGCGGCCAATCATAGGCCGCACCGAAAAGGCTTTGTACCACGTTGGCGATCATCGTGCCGGAAGCGCCACCCACAAGGAGCGGCGCCAGGAAATCGCCCAGCGAGAGGACGAAGGCGAACGTGGCACCAGCGAGTAGGCCGGGAATCGACAGAGGCAGGATGACCCGCAGAAATGTTTGAGCCGCTCCAGCGCCCAGGTCTTCCGAGGCTTCCACCAGCCCGCGCGGGATGTGCTCGAGGGCGGCGTAGACGGGCAGAAAGACGAAAGGCGTGTAAATGTGCGTGAGCATAACCACGACGGCGAAAGGGCTGTAAAGAAGGAACGCGACGGGCTCATGGGTGAGATGCAGGTATTCGAAGAAGCCATTGAGCACGCCTTCGCTGCCGAGAATGGTCTTCCAAGCATAGCCGCGCACCAGGTAGCTCACCCACAGCGGCACGATGACGAGCTGGTAGAGCAGCTCTTTAGGAGCACCAGCATGAAACGACAGGTAATAGGCCAGCGGGTAGCCCAGCAGCAGGGAGCACAGCGTCACCGCAGCGGCGATGCGCATGGTTCGCACTAGGACGGCGGCGTAGACGGGCTTGGAAAAGAGGGTCACATAATTGTGCAGGTCCGGCTGTCGGACCAGCATCCCGTCATGAACGGCCCAGAAACTGTGCGCCAACATCAGCGCGTAAGGAACGAGGAGGAACAATCCGACCCACAGGAGCGGTGGGAGAGCAACGAGCTTTTTGTACGCCTTTGAGTACATGGCAGGAAAAGGGCAATTACTCCTGGACGCGGATGGCGTCGGCGGTCGAAAAAACAAACTCGTGTTCACCGGAAAGCGGCCCGCGCGCGGAGACACGCACGCGCAAGAGCTGACCGCTGCAATTCACTTCAAGCAATTCACTCGCGCCACTGAAGAACTGCTGCTCGAGGGCGGCGCGAAACCGCGCGGTTCCCGGGCGCGCCACCGCATCCGAGGCGAGACGGATGGCCTCCGGGCGCAACGAGAAAATGGCGGCACCACCGGGGTCATCCGAGGGCCATGCTATGGCCCCGCACCTGGCCATGCCGTCAAGAATCTCTCCACGCAATAAATTGGTTTGCCCGATGAACCGGGCGGTGTACGCCGTGGCGGGATGCGCGTAGATTTCACGGGCCGAGGCGACCTGCTCCAGCGCTCCGTCGCGCAGCAGCGCGATGCGGTCGGACAGCGCCATGGCTTCTTCCTGGTCGTGGGTGACGAAAAGAAAAGTGATGCCAATTTCGCGCTGCAGCGCTTTCAATTCGCTCTGCATCTGCTTGCGCAGATTGGCGTCCAACGCGGAAAGTGGCTCGTCGAGCAGGAGAAGCCGAGGACGATTGACGAGCGCGCGTGCCAGCGCCACACGTTGTTGCTGCCCACCGCTCAGTTTGGACGGACGCCAAGCCGCGAATTCCTCGATCTTCACCATGCGCAGAGCTTCATCGACGCGGCCGTCGATCTCGGTGGCAGCAGTTTTCTTGACGCGTAAGCCGTAAGCGACGTTCTCCCGCACGCTCAAATGCGGGAATAACGCGTAGTTTTGGAACACCGTGTTTACTCGGCGCCGGTACGGCGGAAGCAGGTCCAAACGCTCGCCGCTCATCCAGATTTCTCCCGCCGTCGGTTCTTCGAATCCGGCCACGAGACGAAGAAGAGTAGTTTTGCCGGAACCGCTTTCACCGAGCAGGGCAAGGAATTCTCCCTCGGCAATGTTCAAGGAGATGTTCCTCAGCACCTCCCGCGCGCCGAAACGCTTGGCCACACCGCGGATTTCAAGAAGTACTGCCGAAGCCGGGTCGAGCGAATTTGCAGCCACGGAACTCACGAGGCGTTTTTCACCTCATTCCATATCTCGGTGTACTTGGCTCGACGCGGAACATCCCGCCAGAAATAGATCCTTTGCATATAGGCATCCGGATTGTCGAGGTGCAGGCTCTTCTTTTCGTCTTCGCTGAGGTATTGGGATGCTCCAGGATTTGCGGGCGTGTAGTGAGTGACGTCGCTCACTTTCTTCTGGGTCTCGGCTTCGATCATGTACTCCAAGAACTGCGTCGCCAATTCCTGGTGGGAACTCGCCGCCGTGACCATCAGGTGATCGATCCAGCCGGTAGTGTTTTCTTTAGGAATCACTTCGCCGATAGGAAAGTTCAGGGCGCGCAGCTGGTTGGTCACGAGCGGCCATCCCATGGCCAGGGTGATTTCATGGTTTTGGAACAGGTTGGTCAAATCACCGCCGGTTGACCAGTATTTACGGATGTTGGGTTTCAATTCGATCAGTTTTTTCTTGACGGCTTCCAGCTGGTCGTCGCTCAGGTTGTAAATCTGGTCGGGATTGGGATGGTCGTAGCCGAGGACCTGGGCGGCCATGTACACGCTGGAAAGCTCATCCCACAGCGAAATCTTTCCCTTGTGTCGGGGATCCCAAAAGATGCTCCAGGAATCCGGCGGCCGGGCAAAAGCCGTGGTGTCATAGAGAATCGGGTTGGGCCCCCAGACAAACGGCACGCCGTAGGTCTGGCCATTCCTCTTCACCAGCCGAAGCTCACGCAGCTTGGGGGAAAGTTGCGAATACGACGGGATTTTCCCTAGGTCGAGCGGTGCGGCCAGGCCAGCACTCACAAGGGAGGCGGCCACATCGCTGGACGGGGAGATCACATCATAATTTGACGCACTGCCACCGCGAAGTTTGGCGACCAGTTCGTCGCTGGAGCCCATGTAGGAGGCCTGCACCTTGCAGTGATGACGCTGCTCGAAAGCCTGGACGAAGGAGGGGTCGGAATAGCCTTCCCAAACGAGCAGGCTTAGCGCTTCTTCTTTTTTCCTGCACGCGCTGCCGGCCAGGGCCAGCGCCAGAATTCCCAGAAGAATAGCGCGAGAGCTCATTGCTCCTCCCGGTTACTTGGTATCCGCTTGATACACCAGATGCCCGCCCACGATGGTGGTGACAACTTTTGTGACCCCGATGTTATGCGGGTTTATGTCGAAGATATTCTGAGAAACGACGATCAGGTCGGCCAACTTGTCGACCTCCAGCGAACCCTCCGATTTTTCGCGGCGGCCGGCAAACGCCGCTCCCAGAGTGTAGCCCTCAACCACTTGCGCCACCGTCAACCGCTGCTCAGGAACAAAACCGGCTGCCGGTTTTCCGTCAGAGGTTTGGCGAGTTACCGCGGTCTGCATCCCTTCCCACGGATTGAGAGTGACGACCGGCCAATCGCTGCCGAAGGCCAGGCGGCCTCCGGCATCGGCGATGCTCTTCCAAGCCCAAGCGCGGGAGGCGCGATCGGGGCCGGCATTGCGCGCCCAGACGTCCAGCGTATTGGAATCCGGGTAAGCATGGAGCGGTTGCATGCTGGCGATAACCCCCAGCTTGCCGAATCGCGGAATGTCGGACTGGGCGATGGTCTCGATGTGTTCGATGCGCGGCCGGCGATCACCTTTTTTGTGATTTTGCGTTTCGGCATTTTCATAGGCATCCAGCGCCGTCCGCACCGCGTAGTCGCCGATCGCATGGGTGAAGAGCTGCAACCCGTGCTTGTCCAATTCCACGACTGCCGCCTTGTACTTGGAGGGTTCCCAGAAGAGCTTGCCTTTCAAGGAGGGACCGTCGCTGTAGGGTTCAAGCATTGCGGCGGTGTGCGATTCGACGACGCCATCCACCATGAATTTGACGGCCTCGGCGTCGATCCAGTCGTCGTGGAATTTTTTGCGGGCATGCTCGATGGCCTGGAGGTCCTGGGGCCGGAGCTCGGGCGGATTGAGGAAGTAAGCGATATACAAGCGCACGCTGAGATCGCCGCGGCGGCGCATTTCGTCGAAAAGATCGAGATCTTCGAAATCCTGGCCGGCGCTGTGGACCCGCGTGATGCCGTGTTGGTTCGCCCATCTCATGCCCGCGCGCAGCGCCAAAAGCTTTTCGGCGCGAGACGGCTTGGGAATAATCTTGGCGACCAGGTCCTGAGCCGACTCTTTTAACGCACCGGTGGCCTCCCCCGTTTGGGGGTCGCGAACAATCGTGCCGTTGGGCGGATCCGGCGTATCGCGGGTGATCCCGGCCAGCACAAGGGCCTTGGAATTGACCCAGTAGGTATGTTCGTCATAGCCTTCGAGGAATACCGGGCGATTGGGAAAGATTTCATCCAGATATTTCTTGTGCGGGAGGGCCTCGGGACCGAACATGGCGTAATTCCATCCGCGGCCAAGAATCCAGTCATCCCCCGGATGTTCGACGGCATATTGGCGCAATCGTTTTTGAATCTCCGAGGGGTCTTTTGCGCCTTCAAGATTCACCCGGCCGAGACTCAAAGAGCCGTCCATAAAGTGGATGTGACAATCGACGAAACCCGGGAGCACAAGTTTTCCGCCGGCGTTGATGACTTTTGTGCCCATGCCACGCCGGCGCTCGATTTCCGGGTCGTCACCGACCACGGTGATCTTGCCGTGGCGAATGGCCACGGCCTGGGCCCACGGCTGCTTGGGGTTTTCGGTGTAAACGCGACCGTGAACGACGATGATATCCGCCGGTTCGACGATCCGGCCTTGCGGGCGCGCCATCCCAGCAGAGGAGAGCAACAGCGGGAGCGACTGAAGAACGACGCGAAACGCTCGAACTTTCATGGGCACCTAGTCCTCGGAATCAGAATGTTGGCGGCGTGTTGATCCACAATAGCCAAGTTTCCGTCCGTCCGGGATTCTTCCAGCGGTGCGGAAGGGAACTTTCGAAATACAGGCTGTCGCCAGGCTTCAAATGATAATGCTCCTTGGCGCCGAGCCAGATCTCAAAATTTCCGCGAAGGACATGCAGGAATTCCTCGCCTTCGTGCGAGTAGGATGCACCGCTGCCGCCACCAGGTTTGATGCGAAAAAGATGCGGCTCCATCACCGTGTTTCCCCAGGCCAGCAGCTCCATGCGCACGTCCGGCGTGGTCTCCAGGATTTTTCGCTGGTGCGGGCGCACCAGGCGCGGATTATCGCCGGCGGTTTCGAAGAGGGAAAGAATGTTGGTACGGTAGAAGCGGGCGATGCGGCGCAGCGTGGCGATCGAGGAACGCATCTGGCCGCGTTCGAGGCCGCTGAGAAAACCGACCGAGACGCCCGTGGCGCGAGCCACCTGAGCTAGCGAAAGGTCGCGGCGGGTGCGCAAGCGGCGGAAACGCTGCCCGGGAAGGAGCGAGCTTTCCCGGGGAGCAGAGACAACTCCCTGGCGTTTGAGCACGTGAACGATGGCGGCGGGATTGAGGCCGCGGACCCGGCGCAGGAAAATGGCGCGTTGCAGCAGGCGCACATCGGATTCGGTAAAGAGACGGTAGCGGCTCTCGGTCCGCTCGGGCGAGAGCAGGCCCAAGGCCTCCCAGGCGCGCAGCGCCGAGGAGGAAATACCCACGCGGCGGGCCACTTCGCTGATGCGCAACGGGCGCGGCGGCTTGCGCGCGGCCGAGGCGTTGGATAAATTCTTTCTGCTTGACACCGGTCCCGGCTTTCTCTAAGTTTACAGGATTATAGTAAGGTTCGAGGGACACAGCAACTACGAAGAATTGTTGTTCAAAAATTCTTCACCGCATAGGGGTGAGTTCATGAAGGTTGACGCACGATTCCGGCAACTGCGTTCCTGGTGTTACCGCAGCATCCTATTCGAAACCGTCTTGGCCATGGCCTTGTGCCTGGCCGTGCCGTTGGCCCGCGCGCAGAGCACCGGCGGCCGCATCCGCGGCACGGTGATGGACCCGAGCGGCGGCGCAGTACCGGCCGCCACCGTGCAGCTGATCAACGAGGGCACGCACGCCACGCGCGAAACACTGTCGGGCGCGAATGGTGAATACATTTTCATTGAAGTGCCGGTCGGCAGTTACGAAGTCGATCTCACCCTCCAAGGTTTCAAGAAATATGTCCGTAAGGGAATAGTGCTGGACCTTAACCAAGTCCTCACTCTGGACATCGCCCTGCAGCTGGGCGGTTCGACCGATATCGTCGAAGTCACCGGCGCGCCGCCGGTCGTCGATACCACCTCGACTCAGCTTGGCGCCGTCGTGAACGAGCGCTCTTCTACGCAACTGCCTCTAAATCAACGCGATGTCTATCAACTGCTCCAGCTGCAACCGGGAGTGCAATCCCAGCTCGGCAACGACCTGTTCTACGGATCGGATCGGGCCGGGGTGGTCACCGTGAATGGTGGCCGCGGCCGCTCCAACAACTACACCGTGAACGGCGGCGACGGCAACGATCTATTCGCGAACCTGCCCGCGGTAGAACCCTCACCGGACAGTATTGAAGAGTTTCGCGTCATCTCCAATTCCTTTGATGCCGAATACGGCCGGAACTCTGGAGCGGTCGTCAACGTGGTCACCAAGTCCGGCACCAACAATGTACATGGCGGCTTTTACGAGTTCTTGCGCAACGATCACTTGAATACCCATCCCTTCACATTCACTCCCTCTCCCAAGCCGGCTTTCAAACAAAACCAGTTTGGGGGCACGCTCGGAGGGCCAATCAAGAAGGACAAAACCTTCTTTTTCGCCTCCTATGAGGGCCGGCGAATTGTGCAGGGGATTGTCTCTCAACCCGTTACCGTGCCCACGGCCGCCCAGGTCGGCGGCGACTTTTTTGGCGGGGGGGCGACACCATTTCAGGGTACGCTGGCCGACGCCACGGTGGCGGGTGTTTTGAACGACCGCCCGGGATGCGCTCAAGCCGTGCAGGCACAGGGCGGTTTACCCATAGCCGTCGGCAACAAGTACGGCGGTACCTATGATGCCAACGGCAATTTAACTTCTCCCGGTATTTTCACCAACTTCAACACCGGAGTGGATAACCAAATTCCCGCAGCTTGTTTTGATCCTGTGGCACTGAGCTTGCTTCAGTACGTACCCGGCGCAGGGGGAAGCGCATCCACGGTAGTCACAGTTCCAAAGAAGAGAGACCGGGGCGATCAATTTCAAATCAAGATCGATCATGCTTTTAATAACAGTCAGAAAACCGCCGTGTACTACTATTTTGACGACGACAATACCCTCGATCCGTTCGCCAAATTTCAAGCCGAGGGAGCTCCGCTCGGAAACTTCCCGGGAGTTTACGCAACGCGCACGCAGCAAATAAACGCCAGCCACTCCTCGACCATCGGCTCCCGGAGCGTCAACGAGCTCCGCTTTACCTTTTTCCGTGAGGGCCAGCTCAAATTTGATAGTCCGACAAAGACGAATGCCATTCAGGCCTCCTGTGGTAGCGGAGCGGCAGCGGCGTTTTGTTTTACCGGGGTGAGCGATTCCGCCACATTGAACGCCGCCTGCGCCGCCGGGGCCACCAGCCCCGCCGACTGCGGCATCCATTCCGGACTAGGCTCCAAGATAGAAGGCGTGCCGTTTATTCAAGTGAACGGCGGCTTCTCCATCGGAAATAACGCGGGAGGCCAATTGCCGCAGGTGGGCAACACCTTCCAGGTCAGCGACAACTTCAGCAAGATCGTGGGGAACCATAGTTTCAAATTTGGCGGCGATGTGCGCTACCAGAAGTTCGATCAACTGTTGTATTTCGACGTCAATGGCTGGATGACCTTTAATTCCACAACGGCTGGGCCAACCGGGAGTGACTTAGGATCCGATAGCGCCTACCCCGATTATTTCCTGGGATTGGCGAACAGCTACATCCAAGGCTCGGCGCAGCACGAACTGGTGCGCAGCAAATCCACGTATCTTTTTGCGCAGGATAGCTGGAAGATCAAATCCAACCTGACGCTGAACTACGGTGTGCGTTGGGAGATGAATACGCCGCTCTCTGACATCGGCCAGAAAGTGCAGACCTTTCACCCGGGGCAGCGCTCGACCGTCTATCCTTGTAGCCTGGACCCCAGCAATCCTCTTTTCGCAACGTTTGGACCCGGAGAGGCCGGATGCGACGCCGCAGGCGTCACTCCCGTGGGGTTGGTTGTTCCGGGTGACAAAGGCGTTCCCAACGGCTTGACTAACACGTACTACAAAGGCTTTGCCCCGCGCCTCGGCCTAAACTGGAGCCCGGGCTGGCATGATGGGTTACTGGCCAAATTGACCGGCGGTCCCAGCAAAACCAGCGTCAGCATGGGATATGGCATCTTTTATAATCCTATCGAGCAGTTGGTCCTCGAGCAGTTCAGCGCCGAGCCGCCCTTCGGTGGTAGCAACTTCATCGGCTCCTCGTTCCTTCAGATGCCCTACGTGGACCAGACCGGCGCGGTCTTTGCCAATCCATTTACCGGGATTCTGAATCCCAAACGAGGTCAACCGCTCGACTGGTCCAACTTCGCCGGCAGTGTTTATTTTGGACAATTTCCGCCCAATATGCGGCCTCAATATCAAGACCAATACAACTTGACGATCAAGCGCGAACTGCCCGGCAATACCCTCCTCCAGGTGGCTTATGTCGGCTCACAGGGCCACCGCTTGCTGGCCACCTATGAGGTTAGCCCGGGGGCCCCGCAAACTTGCAACGCCATCGCCGCCATCGCCGCCGCCAATCCCGGAAACGTGCTTACGGCGTTGGGAGGGAGCGAGACCACCTGTAGTTCTTTCGGCGAAGACAGTCCCTACTTCATCCTTCCGGGAACGCCCATTCCGAGCGGAGGTCTTTATCTTCCTTACGGTCCCAGCGGGCCGACCACACTCGCTGCCGGGTCGGTAGTTGGTTCCCAGGGCATCACCTTGGTGGGGTTGCGCCGCTACTCATCTCCTCTTTGCGATCCATTGACGGGCCAGCAGTGTCCAGCCACCGGCGTGCCGCCATTCTCCGGGATATTCAGCGAGGACACCATTGCGCATTCGAACTACAACTCCCTACAGGCGCTCTTTGAGAAGCGCTTCTCTCATGGCCTGCAGTTTCAGGCCTCCTATACGTTCAGCAAGTCTCTAGACAACGCCTCGAGCTTTGAAAGTGCCCTGAATCCTCTCAACTTCAACGCCACCTATGGCTTGTCCAACTACGATGCGCGGCATCGTTTCGTTTTCAACTATGTATGGGACTTGCCGGTGCCGAAATTTGATGGTTTTAAAGGCCAGCTTCTGGATGGCTGGGAAGTATCGGGAATTCTGAGTTTCCAGACCGGCTTCCCGGTGCGCATCACTTCACAGGATGATGTCGAGGAACTGGACACCACATTTGACTTTGAGGCGCCGGGCCAGCCGAACTTCGTTAGCGCCTTCAAATCAGTTAACCCCCGGAACACCGTCTGTGCGGCCTTCACCGGCCCACTGGCACAAGTCGTTGATCCCACGCTCCCCGCTTGCCAGCCGGTTTCCGGTTATGCCTTCGATCCTAATTTGTTCACCAACTCGACGGTTGCTCCGGGAACCATCGGCAATGCCCCGCGCTCCATCTGCTGCGGTCCCGGAATCAACAATTGGGACATGAGTTTTCTGAAGAACACCAGATTGGGAGAGAGATGGCAAATGGAGTTCCGGGCCGACGTCTTTAACATCTGGAACCACGCGCAGTTTTACACCGTGGACGGCAACATTTCCAATCAGGGCGGGACGTTTGGCCAGGTTCTGCACGTCCGCGATCCGCGATTGCTGCAGTTCGCGCTGAAGTTTCACTTCTAGCGCAAATGGAAGCAAAGATTTCTTTGGCGCGGTCCGCGGGGGCGTGGCCTTCTCACGTTCAAGAAAATTGCGAGACCAGCACCAGCTTCAAGAGATTTTCCTCGCACAAACTGACCGCAGGGAACAGTCCTGCAATCACGGAGTACTCCCATGCACGACGCACTACAGAAAGAAATCGCCACCTACGAAAAGCGCACCAGGAAATCGGCGCTAGCTCACAAACGTGCTCTCGAGCGAATCCCGCTCGGTGTAGCCAGCAATTATCGCCACTACGAGCCTTATCCGATTTTTGTGCAGGACGGGAAGGGCAGCCGGATTCACGACGTCGACGGCAACGAATACATTGATCACAACCTGTGTTTTGGAGCCTTGATGGCGGGGCATTGTCACCCTGCCGTCGTCCAAGCCGTCGAGCAAAAACTGCACCAGGGCACGACTTTCGGGATGCCCCATGAACAGGAATGGGAACTTGCCGAAGAGATTTCGAAGCGCTATCCCGTCGAAATGGTGCGTTTCGGTTCCAGCGGGACGGAAGTCACCATGCACGCCTGCCGCATCGCGCGCGCCGCGACCGGCCGCGACAAGATTCTGAAGTTCGAGGGCTCCTACCATGGTCTGCATGACACCGCGCTTGTCAGTGTCAAGCCCAAGGCGGAAGACTACGGGGATCCTGATGCTCCCAGTTCCGTTCCCGGTGGCGGCGGGGTGCCAAAGTCCGCGCTTCAAAATGTTGTGGTCGCCAGCTTCAACAATCTGAAAAGCGTCGAAAACCGCTTCCAGCAGTATCCCGGACAAATCGCCGCCATTATTCTCGAGCCCATTCTGATGAACGTCGGTCTATGCCTCCCGCAGCCTGGTTTTCTCCAAGCGCTGCGCGATACCTGCAACAAAAACGGCGCTTTGCTGATCTTCGATGAAGTGAAGACCGGCGCGAAGCTGGCCTGGGGCGGCGCCAGCGAATTTTTCGGCGTGAAGCCGGACCTGATCTGTCTGGCCAAGTCCATCGGCGGCGGCTTGCCGCTGGGAGCGTTCGGTGCAAGCCGCGCAGTGATGGATCTGATTTCGCAGCACAAGGTCTTCCACGGCGGCACCTACAACACCAACCGCGTGGCCATGGCTGCTGGTCTCGCGACGTTCCGCGAAGTTCTTACGCGCGAGAACTATGTTCACGTCGGTAATCTCAGCAAGCGGCTCACCGAGGGCTATCGCGCCATCGTCAAGAAATGCGGCCTCCTGGCCTATGTCGCCAGCGCCGGCGTCAACGGCGCGTTGATGCTCTATCCGAAGGAAATTCAAAACTACCGCGACTGGACCAAGATCGACGTCGATCTGTGGCGCCACTACTGGTTCGGCATGGTCAATCGAGGCGTGTTGGCGCAGCCCTATTGGTGGGACGAGCAGTGGACCATCTCCGTGCAGCATACCGAGGCGGATATCGACAAACACCTCGCGGTATTCGAAGAAGTCGCACCGGCCCTTAGAAAGGCCCAGGAAGAGCGAGGCCTCGCTTTTGTCGGTGCGGCAGGACACTAGGCTTTGGTATGGCAGTCGGGGGAGAAAGCCATTGGCGAACGAGGTCAGCCGAACGCCCGCGGCACCGGGAGCACCCCACTTGCGCCGCGTTCTGGGTGCGGGGGACCTCGTTTTGTTATTTGTTGTGGCCATCGTTAACCTCAATGTGGTTCCGACCATCGCCGCCAACGGCGGAGTAACGGTGTGGCTGTGGTCTTTGGCGTTGCTGCTGTTTTTCTGGCCGCAGGGCATCGCGGTCATCGAACTGGCGCACCGCTATCCCGGTGAGGGCGGCGTGTACCTCTGGGCGAAGAAGGTATTCGGCGACTTCCACGGTTTCCTCTCGGGCTGGTGCTACTGGACGAACAACATATTCTACGTGCCCACGGTGCTCCTCTATTTCGTGGGCATCTCCGTTTATGTCGCGGGTCCGCGCGCCCGTACCTTGGCTGACAATCACTTGTTTGCGCTGGGCGCATCGACCGTGCTTCTGGTCCTCCTGGTGGCCCTGAATGTGCGCGGTTTGGGCGTGGGTAAGTGGATCAATAATCTGGGGGGGATGGGCACCTCGGTCACCGCAATCATGCTCATCGGCCTCGGACTTGTCGTGCTCTTTCGTTTTGGCACCACCATGACCGCCGCCGACTTTCGTATTACCGGCGACCTTCGTTTGATCGGATCGTTCGGGATCATTTGCTTCGGCCTGGTGGGACTGGAACTGGCTTCCATCATGGGTGACGAGATTCAGGATCCGGGGCGCACGCTTCCGGGAGCCGTTGGCTGGGGAGGTCTGCTGTCGGGTATTTTGTATATCGGGGCAACTCTGACCTTGCTTCTGGCCGTGAGCAAACAGGATATCGGGGTCCTGCAGGGCGTCGTCCAAGCGGTCAGTCACATGGCCGAGCAAGTCCAGGTGCCCTGGATCGTCTCCCCCTTCGCCTTGGTACTCAGCATTTCCATTGCCGGAATCGCCTCGGCTTGGCTTTCTGGCTCGGCGCGGATTCCTTTTGTTGCCGGTCTCGATCTGTACTTGCCGGAGGGTTTGGGCAAGTTGCACAAGAGGTTTGCCACGCCGTACGTCGCGCTGATTGTGCATGCCAGCTTTTCCGCGATCTTCCTGGCCATGAGTTTTGTCGGCGCCGGAGTGAAGGAAGCCTTTGTTACCATGCTGGACTTGGCCGTGGTATTGCAGCTCGTGCCTTTTCTCTATATGCATGGGGCGTTGCTGAAACTCGCTAAACAATCGCCCCCTGGCGAGGGGTATTACAGCAAGACCACGCTGGTCCTGGCGGGCAGCTGCGGACTCATCACCACCATCTTGGGAATCGGCGTGGCGTTCATTCCCTCGCATCAAATCGAGTCCATAAGGTTATTTGAAATCAAGATGGTTGCCGGGACTTTGTCGCTGGTCGGTCTGGCGGCGTTTTTCTTTTTTATCTACGGCAGGCGCAAGGCCGCGCGGAAACTGGCGGCAGCGCCCGCGCTTTGAATGGAATTTGGGAGGCAGCTATGCCGAGCAGTGTGAAAACCGTCGTGCGAGCCTATCAAAACTACATCAATGGACAGTGGGTCAAGAGTTCTTCCGGGGAGATGTTTCCCGTCTACGATCCTTCGACCGAAGAGGTAATTGCGCACGTGGCCGCGGCCACGGTAGCCGATGTCGGCGACGCCGTGAAGGCCGCGCGAGCCGCGTTTGATTCCGGCCCCTGGCAAGAGAGCAGCGCTGCCGAGCGGGGTCGCCTGCTGCACCGCTTGGCGGAGAAGATTCGAGCCAATGCTCAGCAGCTCGCCGAGCTGGAATGCCGCAATTCCGGCAAGCCCATTGTGGAAGCGGAGTACGACATCGCGGACGCCGCCACCTGCTTCGAATATTACGCCGGGCTGGCGAACAAAGTTCTCGGGCACGTTAATCCCGTGCCCGCCAACGCGCTGAGTTTGACACTTCGTGAACCGGTCGGCGTCGCCGGACAGATTATTCCCTGGAACTACCCGCTGGTGATGGCCTCCTGGAAGCTCGCTCCCGCAATCGCCGCGGGTTGTACGTGCGTGCTTAAACCTGCCGAACAGACGCCGCTCACCATGATGGAAGTCGCCAACTGGTTTGAAGAGCTGGGGCTGCCGCCCGGGGTCATTAATATTGTCAATGGGCTTGGCGAAACAACGGGAGCCGCACTTGTGGCCCATCCCGCGGTGGACAAGATCGCCTTCACGGGCAGCGCTGCGGTTGGCAAGGTAATTGTAAAGAGTGCGGCGGACACCCTCAAGCGCGTCACATTGGAGCTCGGCGGCAAGTCTCCCAATATTTTCTTCGCTGGCGCCGATTGGGAAGCTGCCGTTGACGGGGCGCTTTTCGGGGTGTTCATCAATCAAGGCGAAGTCTGCTCCGCAGGCAGCCGCATCCTGGTCGAAAAGAAAATCTACTCCAAATTCCTCGAAGCCATGACCGAGAAGGCCAAGCGCGTCAAGCTGGGCGCACCGCTGGAACGCGAAACGAAAATGGGGCCGCTGGTGAGCAAGGAGCAATACGAGCGCGTTAGCGCCTACCTCGAAGTCGGCAAGAAGGAAGCAAAAGTGGCCATCGGCGGCGGGCGGCCGAAACAATTCGGCAAGGGCTACTATATCGAGCCGACCATCTTTTATGACGTGGATAACAACGCGCGCATCGCTCGCGAAGAAATCTTCGGTCCCGTCGCTTCCGTGATTCCCTTCGAAGACGAGCCGGAGGCCATTCGCATCGCCAACGACACGCCCTATGGCCTCGCCGCGGCCGTCTGGACGCGCGACATTTTCAAAGCGTTCCGCGTGGTGAAGTCGCTCCGCGCCGGCATCGTGTGGGTCAACCACATGCAGCCGACCTACGTGGAGGCACCGTGGGGCGGCTACAAGCAGTCTGGCTTCGGTCGGGAGTTGGGTCCCTGGGGACTTGAAGAATATCTCGAAACCAAACAGGTGTTCGTCAATCTCGACGAGACGCCCATCGGCTGGTATTAAATTTCAAAGCAAGGAAAACAAAAAATGGCTACCATTCAGATTCGCACGGAAATTCCGGGACCAAAGTCACGCGCTTTGATGGCGCGCCGCGCGGCCGCGATTCCACGCGGCCCTTCAAATGCCACCCCGGTCTTCGCCGCAAGTGCCGCGGGGGCCGCCATCGATGATGTCGACGGCAATCGCTATCTGGATTTCGCCGGCGGCATCGGCTGCCTGAACATCGGCCATCGCTCTCCGCGGGTGATCTCCGCGATCCGCGAGCAGCTCGAGAAGCACTTGCATCTATGCTTCGCCGTGACTCCTTACGAGAGCTACGTGGCCGTCGCGGAAAAACTTAATGCGCTGGCTCCCGGCAATTTCCCGAAAAAAACCATCCTGGTCAACTCTGGCGCCGAGGCTATCGAAAATTCCATCAAGATCGCGCGTGCCCATACCAAGCGCCCGGCGGTGATCTGTTTCGAAGATGCCTTCCACGGCCGCACGCTTCTGGCTATGTCGCTCACCAGCAAAACGCATCCCTACAAAGCCGGCTTCGAACCTTTTGCCAGCGACATTTACCGTATTCCTTTTGCCTATCCCTACCGGGGCCAAATAGGGGCCACCGCGGAAACCTTCGCCCATTACCTGGAAGACGCTTTCAAACGTTCCGTCGCTCCGGAATCCGTCGCCGCGGTTATCGCCGAACCCGTTCTCGGCGAAGGCGGCTTCGTCATTCCGCCGCGCGACTACTTCCAGTTGCTGCAAAATATCTGCCGCCAACACGGCATTCTCTTCATCGCCGACGAAGTGCAATGCGGTTTTGCCCGCACCGGCAAGTGGTTCGCCTCGGAACATTTCGGCATTGAGCCTGATTTGATCACCATGGCCAAGTCGCTGGGCGGTGGCATGCCCATCGCCGCGGTGACCGGTCGCGCCGAGATCATGGACGCACCCGGCGTTGGATCTCTCGGTGGCACCTACTGCGGTCACCCCGCTTCGTGCGCCGCTGCGCTCGCGGCCATCGAGACGATTGAGAAAGACGGCCTGCTGGCGCGATCCACCTCCATCGGCAAGCATTTCGAACAGCGCGCCCAAGCCTGGCAGAAAAAATGGCCGCTAGTGGGCGAGATTCGTGGCCTGGGCGGCATGTGCGCCATTGAATTGGTGCGCAACGCGCGGACGCGCGAGCCGGCGGACTCCGAGACCACGGAAGTCGCAAAGTATTGCTACCAGCACGGCCTCATCACCATCACCGCCGGCACCTTCAACAATGTGATTCGCATCCTCGTTCCGCTGGTAGTCACCGACGAGCAGCTCGACGAAGGATGCAGTGTGATCGAGGCCGCGCTGGCCGCCGTCGCGGACCGCAAGCAGGCCGCGCTGTCGCTGGCCTAGCCCCCGGCTCGCGTCCCGAAAGATGCCCCGGCTCGTGTGAGCCACATCTATCGATGCGCAATTTCCAGGAGGTTGATATGCAAGACACCGCGACAAAATCCGCGGGGGTGTACCCCCATCTCGCAACGCCCCAGGGGCGGCACGCGGACTATTTGTTAATGTCGTCCTTGGCTTCCAAGCGCTTGAGAAGCGGCTGAAGAAAGGGCTTGGTCGTCTCAGGGGCCCCATTGATTGCTTCTGTCATTTCCTTGGCTGCGGCGGTGAAGTCTCCGGTATTCGAAGAGATGCGTGCGAGCGCCAGGTGGCTGATCCAGTGGTTTCGGTCCTTCTGGGGAACCTGGGGATACAGTTCAAAGGCGCGTTTGGCATTGCCCTGGCGCTGGAGGCCGCGGGCATAAGAATAAAGCTGGATGGCGTTAGCTTTATCGAGCGCCGCCGAAAGCACTTTGGCTGAATCTTCTTTTCGTCCCATGGCATCGAGGATTCGCGATTTTGTTTCATAGTTTTCAAATCGCGCTTCATTTTGGATCGAGGTGTCTTCCCACTTGAGCGCTTCTTCGAGGTTGTAGTTGTTGTCTAGGCACCATTGCGCCGCCTCGTCGTATCCGCCCCAGCTGAATCCGCCAACACTCCGAAGCTCGTTCCTGATGCTTTGCAAAACAACGGCCTTCACGTCCACGGAGACATGGAAGGGCACGGCAAGCTTCTCCCATCTAAGAACTGCCGTTGCCGAATCTGGCTTGATGTCATCGAAGACATAGGTCAGCACCTCAAAGGATTCTGCGGCGTGCGGTTTCACGTTCACGCGCAGGGCATCCTCTTTTTCGTCGTAGCTGAAACTGCCCCAGGAAGTCGAGTTTTTCGAGAAAATCACCGTCCACTGATCTTTGTCCGGGATGGTGTGCAGGCCATAGGTGCCGGCTGCCAGGGGTTTCCCTTCCACGGAAACATCGCTCGAAACAGTGATGGTGGTATTCTCGTTCGCGCCCGCTCGCCATACTTTCCCGTAAGGCACGGTCTTGCCCCAGATCTCCCGCCCGCCGACTGCCGGCCGGTGATACGTGATCGTGATATCTGTCAGTCCGATCCGTTGGGACACCGTGCCGCGCTGGCTGACACGAGGAATGTTCAACTCCGTCGGCTGGCTTCCGTTCTTGAATTGCGCGCCGGCATTCCCTGCCAAAACGCCGAGTCCCACGACCAGGCCCAAAGCAAACTTCCACACCTTGCGCATCGTCCTATCTCCTCTCCAAAAGAAACTCTAAGATGATCTCGCCGGACCCGCGCCGGCCTTACACCCCAGTAGCGATAGACGTCCCCTCCGAACATGAGTGAGCAAGAAAACATGCGGCCGGCGCTGTCGATCAGGTCAATTCAGAATGGATTGAGAAGAATTTAACGGCAAATTCGTAAGACAAATGTCCAAGCCAAAAAATTCTCAACCGGTGCGGACCTTGACACCCCATCGACGGGATATCCCTCAATACATCAGCGGCGCTTGGGGTTTGGCTGGCAGGCGTTCCGTGGGGGGTCGGGACGAGGTTGAACGAATCCGGTGTGCAGCAGGCCGGAAGGAAGAAGCTGGAGAGGGCTTGGAAGTCGAAGTACAATATCAACGCGTCGGGCTCCTAGCTCAACTGGTTAGAGCAATCGGCTCATAATCGATTGGTTCCGGGTTCGAGTCCCGGGGAGCCCACTGCAACTTCGCAGGATGTTGCCCGGGTCTAAATCGATTCATTCATGGCCTCGGTGCCATACGATTCCGAAAGCAAGTTGTGGATGTCTCGGCCGTCGATAGTCTGCCTGCTGTTGTTAGCGGAACGACGATGTTAACGTCACGCCAACGGCTTTGTGGGATAATCGCGCTCATGAAAGTGACCATGGCCATATTTCCCCGAGCCTTTCTCGTCGTTTCGGCTTCTCTCGCACCTCTACTGGCGCAAACGCCGGGTAGCCAACAGCAGCAGCCCGAGTTCATCCGGCAGGGTCAGCAATTGATGCGCGAAGGAAAGTTGGACGACGCCCTGGCGCTGTATCGCAGGACTCTAGAGACCTCGCCGAATTCCGTTGCCGCCAACATCGCGGCGGGGAGTGTGCTGGACCTCCAGGGGCGAGGCCAGGAGGGCCGCAAGTATTTTGCCCGAGGAATCGAAGTTGCGGACACGCCCGAGCACAAGGCCATGGCGCAAAGGGCGATGGCCATGTCGTACGCCTTTGAGAGAAACTGCAAGAAAACCGTCGAGCACGAACAACAGGTCTTCGACATCTACGGAAGCGAGAAGAACTTTTTTCAGCAGGGCGAGATTGCCGACGAGGCCGCTCGCGTTTGCATTGAATCAGGGGATTTGGACGCCGCATATCACTGGTATCAGCTCGGGCACGACACCGGACTGAAGGAACCAGATATCAAACCGGCTCGCCAAGACCTTTGGGAGTTCCGTTGGGAGCACGCCCAGGCCCGCATCGCTGCCCGGCGAGGGAATCAAGCCGAGGCACAAAAACACATCGCTGCGGCGAAGAACGTGTTCGGCAAGGGAACCAATCCGGAGCAGGCGCAGTTCCTTCCCTACCTTCAAGGCTATGTCGCATTCTATGCGGGAGATTACCAGGCGGCCCTCGAGGAACTGCTAAAGGCCAACCAGAACGACCCATTCATCCAATGCATGATTGGCCAGACCTACCAGAAGCTGGGCGAGAAAGACAAAGCCTTCGAGTACTACTCCAAGGCTTCAACGGCAATCGCGCACAATCCCGCCGCCGCATATGCAGTACCGCTGGCCAGGAAGAATCTTACTTTGCTACCGAGCTAGATTCTTTCGCCCTCGGATTTGTGACGCCACGTTCGCTCCGGTTGGCTAGGTAGCAGCTCGGAGGCCCTTCGTGAAACTCCTGATCATGGCATTTTCTCTGATCTTGGTTCCAATCGCTGGTGCAATTCAAGCGAGCCCGCCCGAACAAGCCTCTACGCCCAGCATACAAGGCAAGGTCTTAAAGGAGCCGGACGGGCAACCGATAAGGAAGGCAAACGTGCAGTTGTATGGACGAAAAAGGCCCACCGGCTCAAACTATTCGGCAATTAGCGATGCGCAAGGCCAATTCACCATTGATGGCGTGCAACCTGGACAGTACGTCGTGGTCGTCGAGCGCCCCGGATTTGTGCAGTCCAACCGCCGAATAACCATTTCGGTCGAACCGGCGTCCGGCAAGAACGACTTGATCTTGCACATGCAACCTGCCGCCGTCATCACCGGGAAGATCGCAGACTTGGACGGAGACCCGATCGGTGGTGTTAGCGTCACAGCGACCAGGGCTGGCTCTATGGGAGCGGAACGGAATTCCCGCAACTACGGCAATGCAGCCACGAACGATCTTGGGGAATTTCGTATCTCCGATTTGCGAGCGGGACGCTATAAGATTACTGCCTCTCCCCCGCCAACGTCCCCACCGCCGGGTCTGAAAGAGAACAAGAACGGGAAGGATCCATCGATATTGCTAACCACTCACTATCCGGGAGTTTTGGATGAGGACCAAGCTGTTGCCGTGGAGATTCATGCGGGGGGAGAAACACGGATTAACTTTGGCCTCCTGACGGGCCGGGCGTACCGCGTCAGCGGGTCCGTAACGGGGGTCCCGAGCCAGGGCGGCATGGCTCAGATCATGTTGCAAGCGAAGGGCCGTGGGGGCTTGCAGGTGGCTCCGCAAGAGCTTGGCGAGGGCGGCAGATTCGAATTTGCAAACGTCTTACCCGGGTCCTATGTGGCAAGGCTAATCATGGTCACATTTGAAGGCGGTCAGCCAGCCATACGGATGCTCCGCTTGGGTCAGCCGATCGAAGTCAGTAATGCTCACGTCGAGGGATTGCGACTTCAGCCAGAGGCCGGTGGACAGGTTCGGGGAAAATTCAGCCTAGATACGGGCCAGAAATTCGATTGGACACAATTGAGCGTGACCCTCGTCTCTGTCGAGGAGCAAGGTGCCGAACTTGTAGAGGAACGCGCGATGGACCTTCCGACAAGTTCCAATGTGAACAGTGACGGAACTTTTGAACTGAAGAACGTGCCCGGAGGCAATTACCAGCTGCTGGTTGTGGCCAGATCCAATGATCTGCCCGATTACATCACAAAATCGGTCCATCTCGACGGGCGGGATGTGGCCGATTCTGGTTTCCCAATTCTTCCCCAGACGTTCCTGGAAGTAGTAATCAGCGCAAACGGAGCGAGTATTACAGGGAGAGTTGTCGACGGCAACGGCCAGCCGATCGCGAATGCGACCGTTGTGGATGTTCCCAGCGCGGAGCACAGAACGCGCTCGGATCTTTTCCAGCGAGATACAACTGATGAGAGCGGACATTTCAGCTTGCGCGGCCTAAATCCCGGGAAGTACACGGTGCTGGCCTTCGAAGAATTGCAGGAAGATGTTCGTCAGCCTGATTTCATGAAGTCTTACGGCACTCGCGGGGAGATCGTGCAACTGGACGAAGGTACACGAAAAAACGTAGTCCTGAAACTGATCCCTTCAGGCGGTGAAGTGCCATGAGCGGCGGAGTTTCGAGTCGCGCTTCGATCCTTACATCATGTGATGGGCTTGTCCTGGTCCAACCCGTCCGCAAATCTGATCACGGCGCGGCGATATCGGTGCTGTGCGTCGCCCCCACGGTGTGCCGGTCAGCCCAGAAGACGCCAATCTTGGGTGTTCGCGCGCCAATGGCCCGGCTAAGCCGGACACTGAGATCTCGTTTTCAGCCCCCTGGCGTACCACCGAGCAGGAAGGAAGGCGGTTTAGCGGGAACGCCGCATTGAATTCAAAGGACTTACGCCTATTTTTGGAGCAGCGCGTTTAGCCAAGGCCGCGCGCCTTCTCGGTTCGGCACGGGGCACCCGCTATTCCCGAGTGGGGCGTGCCCCATGAAAAAAAATTGCAAAATCAGCTTTAGTTCTATGGACAAATAGCAGGCTCCTTGCCATCATCTTTTCCCCCTTCGAAACCAATTTCTTTCCGTTCTCGTATGCAGCGTGTCGCTGGGAAAGGTAGAGACTATGAACATGAGCAGCATCGACCAGGTATTGGTGATCTCTCCCGAAGCAGACCATCATCAAAAGATTAGCGGTGCAGTCGAGAGATGTGGTCTAGGCTCAATCTACTGCAAGGAATTCGTCGAAGCACGAAGCTTCCTGGCCCGACAGAAGTTTAGAGTGGTGTTTTGCCATGACACTCTGCCGGATGGCGATTTCCGGGGAGTGATCGCAGCAGTGAATCCCACCCCAGTCGTCGTACTATCCCGGTTCGCCGAATGGGACCACTATCTCACCGCTCTTCGCGCCGGAGCCTTTGATTACCTGGCATGCCCGCCTGATTCGGCCGAAACAGAACGCATCGTGTGGTCAGCCATCGACCGCCAAAATCTGCAGAATGGAACCAATGCTCAGACCAAGCCGGCCCTGGTAGGGGTGTCCTGACTTCTGCGGAACACAACCACGTCCCGAGTCCGCGCGCTCACCATCGCGGTCGATCAGTAGCATTACCGGCAACGCCGTAACGCCGACTAACTTCGCGAAGTCCCCATCGCCAATCACGACTGGATAGTGGACTTTTTTCTCTTCCGGTAATGGCTCGACCGATTTCCACGCATCTTCATCCACTGAAACGCAACGACGGTTAACCCGCTCTCTTTGTGCTTACTCCGGAACTCCCTGTGCCAAGGAACGCGCCTAAAGGGTGACATGGTGTGCCACTGTTCCTCAGGAGGGAACAATGGCCCGCAACGGGGGGCCACAAAAGACACTTGCACGGTGCCTATTGCTATAGTAGGTTTACATACGTGCATAGTAGAGGACCAATGGCCGAACCCAAACTAACCAAGCTCGAACTTCAGATCATGGAGGCACTGTGGACGCAGGGCAAGGCCTCCATCCGCGAGATTCAGGAAACGTTCCCCGAAAAAAACCGACCAGCCTACACGACTATCCAGACAACCGTTTATCGTCTGGAAGGGAAAAGCGCCGTGCGACGCATCAAGAAGGTCGGCAACTTTCACATTTTCGAGGCCACGGTCTCCCGCAATGCCGCCGAGCGAAGGTTGATTGATGACCTGCTGGCCTTGTTCGGGGGACACACTCAACCCGTAATGGCACACCTGATCGAGTCCGGCAAACTCACGCTAGAGGATGTAAAGGAAGCCCAGAAAACTCTCCGGAAGCTTGAACGCAAGGATAAGTCACAATGATTCCAGAATATTTGCCGGCGACGTGGACCGCTTTCGCAGCAGCGCTGGGCGATCACTTATGGCAGTCGACGCTATTTGCCGTCGTAGCCGGACTATTGACACTGATTTTGAGAAACAACCACGCCCGGGCTCGTTATTGGCTATGGCTGGCCGCGTCGATGAAATTCCTAGTTCCCTTTTCGCTGCTGGTCGCCATTGGAAGCCATCTCCCATGGTCACGCGGCTCGGCAGGAACGAAAGCCGGCTTGTACTTTGCGATGGAGGAGGTCAGCCAGCCCTTTTCGCAGCCGGCGATGACGGTGATTTCCCGGGCCACTCCCTCAACAGTTTCCCCGAGTGTGATCCATGTGCTTCCGGGGCTGCTTGCGGCCGCGTGGCTCTGCGGATTCCTGGTGGTCCTTTCCGTGTGGTACCTGCGTTGGCGGGGGATTTCCGTGGCCATTCGTGAAGCGGTGCCCTTGCGGGAAGGGCGCGAAGTGGAAGCGCTGCGTCGGATCGGATGTATTACAGGAATGCAGCAACGAATCGAACTGCTATCCTCGCGAGCTTCTCTAGAACCTGGGATTTTCGGCATTGCCCAGCCCGTTTTGGTGTGGCCGGAAGGCATCTCTGAACGTCTCGACGATGCGCATCTGGAAGCCATTCTTGCCCACGAACTGTGGCACGTACGCCGTCGCGACAATCTGGCCGCTTCAATGCACATGGTGGTAGAAGCCATCTTCTGGTTTCACCCGTTGGTCTGGTGGTTGGGAGCCCGGTTGGTGGAGGAGCGCGAGCGCGCCTGCGACGAAGAAGTCTTGGAATCGGGCAGCGATCGCCATGTCTATGCCGAGAGTATTTTGAAGATATGCGAATTCTGTGTGGAATCTCCGCTGGACTGTGTGTCCGGAGTTACGGGTGCCGATCTCGAGAAACGGATTGTTCGTATCATGACCGAGGGTGTCGCACGCAGATTGAATTTCAGTAGGAAGCTGTTGCTCAGCCTGGGTGGATTGGTGGTCGTCGTACTACCTGTCGTCTTTGGCTTGGTAAACGGAACGGCAAGCCGAGCTGGGTCGCAGCCCCAGACCAAAGGCGCCAATGCAACTGTATATGAGGTCGCCTCGATCAAACGAAACAAATCTGACAACGGATTGTTCAAAATGATGTTCGAACAGAATGGGTTCAGTGCAACGAGCGTCACGATGCTGATGCTTATTCGAACGGCATACGGAGTCAACGACAATCAAATCCTCGGAGCGCCGAATTGGCTCAACTCTGAAAAATACGATATTGAGGCAAGAATGGACAGTGCTGTGGCCGATGGATTGCGTAAGCTTAGTGAAGATCAACGTAACGTTGAAAGGCGACACATGCTTCAGGCGCTTTTAGCCGACCGCTTCAAGCTGACGCTCCACCGCGAAACCAAACAGCTTGGCGGGTATGTCCTGGTCATTGCAAAGAATGGCCCCAAACTTAAGGAGGCCAAACCCGGCGACACTTATCCGAACGGATTCCAAGGGGCTGACGGCGGCAGCGGAGCGGGCATGTTCAAGCTGGGAAGGTTCCATAGAGGAAGGGGCGAGCTAATAGGTCAAGGGCTGCCGATGGCGAAACTGGTACGACTGTTGTCGGAAAACATTCTGAACCGCGGCGTTCTGAACAACACGGGGCTCACGGGCAGCTATGATTTCACACTGCAATGGACGATAGCAGACGAGAGCCAAGGTCCCATGTTTAAAGGGGCGGAAGACGACCAGCAAGGTACCGGTAGCACTACCCCGCCCGAATCTTCGGGGCCTTCACTCTTCACGGCGATTCAGGAGCAGCTTGGGCTGAAACTGGAATCGCAAAAAGGTCCTGGGCAAGTTCTCGTCATCGATCATGTCGAAGAGCCTTCGGAGAATTAGCGGCGGGCACGGGACAACGATGTCACGGAAGAGCGAGAGAATTCCCTGGGGGTTTGAGAGAAAGGAAAAAGCGCAATGATCCTGAAATATTTGTCTGCAATGTGTATGGCCATTGCGCCAGCGCTGGGCAATCACTTGTGGCAATCGACGCTATTTGCCATCACGGTGGGTTTATTAACTTTGATTTTACGAAAGAATCAGGCCCGGGCTCGCTACTGGCTCTGGCTGGCAGCGTCGGTGAAATTTCTAATCCCCTTTTCAGTGTTGGTAGGTATGGGAAGCCACTTACCTTGGTCTTACGGTTCCGCACGGGCGCAAGCCGGGGTGTACGCTGCGATTGACGAGGTCAGCCGGCCCTTTACGCAGCCGACGATCTCGGTGATTGCTCGGGTCACTCCCTCGACGGCCTCCCCGAACCTGATCCGTGTGCTTCCGGCGCTTCTTGCTGCAACGTGGCTCGGCGGATTTCTAGTAGTGCTCCTCGTGTGGTATGTGCGTTGGCGCCAGATTTCCGCAGCCGTACGGCAAGCCCTGCCATTGCGAGAGGGACGCGAAGTTGTGGCGCTGCGACGGCTTGAGCGTGTAGGCGAAATGCCGAAACGAATCGAGGTGCGCTTGTCACGGGCTGCTCTTGAGCCTGGGATATTCGGCATAATCCGTCCGGTCTTACTATGGCCCGAAGGCATTTCCGGGCGCCTAGAAGACGCGCACCTGGAAGCAATTCTAGCTCATGAGCTGTGGCATGTGCGTCGTCGAGACAATCTGGCCGCTGCGGTCCACATGGTGGTCGAAGCTATCTTCTGGTTTCACCCGTTAGTTTGGTGGATGGGGGCGCGGTTGCTGGAGGAACGCGAGCGCGCCTGCGACGAAGAGGTCCTGGAAATGGGCAGCGAACGGCAGGTCTATGCCGAGAGTATTTTGAAGACCTGCGAATTTTGTGTGGAAGCTCCGCTGGCGTGCGTATCGGGAGTAACGGGCGCCGATCTCAAGAGACGGATTGTGCGGATCATGTCCGAGCGCGTGGCAGAGAGATTGGGTTTTGGCAAGAGGCTGCTGCTCCTCACAATCTGCTCAACCGCTGTCGCCGTACCAGTCGTGCTGGGCCTGGCGAACAGCCCACCGCGACTTCTTGCACAATTGCAAGAAGCGGACGGTCCCGCGGTGCAACCGTTTGAGGTGGCCACCATTAAGCCGAGTCGCCCCGGAGACAATATGGTTCAACTCTTCATGTCTCCCGGCAAGTTCACGACAAAGGGCGAAACACTAAAGGGAATTATTAAGTTTGCTTACGACATCAAATCAGACAATCAGCTTTCGGGAGGACCAAGCTGGATTAATTCCGAAAAATACGATATCGAGGCAAAAGAAGAGGCCTCAGTAGCCGCCAAATTGCAGAAGCTTCCCTTTGAAGAGCAAGCGAGACAAGTCCGATTGATGGTCCAGGCGCTGCTGGCGGATCGCTTTAATCTGAAGGTGAGTCACCAGACCAAAGACCTTCCAGTTTATGCATTGGTTGTAGCGAAGAGTGGTCCAAAACTGATCCAGACGGAAGTTCCGCAACCTGCCTCGGATGGCGCTTCTGCCCCGAAGAAGGGGTTCCGCGGAATCAGAATGATGGGCCCCGGCCAACTCAGCGCTACTAACATAAACATCGACCTTCTAGCGGACCTACTGTCAGGGCAACCCGAATTGGGACGGCTGGTCATAGACCAGACCGGGCTCAAGGGTAATTATGATTGGACGCTGAAATGGACGCCAGACCAGACCGCCCAGATGTCCAAGGGCGCAGATGATGCCCACGCAACCGCCGATGCACCTCCGCTAGATTCCTCGGGGCCGTCGATCTTCACAGCGCTCGAGGAGCAGCTGGGCCTAAAACTGGAAGCGAAAAAAGGGCCGGTAGAGACCCTGGTAATCGAAAGTATCGAGAAGGCTTCGGAGAATTAACGGCCGGCGGGGTACATGACCGAGGATGTTGTTTCGAAACGGGATTTCAGTAGAAAGCCATTGCTGGCTGTAGCTGGATTCGCGGCAGTCGCCGTGCCGGTTATGTCTGGCCTGTTACTCGCAACGCATAGTCGGGCAGAGTCGCGGGTTCAAAACACAAGTGCATCGGCGCTTCAGTACGAGGTCGCTTCAATCAAACCAAACAAATACAGCAGCCATATGTTGGGGCTTGGGTTTTGGATCGAAAGGTTCACCGCAACGGGCGTCACGCTGCAAGGGCTCATTCGAGAGGCATACGAAGTCGAAGACAATCAGATTTCAGGAGCACCCGCCTGGCTCGATTCTGAACGATACGATATTGAGGCGAAAGCGGACAAATCCGTAGCTGATGAGCTGCAAAAGCTTAGCTTCGATCAGCGCCTGGTTGAATACCGACGCATGCTTCAGGCACTTCTAGGCGACCGCTTCCAGCTGACGCTCCACCGCGAAACCAAAGAACTTCCTGTATATGCGCTGGTCATCGCGAAGAAAGGTCCCAAACTTCAGGAGACACATCCTGGCGACAATGACCCCACTGGAATGACCTTTGGATGGGGCCTCTTAAAAGGTGAAGGAGTTCCTATCGCGCTCCTGGTGCGGCACTTATCACAGCAGCGACTGGGCCGCCCCGTTCTCGATAAGTCCGGGCTCACCGGCAAATATGATTTCACGCTGCAGTGGACACCAGAGGAGAACCGAGCTCCGATGTTTAAAGGGACGAGAGACGGCGGCCAGGGGCCTGACAGCCCTCCTGATTCTTCCGGGCCTTCTATCTTCACAGCGATTCAGGAACAGCTTGGGCTAAGACTTGAATCACAAAAAGGCCCGGTGGAGGTTCTGGTCATCGATCATGTGGAAAGGCCTTCGGAGAATTAGCGCCGGGCGGCGTATTCAATGTTATGAAAGGATTGCCCATGTCATGACTGAGCGTATTGCTCGCACACTGGATTTCAGTAGAAGGTTATTGCTCAGCGCGGCTGGATTGGGCGCGGTTGCCGTGCCGGTCGTGTTTGGCGTCCTACTCGCAACGCAAAGCCGGGCTGAGTTCCAGGCCTCGAACACAACTACTGTGCCTGTGTACGAGGTCGCTTCGATCAGACCACGCAAGTTCGGTAGCGGCGGTATGATCATCTGGGATTTCCGGCCGGACGGGTTCACTGCAAAAAATATCACACTGCAGATGCTCATTCGAATGGCGTATGGTGTCGAAGACTACCAGATCTCAGGAGCGCCCAAGTGGCTCAACGCTGAAACATACAACGTTGAGGCGAAATTGGACGGTACCGTAGCCGATAAGCTGCGCAAGCTGACCTTCGATCAACGTAGTGTTGAACAGCAACCAATGCTTCAGGCGCTCTTGGTGGACCGCTTCCAGCTGACACTCCATCGCGAAAGCAAAGAACTTCCAGCGTATGTGCTGGTCATCGCAAAGGGCGGTCCCAAAGTCCAGGAGGCAAAACCCGGCGATACCTACCCCAACGGAATGAAAGATCTTGAGGGCCACGGCCACGGGGACATCATGCACTTTGGAAGGGGCCTGTTAACAGGTCAAGGCGTTCCTATCGCGTTCCTGGTGCGGATGTTATCACAGCAGCAACTGGGCCGCCCCGTTCTCGACAAGACCGGGCTCAAAGGCAACTATGATTTTACACTGCAGTGGACGCCAGATGAGAACCGAACTCCGACAGTTGGCCAGCAAGGGACTGACGACACTCCCCCACCCGGGCCTTCCATCTTCACGGCGATTCAGGAACAGCTTGGGCTAAGACTGGAACCACAAAAAGGCCCGGTGGAGGTTCTGGTCATCGATCATGTGGAAAGGCCTTCGGAGAATTAGCGCCGGGCGGGGTATTCAATGTTATGGCCGCAGATTAACAACTACCTCCGTCTTTTCTGCGCCATGGCGTGGCTGGCCAACGCCAGCGTGCTAGCAGCTTCGGAATACCACGGGCAGGTCACCTTCGGCGGCTTACCGGTTCCAGGAGCAACGGTAACGGCCACTCAGGGCAGCAAAGAATTGAGCACCATCACCGACCAACAAGGCCTCTATTCGTTTCCTGACTTGATAGACGGAGCGTGGACAATTGAAGTCAAGATGACGGGCTTTTCGACGATCAAACAGGATGTGGCGATTGCGCCGGACGCGCCTGCCGCGAAATGGGAATTGAAGATGCTGCCACTCGACCAAGTCAAGGCCGAGATCACGTCGGCAGTTTCTCCCGCCGGCGTTGCGGCTCCACAGGCCAAGAGCGAACAAACAACACCGCAGGACAACAAGGATCCTGAGATCAAGACATCCCAAGAGGATCTCAACCAACTCGCCTCCGACGGCCTGCTCATCAATGGCAGTGTAAATAACGGAGCTGCTTCACCGTTCGCGCAATTTGCGGCGTTTGGCAATAATCGCAGCGGCGCGAAAGGGCTGTATAACGGCGGAATCGGCATGATCCTGGACAACGCGGGGTTGGATGCCCGGCCTTTTTCCTTGAGTGGGCAAAACACACCCAAGGCCAGTTACAACCGAGTGACGGGTGTGCTGACGTTGGGCGGGCCGCTGAGAATTCCCCATTTGTTCCAGCACGGTCCTAACTTTTTTGTGGGCTACCAATGGACGCGAGACCGCGATGCCACCACGCAGTCCGCACTGGTGCCGAATTTGGCCGAACGCGACGGAGATTTCTCACAGGCGTTGAATCCAGTGTTCGATCCGGCAACGGGATTGCCGTTTCCCGGAAACACGATTCCACAGAGCCACATCAGCCCCCAAGCGCAAGCTTTGTTGAATTTCTATCCGTTGCCAAACGTCGCCGGGAATCCTCGGTACAACTACCAAATTCCAATCATCAGCAACAAGCATCAAGATGCTTTCGAATCACGGTTCGATAAGACACTCAACCGCAAGAATCAACTCTATGGCGACTTTGCATTCCTGAGCACGCGAACAGACAGCCCAAACCTGTTCGACTTTCTGGATGCGACGGATATGCTGGGCATCAATACCGGCATTCATTGGTCGCACCGCTTCAACCAAGAGCTTTTCCTGAATCTGGGGTACCGGTTTAGCCGGTTGTCTACGCGGATCAAGCCATACTGGGCCAATCGCGAAAATGTTTCCGGAGAAGCGGGAATAGCCGGCAATAGCCAAGATCCAATGAACTGGGGGCCGCCGAGCCTCGCCTTCTCGAGCGGTGTGGCAGCATTGTCCGATGCTCAGAGCGCATTCGATCGCAACCAGACCAGCGCGTTGTCCTATTCCATGCTACGGAATTTCAACCGTCACAACTTCCGGTTTGGTGGTGATTTCCGGAGACAGCAGTTCAATTACCTGTCTCAACAAGATCCGCGAGGCACGTTTACTTTCACGGGCGCGGCTACTCAGGGAAGCGCCAATGGCGTTGGGGTAGGTGGCTCGGATTTTGCCGACTTTCTGCTGGGAATTCCGGACACCAGTTCAATCGCTTTCGGCAACGCTGATAAATACTTTCGCGAATCCGTTTACGACGCCTACCTCACGGATGATTGGAGAATGAGTCCGCAATTCACGCTAAACGCGGGAATCCGATGGGAATACGGTGCACCCATTACGGAATTGTATGGCCGCTTGGTAAATTTGGACATCGCCCGGAATTTCGCGGCGGCAGCGCCGGTTGTAGCAACCGATCCGGTTGGGCCGCTGACGGGCCAAAGATACCCAGATTCTCTCATTCATACCGACAAGCGCCTTATTGAGCCGCGTGTCGGAATCGCTTGGCGTCCGATCTCGGGGTCCTCACTTTTAGTTCGCGCGGGGTATGGAATCTACTCTGACACTTCCGTTTATCAAACGATCTCTCTACAAATGGCGCAGCAGGCGCCGCTCTCGAAGAGTCTGAGCGTCGAAAACGGCCCGACATGCCCGCTCACGGTGGCCAATGGATTCAACACTTGTTCCTCAGTCACGCCGAACACCTTCGCAGTCGACCCGAATTTTCGTGTCGGTTATTCGCAAAACTGGCAGTTCTCTATACAACGCGACCTGCCCGGCGCGCTGCAACTGTCCGCAACATATCTGGGCATCAAAGGGACGCGGGGAGTTCAGGAATTCCTGCCCAATACTGTTCCGATCGGGGCATCGAATCCGTGCCCAAGCTGTCCCATCGGATTTGCTTACCTCGCCTCGCATGGCAATTCGACCCGCGAAGCTGGCCAAATTCAGCTACGCCGACGGTTGCGTAATGGTCTTACGGCCACCTTGCAGTACACTTTTTCGAAATCCATCGATGATGATTCGGCCCTGGGAGGCCAGGGAGCTCTTGCCGCCACACAAATCACGCAGCCGAGTTCGTCTGGTCCCGCTACCGTGGTGTTGGGTGGAACAAGCCACAGCGCCAGCCAGAACTCCCCTACCATCGCGCAGAACTGGCTTGATTTGAGAGCCGAACGGGGGCTTTCGACTTTCGATCAGCGCCACCTTCTGAACACCCAGCTGCAGTACACCACGGGCTTGGGACTCGGAGGAAAAACGCTGTTGAACGGCTGGAAGGGGATGCTCTTCAAAGAGTGGACCTTCCTCACCCAGATCGCAGTCGGCAGCGGTCTTCCCGAGACACCCATCTATCTTGCAGCGGTGCCGGGTACGGGGGTAACCGGAAGCATCCGGCCAGACTACACGGGCGCGCCAATTTACACGGCCCCATCGGGTTTGTTCTTGAATCCGGCGGCTTACACGGCTCCTCTCCCGGGCCAATGGGGAAGCGCGGGAAGAAACTCGATCATCGGCCCTGCTCAATTCACCTTGAATGCTGCGATCGCGCGCACCTTCCGTTTGGATGGTCGATTCAATCTCGATTTGCGGATGGACTCCACCAACCTTCTGAACCATGTCACTTTTACCAGTTGGAATGCGACCGTTAACAGCACGCAATTTGGATTGCCAGCGACGGCCAATTCCATGCGCAGCCTCGAAACCACACTGCGCTTGAGGTTCTGAACCATGCGAGGTGTCATTGCCGCATTGTTGTTATGGACGCTGGCTGCCGCTCCGCAGCAGACCGGGCAGAACACTCCGCCTGAAGGTAAAGGGACGGCTAAGATCGCCGTTAGCACTCAGTTAGTCGTCGAGACGGTGGTGGTCAAGGACAAGAAAGGGAACCCCATTGAGGGCTTGACGGCGAAGGATTTCACTGTGGCCGAGAACGGCGTGCCGCAGGCAATCCGTTTCTGCGAACACCAGGAACTGCCGGAGGCTCAGAGCGCCGCGCCCGCCGCTCCATCCAAGCCTGAAGATATCAAGATCTACCATGACCTTCCGAGGACTCGAATTTCGCCCGAGACGCCTGGGAACATTCGATACAAAGACCGCCGTCTGTTGGCGCTGTACTTCGACATGAGTGCCATGCCGCCTTCGGACCAGTTACGTGCGCTGGCCGCGGCGCAGAAATTCATCAGGACGCAGATGACATCAGCGGATCTGGTCTCCATCCTTAGATATTCGGGCGGCGCTGTCGACGTACTTCTCGATTTCACCGGTGACCGTAACCGGCTGTTGAGCGTCATCGCAACGTTGATTGTAGGAGAAGGCCAAGGATCGGATGAATCCACAGACGACGCCAGCACTTCCGATACCGGAGCAGCTTTCGGTCAGGACGACAGCGAGTTCAACATCTTCAACACCGACCGCCAGTTGGCGGCGCTCGAAACTGCCGCCAAAATGTTGGGGCAGCTCAGCGAGAAGAAGTCGCTGGTCTACTTCGCCAGCGGTCTGAGGCTGAATGGCGCAGACAACCAGGCGCAACTCCACGCTACGATCGACGCCGCCATCCGTGCCGGTGTGTCGTTTTGGCCCATCGACGCGCGCGGTTTGGTGGCCCAAGCCCCCCTGGGAGACGCCACGAAAGGTTCGCCGGGCAACATGGGGATGTATTCCGGAGCCTCGGCACTGGCGGTAACAACGAACTTTCAGCAGTCGCAGGACACGCTTTATGCGCTCGCCGGGGATACCGGCGGAAAGGCTCTGCTCGACTATAACGACCTGACCAGGGGAATCGTCGAGGCCCAGCAAACCGTTTCGAGCTACTACATCCTGGGGTATTACACCAGCAATGCGGCTCAAGACGGAAAATTCCGGCGCATCAAAATCTCGTTGAACTCGAACTTGTCCGCCAATCTGGATTATCGCCAGGGCTATTACGCCGCGAAACAGTTCAGCAAATTCACCGCTGCCGATAAAGAACGGCAACTTGAAGATGCGCTGATGCTGGACGACCCGATTACGGAACTCACCATCGCGATGGAAATAGATTACTTCCAGTTGAATCGGGCCGAATATTTCGTCCCCATCGTTGTGAAGATCCCAGGACGGGAACTTGCCATTGCCAAGCGTGGCGGCGCCGAACGCACCCTCATCGATTTCATCGGTGAGATCAAAGACGACTACGGAGGCATGACGGTTACCAATGTGCGCGACAAGGTGAATATCAAGCTGAGCGATCGCACGGCATTCGAATTATCCAAGCGGCCGATTGAATACGACACTGGGTTCACGCTTCTCCCCGGGAAATATACGATCAAGTTTCTTGCCCGGGATGCCGAAACCGGGAGAATCGGGACTTATCAAACCAGTTTTGTCATTCCCAACCTGAACAAAGAGGAAAAGAGAATTCCCATCAGCTCCGTGGTACTGGGCAGCCAGCGCATCGACCTCAAGGAGGCGCTCTATAACGCGGCAAAGAATAAGGATAAAGACAAAGAAGAGGCGGTCAACCCGTTGGTCCAGAATGGTCAGAAATTGATTCCCAGCGTAACTCGGGTGTTCAGCAAAAGCCGGGACATGTATGTCTATCTTCAAGCGTACGAGCAGGGCGCACCAAGCGTTCAGCCGCTAATCGCATTTGTGGGTTTCTACCGCGCTCAGACGAAAGCGTTCGAAACGCAACCGATTGAAGTGACGGGTGGGCTGAATAATCGGCTGAAAACGATGCCTCTCAGCTTCAGCATTGCTCTCAGTCAGCTTGCGCCAGGCAAGTATGACTGCCAGGTGACCGTGTTAGACCCAACCGGACAGAAGGGCGCGTTTTGGCAGGCCCCCGTCATGCTCGTGCCGTAACCGTCCGCACCGGCTCCCTTTCGCTCGCTTTCACGCACGCGCGCTCATTATGTTCTTTGCTGCTACCCGTGACCGGCAAGCTCGACTCGCCCGTCGAGGTCCAGAAAACGGAGTTCCGGAACGCGAACAACTTTCAACAGCGCTCCACTTCCTCCACCGGGAGTTGTTGCGAGTCAGCACGCCGCTGCCGCGGGCGGATAACTGGCATGAAGGAAATTTTCGAACAGCTATTTGGACAATAAGAAACTGCACCCCAGCTCTCGGACGAGCTGTCTATCAGACTATTGGCATACTTGTGCAAGAATCAAAGGTGATACGACAAGACCGAGATGCGGGCACCACTTTTATCCTTCGTGTGGCTCTCTCCAGAGCCATGATTTACTCGTATCGTAGCGCGACCATGGGGTCCACCTGAGAAGCACGCCAGGCTGGCAGAAAACCGGCAAGCGCAGCAACAATAGTCAGCAGAGTTGCCGCGAGCAGAATTGCGACGGGGTCCGCGAAACCTAGCCCAAATAGCATGCTACGTACCAGATGAGTCCCGCCCAGCGCCAAAGGCACGCCTATGGAGATTCCGAGCAGTACGAGCACCAGCGTCTCGCGCAACACCTGCCAAAGAACATTTCCCGGCTCCGCGCCCAGGGCCAGGCGAATTCCGAAGTCTCTCGTCCGGCGAGCCACCGAGTAGGCCATCAGGCCGTAGAGGCCAATGGCGGCGAGAAGAAGAGCCAGCAAGCTGAAAGCGCTTGCGAGTCGCTCGATGAAGCGGTCGGTTTCGAGCGAGTCGTCAACTAGTTCCGACATGGTGTGGATTTCGATGGGGGGGAGCGTCGGAGCTGTTTCCCGGACAACTTGGCGAAGCGCGACAGCTACAGCTTGGGTATCGCCATAAGTGCGCACTTCATAGACGGCAGCAGGATTTTCCCACATGGGATTGGCCAGTGGAGCGTAGATGCGAGGCACAGCCTTCTCGCGCAAGTTGTTGTACTTGGCGTCTGCGGCGACACCCACGACGACCATCTCGGCGAGGTTGCCGGAATACGTATCGCTCACGTGCTTGCCGATGGGATTGGCGTTGGGGAAAAAGCGGAGCGCGAAGGTCTGGTTCACGACCGCGGCGCGAATGCTGGCAGCAGTGTCCTGTGCTTCAATTTCCCGCCCCATTAAGATGGGAATTCCGAGCGTGGAGAAATAGCCCGGGCCGACATGATCCATGCGTGAATTCATTTCCTCATCGGGCTTGGGAGTGTACCCTTCGACGGCAACCGGATCTCCCGATTCCGAGTGGCTGAAGAGGCCGTTTTTGGAGACCGTGGCGCCGCGCAAACCGGGGATGGCGGAAATCCTGGCGAGCAAGTCGAGTTGAAACCGGGGGATCGCCGCGCCTCGGTAGCCTCCGGGGGCAGCATCGACTCGGAAGAGAATCAGGTTCTCGCGGCTGTAGCCAAGTTTTACCTCGCCGAGTTTGGAGAGGCTGCGGACAAAAAGCCCGGCGGAAACAAGGAGAATCACGGAAACGGCTACCTGGGTGACGATCAGGATTTTTCCTGCAGGAAAGCGACGGTGGGACGCCTCGCTTGACGCACCGGTTGGAGTGGACTTCAGGACCGGCGTGAGATCAAGGCGCGTCGAGTACCATGAAGGAATCAATCCAAAAAGGATGGTGGTGAGCAGCGTCATGCCCAGAGTGAAGCCGAGCATGCGCGCGTCGGGCTGTAGATGGAGGTCCATGCTTCGAGGGCTGGACAAGGCGCCGGAAACCATACGCAGCAGAAGCGCGTCGGCCCAGCGCGCGAGCAGCAAACCCGCAGCGGCGCCCGATATGGCGAGAAGCAGGCTCTCCGTCAGCAATTGCCTGATCAGCCGCCCGCGGCCCGCGCCGATGGCAATGCGCATGGCGAATTCTCTTTGCCGTGCTGCGCCGCGAGCGAGCAGGAGGTTCGCAACGTTGACGCAGGCGATAAGAAGCACGAGTCCTACCAGGGCCATCAAGACTTTTAGCGGCTGACCAAAATGCGCGCGGAGCGCGGAAGAACCTTGCGCTGCTCGCTGCAAATTGATGCGCTGATCAAGAGCTTGACGGCGCTCATCCGCTGAGATCGAGGCGCCAACCTTGGATTCCAGGAGGGCCTGGAACGCAACATTGACGCTGGCCTTGGCTTGTTCTGGCGTGACCCCGGGCTTCAATCGCGCCATGACCTGAAGCCACATGTGCACGTTGGTCAGGTCTTTCGCCGCAGTGAGGAGATCGCGTCCCGGGTAGACGGAGTCCTGCATCATCATAGGGATCCAAAGATCGGGGAACGCTCCGACGGTCTCTCCAAAGAATCCCGGCGGAGTGACACCTACAATTTGGAATGACGTTTGGCGAATCTGTATGGTCTTGCCAAGCGTCAACGGGTCAAGCCCGAAGCGTTGCTTCCAGAAGCCGTAGCTGAGAACCGCGATCGGCGAGCCGCCCCTGGCGCGGTCTACTTCGCGGGTGAAAAACCTGCCAGCAGCGGGAGTGACTCCAAGGGTGGCGAAGTAATCTCCGCTGACAAGACGGACGCGAGCGGATTCCTTTTGTGCTCCTGTCTTGGACGAGGAATCAGCGATGGTGACTTCCAATTGGGGAAGACTGCTGTCGGCGGCGAAGATTCGAGAGAAGACCTCGTTGTGATCTCGGAAGTACTCAAACTCGGAGTAGGCGAGGAGCCCGCGGTCGCCGCTCTCACTTCCGAAGCTGGAACCATGCTCGTCTGGGTCCGAAAGAGCGACCAGTTCTTCGGGATGCGGAACGGGGAGCGAGCGCAGAAGGACCGCGTCAAGGACACTGAAGATCGCGGTATTGGCTCCAATCCCCAGCGCAAGAGTCAGGGTGGCAATCACGGTGAGGCCGGAGTTTTTCCGCAGTATGCGTAATGCGAATCGCAAGTCTTGCCAAAGATTTGCCATACCTGCTGCTATCTTTCTTGTGAGTGAAAATGAGTATTCACCCACGGCAAAGTTCCTGGTTCGACCAGGCCGGTTTCACTTGCTGTGCCAGCCAAGCCAGAGCCTCCCTGTCCCCAGGCGTTGATTCCCGTGTAGCCCACGGTATTTTGTTTCAGGTTGATCGCTGCGTTCACGTCGCGGTCGTGCGTGGTTTGGCACGCCGGGCACGTCCACTCCCGCACGCTCAGCGGCAGGACTTCCATTACGTAGCCGCACTCGCTGCAAGTCTTCGAGCTGGCGTAGAAA
>QHYZ01000293.1 GCA_003225295.1 Acidobacteriota bacterium | reverse complement strand
CCGAAATCGAGCGCATGCTTGAGGAATCCATCGAATACGCCGAACAGGATTTTGCCGAGCGCCAAGTGATCGAAGCGCGCACGGAATCAGAATCAATTCTGGCTGCGACCGTCAAAGCGCTAGCAAATCCGCAAGCCGCGGCCTTATCTGCCGAGGAACGCGCCAAAATTGATGCGAGCGTCGCCGCATTGAAGGAATCCGTTGCCGACAACGACTACAAATTGATTCGCAAGCGCGTCGACGAGCTGAATCAAGCGACCGAGCACCTTGCGGAACTGCTGATGAATTCGGCGGTTTCAGCGGCCCTGGAAGGCCGCAAGCTAGCCGAGGTCTGAGTTTTCCTTGTAGGGCGGCAGCACCGCTGCGCCGTTGCTTGGAGCGTAGTGAGAGCCGCGAGCATCAGGGGGGAACAAAATGGGCGGCAGCAATCCGTACATCGAGGAAGTCAAGTACAAACCCGCGACGAAGAAATACAAGGTGACCTTTCTTCCGAGTGGGAAAACCATCGAAGTCGACCTGGAAAAAATTCCGTACGGCCACAATGGCATTCCGGGCAGCATCCTCGACATTTCCGAGGGCATCAAGGCCGGTCTGGACCATGCTTGCGGCGGCGTCTGCGCCTGCTCGACGTGTCACGTCATCGTGCGGGAAGGCCTGGAATCCTGCAATGAAGCCACTGACGCTGAGCTCGATGAGCTGGACGAAGCGCCCGGCATCACCCCGAAGTCGCGCCTCGGTTGCCAAACCGTGCCCGACGGAACGACCGACATCGTCGTCGAGATTCCTGACTGGAACAAGAACTACGCCAAGGAGCTGGATCACTGAGGTTTCTCGGTCGTCAGTGCTTAGTTCTCAGTTTTCATTCAGAAATTGATCAGCTCTTTGTGCCGTGCACCTATAGCTGATAACTGACCACCGATAACAGTAGGAGCCACATATGCCACCGACTTTCGGTTGGGACAATCTCGAAGACATTGCCATCAGCCTGACGGACAAATATCCGCTCACCGATCCACTCACGGTGCGGTTTACGGACATGCACAAATGGATCACCGAACTCCCCGGCTTCTCCGGCGACCCCGCCGCCTCCAACGAAACCAAACTCGAAGCCATTCAGATGGCCTGGAACGAGGAATTTCAGGACCGCAAGTCTTAGACTTCAGCGGCAGCGACTCCGGTGAAATGTCGCGCACCGCCGGCTTTCCCATATGAATTGCTCGATTCTTCCTTATTCTAGAGTCCACCCGCGGGCCGCATGTCATCTGGCCGCGCCCTCCGCCTCCAGCTCTCGCCTGACCGTGCCCAACACCAGCCCAGCGATAAACCAATTTCCGGCGAGCTACGCCCTCCCCGCCAGTAGATAGCTGGTTGGAAAACCTGCCCAGTTCCAGTTCGGGACATGTGTCTCCACACCAGCAATCAGCCCGGCTAGCCCCAAGAAACCCGCGGCGTGTATTGACGAGCGAAGTGGTGTTAGAAGTACGAGCAATGACAAGCCCAAGGCTACCGCAAACTCGACAACCAGCTGGCCGGCGATACAAGCCCCAAAGCTCTGGAGTCGGGAGCGCAGCGAGACGGATACGAAGAGCCCCTGCGGGGCGGTGTAGATGTCGTTTCCCGATACATTTGCGCGAATCGCCTCCACGACAGCATGGGAATCCCTGAATTGCTTGTAGCGGCGAGGCAGGATCGCCGCGGTAACCCAGTTCCGGACGCTCAGGGCGAGCCCTCCAGTGAGCGTTCCCGTAATCAAGCATCGCGTAAGCATCATAGCGCCCCTTTCCTCGAAGCGATCCCGCCTAACGCCGTGGTGTTTACTGCTTCACTCCCACCCGCGTTACTGGACATTGAGAACCAGATGTCCGATAACCGCATATCAGACTTGCGCGATCTGCGAAACTCCATTACGCTGGCCCAGTTGCCAGCGGTGGCTTCCCTCCTCACCCGCTATCGGTTGTTCAGATTGCAATTCAGATTCTTGTCTACGAAGGATGACGTATGACGCGTAAACACTCTTGGGCGAAACTTGCTGTGGCAGTAGTGCTGAGTTTGCCCTTGACTGCCTGCAAGGACACCAAGACTCTGGAAGAGAACGAGCAATTGAAGGCCCACGTCGCGGGACTTCAGAAAGAGAACGGCCAATTGGGAAACGATCTCGAAACAATGACAGCCGCCCGCGATACGTTGACGAAAGAGAACGAAAAGCTTAAGGCAGAGATTAAGGCCTTGAAGACGAAGAGCTCCGGAAAGAAAGCTGCAGGTCGAAAGCGTCGTAGGAGCTAGAGATCACGGTAGTATTAGGGCCCGCACGTGGTTTGGGGCGAACGAACCGGTTTCTGTTTTCATCATCAGGAAAGGGAGGTTACCAGCATGAAAACGTTTGAGGTGCAATTTCGCTATCGAGATCGAAATGAAGAAACGGTGGAGTCGACAGTCAAGGTGGAGGCGTCGAGTCTTCCCGGAGCAGTCGGTAAGGCGGCACGTGAATTTGTCAAAGGCTTGGACAGGAAACAAAGATTCGACATGAACAAGAATGGGCTCGATATTACCGCCAAATCTGTCGGTACGACAACGTCGGGGGAGGCAGAGACATCCGCGGAAGCCGCCGCTGGTTGAGAAGTCAACCGGAGTGGATCGGTTCCCGTTCTTCGTCTACGAAATTGATTCCTACGCGTGGGTCTCAGGACGAGAGGCCTACTCATGTTGTCTGACCCGCGACGATATCGAGCGCCCAGACAATGCCATTCCCAAGATGCGAAATCGTCGCTGTTGAGCAAGGCCTGAGGATAACTGGACGCGTCCGGTAAGCGCGTTGTACGTCCGCTGAAAGTGGCAATTCAAGAGCGAGCGAAATGCCACCACAGGGGAGGTTTCCTCCTGAGCGCTTTCTCTCATAGCAGCAATGACAAATCAGCTTTATCTTGAGTTTCGCTTCGTTTTTCTCCTTCCATTCGCCTTCCTGTTGAAAGAAGGCATCGCCGATCCCGACCGCCGCTGAGTGGTCGGGGATTTTCTTATTTGCTACACTGGATTCGTGGCCCGGTAGAGTAACTGGTTAACTCGTCACCCTTTCAAGGTGAAGATTACGGGTTCGATTCCCGTCCGGGCTACCAATCGAAGGCGGCCAACAAGTGAACGTTTGGGAATCTGAACACCCTTACCTTCGCACTGAGATGGGGGCGGAGGTTACGAAGCGCAAGATTCGCAAAATCTCTCTTCTCGTGGCGGAAGCGAGAAAACCGAATCCCTACAACGAAGTGACAATCAGAAGTTGTGATCACGGCTGACTTGAAAACAAAGGGCTTAGTGCTGCGAAGGGGCATTTTTTGCGCTGACGGCTTTCATCAAGTTTCGCGGGCCGTGAGGCTCCAGGTGACAACTCATAGCAGGCGCGCGGTTTCGGAATTCGCAAAAGGGCCAATACATCCAACATTTTCGAATTTGCCATGACCCTGTTAAGGCTCAAATACGGGTTCGATTCCGTTGGCGCTACCAACTTGATTCCGATTTTTCTGCTTTGCGCCAGATGACAGTTGGCCAGCCACAACCTCCGGCGATCATCCGTCGCAGGTTTCCCGGCGGCAAATTTCTTGACGCTTTTTTCAAGGGGCCTTTTTGAGCTACGCCGAAAAGCATCTTATCGCGGGCGAAACC
>QHYZ01000292.1 GCA_003225295.1 Acidobacteriota bacterium | reverse complement strand
GACTGACGCGAGCAGCCGAGGCGCGAACGTGGCAGATCTCACGAATCCCTAGAAAAAATAAAAATATTTCCACTTTCCTCTTGACAATGTAATTCTTACTCGATATAGTCGAGTACGTTATGATCAACTCGACCTCCCACCAATCCTGGCTCTTCTATTCCCCTTTGGCCCTGCAAGCCGCGCTGCTCAAGGACGACTTGCTGGATCCCGTCGATCAGCTCTTGGAGGATCCCGCTTTGCTCGACTTGGTCCGCCAATGTCTGGCGACACGCAGCCCTGCTTCCGTGCGCACCGGGCGGCCCACCATAGCCCCCGATCGTCTGCTGCGCTGCTGTGTCATGAAGCATCTGAAGGGCTGGAGCTTCCGCGATCTGGAACGGGAACTCCGCAGCAACCTGGTGTACCGGCGCTTCACCCGCTTCGATGCCGAAGCCACGCCCGATTTCTCTACCTTCAGTCGAACCTTCGCATTGCTGAGTCCGCAGATCACCGAACAAATTCATCAGCGCGTGGTGGGCCTGGCGCGTGAGCAGGGTGTAGCGCAAGGACGCAAACTTCGAACCGACACGACGGTCGTCGAAAGTAATGTTCACTACCCCACCGACAGCACGCTTTTGGGCGACGGCATCCGGGTGCTCAGCCGTGGTCTCGCAGGGATCGCCGCCGAGTGTAAGGACGGAGCTCTGGAGGTGGTGAATCACGGGCGCGCGGTGAAACATCGTCTGTTGGAGATCAGCCGCGCCGCCAAGTCCCTCACCGAGGCCAACCAACAGCGCATGCGGGATAGTTACCAAACGTTAGTGGGGCTGACCCGGGGCGTGGTACGACAGGCCAACGACGTGATGCAACGATGGGCGAAGGGACGGCTGAAAGTGGTGGGCAAACTGTTGCGGGTAGAAGCACAGATCGGCCAATTGCGGCACTTTCTCCCTTTGGTCGAGAAGGTGATCACGCAGACCAAGGAACGCGTGTGGGGTGGAAATTGCCACGTGCAAGGCAAAGTGTTGAGTCTGTTCGAGCCGCACACCGAAGTGATTCGCAAAGGGAAAGCGCACAAGCCCAACGAGTTTGGTAGGCTGGTGCGCATTGACGAGGTGGAAAACGGCATCGTGAGCGCTTACCAAGTTCTGCCCGGCAACCCGGCCGATACCACCGCTTGGATGCCGGCCCTGCAACAACATCAAGCTTGCTTCGGGCGAGCGCCGGTGATGGCCACCGCCGACCGAGGTTTTTTCTCCGCCAAAAACGAGCGTGAGGCGCAAGACCTCGGAGTGAAAAAGGTGGCGCTGCCGGCGCGCGGACGTCTCTCGGTCAAGCGAGCCAAGCAGCAGAAGCAGCGCTGGTTCCGGCGAGCGCTACGCTGGCGTGCCGGCTGTGAAGCTACCATCAGCACGCTGAAGCATCCTTTCTCGATGTTGCGAGCCAGGTACAAAAGAGATCCTGGATTTCAGCGCTACGTGGGCTGGTGTGTGATTACCAAGAATCTGTTTTCCATCGCTCGCTATCAAGAGCGCAGGAGGGGCGGCCATGGCCAGATCGGTTGATGCTGCTGCCCAACGACGCAAGCTGCTGGGCGAGATTGCACGTCTGGCAGAGATCGCTATCTTCGGAACACTATCGGAAACTTATCGCACCTGTGGACAAGCGGGCTGCCATTGCCAGGGAGACGGACCCAAGCATGGTCCGCATCTGAATGTGAGCTACCGCGGGGAGAAGGTAAGACCACCGGCTACTATGTTCCCAAGGGAGCGCAGCAGGCCACGCGCCAAGGGGTAGAGGCTTGGCAAAAAATGCAGCAACATTTGCGAGAACTGGCGGAGTTAAATAAGGAACGCAATTTGCGGCGTGCCCGCGAGGCCGATTCGCGGTGAAGCAATGGCTGGGTTGGGCCCTGGCCTGTTGGGTAGTGGTGTATCTGCTGCTGAGCCTGGGTCAGCAAGCCGCCGTGAATTACGATCCGCGCACCCCCGATGAGACTGGATCCGTGGTTCTAAGGAGGGCACCTGCATCGACCTGGCCCAGAGGTTCGGCCGTCGCTACCTTTGGATTCCATCCCACTCGTGCCGAACCGCTGGAATCTCTTCCCATCCACTTGGCGTTCTGGAGCACAGCTGATGATGTCGGTCCACCTTGGTGGGACACCCGAGGTCCACCCCGGTGCACCGTGCGTAGCTTGGTTAACTGTAAGGCTGCCGGCCAAACCGGCAGCGCAAAAGCGGCGGAGGAGCACGCTTGCTCCATGAATTCCTAACCTTAGCACTAAAAAACAGGGGTTTTGCAACAACCTTTAGCTAGCTGACGGGTTGGAGGCTGTACAGCGTCTTCCGCTCTTCCCCATTGGGATCGTTAGCGACCTTACATTCATTATTGAGAATCATCGTTGCACGTTGCGTGTTGTTGAAGGCAGGCCAACGTGGCAGACCCTTGTGGTTGGGATTTCCGCTACGAGCGAAGGCGACCCAGGCGCTGCTGATCTTGTCGGAAAGGGCGTAGCGATCTGTGCCAGAACCGGTCATGGACTTGGCCAAATCCACATTCTCAAAAACAAACGGGATTTCCAGCGTGTGGAAACTCCTGAGCTTACCGCCACGCACTGGGGTTCGCCAGGTGAAGTAATACATATAGACCGCCGCTTTCGCGGCTGCGGCTTTGCGTTCGGCCTCCGTGAGTACGCCTCTGCGGAAACTGGCATCTGAGGCCAGGATAAGATAGAGATCGGTGTCAGTGATCCCGGGGCGTCCCTTCCTGTAAACAGCGATGAGCCGATCCGCCTGTGCATCGTCGGCGTGTACAGTCTCCTTCACTTTGCGATGTAAGGTGGCGTCGTCGATGGGATCGAGCTGCTGCCCAGGGAAGAAGGTCACCTCCGTTTCCACTGAGCCGATCAACAAGGGAATGTTGGAGGAGATCTCTGGAGCGACAGGGTCAAAGGGATCCTTGGGCAATGTGCGGCCATCCACAACCGGAGCCAGCCTGAGGGCCTGATTGCCTGCGGGACCACCTTCGCCCATTGCGGCAAGCAATTGATCTATTGGCAAGCGCTGAGCTCGGTCGAGGTCGCCGGACTTAATTCCCAACTTCGCCAGCAGCTTTTCGGCCGAATCGGTTGCGTCATTTCGCGATACCCCTTTTAGCGCGGACGCGCTCTCCACAATGGCACGATGGAAGAGTCCCTGCGCCGAAGGCATAGCCATCAGTGTGCTGACTTTGCCTCCGCCGCCAGATTGCCCGACCGAACATATTCAGGCGGTGATTGACGCCGACGACAACTACGTCGTGTTTTCTGGCAAGATTGGCGCCGTCGTAACAAATAAAGCCGGCCGAGCCAGTCGAGTAGCCTCCTCCGTGCAGCCAAACAATCGTTGGCCTCTTGCGCCCGCTGCCGGGCCCGGGCGTCCAGATATTTAAGCACAGGCAGTCCTCACCCATCGGCTCGGTCCGGTCCATCGCGGCAAACTCCGGTATGAGCCCTGCGGGACTCTGTGGCGATCTGGGGCCCAACTCGAACGCATCCCGAACGCCGGTCCACGGCTGCACGTTCGCAGGAGGCATGAATCGTCCGGCTCCTGCAGTGGAAGCGCCATAGGGAATACCTCTAAATGCAGCAATTCCGCCGTCGACGAGTGCGCGTACATTACCCGCCGTTGTCTCAACCGTTGGGCCCGGGGCAGCTTTTGCATTTCCCACCGCCGCAAGGATCCGACTCCATCTGGTCCCCGCAAGGGCGCTGCTAATCGCCATCGCTCCGCTGCCAATAAATGCTCGCCGGTGCATCATGTGCGTTCCCTCCATTTTCGCATGAGAATAGTGACAGTTAGAGATCGCAGGCTTCCAGAAACTTCGCGTCCGTGAACAAGTTTCTGACTCGGGACCTCGCTCGGTTCGCCCTGCCTCGTTGGCACATACTGTCGTTGACAGATGCTGTCGTTGACACATGCTTGACTGCGACTGGACCGGCATGCTAGACCAACTATCAACAGTTAGCAGTTAACTGGGTGACGCATGCTTGCTTCGCGGCAAAAAGAGGCTGTGGTTAAGGCTCCTCCCTATCAGATTTTTAGCATTCGCGAAACACATGGGCGCGCAGAGCGGCCGGAGAACCGCCTGATCGCCCACAGTCAGGACGCTGGGTGGCGTTCCCTTTACGCCGCGATTTTCGAGGAGGCCCCGCTTCAAACGAGTGTGTCACGCCAGGAGAGGCGACCACTCGATGGGAGCACCATGGCCATCCCGAAATCCTGCAGGTTTACATTCGCGAGTCGGTCTATTCAGCCGCAGTCAACGACATGTACGGATGCGAGAAATCTGCGGCTCAAGTCCTACCCCGATTTGCAATTTTGGACCCGCTGCTCGAGCAGCTGTGCATCGCGATCGCAAGGGCACTGCGAGACGGTACTGTCGAGGACGGACTGTATACCGACACGCTCGCGCAGATGATCGCCGTCCATCTCGCCCGGTACCATTGCTCGCGCTCTCACCCGCTGCATATGACGACAACGAAGCCCATTCCGAGTTGGAAAATAAGGCGACTGGTGGATTTTATCGAAGAGAACCTTGACCGTGATCTTAGCCTGGGGGCGATGGCCGCCGAGGTGGCGGTCAGCCCGTTATATCTGCCGCGGAGCTTCAAAGCTGCGGTCGGGCAATCGCCTCATCAGTATGTAATCGGGCGACGCATTGAGCGGGCAAAGGAGCTTCTGAGCAGTGGGGATAGCCCCATTGTGGATGTGGCGTTGGCGGTGGGTTTCTCCTCGCAGAGTCATCTCTCCAGCTGGTTCCTGCGGCTCGTCGGAGTTTCGCCGGCGGAATATCGCCGGCAGAGCGCTGGGTGAGACTGTCAGCAGGGTTCGGCTCGCGTTGCCGAACTCCCGCATTTAGCACCGTGACTTTAGCCGCCGATCAGAACAGCAGCTTGAGCCCAAACTGAATCACGCGCTGAGCGCCGCCAACCACCTCGTTGCCGATCGTCGATGTGATTTGTCCTGCAATCGAATTCGCTGTGTAGCCGAGAGGGCAGCCGGAACTGACGGCACACGTTGTGAAAAGATTCTGATTCGGCAAGTTGAAATTGGGGTGGTTCAAGATGTCAAAGATCTCGGCCCGGAATTGCAGGGAGGATTGCTCAGAGGAGCCTCGAAGGGGGGTCGTCTTCATCAGGGCGAAGTCGAAATTGGTAAAGTCCGGGCCGGCGAGCGTGTCTCGCCCCAGGTTGCCCAGCGTTCCTACCGGCTGTAAAGCAAAGCAGCTCGGGTCGTACCATTGATTCACGTGCCCTTGAATGGGGTTGTTGGTGCAACCGGGAACGAGATTCGGGCGCTCGCCCGGTGTTGCGCCGCCCGAAAACGCTGCCAGACCCGCACGGTCGAAGCCATCCACGAGTGTGAAAGGGAACCCCGACTCGTACGTCACAATTCCGCTGATCTGCCAACCGCTCACCAGCCGATTACCGCGTAAAGGAAGATTGTAGACGGCATTAGCTACTACGGTGTGCTTGCGATCAAAGACCGAGCGCCCGTAGTCCGAATTGAAGTAGTACGGGTCTTCGATATTCTGTGGCGCCGCGCCGGTGCTTTCCAGAGCATAGGTGACGGAACTATCGTCCAACGACCTGGCCCAAGTGTAGCTGGCCTGAAATTGCAAGCCTCGGCTGAACCGGTGGGTCACACTCGCCTGGAGCGAATTGTAATTCGATTGGCCGACGGGAGCTTTATTGCTGAGGAAGCTGAGATTGGTACAGTTGCAGATCCGATTGTTGGGACGAGCGACGGCGCTTCCATTGGAATTCTGAGTTCCGAGAATCGGGTTCTGGGCCGTACCGGTGTTGACGGGAGGATTGAGGTCATTCATGAGGAACAGGTTATAACCTCGCGAACCGACGTAGCCCACGCTAACAATCGTGCTGCCACTCAACTGATGCTGAATATTCACGTTGTATTGCATCTGGTAGGGAGTGGCATCGGATTGATAGGCGATACCCTGCGATTGGGAAATGGGTCCAGAGGCCAGAGGTGGATTCGTACCAAAGGTGGCATTTGGCAGGGCGCCGATCGCATAAGGTGGATTCAACCAGTATCCTGGCAGGATCGTACGTGCTTGGATAACGTCGTGGAACATGCCGAAACCGCCGCGTATGGCCGTCTTGTGGTCATTAAAGGGGTCGAAGGCGAATCCGAGCCGCGGATCGAAGTTCCGTAACGACGGGTTGTGCGCAAAGGCATGGGAAACGGGCGTGAATGCAAACGGACCCGAGTTGTTCGCGGCACCATTCCCCAGGGCCAAGGGGGTGGTGAGCAAAGCCTCCATCTGATGGTTCACCTCGCCAGGATTCAACGTGGGATCCCATCGAAGGCCCAGATTCAATGTGAGGCGCGGCGTCACCCTCCATTCATCATTGAAGTAAGCGGCAAAGAAGAGTTCGCGCAAATAGCCGCTGGCGTCAGCCTGGCCGATCAGTGGCGCCTGGATGATGCTCGCCCTCCCCTGCAGGAGGCTGCTTAGACCAGTGAAAGTCCATTGTCCACCCTGGAACAAGGGAGCATTGGAATTATCCTGGACCCTCTCCAGGCCTATGCCAAACGACAGGGTGTGAGCGCCACGGCTCCAAACCACTTCGTCATGGACGTTGAACTTATTTTGGAGCTCAAACGAGGGAAGGAGCACGCTGGCTCCAAGCGAACTCAAGCCGACAACGTTGACAAAACCATCCTCCCGTCCCGTACCGGGGAAGAAGTCCATTGCCGAGTTGAAGCCCGCCACAGCCTGGACTTCGTTCGTGCGCACAAAATCAAAATGCGCCACATTAATCAGGGATGTAGAGAAGACCCGTCTCTCTTCAATGGTCGCATAGTGATTAGCGGTAGTGTTATCCAGAGGCCAACCCAAGATCGGAGCAGTGGGGAGATTGGGTATGAGGATGTGTGCCTGATCGATGCCATACCGCACGAACAAGGAGTCTTTGGCCGATAGAGTGTAGTCGAAGCGCCCGATGCCATAGTCCTCGCCGCCGCGCTGTATGCCGACCTGGGTGACTTTGCCGATCCCTCCGCCAACTTCAGATGTTGATGCCGGGTAAAGGTCTAGAACGGCGGCCACAGTCGGGTTAGA
>QHYZ01000201.1 GCA_003225295.1 Acidobacteriota bacterium | reverse complement strand
AAAAATCCAAACAGGAAAACAAAATGCAATTGAATACTGAGCTTGTAAACAAACTCGCAGCGGAACTTATCGCGTCCGGGCTAATCCCCAGTTCGCATGAGCTGCACAAGGCGCTTGCTGACTTGGCCAAAGCCAATGGCGGCAAAGGCGTCAGTGCCGAAAACGGCGGCGTTTCTATCACCAGAATAATTCGCGGCCTTTCGGCTATGAAGGGCGTCACCCTAAACACTCAGTCGGCTGAGGAAGACGTTAACTTCGTCAGGAAGTCCCTCACTACCGGCGCAACCCCCGGCAGCTACCTCGTGCCAACGGTACAGGCCGATGCGATTGTTGAAATTCTTGGTCGCGGCAACGTGGTTCGCTCTTCTGGCGCAACGATTTGGCCGATGCAGGGAATTCAGAACATGAACGTCCCGTCCGAAACGGCCGAGCCGACAGTTGAATTTCTTGGCCAGAACGTTACACAGACCGCTTCTGACCCGAACCTCGGACAGATTGCGCTTTCACTGAAAACGCAACGCGCTCTTGTTGCCCTCCCCAACGAATTGCTGAAGGCTTCAGTTCCGGCGCTCGACCAAATCGTGACCCGGCTACTTGGCAAAGCGTTTGCGAAGCACGAAGACTTGGCTTTCTTCCAGGGAATCGCAGGCGGCCCGACCTCCGTAGTTGCAACTCCCAGCACTTCCGCGCTTTCACAGGCTGGCGCAACGCTCGTATACGCGGATTTGCTCGCCGTGCTTTCGAAGTTTGCTTCAGTCGAAGGCGAGAACGGTGCATGGTACATGCACCCAACCACTTTCTTCTCTAAGATTCTGAACATTCAGGACAGCCAAGGCCGCCCGGTCGTTACCGGATACAACAGCTTGGTCGGCGGCGCGAACGATGGCGGCAATTCTTTCGTTGGACAGCTTGCCGGTGAGGCAGGGGCAATCAAGTTTTTGCTTCTGGGTCGCCCGGTCTACACGTCAATCCGCATTCCGCAACACGTCGGCAGCGGCAGCGCTTCCAGCTACATTCTCTTTGCTAACCCGGCCTATTTCCACATTGGAGATGGCGGCGGCGTTGAGATTGCGCAAAGCGGAGAACGTTTCTTCGCGGAAAATCAGACCGCAATCCGTTGCGTTCGCCAAATAGATTTCGGTTTCGCGCCTCCTGCGGGAATCGTCATTCTGAACGACGTTCGATAACAAATTGCCCGTGCTTCTGTTTGTACCAAATAGAAGTGCGGCAGGAATCGGGGCAGCTTTCGGGCTGCCCCAATCTTTTTGAGAGGGCACAATGCCAGTTACCAGAAAAAGTTTTTCTAAAGCACTTCAAAGTCTCAACGAAACCTCGCGCACGATTACGTTCGTCGCTTCTTCGGAAATTGAAGACCGCTACGGGGACATTGTTCGCGTCAACGGAATCGACACGAAGGCTTACGCACAAAATCCGGTTGTGCTATTTGCACATGATGCAAGCCAGCCGCCGGTCGCCAAATGCGTCGGGATTGAAAAGACAGCGAATCAACTCCTGATGACCTGCCAGTTCGCAACGGCGGAAGAGAATCCCCAGGCCGACACGGTGTTCAAGCTCTACAAGGGCGGATTCTTGAATGCGGTCTCCATCGGCTTTCTTGCAAAAACATATGAGATGCGCATGGACGCAGAATCGGGGATGCCTGCGGGCTACGATTTCACGTCAACCGAATTGCTTGAGCTTTCTTGCGTGCCCGTACCGGCAAACAGCGAAGCACTAGCAAAAGATTTGAACACGTCCCGCGAGCTTGAGGACTTCTTGCGCAAACTACTTGTGCCGGAAACAGACCCGCAGATGGATGCTTTCCTCCAGCAACTTACAGCTAAGCCATGAGGGCAAACACTGAAGCGGATTTCTGGGGTCGGGTAGATGTTCATGGCCCGCTTCCCGAATCCTGCCCGCAGTTAGGTTGCTGCTGGCTGTGGCAAGGAACTTTGGACCAAGACGGATACGGCATCTTCAAGTTAGCCGGTAAGCAGTGGCGCGCGGGGCGGCTGGCACTGGCGCTCACAACAGAAGAGATTGCTCCGGAACTTTTTGCAAGCCCGCTCTGCAAGAATCGTGCCTGTATCCGGCCCGAGCACCTTTCGCCAAGCACGGCGCGAGAAATGAATCTACGGGGCGACGCCTGGAGCGGGCGGAATGCACGCAAGACGCACTGTCCGCGCAACCACCCGCTGATTGAGCGCGGCTGCAAGATTTGTGCATGCGAAGCAACCAAGCGCTGGCAGCAACGGAAAAAGCGGGCAGTCATCTAGCCAAAACATGCTGCGGAGTATTTATGCATGATGAAAATCTTTTGTCTCGTTGTGCGCATGGCGTATATGACCCTGACGGAAGAGGTCGGGCCTGGCACTGTGGCCTGTGCCGCACGCAATCTTACGAGCTAGCGAAGCCCCCAAAGGACAGGAAGTTCATTTTGCCCAGTCTGCGTCCAAATCATTTTCCGCCCGCCAACGTAACGCCTAATCCCGATGCTTGCCCTAAATGCGGAAGCTACATCCGCTATGAAGTGAAGCCAGGCGATAGCAGACACGCGGAGTGTGCGGAATGCAACACGCTTTACACACGAAAGCATGGAATAAAATGAGTGACCTAAATTTCGACCGTCATCAATTCGAGCGGCGAACCAAAGTTGTTTCCCAGGAAAGTCAAATCTCCTTCCAAGATTACGGCGGCATGCACAAAATTCCTGGGCGTAGACGCCACGGACAAGTGCCGGAACATCCGTGGGCAAATGATGACATTCGCTTGCGCACGGTACTGGCGCATTTCCTTTGGCGTTCGCTTATGTTTTCGGATGATGCATTTCCAGAAGGCTTCGTTGAACATTCGTTCAAAGAATTTTGCAAGTGGATTGATAAGCGTGCTTTGAATAACTTTCAGCGCAGAGCTGGCCACAATCGGCGCTGGCGAAAACGGCAACCTAAAAACTACTTGGCTGCGTATCGCGTGGCACGCCATGGCTACAGCCAAGCCTACCTGCTGGCTGCCTACCGCGTTTTCCGTTTTGATTTTCAATCGAACGAAGCAGTCGCAGGACTTCCCTTCACGCCAACCGGAATACGGCAATTCAAAAAGCGCATCGTTGACACTGCCCGGAAGCTTTACCCGGAACTCTGCCCGGAGCCGCGCCTCTACGGCGGGCGGCGCGGGAATACGAAGCTGAAAGCACAAAAGCGGGCGACAGGCGTGGACCCAGCAAAATAACCCGGCGCGCTGAACCGCAGGAAGCGAGAACCTCACGCAATCTTGTCGAATCCGAGGCGCTTGCCGCCTTTGTCCAACTCCGCGCGCATCACTTCACTAACTTCTGCTGCTGCGCCGAGCTTTAGCGTACGGTCCACCACAGTTCCAAGCTCCCTCTTGCCTTCTAATGATAAAACCAAACCGCGTCATTCTGTCGCCAGTAGAGCCGTCCGTTGTCGCCCTCGAAATGTGGGTCGTCCGGTCGATTTAGCACAACCATTGTTAAAGCCATTCGTGTTTCCTCCCGCAGCGCCAGTTTGAAGAATTAAAAATGGCCGGAAGGATCCCGGCCAGCAGCGATTTCGAGGACCAGCAGCATACAGTTTCTACTTCGGCACGTTGAAAAGAGCAATGCGCCTGTGCCCCATGTTGAAGGTCGCGAGAAGGGTTCCTGAGAAGCCGCGCTTACTGCCTTTTTCCATTGCCAGCTTCCATCCCCCGCCAATCGTCATTCTGTCGCCTCTTCTAACCTTTGAGCCCATTATTTTGATGTGTTTCGCCATAGTGTCCTCCTACGAGAATTGTTACGTGTCAACGAGCGTAAGCCCGCGCCGCGAAGATTCCTACCTGACCTGAAGTCCAGTACTGCTGAAAAAGTAACGTGGCGGCATGATAGAATCCGTTCCATCGGAATGCCGTTTTGAGAGGAGCTAAACTAAAATGTCATGTACAAGAATCACGGCCTACTATTCGGTTGATTCGGAGGTCTACCACGTCTGCCAGAATTGCACGCTTGGGGATAACATCGAATCCGACAAACGCCAATCAGGTACGCCAGGCAAGCGGAGAATGTGTCAGCGGTGCAAGGACATCATTGCTGGCAGGGTTAAACGCTGAAGTGAAGAAGAAAGGGCCGGAACCTTTCGGGGGCCAAAAATGCATACGCCAGACCCAATCACGCTGACCCAAGTCTTGGCAACCTACGCGGCAATCATCTCGAGCATTGGATTAGGCTGGAATCTGTACAGGGATTTGCGTGACCGCGCCAAGCTGAAAGTATCAGCTTCGATTTGCAGGCTTGCAGTCGATGGACAGGGAAGTTGGGTGGCTATCACATCTGCCGTGAAAATGGCGGGAACGAATCAGCGCTATGTTGTTATGTCGGTTGTGAACGTAGGGCGGCGTCCGATTGTGTGGAAGGGTTGGGGTGGCAAATATCGGAAGCGGACGAACGGCACGCAATTTGGAATACTCGACACGGCAATCAAGAATCACTTACCGAAGAGGCTTCAAGAAGGGGACGAGCATAGCGTTTGCATTGAATTCGAGGACGGGTTTTTCGAAAACGTGAAGAGTTTCTTCATGTGGGATGCTTCCGGTAAAAAGCGAAAGTTGTCATGGTGGCAGCTTAGGAAGCTAAGGGCGGAAGCCCGCAAAGCGGCATAGCCCAGAATGAAAAAGGCCGGAAACCTTTCGGCCCCGGCCCCGCTGAAAACGAAATGTGGTTATGCGTTTCTGCTTCCCTTTTCTGTGGTGATGAAAACCCATTTCCCTGCAACCACCGTGCGGGTTATCGTCGTTGTTTCTATCTTCACTGCAACCGGGGTCTTTTCTGCCATACTTTGTACTCCTTCCTGTGCGCTTAACGGTTTCGTTTCTTTGCAGGGCACACTGTACTGATTGGTCACTGATGTTCCTAGTATACTTTTGTACCGACCTCGCCTCGGTACCGAAGTACCACCAAAACTCCCCCAACGTACCATCACAAATCCCATGGGGTTTCCCTATCATCACGGCATAGGAGAAACCGCGATGGGAAAGCTGGCCGTAATTGAAATTCCGAAGAAGGAAAAGAAACCGAAGGCGAAGCGGCGCGGGAAGCGCGGGCGCGGCAGCGTCTGGTTGCCGAAGTACAAGCTGGCCGATGGCGCTGTCCGCTCGAGCCGCTTCTACTGGATTCGCTACACGGACGAAAATGGCGTGCGCCACAACGAGCCTACGAATTTCGATTCGAAGGATGGCGCGGAGCAGGCGCTTACCGACCGGCTGGGGAAAATTGACCGTGGCGAATTCGACCTGCCCAACTACCGCGAAGTGACACTGCAAAACCTGACGGACGCATTGCGGCGCGATTACGTTAATAAAGGGCGGCGCAGCACGGATAAGCTGGAGCGGTCGCTTGTGCGGTTGGAAGAATTTTTCAAGCCAACGCGCCGCGTGCTTTCAATCACGGAAGAGGACATCTCCGCGTATAGCGCCCACAGGTTGGCGCAGAAGAACACGCAATTCCCTACCGTGAATCGTGAGTTGGCGGCGCTGAAGGCAGCTTTCCGGTTGGGACTGAAGAATGACATGGTGCGCCGCGTGCCAAACATTTCGATTAAGGACGAGGGTGGTCGTGAAAAGGATGGCGAATTCACTGCGGAGCAATTCACGAAGCTGACCGGCGAACTGCCAGAATGCCTGTTGCCCGTGGCTGAATTTGTTTCGCGCACGGGAATGCGAATCATGGAACCACTGGCCCTTCGCTGGCATGAAGTGAACGTGGAACGGGGAGAGTTGCGGCTCTCCGGGCGGCGCACGAAAACGGGCCAGCAGAAAGTTTTGTACCTGAAGGGCAAGGCGTTGGACGTGCTGAAGGCGCAGCGCAAGCTGCACGACGACAAATTCCCCGACCAACCTTTTGTATTCCCGGATGAAGACGGCCAAGCGATTCCCTACGACCGTGCGCTCGACCAATTTCAAGCCGCCTGCAAGCGTGCAGGAATCAGCTTCGCAAACAACGACGGCACGCGGCTGCCGGGCTGGCACGACCTGCGCCGCACATTCGCGCGCATGGCCCGGCGCAATGGCGTGCCCGACAAAGTAATCATGGAAATTGGTGGCTGGAAAACACAGGCGATGCTGCTGCGATATCTAGGCGAAGCCCAGGAATCTGACCAGCGCGCCGCATTCGAGAGAATGGACGAGGCACATGGTGCCCGGGGTGGGAGTCGAACCCACATGAGGAAAAATCCCCGGAGGATTTTAAGTCCTCAGCGTCTGCCATTCCGCCACCCGGGCACGGCAGATAAGAAAAAATAACATGCGCGGGGACTGCGCTCAATTCAAATCACAAGACGGGACGGGGAGCCGATAGCTGGTTATGAGCTCTCCGGAAGAACAAACAGACTCTTTGCCTGTTCTCGGTTTTTCCCGAGATTTTTCAAATTTGTTGTCTGACGGTTGCGAAACGCTAGTCTTCATGGTGTCGATTCGAGAAGCGTGGTGGCGAGTCTTGAAACGGGTTGCAGACACATGCTCAAGCGAGCGAGTTTTTTCGTTTTGGCGTAAAATCTCTTGACCCGATCGGTACCGCGGCGCATCTAAATCCTGACCGTGATCTGCGGGTGTATTCCTGCCTGCGACAGGAGCCAATGTGAGTCAGCCGAAAATTCAGCTGGACCTCGATCTTCTAAGCATCAATACCATCCGTACTTTGGCGATCGATGCGGTCCAGCAGGCGAATTCAGGTCACCCCGGCGCCCCCATGGGTCTGGCTCCGGTGGTCTACTCTCTGTGGCAGCGCTTCCTCCGCTACGATCCTGCGGATCCCACCTGGCCAAATCGTGACCGTTTCGTTCTGTCCGCCGGGCACGCCTCGATGCTTCTCTACGCCACGCTTCACTTGACGGGAGTGCGCGCGGTCAACGCTCAAGGAAGAGTTACAAACGATCCTGCCGTCTCCATGGAGGAGATCAAGCGATTCCGGCAAATCGACAGCAGGACTCCGGGGCATCCCGAGTCGCACCTCACCACCGGAGTCGAAACAACGACGGGGCCGCTCGGCCAAGGCGCAGGGAATAGCGTGGGCATGGCCATTGCCGGTAAATGGCTGGCGGAGAATTTCAACCGTCCTGGATTCGACATTTTCAATTTCAATGTCTACGCGATTTGCGGCGATGGAGACCTGATGGAGGGTGTGGCGAGCGAAGCTGCTTCGCTCGCGGGACATCTGAAGCTCTCCAATCTTTGCTGGATCTACGACAACAACAGGGTGACCCTCGATGGTCCCGCCGAGTGGTCCTTCAGCGAAGATGTGATGACGCGTTTCAAGGGTTACGGCTGGAACGTCGCGCAAGTGACGGACGCCAACGATTTGGACCTCCTGGCGCGCGGCTACGACAATTTTCTCAAGTCGAAAGACCGGCCAACGCTCATTGTTGTGGACAGCCACATTGGGTACGGATCGCCCCACAAGCAAGATTCCTACGAAGCACATGGCGAGCCGCTGGGCGAGGCAGAAGTCAAACTCGTGAAGAAAAACTATGGGTGGCCCGAAGACGCGAAGTTCCTAGTCCCCGAGGGAGTCTATGATCAGTTCAAGAATGGCGTGGGCAAGCGCGGGGCCGAGGCTCGTGCGGCGTGGAACGCAAAATACGAAGAGTACAAGAAACAATTTCCGCAGCTCGCAGATCAGCTGAACAAGATGCAGAGCGGCCAATTGCCCGACGGCTGGGACAAAGACTTGCCGAGCTTCCCTGCCGATCCAAAGGGCATGGCGACGCGCGAATCCTCGGGAAAAACGCTGAACGCCCTGGCGAAGAAGATCCCCTGGCTGGTTGGCGGATCGGCAGACCTGGCCAAGTCCAACAAGACGAATCTGACCTTCGACGGCGCGGGAGATTTCTACCCTGAACAGTATCGCGGGCGGAACGTCCACTTCGGCGTGCGGGAACATGCCATGGGGGCGATCGTAAACGGAATGACGCTGTCGAAACTCCGGGCGTTCAGCGCTACGTTCTTTAATTTTAGCGATTACATGCGGCCGAGCATGCGTCTCGGCGCGTTGATGGAAATCCCTGCGATTTACATTTTCACGCACGACTCGATTGGCGTGGGTGAAGACGGACCGACGCACCAACCCATCGAGCAACTGGCGTCCTTGCGGGCGATGCCAAACATGCTGACTCTGCGGCCGGGCGATGCCAATGAAGTGGTGGAGGCCTACAAGGTGATCTTGCAACATACCCATGGGCCCTCTACTTTGGTTCTGAGCCGCCAGGCCATGCCCACGCTCGATCGCGTGAAATATGCTCCCGCCGCAGGAGTTGCTAAGGGCGCTTACATTCTTGTCGATGCTCCGGGTGGGAAACCTGACGTCATCCTTATGGGCAGCGGCAGCGAAGTATCTCTTTGCGTGGAAGCCGGCGAAAAATTGAACGCCGCCGGCATCAAGGCTCGCGTCGTCAGCATGCCCTCATGGGAACTGTTCGAACGCCAGGACGCCGCATATAAGGAGAGTGTCCTCCCTACCAGCGTGAGCGCGCGGGTTTCCGTGGAGATGGCTTCCACGTTTGGATGGGAGCGCTACGTCGGCCTCAAGGGCAAGATGATTGGGATGCACAGCTTTGGCGCATCGGCGCCGTTGAAGGACCTGTTGAGAAAATTCGGCATGGAAGCGGACAAGGTCGTGGCAGCGGCGAGGGGAGTCCTCGGAAAGTGAGCCGGCAATGAAGATCGTGATTGGCTCGGACCACGCTGGGTTCGAACTGAAAGTGGCCATGGGCGATTTGCTGCGGTCGCTGGGACACGATGCCCTGGATGTCGGCGCATTCAATGAAAATCCGTCCGATTATCCGGACTTTGCAGAAGCCGTGGGTCGAGCGGTGCTGGACCACCGGGCTGAGCGCGGCGTTCTGATCTGCGGCAGCGGCGTTGGCGCGAGCGTGGCGGCAAATAAATTGCCCGGGATTCGAGCCGGGATGTGCCATGACACGTATTCGGCGCATCAGGGAGTAGAGCATGACGACATCAACGTCCTGGTGCTGGGCTCGCGGGTGATCGGCGTGAAGCTGGCAGAGGATCTAGTGAAGGCCTTCCTTGCCGCAAAGTTCACGAACGAAGAAAGACATATGCGCCGGCTAGGAAAAGTCAAAGCGCTGGAAGCAAAGTTTGCGGCGGGCTTGAAGCAATAGGAAAACGATCGGTATTCGAAGCGAGAAGCACGGCCACCCCGCTGAGGCGTACAATAAAGTTTCGAGCCCTTTTCGAGATGAAGGAGAATCAGCATGACCACTACAACGACGGTCCCAAGCATAGGCACTGGCCAGGGAACCAATCCACTGAAGGCACTACTCACCTACGGACAATCCCCCTGGATGGATTACATCCGCAGAGACCTGCTCACCAGCGGCGAACTAAAGAAATATATTGATAATGACGGCCTGCGGGGCATGACTTCCAACCCGGCCATCTTCGAGAAAGCTATTACCGGCAGCAACCTTTATGTGGATATCCTGAACTCGCCGGAAGCGAGAAAGCTCGATGCCAACGGCCTCTTCGAGAAAATCGCCCTCCGCGACGTGCGGGACGCTTCGGACATCTTCAAGCCGGTCTATACGGAGTCGAAGCGCCGCGACGGTTACGTCAGCCTGGAAGTTTCGCCGTTTCTTGGGTTCGATACCAAAGCCTCGCTCGCCGAAGCTCGCCGCCTGTGGAAGGCCGTAGATCGCCCGAATGTCATGATCAAGATTCCCGGGACGCCCGAAGGCCTTCCCGCCATACGCCAGGCGCTCGAAGACGGTATCAACATTAATATCACCCTTCTCTTCGCGCAGTCCGCCTACGAGCAAGTCGCAGAAGCATTTCTTGGCGCGCTGGAAGCTCGCGCAGCCAAGGGCCAGGACATCAGTCACATCGCGAGCGTCGCCAGCTTCTTCGTCAGCCGCATCGATACCCTGGTTGATAGCAAGATCGACGAAAAGCTCAAGAGCACTACCGATGCCGACCAGAAAGCTCTGCTCGAATCCATCCGCGGCAAGGTGGCCATTGCCAACGCCAGGATCACCTACAAGAAGTACCAGGAACTATTTGCGAACCCGCGCTGGACGGCCCTGGCGGCCAAAGGCGCGCAAACGCAACGTCTTTTGTGGGCCAGCACGAGCACCAAGAATCCAACGTATCGTGATGTGATCTACGTCGAAGAACTCATCGGCGCGGACACCGTGGACACCATTCCTCCGGCCACATTTGATGCCTTCCGCGATCACGGCAAACTTCGTCCCAGTCTCACCGAAAACGTCGAAGGAGCCGCGAAGACCATGGCCGACCTCGCCAAGGCCGGAATTTCCATGAAAGAAGTGACCGACAAACTGATGGTCGACGGCGTCAAGCTCTTTGCCGACGCCTTCAAGACCCTGCTGGATGCCGTGGGCAAGAACGCAGGGGTGCGTACGTGAGTCTAAACCGGCTGACCTACAAGTTGCCCGGTCGGCTTGCCGGGGCGGTTGCTTGGTCGCTCGAAGACTGGAAGAAGAATAATAAAGTCGCGCGTCTCTGGCAGAAGGATGCTTCGCTCTGGAGTGGTACGGACGAGAGTAACTGGCTCGGCTGGCTGACCATCACCGAAGAGCAGATGGCGCACATTGAAGTTCTGAAGCAGGTCGCCGGGGACGTGAAGAAGGCGCGATTCAAAGATGCGCTCTTGCTGGGCATGGGCGGCTCCAGCCTGTGCCCTGAAGTTCTGCGCATGACGTTTGGAAAGATGAAAGGATTTCCCGAGCTGCATGTTCTCGATTCCACCGACCCTGCGCAAATCAAGGCCATCGAAGCGAAAGTCGATCTCCAGAGGATCCTCTGCATCGTTTCGAGCAAGTCGGGAAGCACGCTCGAGCCCAACATCTACAAACAATACTTCTTCGAGCGTGTAAAGGCCAAAGTGGGCGAGAAAGAAGCCGGCAATCACTTCATCGCTATCACGGATCCGGGCTCCAAGATGCAGCAGGTCGCCGAAGCTGATAAGTTCCGCAGGATCTTCATGGGTGTGCCAAGCATCGGTGGCCGCTATTCCGCGATTTCCAACTTCGGCATGGTTCCCGCCGCGGTCATGGGCCTGGACGTTGAGAAATTCTTGAAAAACACGGAGGAAATGGTCACCGCGTGTAGTGCGTCCTCTGCCGCCGATTTCAATCCAGGGGTCATCTTGGGAACCATCTTGGGCGTCGCCGCCAATCATGGCCGGGACAAGATTACCATCGTCACTTCGCCGGGAATCTTCGATCTCGGTGCGTGGCTCGAACAATTAATTGCCGAATCCACTGGAAAAATCGGCAAAGGCATTATTCCTGTGGATCGCGAACGCCTCGCCAGACCGGCTAGCTATGGCAGCGATCGGGTCTTCGCTTATGTGCGACTCGCGTCGAAGCCAAACAAGGCTCAGGATGCAGCCGTTGCGGCCCTCGAAAAAGCCGGGCACCCCGTCGTGCGCATCACTCTGCCAAGCACCTACAATCTCGGGCAGGAATTCTTCCGGTGGGAAATCGCCACTGCTGTTGCCGGTTCCATCATCGGGATTAACGCCTTCAACCAGCCGGACGTCGAAGCCAGCAAGATCGAAACCAAGAAATTGACGAGCCAATACGAAACGACCGGAAGTCTCCCAGCGGAATCGCCTTTCTTCGAGGAGAAAGGCATCAAGCTTTTCGCGGACGAGAAAAACACGGCTGCATTGAAGGGCGGCGCGAAACTTGCCGACGTGTTGAAAACTCATCTCTCACGGATTGGCGCGGACGATTATTTTGCCGTCCTTGGCTACATTACGATGAATCCGGCGAATGAAAAGACCTTGCAAACGATCCGCCACGCCGTTCGCGACAAGAAAAAAGTAGCCACCGTTCTCGGGTTTGGCCCGCGCTTCTTGCACTCCACCGGGCAAGCCTACAAGGGTGGCCCGAATAGCGGGGTCTTCCTGCAGATCACGGGCGACGATGCCAAAGATTTGCCGGTGCCCGGGCAGAAATATACCTTCGGGATTGTGAAGGCTGCACAGGCTCGCGGCGACTTTGCCGTTCTGGCCGAGCGCGGCCGCCGCGCCTTGCGCGTCCACCTGGGGAAGAATCTGAAAACCGGACTCTCCATGCTGACCAGAGCCGTGCAAAAAGCGATCGCATAATTACCGAACCATTTCTTTGGTGTAAAACGGGGAGCACACAAGATGCAACTTGGCATGATCGGGCTGGGGAGAATGGGCGCCAACATGGTTCGGCGCCTGCAAAAAAACGGTCACAAGTGCGTCGTGTATGACCGCAGCGCGGATTCCGTCAAGCAGCTGGAAGGCGAAGGCGCTACGGGTGCGACTTCCATCGATGATTTCGTAAAGAAACTTCAGAAGCCCCGGGCCATCTGGCTCATGGTGCCGGCTGCGGTGGTCGACGCCTCGCTACACGATTTAGCGGGCAAACTAGAAGCTGGTGATACCGTGATCGATGGTGGAAATTCCTACTACATCGATGACATTCGCCGCGCGAAAGAACTCGCTAAAAAGGGAATCCACTATTCGGACGTCGGCACAAGCGGAGGCGTATGGGGCCTCGAGCGCGGCTATTGCCAGATGATCGGTGGCGAGACGGAGGTCGTGAAGCGCCTCGATCCGATTTTCAAAACGCTCGCGCCGGGACGCGGCAACGTCGATCGCACGCCGGGACGCGACAAAATTGGCGGCACTGCCGAGGAGGGCTATCTTCACTGTGGCCCTTCCGGCGCCGGCCACTTCGTCAAGATGGTCCACAACGGTATCGAGTATGGCTTGATGGCGGCTTACGCCGAGGGCTTGAACATTCTCAAGCATGCCAACGCGGGCAAATCCCACCGCGAGGCCGACGCAGAAACCACTCCGCTGCGGAACCCCGAACACTATCAGTACGATTTCAATCTTGCAGACATCACGGAAGTGTGGCGCCGGGGAAGCGTCGTTGCATCATGGCTGCTCGATCTGACCGCCATTTCCCTGCTCGATCAGCCCACCCTTGAACGCTTTTCCGGCCGCGTTTCGGATTCCGGTGAAGGCCGCTGGACCATTCTTGCCGCCATCGAGTCCACTGCGCCCGCGCCGGTTCTGACCGCATCTCTGTTTCAGAGGTTTACATCGCGTGGCGAAGATGATTTTGGGGCGAAGGTATTGTCCGCGATGCGTTTCCAATTCGGCGGACACATTGAAAAGAAGTCTGGGCACTAGAGATTTCAAGAGTCGTTTGGCGTTCGAAGACAGCGAGTTCCGGCTATGATCCCGAACCACCCCGATTCGAATCCGACTGCAGCACCCTGCGTGATGGTTATTTTTGGCGCAACCGGCGACCTGACGAAACGCAAACTGCTTCCCGCGCTTTGCAATCTCGCCCAGGACAACCTTCTTCCGAAACAGTTCGCCATTGTGGGATTCGCCACCAACGACTACACCACGGAAAGCTTTCGCAAGATGCTGGGCCAGGAGATTCCCAAGTACGCTCCCGCCCCTGTCGACCTGAAGTTCTGGGACGGGATCGCCGAGCGAATCTATTACGTCCGGGGAGATTTTCAGGACCCCGAGGCCTACAAGCGGCTGAAAGAGCAAATTGAACAGGCTGACAAGCTTCAGAACGCGCTGGGAAACAGATTCTTCTATTTGGCGGTGGCACCGCGATTCTTCTCTCCGATCGTCAAGAAGCTGGGCGAATGCGGCCTGACCAAGGAAGAAAACGATCGGTGGGCAAGGGTGATCGTCGAAAAGCCATTCGGCCATGACCTGGAATCAGCGAAGCAGCTCAACCAGGACTTGATGCAGGTTCTGACGGAAAAGCAGATCTATCGCATCGACCACTATCTCGGCAAAGAGACTGTCCAAAACGTGATGGTCTTTCGCTTTTCAAACAACATCATCGAGCCGTTGTGGAACCGCAATTATGTGGACCACGTGCAAATCACCGCGGCGGAAACCGTCGGCGTGGAGCATCGCGGCGGCTTCTATGAGACCGCAGGCGCCTTGCGGGACATGGTGCCGAACCACCTGTTCCAACTCTTGACCATGACAGCGATGGAGCCGCCGATTTCCTTTGATGCCGATCAAGTCCGCAATAAACAAGCAGAAGTTCTGCACGCCATCCAGCCGCTCAGCCCCGAGGATGTCCTGAAAAACATGGTGCGTGGCCAGTACGGCGCCGGCACGGTGGACGGCCAGCGCGTCGGAGGCTACCGCAGCGAGCCGGATGTCGCGCCGGATTCGAATACGGAAACGTTTGTCGCGCTGAAATTGCAGATCGACAACTGGCGCTGGGCGGGCGTGCCGTTCTATCTGCGCACGGGAAAGCGGCTCGCGCAACGCACAACGGAGATTGTGATCCAGTTCCGCAGGACTCCCTTTGTCCTGTTCCGCAACACCACGGTAAAAAATCTGGAAACCAACCGCCTGGTCATCCACATTCAACCTGAGGAAGGCATTTCGTTAAGTTTCGGCGCAAAGGTTCCCGGCTCGGTCATGAAGCTCGGGCTCGTGAATATGGATTTCGATTACTGCACCTATTTCGGATTGGAGCACAGCACCGGTTACGAGCGGCTGCTGCGCGATTGCATGGCGGGTGATGCCACGCTCTTCCAACGCTCGGACATGGTCGAGGCGGGATGGAATGTGATTCAGCCGATTCTGGACGTCTGGCGCGCTTTGCCCGCCCGCGGTTTCCCGAACTATGCGGCAGGCTCGTGGGGGCCTGTCGAGGCTGACGACTTGCTGGAGCGCGACGGGCGCTCGTGGCGGCGCATCGGGGAAGAAGAAATTGACAAGCGCGGCCGGATCGCCGCTCCCGATAAAGCAGGGATCATCACCTGAGAGGGGCGCGAGTGGATCGTGAGATTCGAATCCTAGCGGACGGCGCAGCCATCGCCAAGCGCGCAGCCGAGGAGTTCGTTCAAGCCGCGGCATCGGCGGTACGCACGAAAGGCTTCTTCAGCGTGGCGTTGGCAGGGGGATCGACCCCGAAAGCGCTCTACCGCCTCCTGGTGAACGACCCGGCGCTGCGCTCGGAAGTTCCTTGGGATAATATACATCTGTTCTTCGGCGACGAGCGCCATGTCGCACCGAGCCATCCCGACAGCAATTTTCGCATGGCTACGGAAGCAATGATTTCAAAGTCGCCGTTGAAAGCGGAGCAGGTCACGCGGATCAAAGGCGAATATCCAGATGCGGAACAGGCCGCCCTAGAATACGAAAAGGCTGTGCGCGAATATTTCAAGCTGAAGAACGGAGAGTATCCGCGCTTTGATCTGGTATTGGCCGGGATGGGCAACGAGGGGCACACCCTCTCGCTTTTCCCAGGAACGAAAGCATTGCATGTGGATAGGCGCATCGCCGTGAGAAACTGGGTGGGCAAGTTGTACGCGGAACGCATCACTCTCGTCGCGCCAGCCGCCTGCAATGCCGCCCAGATCATCTTCCTGGTGGCGGGCGCGGACAAGGCGCCGGCCCTGAAAGCGGTGCTGGAAGGTCCGTTTGAGCCGGAGCAATTGCCCGCGCAACTGCTCCAGCCAAACAATGGAAAACTGCTCTGGCTGGTGGACACTGCCGCCGGCAGCATGCTCTCGATAGGAATTCGAGAATAGTTGACGCTTGACGGTCACACCTGAAACGAGGAGAAAGAAATGGCTACCAGCACCATCCAGGGACAAATAGAGACCTATCTCGGCGCAAAGGCGGATTCCCTGTTGGGATTCAAGTCGCCGAAAATCGCCAAGGAGCGCCTACATCTTCCCGGACCGGACTTCGTCGACCGCATCTACGCCGCGACGGACCGCAATCTGCGCGTGCTAACAAATTTGCAGCGCTTGTTTGGCCACGGTCGGCTGAGCGGTACTGGTTATCTCTCGATTCTGCCCGTCGACCAGGGCATCGAGCACTCCGGCGGCGCCAGCTTCGCCAAGAATCCCGATTACTTCGATGGCGGGAATATCGTGAAGCTGGCCATCGAGGGCGGCTGCAACGCTGTAGCTTCCACCTTTGGCGTGCTGGGCTCCGTCGCGCGCAAGTACGCCCACAAGATCCCGTTCATCGTGAAGATCAATCACAACGAGCTGCTAACCTTCCCGAACAAGGCCGATCAAATTCTCTTCGGCACCGTGCAGCAGGCCTTCGACATGGGCGCGTCCGCCGTAGGCGCTACGATTTACTTCGGCTCCGAGCAAAGCGGCCGCCAGATCGTGGAGATCAGCCAGGCCTTCGCGAAGGCCCACGAACAAGGCATGGCCACCGTCTTGTGGTGCTATCTCCGCAACAACGCTTTCAAGAAGGACAAGGACTATCACCTCTCCGCCGACCTCACCGGCCAGGCCAACCATCTCGGCGTGACCATCGAGGCCGACATCATCAAGCAGAAACTCCCGGAAAATAACGGCGGCTACCAGGCGCTCAACATCGGCGATTCCAGCTATGGTAAGTTTGACAAGCGCATCTACACGGATCTGTGCAGCGATCATCCCATCGACTTGACCCGCTATCAGGTTGCCAACTGCTACATGGGCCGCGTGGGGTTGATCAACAGCGGCGGCGCTTCCGGCGCAAACGACTTCGAAGAAGCTGTCGCCACGGCCGTCATCAACAAGCGCGCCGGCGGCACCGGTCTCATCTCCGGCCGCAAAGCTTTCCAGCGTCCCATGAAAGAAGGCGTTCAGCTCCTCAACGCCATCCAGGATGTCTACCTCAGCCCCGAAGTAACCATCGCCTAGACCCTGGGCTTGCACCAGTAAGAAATATCCTGGTGCGTTGTTTGGTCTTCAAGGGCCGTGGCTTCTCGGCGAATTTCACACGCTAAAGACCATGGAACCGGTCCCATGCGAAGTTCGGGAACAATGTAGTTTGCGATTCTACGCCATACGCTCGGAGAGCGAGCACATTCGAAACGGGTAGCGGCAGATCGAAAGGAGTTGAACACCCACCACATCTCTGCAACCGGCACAGATCCTGACGGAAGAAGCTCTAGAGCTTCGCGATGTCTTCCGCCATTTGGGTGAGCAAGTCGCTCATTATACGAATTTCGGGGGGCGCGGCAACCCGGTTCTTTCCGTGCTTTACGGATGTTTCCTTGCCGTTCTTCGCTGCGGCCGTGGGCCAGTGCTGGGAAATCGGAATGCCTCGCTCAGAGTACGCAGTGGCATACAGAACATTTGATTGCAGGCTGTGGGGCACTTTGTCCGTCAAGACGGTGGTGACCGTCGTGGTTGCTGTCCGGTCAAAGGTGTAGTGCCACGTTGAGCCGTAGTTGGTCGTGAAAGTTCCAACTCCCGATCTTGGCGACATGTCGGCCGCAGCAGATATCTCCCTCAGCGTGTCGATTCCAGAAACGGCCGGCGCGGACGTGTAAAAGACAACCAAGTAATTTTGTGCTCCCAGCATAGGCGAGTCAGAGAAACACATTCCTGGAAACCTCTTCTGATTCTTTTCGTACCAGTTTGCTGCCCACTCCGGAATGGCCAGAAATAGTCTCTCCTTATCCACACTTCCTAAGGACACGTTTTTCGTGCACCCCGCTCGTTGCCCATCATTGAAGCCATCTTCCAGGGCCAAACCGTAAGAAACAACGTCGGGCGGTCGATTCAACTCTGGCGATGACGTCTCGGGCGCGACAAACACCCCTAGCGAGATGCTTTTCTGTAGTTCACTGGTTCGAACATCTTCTACCGCCGAAACTGCCAGCGGACTCGCTTCGGGCAGTTGAGATGGTGGTGCTCCTGCTACCCACGCAAATACTCCCGTCTTCCCGTCTGACTGAGCCTCGGGGGTGGTTGCCGGAGCGACCAGGGGAATCGCTTTGCGCACTTGAGATGGTGGTACTCCTGCTACCCACCCAAATACTTCCGTCTTCCCGCCTGACTGAGCCTCGGGAGCTGTTGCCGGATTGGCCACAACCGCTCGTAAAGTTGCTTCGGCTTTCACCGCAGGCGCTGGTGTTTGGGGCGCTCGAAAAACTTCCGTCTGCGCGGCCGGCTGAGGCTCGATGGCTGTTACCGGAGCTGGTGCCGGAGTTGTTGCCGGAACTGCCACCGGACTCGCTTCGCGCACTTGAGACGGCGGTACTCCTGCTGCCGACCCAAATACTTCCGTTTTCCCGCCTGACTGAGCCTCAGGAGCTGTTGCCGGAGTGGCCACAACCGCTCGTAAAGTTGCTTCGGCTTTCACCGCAGGCGCTGGTGTTTGGGGCGCTCGAAAAACTTCCGTCTGCGCGGCCGGTTGAGGCTCGATGGCTGTTACCGGAGCTGGTGCCGGAGTTGTTGCCGGAACTGCCACCGGACTCGCTTCACGCACTTGAGACGGCGGTGCTCCTGCTGCCGACCCAAATACTTCCGTTTTCCCGCCTGACTGAGCCTCGGGAGCTGTTGCCGGAGTGGCCACAACCGCTCGTAAAGTTGCTTCGGCTTTCACCGCAGGCGCTGGTGTTTGGGGCGCTCGAAAAACTTCCGTCTGCGCGGCCGGCTGAGGCT
>QHYZ01000291.1 GCA_003225295.1 Acidobacteriota bacterium | reverse complement strand
CTTGTTTTCTAATTCTGTGATGCGCTCTAGTGTTTTTTCTGTCATAAAATTTGTCCTTCATGCGATAGCATGCTCAAAATCAGAGACTTCCCCTACGCTTCATATCAACCACAATGGCGACCACGTCAGACTTGCTTAACCCGTCTCCTCGGATTCCTTGCGGACCTTCAGCGCCCTGCTCGCCGCGCTCACCTTGTGGTCCTGCTGTTCCTGCTGGGCCGTGGGGGCCTTGTTCTCCACGCTCACCTTGAACACCCTGTGGGCCTGGCGTATTCGAGACACCCGGCTGGCCTTGCAATCCTTGAGGGCCTGTTTCCCCTTTGGGGCCTTCTGGCCCGACGGGTCCGATAAGACCTAGAGGGCCTTGTGGACCTGTCTTGCCTTGCGGACCTGGAATCAAGCACGCCTGTCCTGCGTCGTCAATTACTCCGGCGAGTTTCAACTGGTGGTTGATGATTTCAACCAGGGCTTTCGCATTGAGGAATTTGTGAAGCGTGCCGAACTCCTCCGTCATGGCCTGTTTCGCGGCTTCCACAACGGCGCTAACGTCCGCGTCTTTTCCTGGAGCGCCTTGTGAGCCTGTCTCACCGTGCAACCCCCGCGCCCCTTCGACGCCTCTACGCGAGACGTGTACCTTTTCGTATTCCGAAATCTGACGAATGAATTCGGCATGCTCGTTGGCAAAACTCTCAATCTCTTGCTCTAGCGCGGCCAGCCTCACATCTACTGTCTGTACTTCTTCTTTCATAACTACTCCTTGACGGCCCCGCCGCCTTTGCTGAGACCTGTTGGAAAATGAAAAGGCGGCACCCGTGTGAGTACCGCCCAGGATTAATAGCCGCGTGTTTTGCCGTGCTTGTTTGGCGTTGCTTGAGTAGTTCCATCGGCATTGTGAATGGACCCGTGGGGTCCCGCCTCAAGTGCTTGCTGAACTCTGCCGGGAGCAGATGGCTTCACAGCTTGTTGCGCACGGTTCTTCTCGGTTGGAACACCGTTATGAACACCATCTCCCTCCTGTTTGGCAGGATGTGGATTAGCATGGCCCACGTGAGCGGGAGCAGGCTTTACTTTTCGTTCTACTTTGTTTGACATCTACTTCTCCTAAATTGCGTTCGCTGATGTTTAGGACACCTTCGAACGCTTTCATAGCGGTTAAGCCGCTACAAACTCTTTGAAATGGAAAGCCGAGCGAAGTGTTCGAATCCCCGTCCGGCTCCCCGAAAAACAGGAGGACCGCTCTCCGGCACTTCTTTTGAGCGGCTTGTTCGTGCTGCCGCTACAAACTTTGTAAAATCTAAATAGAAGAGCACGCTCCGTTGCAACGAAACGTGCCCTCGCGAGCCTTCGGAGGGTTACAGGTTCAGGCAAGAATCAAATTTTGTTGGGGGCGAGCGCCGGAAAAACCCACCGACTCTACGAGTAAACTGCGCTTGAGACGATGCACTCGCATGCGGCACCTTACATCGTCGCCCTGCGGCCTTCGAGCACTTTCTTCCTGGCCTCAAAAGTTGCGCGACCTGAAGATTTTATGATTTTCATAATCTCAGCCGTTTGACCGTGCGTCCTACCAGCCAAGTTATTCGCTAAATCCCACCAGCGGGAATCGTCGGCGGAAGCTGAGGTTCCCCTTGGCTGGGGCGCATATTCTGAATCTTTTGCGTGATTGTGCTTGCTGGCGGTGATGTTTCGATTTGTGTCCGACTTCGGCGCGAAGATGCGTGATGATTCAGAGTGAGGACTGTAAGCTTCCTTGCGTGCTGGCGCTGGCTTCCAAGCTAGTTGTGGACCGGCATGACTGGCGATATTCGTTACGGCGTTTTGAAGGCTAGTTGTCGTGACAGTCTGATGCCGATCTTTGATGAATCGAAGCACCAACCACGAATTGCGATGCGTTTGTTCAAGGTCACGCATATTCCATTGCTTGAATGCAACTTGTTCGTCCGGGGACAACAGCGCATAGACTTTTTCGTATTCCGATTGATCCGCGTTTTTGAACACGAGTTGATCACGAAGGTGTGGGAGGGCGGCTGCCAGAGAGGCCTCGGTGAGATCGGAGTCCATCTTGACCATCACGAATTCCCCAATGAGTGTTCCATTGCGCTCGCCGATTTCCCCATCCATGACCAGATTTTTATCTGCTGCCCATTTCTGAAATACTGCTATTTCTTGCTGCGTTAGTTCTGCCGAAGTTCTCATTTCAAATTCTCCTTGTGCTATGCGCTTACTTCCGACGAAGTCGGGCTGTGAGTTGTCCGCTGCCGAACCGTGTTGTTAAAAGTTTGTGTGTTTCTACATTGCAAGTTTTGATGAAATGAGCGTCAAGTTTCTGACCACGCCACTCGTTTGGCAGTGGCGAAAAGCCCATAGCAGTTTCACGCTGGAGTCCTAGTCGAAGCTGACGGTCCGCTTCTGTTTGAGCCTGCGCCTGGCGCTGATCTGCTACTTCCTGACGAGTGATCTTTCGGAGTGTTGCTGTATCGGCATTAAGCAAACTTTCGTTGTGGGCCTCGATCTGCCTTTGCTGGTGGGTGTGCCGACTCGATTTGTTCACGTGGATTCCGGGCGTGTGTGTCCCTCACTGGTGAGAGTGGGGTATGCGGGAAGCAAACCGGCCACTCCGGGCGCAGCGCGAAACGGGACAGTTCCTCGGCGAAATCTTCCACTTCGAAAAAGTCGATTCAAAGACGGGTGTGGGTTGACGAATTTGTAGGAGGAGGTGAGACACTTCACAGGTCGACCAAGACACTGGGAGCGTGTCCCATGAGTCAGAATCAACTCCCTCCTCCCGAGTCTGAAGCTTGCCTTTTTCGGCTGCGTTCGTCCACTCAAAAGGGCGGCACGCTGATCGCCGAAGATGTCACCGAGCATGCCAAGCACGAGCGGCGCATCTGTGACCCCGACGGCTATCGGCCACCTTTCTGCCCGCGATGCGGGAAGGGGCCGCTGCACGTGCACGATTACCGCGAGCGCGTGCTACGCGCGGAACTACACAAGCCCGTGACTCCGATTGTGCGTCTCATCTGTGTGTCCTGTGAGTCGATCTGGCAGATTCTGCCCCTCTTTATTGCCCGCCATCTGTGGCGGACCTGGGATGTCGTGCGAAACGCGCTGTGGCCGGATCACCAAGCATCCTCCTGCAGCAAGCCGCCACATGGGCCGAAGGTGCCGCCGCGAACCGTGCGGCGCTGGCGCGCACGGTGGTTGCGGCCAGCTCTCGCACTGATACAGATCCTGGCCGCCTCTGGTCAGGCCACCTGGGCAACGCTCGCCACGCAACTGCTACCCGAGGCCACCTGCGCGGATCTGGTCGCTGCCTATGCCCGCGAGCACCTCGGCCAACCTCTGGCGGGCTTGGCCGCGCTCCTTTTCCGCTTACAACCGAAGGTCCGTCTTATGTAACCCGCGGCTGTCTCCGCACCGTCCGGGACGGCGCGGAGCACGGCGAAAATCCCCCCAGAAATGGCCGCAGCTCCCCGGTATAACGCGGCCCATGAAGCAGGAAGAAAAAGAAACGATCGCCCTTTGGCGACTCGGCGTTCTCGGTCCGCTCATCAGTGCCCGGCTGGAGCACGGCGATCGTCGTCGCTACATCGAGGAAGCGGCCGCGCGGCTTCAGCAACAGCCGGACGGCACCTTTGTGCAGCTCTCACCCCGCACCATCGAGTCCTGGTATTACGCCTATCGCCACGGCGGCTTTCCGGCGCTGTTCCCTCAGGATCGTTCGGATCGAGGTTGTAGCCGAGTCATCTCTGCCGAGATCGCCGAGAAGATTCTGCGCGTCAAGCGCGAGCGCCCCCGCCGCTCCATCCGGCGCATCATCCGCATGCTCGAGCGCGCCCAGATCGTCCCCAGAGGCACGCTTCATCGCTCCACGGTGCATCGCTTGCTGCTGGCTCATCGCCTTTCCGCCCGACCGCAGCGCAATGGAGTCACGGAGCGGCGATCCTTCTTGCCCGAACACGCTGGAGATTTGTGGGTGGGCGACTCGCTGCACGGGCCCCTGGTCATCGCCGCCGATGGCTTGCTACACAAAGCTTACTTGCTCTCCCAGATCGACGGCGCGACTCGCTTTGTCCCGCACAGCTACTTCGCCCTTTCCGAAAGCGCCGGCGACCAGGAGTACGGCTTCCAGCAGGCCATCCTCAAACATGGACTGCCGCGCAATTATTACGTCGATCTCGGTGCCGCCTACATCGCCCACTCGCTCAAGCTGATCTGTGCGGAACTCGATATCCGACTACTGCACACGCAGGTCCAGGATTGTGAGGCCAAGGGCGTTATTGAAAGATGGCATCGCACTTGGCGCGAAGAAGTCGGCGACGAATTGCCCGACGAGCCGCTTCCGCTCGCGGAACTCAATGCCAAGCATTGGGCGTGGCTCTCCGTGGAATACCACGCCCGTCAGCACAGCACCACCGGCCGCGTGCCGCGTGAACACTGGCTGGCCGAGCTCCCCTTCGTGCGCACCCTCCCACGCCAGAAGAACCTCGGCGATGTGTTTCTGCACCGCGAGCGGCGCGTCGTGCGCAAAGATGGCACCGTCCGCTTCCGGGGAGGCTATCTGGAAGTTCGGCCCGGACTCGAGGGCCAAGAAGTGGAACTGCGCTTCGATCCCCACGACGACACGGCGCGCCCGCGCGTCTTCATCGAAAATTCCTTCGTCTGCGACGCCGTGCCGCTCGACCGCGTCGCGAATGCTTCGCGCCGAAGGCGGCGCGTGCGTGGCGAAACGGCCCCGGACGCCGAGCCCAGCGGCCTCGATCCGCTCGCCTTGATCGAAGCCGAGCACTACGACCGCGTCCGCCCGGTGGGCCAGCCGGCCACCACCAAGAAAACCGAGAAAA
>QHYZ01000290.1 GCA_003225295.1 Acidobacteriota bacterium | reverse complement strand
TTGATCGCCTGATGATGACACGATTTATCCTCGTTGCCTTGCTAGCCCTCACGGCTTCGCTCAGTGGATCGCCGTGGGACAAAGTGCCGGCAAAATGGAATCTGGCCGATGTTTCTCGGATTCTGCAAGATTCTCCGTGGAGTCCCGCGGGAGTCAAGGTGGAAGGGGAGTTTACCTCACGCCACACAGATCCTCAGACCGGCATAGTGACCGACGCCCCTGTAAACGCCAATAACACGAATCCGGTTCCCGGCATTCAGATCAGCCGCAGCAAGCCACAACCTAGCGTTCCCGTAATTTGGTGGTCCTCAAAGGCGATCCGCCTGGCGCAACAGCGTCTCATTCAGTTGCGAAATCCTGCGTTGACCGGAGAGCCGCTTCGGGCCGATGAACTGCCGGATTATGTTCTTGTGATTGAAGGAAGTGAACCGCTGCGCATTCTAAAGGACGCAAAGGAAGATTTGCGCGACTCAGTGTTCCTGGAGCTAACGAGCGGCATGACACTCGACCTGGGAAGCCTGCGCTTTTTCAAGGGAACCGAGCAGGAAGAACCTCGCGTCAAGTTCCATTTCCCCAAACAAATCGAGGGCCGATCCACCCTCGATCCTGATTCGGAAAGGATCGTATTCCACTGCAAAGCCTCGGCCAAAACGACGCTCGCTCTTCGTGCTGAATTCCATCCGCGAGCCATGCGCGTTCATGGTGTGCCCGACCTTTGAAATTGAAGGCTGGCTCGCGGCTGTGCAACATTTACGAACTGCAAGCGCATAAGTCCCGATAAACCGTACGGACTTGCCTGACTTGAAATCCCTCGCGAATCCGGGTTGGTCAAATTGACGAGAACGCTTCTGGGGAGTCATCGACACTTGGCCGGTTTGGGCGTTTGAACGTAGCTGCTGAATCTGTCTTACAATTTCGCCAGTGGTACCGGCCGATGATCACGGTTAAATCTCAGAGCCTACTGTTCGGTCTCTGGGTTTATTAACATCTCTTGGGTCGGTGACAAGTAAGTTTTGTTGCAAATCTCTGGGAGGTCCAAATTCCCATGACCTTTCGTCAAACTTGCACGCTGCTCGGCGTGATTACTCTGATCCCAGTCACTCTTGCCTTGATGGATCGTTCCGCAATTGGCGCTCAGGAGACCATAGGCGTAACCGAAATTACCCCAGAATTGCTGGTATTTGCCACCACAGCGGGTAATGTCGTTGCCTCGGTTGGGGAGGATGGCGCCTTACTTGTCGGAACGCCCGCGATTGCAAGCACGGCGTACATCAGCAACCTCCTTGCGAGTCGGACCAAATCAGCAGTTCGGTACGTGGTCGTTGGGCCACAGGACGTGGCGCATTCCGAGGGTGATGCCGGATGGGGACGACGCGGGGCGTTCGTTGCCATGCATGAGAATGCGCTCCAACGTATAGGGGGCAACGTAATGGGCGCGTCGCCACCGTTGCCGCGACGGTTCACCGAGCTCGGGGTCGACCGTCCGCGTGTAGCATTCTCCGAAGTCTTGGCCTTCGATATTAACCAGGAGTCGATCCACGTTGTTCATCAAAAGCCAGGCTACAGCAACGCAGACGCGATCGTTCATTTTCATGTAGCAAAACTGATCTATCTCGGCGAAGTGTTTCCAGGCGATGGCTATCCGGTGATCGATCCCGCACAAGGCGGCACACTCGAAGGCCTAGTTAACACACTCGACGGATGGACGGATCGTGCGTTCCGCATTGTGCCAGCGCGCGGGGAGGTGACGAACGGCGCAGACGTCAAAGCCTTCCGCGACATGATCGTGACCGTTCGCGATCGTGTGAAACCACTGGTTGCCGCAGGTCGAGACGAGAGTCAAATCCTAGCTGAACATCTGACAGGTGACTTCGACGCGCGTTGGGGGCATGGGCGTGTGCGGCCTGACCAATTTGTGCGCGAAATCTACAGCGCAATTAAGGCTGGTAAGTAGAGCTGCTCCCCTCGACTACTTCCGAATCCCCTAATCGCCCAACCAAGAAGATGATCTAGCTAGTCAAGCCGTGGCTCCGTTGTCCCTGAGCCGGCGCGCTATTTTACTGTCTGAATCGCAGTCACTGCAGTGGCCTCGATTTGACATTTCCCCCAACGGGACTTCAGACAGGAAACTGGAACTCCCCCGGGGGAATATTTCTAGTGTGCTGTTGACATTCGGCCAATCCTGGACTATATGTCGACTTTCTAGGTGTTGACAACCAAATGAAGACCGCCTTTGACCACCTATGAATTGTCTTATAGAATCTGACCCATTAGATGCGCGTAAGGAGTCCTCATCGTGCGTGTCTCTTACGACTTCTTCCCCAGATTATTTCAGGTCGGACTGCGAGTAATATGCTGCGTTGCGTTCGTGGCGCGCACCATTCCGGTGACGGCCAATGAGCCCTTTCTTAGCAAGCCGTCCAAAGAATGGACCGAGAAGGAAGCCTTACAGGTCCTCAATGATTCCCCATGGGCACAAACAATCACGACCAGCACTCAGGATTTTCAGTGCGATTTTGAACATCCTGCTTATCCGGGAACTTACACCGAAGAATTTGCGCAAGAGGCGGATTCCATCGATCTCACGCCTCCGGCCGCTGCCGTCAAGCCCGACGGAGCCGAGTATCTCGTGCGTCTCGTTTCCGTAAAACCAATGCAAGCCGCGATGGAAAGACTGATTCAACTCGATGAGCATAAGTGGAGGCATTATCAAGGGGGCTACGGACTGGAGCCCGGCAGCAAGCCTACAAACCTCGCGGAGCGTTGGTACAACCCGGCTGACGAGATCACCATTGCGGTCGTCTTGAAGCATCCCGGCCCAGGTGGCGCTAGCTTTCGTGATTATGCGTTCCCTCGTGAGAATGTATCTGGGAGTGGCCTGCGGCATCTCTGGCCCTGTGCCGCCGTGAAAACTGCCAGCGGGGTTTCTACTGCTGTTTTGGGCGGCCCGGTAATGATAGATGAGAGCTACCCTACGCCCAACGACGTAACTCTCTCTTTCCCCAGCACCTTCAAGGGCAAGCCCCTGGTCTCACATCCGAACGAGAAGCTGGAGTTCCGATTCGTTGCAAACCAACGCGTGTTTGAAGCGACATTTTACGTGAATCCAACGGACCTCTTCGATGGGACGGAAACTATCCTTCGCATCCCGCGCATGGTAGACGAGCCCACACCTGCAGCCCTTCTTCCTTGAATGGAAAGCCGATTTGAGTGAGTGTGGGAATCAGTGTGCCAGCTCACAACGCTGACAGTGTCAACTCTACGATCAACGCCCTTGGATACTTATCCGATTTTCATAACTGGAAGAAGCGGAAAGTTGAACCCCACGGCCAGCGTCATACTCATCGTGAACGCAAACGGTAAGAGATAAATTCGAATCCATTACATGACGGCGCCTTCTCCGAAGTAAATGTACCTAGACGCTCCCCCAGTGCTGTTCGCGTACAAGTGCAATCCCCCGGAAAGGCTTGCCGCTCAAATGATTCCATAACAATGCCGGCCCCCCTCGACCCGAGTAAACTTTGGTTATTCGACGACCAAGGGCTCGGGAGAAAGGAGCCGGACATGATA
>QHYZ01000289.1 GCA_003225295.1 Acidobacteriota bacterium | reverse complement strand
AACACATGCTGGCGTAAATTGTAGATCGGGAAATACGAAACACCGGCTCTCTTGAGTGTAGTCCGCCAAGCCTTCTTTACACTGCCAATGGGCTTGTTGGAATCGCACGGACTGGGAAAGAGAAATGGGCTTTGCCCAAGGCAAGTTGGGCGGCCACCGATATATTCTTGTGGTAAAGTCACCAGCAGATAGGCAAGGTGGCACGATCCACTCTGGCTGACGCAAACGAAGCCCGCGACTGGCGAATCTATGCCGACTTTGCGCAAGTCTTGATTGCTATCGCGCGCCCGCTCTATGCGAGCGATCCGATCGATGTCGATCTGGATCAGAGTCTGTATGCTTTGGACTCCACCACCATCGATCTTTGCCTCTCGCTCTTTCCTTGGGCCAAGTTTCGTGAGCACAAGTCGGCGGTGAAGATGCATACGCTGCTGGATCTGCACGGCAATACCCCACGTTTATCCGCATTACTGAAGGCAGGGTGCATGCCGTGAACATTCTGGATGAGTTCTTTCCCGAGGCCGGTGCGTTCTATGTGTTCGACCGCGGCTACATCGATTTTGAACGCCTATTCATGTTCACACTCTGCTCGGCATTCTTCGTCGTACGTACCAAAGAGAATGTCTTGCTGCAGCGGCGCTACTCCCATCCGGTGGTCAAGACCACAGGCGTGCGACCCGATCACACTGTCATACTGGCCGCGATCGATTCCGCAAAAGCTTATCCCGATTGTGGTTCGCGAAAACTCCGCCGGCTTCAAAATCAACAAGATACGTTGAGGCCGCGCAACATTGTTACATGGATGAATTCTGGTGGGGGACACCGAAGCATCCCTTGAGTTGGTGAGAACGGTGTACGCAATTATTGGGGACCACACTCTTTTCTACCGGCTAGCTCGTGCAATCAATCTGTGAGATCAGGTCGTTTTTAGGCCCACGGTTCGGGCCAGCTTCAGTTGCCGATCGTCAAAGGTCCAAAAGCGCTCCGCCTTGAGCTCGAGCGCGCAGGCTACGTGTAAACTGTCGAGCGTTCGAACTCCGAGCTTTGGCCCGTAGCGGCGGCCCAAGTCAACGCACACGTCAAGGGCAGCCTCGGGTACGTCTACGCTAGGCCAAACTCCAGCGGTTCGATCGTCGTGGAGCTCCTGATGTACGCGATTCGCTTCAGCAGTCGTCATCTGCCGGCGGAAGACTTGTTGCGCTATGGCATGCGCCCATTCAGCGAAATGAAGCGGCGTAATACATGGCCTGGCGCCTCGGCTCAAAAGGAGGTCGGCCGTGGTGGAGTGAGCATCTTTTAGGTAAATCGAGACGAAAAAGCTGGTATCGGCGTAAATCGTCAATAGCGGCCTCGCTCCTCGGCGAGGATGTCTGCTCCCGGTAGAACCCGATCGCCGAAGATCTTCTTGCGGCGGGCCGCGAAATCCGGAACCGCCACGTTTGTTTCTTGCTGCTCCGCTGGAACGATGCGGGCTATAACCTTGTTGCGGTCTCGGAGTTCCACAGTTTTTCCCGCCCGCAACCAGGCCTTCAGCTTTCGGGTGTCCCGTAGTTGACGGATGTTCACGTTAGGCATGCGATGATTGTGCCACATTGTGTGTCACGTTGTCAAAGTCGTGAAGCGCTCCCCGCGCTCCGTGATGTCCTGATTGTCCCTACCGAGTACTTCCGACTGACCGCGAACTGGAACATGCATTGAAGATATTCAATCTCCCGGTTGACGGTTGCTCCTTTGACAGTGATCTTTGGGTTGCGTTGCGACGGCTGGCGGCGAGGTCTAGCTTTGTCTCCCGACTGTATTTTGCATGACGACCAATCAGGCTCCAACGCGGGCGACAAGCAATTTCTCAGGACACGACAGTCGCGCTGCCACATATCCGCAGAGTCGACAGTCTTGAACCAGGAACCAGAAATCTACGCGCGCCGACTAGCCGACCAGCCCCGCCGTGCGGCGGATGTTCCATGGTTCGGGTTCTTCGACTACCGGGGCTGGCCCCGTTGCAGGCTCCACAGTCCGCGCGCCGAGAGGATGAGGGAGAAGATCCCAATCACGCCTAGCGCGTGAAGCGTCCAGACGAACAAGAAGGCTGGGCTGGACTTGGCGATCTGGCCGCGAAAAACGCCTTCCGCTCCCATCACGTGGATGACGGGCATGCCCGTCGCAAGGAGCGACCCGACGAGCATGATGATATACCCCGACCGCCGTTCGGCGAGCACCAACGTTCCGTAGAGCCAGACGACCAGGATGGGCACCGCAATGAGGGTTGAGCCCCCTGCCTCGGCCGTCCCGACCCTGGCGTGGACGGTATCGCTCGTCAGGTGAAGCGTCATGAAGAGGATCGAGAGCAGAGATGCAATGGTTAACATCACGTTTTGTTTCATTGGATATTCTCCTGTGCGCCGGTTAAACCGGCGAGGTTGTAGTGAATGAAAAAGTCACACGAAAGTGGATTAGCGACCCACATCGGCCCCGAGTCATGCGGAGCTGCTCGAGAGGGCGGCGTCGAAGCGTTGACAGGGGACCGTGCGGGCCGGGTATTCAGCCGCGAAAGACACTCACTCCGGGACGCCGACGCTGTAGGAGTATGCGGAAGGCTCCATCGGGTGCACCGATATCGCGAGGTGTACCAGAGTCCCGCGCGGTCAGAGACCCCGAGCACGTACGGAAACACCTCGCACGGGAACCGGGAGATCCCACGTCCGCCCAGGGCAGCAGTAGCCTCGGGACGCATCGGGAAGTCTAAGGACGCACGCCGATGACGAACGGACCTGGGAAGTCGGACAGACCAGTAGTACCTGAGAAGTCCCCGAACAAGGCCGGGCAACCGGTCGCGGAGGGGATGGAGGGAAAGGGTCTGGCCAAAGGGAACCTGCCACAGCAAAACGCGTCCCGGACTCCGAGCCGGAAAGACGCGCCCAGTGAGCTGGAGCAGGTACGTCAAGCAGCAAAGAAGGATAAGAAGTTGCGGTTCACAGCGCTTCTGCACCACATCTATAACCTGGAAACGCTGCGCATGGCTTACTTCAGTTTGAAGAAGGAAGCCGCGCCGGGCGTGGACGGAGAGACGTGGCGGCACTACGGCGAGGAACTGGAGAGGAATCTTCAGGACCTTTCCGAAAGGCTGAAGCGAGGGGCGTACCGAGCGAAGCCGGTGCGTAGGGTGTATATACCGAAGGCCGACGGGCGGCAAAGACCGCTCGGAGTCACAGCGCTGGAAGACAAAATCGTCCAGCGTGCAACGGTCGAGGTGTTGAACGCCATATACGAAACGGATTTTCTCGGCTTTTCGTACGGGTTCCGGCCAGGGCGAAGCCAGCATCAAGCGCTGGACGCGCTGTACACGGGACTGCTGACGAAAAAAGTGAACTGGGTGCTCGATCTTGACATCAAAAGTTTTTTCGATGGGCTTTCCCACGAATGGCTGGTCAAGTTCGTCGAGCATCGGGTGGCCGATCGGCGCGTCGTGCGGCTGATCCAGAAGTGGCTGAACGCCGGCGTGCTGGAGGATGGGAAACGAATACGGGTGGGGGAAGGAACGCCTCAGGGCGGAAGTGCTTCGCCTCTTTTGGCAAACGTCTATCTTCATTACGTGTTCGACCTGTGGGTTCAAGCATGGCGTCAGAAGCGGGCGCACGGTGATGTCATCGTCGTGCGATTCGCTGAC
>QHYZ01000200.1 GCA_003225295.1 Acidobacteriota bacterium | reverse complement strand
GGTTCTTCAAATCCGGGCGCTGCGCTTGGGATGACACGCGGCAATAGCACACCGTGCGTCGCGGTCGCTTCGCCGCCGTTCTTCCCAAGTAGCGGTCCAGGTCCGGTTGCAACCAGTAGCGCCGCCCACTCGCAGTTCGCCGGGCGGGAAGTACGCCCGCCCGATCCATGGCCTGCAATGTCTTGGGATGCCAGGAAATATACTTGGCCGCCTGTCCGGTCGTGAGTCCTTCGTGCAGCATTACTCACATTTACACACATCCTACTCACCTAGGTCAAGCTCCTTCCTTGGGGATAAAACGGTACTACCGGAACGGGGATTCGCGCCATCCGTCTAGCGGGACACGACTTGGACGCCCTGGCGGTCGATGGTCATGGGCAGGGCTTGTGCACCCGCATCGACAATGGCCTTCTCCAGGCGTGGGCGGGCCTCTGGCTCGATCAAGAGCACCACGCAGCCGCCTCCGCCCGCTCCGCATACCTTGCCCGCCAGCGCGCCATTGCGACGGGCGCTGTCGATGACGCGGTCGATAGTCTTTGTCGAGATCGTGGGCAAATTTCTCTTGCGGAAGGACCATTCTTCGCGCATCAGGCGGCCGGCCTCAGGCCAGTCGGGTTTTTCAAATGCCAAGCGCATTTTCTGAGCGACATCGGAAATCCGCTCGAGGCTGTTCTGCACGGCGCGCTTCCCGCCGATGTGCGCTTTGTAGACTTCCCAATTGTTGATGCCATGCTGGCGCGGTTTGCCGGTATAACAGACGACCACGCGACGCTCGAGTTCGTCCAGATTCACACGCAATTCAACGCGATGCTCGCCGCCGGGCGGGAGCTCGATCGCAGCAGCGCCGCCGAAGGCCGGAGGATAGTGATCCTGGGTTCCGGTAGGAACATTGATGACGATGGCTTCGGCGTCGCGGCTGATGTGGATCCAGTCGACCTTGCTCATGCCTGCTCCGGTGAAGCGGTCCAGCGCGGCGCAAATGGCCACGGCCATGGCGCTGGAGCCGCCGATGCCTGCACCGGCGGGAGCCTCCGAATCCGTAGTTAGCGTAAAGCCGCCCTGCGGCTGGAAGAACTTGGTAATTTCCGCGAGAAGCGGAAGGCGGTAGCGCTTGGCTTCGACGAGTGCGGCGAAGGAGGCAAAACTCTCTTCGCGCTTGATATCGCGGGAAACCAACTTGATACGGTTGTCGCCGGTTCTAAGCGTCTCGATGACGCATGAGGCATAAAGCGAGATTGCGGCGTTCACGGTGACCGCGCCCGGATGAAACAGATAGAGCGGCCAAATGTCGAGGGTTCCCCCGGCAAAATCCACGCGCGTCGGTGCTTTGGACTCGATGATCATGGGTGCGAGCTAGCTCGATTCTGGGGGATTGTCAGCCGAGCCAGTTTGACGGAATAAGACGACCATCTCAAGCAATGACCGTAATGGCTGTCCACGGAAAGGCAATAATCTCTACACCGGTGGACGAGCGCCTTCAGTAGAGATGCAAGCCTCAGCTACCGTCGGCAGAAGCGGCGCGGTTGCTGGCGATGAGTTGGGGGCCGTCCTTCTTTTCATGGGCGAGAGCGGGATTGGGCTCGAAGCAGCGGCGGCAGCGCGCTTCGTAGGCACCCATCGCGCCGACAACAATTAGATCCTCGCTATCGACCAGCCGCTGCGTGTGAACCGCGGGATTGCCGCAGCGGACACAGATCGCGAGCAGTTTGGTGATTTCTTCGGCGATGGCGAGGAGGCGCGGCATGGGTTCAAACGGGCGGCCTCGGTAATCGGTATCCAGGCCGGCGACGATTACCCGTTTACCAAGATTCGCGAGCTTGGTGCAAACGTCGACAACTTCGTCGCCGAGGAATTGCGCTTCGTCGATGCCGATGACTTCCGTGCGCGGCAACAGTTTTTCCATGATTTCAGAAGCCTTGAACACGCTGTCCGAAGGAATGCCGAGGCCGGAATGCGACACGATTTCGTTGGCGGCGTAGCGTTCGTCGATGGCCGGCTTGAAGATCTGCACGCGCTGGCGCGCGATTTCCGCGCGGCGCAGCCGGCGGATCAGCTCTTCACTCTTGCCGGAAAACATCGGGCCGACGACGACTTCGATCCAGCCCATATTGCCTTTGACGATGTCCACGGTTGCTCCCTCAAAATCAGTTGTCGGTATCCAGTAATGAAATTCGATCCGGAACGATATGAGCCGATATCCACCAGCCTCTACCGAAATGCGTCCGAGGCGCCGACGACGGCGGCATGGTACATCTTGGCATTATAGAACGGCGCGAAGGCCGCAATCACAGCAACTCGAAATGCCTCCTGCCGCGTGATGAAATTATTCGAGAGCACACCCCAGGCGCCTTGCGCGTCGCGGATCCCCACGGCGCCGGCAAACCGATCGATCGCTATGGAAAGCTCCACGCCATTTTCGAGAACTTCGTGAGCCAGCGCTACCGGCAGTTCGATGCTTCCGGAGCGGCCAAAGTGGCCTCGAGCGCCGTCGGAGACGTAGGCCCAACTTTCCAGGAATACGCGGCGATGCCGGTTCTGCTGCAATCCCGAATGACTGAAGATCTTGTCCGCTGACGCTCCTTCGCACACCACGTCGAGCCCGCCTTCCAGACCCACGAAGTATTGCCAGTCCGCTCCGCCCTGCCGCGCTGTTTGCTGCAGCGCTTCCGCGCGCTGGCGGGCACCACGCATCAATTCATCCCGAGATGTGGGCGTGTGGCTGACTCCGCTCTCCACTTCCACGCCGACGACTTCGAATTGCGTATCGTGAGCAAGCGCGGCTGAAAATGACTGGAGCGCTTCGGTGATGGCGTTGAGCTTGGGGCCGCGCTTGCTGCCGACGGCAATGGTGATTTTTTTCATTTCGAAAAATGGCGACCGCCCGATTTTAACGGTAGTTGGACAAAGATTTCACTGGGAATCTTGGACTAACCGTCGGCAAATGTGGGGAAGTCGTTCCAGAGCCGTGCGGCGGGTCGCTTCGGGGAGAAAATTGTGAGCCAATCGCGCCTCTCTAGCTGCACCCATTGCCTCCGGTGGTGGACGCAGTGGGACCGAGCCACCAGGGTGTGGCAACCGACAAGTGCGTGGACCACCGGTCAGAAGTCTTCGGCCATCCACGCGTTGCAATCCCATTTTGCGCTCAGGATGACAACGCGGCGGTTATCGGGTGACGACAACGCCCACATCTGGTACACGCCGCGCTCCTCCCAGAGGGGGCGGGCATGGCCCTGAAGGTCCACGCGGAGAAGCGTTGTGCCAGTGGCCGAGGGGCTGGAGATAAACAAGCTCCGGCTGTCGGCATACCAATCCATGCCGCTGAGTTTGGCCCGGCCGCGTACATTCACTTCATAAGCTCGACCGTTCTTCACGGAAACGAAGCGAATAGCGCAGGCGCCTGTCTAGCCCACCGTGGCGAGTGATTTCTTCATTCCATTCCGTGAGGTCTGTGGGTCACGCCCGAGGTTTCGCCGCCCGCCGTGAATCGTTTATAATTTGTGTTTCGCCGTGAGAGTCAACAATTCACAGAATGTTTCCGTGGGCCTCGAATGGGCCCATCCGCTGGTTCGCGATTGGTTCATCGGCCGGTTCGGCACTCCCACGGAGCCGCAAGTGCAAGGTTGGCCTCCCATACTGGCGGGCAGTACCACGCTGATTTCCGCCCCGACAGGCTCCGGTAAGACTCTGGCAGCGTTCCTGGCTTCGATCGACGGCCTCGTACGGGGAGCGTTACGCGGCGAGTTGGCGGACCGCACGGAGGTGCTCTACGTTTCGCCCCTGAAGGCGCTCGGCAACGATGTCCGCACGAACCTAGAAATTCCTCTTGGCGAAATTCAGGAGCTGGCTGCCAATTGCGGGATCCTCATGCCGGAAATCCGCACCGCGGTGCGCACGGGTGATACGCTGGCCCACGAGCGCCGCGCCATGCTGGCTCGCCCGCCGCATATCCTGGTCACGACTCCGGAATCTCTCTACATCCTATTGACCGCGGAGAAGAGCCGCGAAATCCTGCGGAATGTCAAGACTATTATTGTGGACGAAATCCACTCCGTCGCTGATGACAAGCGCGGCGCGCACTTGGCGCTTTCCTTGGAGCGATTGGAATATCTGACCGATAGGCGCCCTGTGCGGATCGGTCTTTCGGCTACGCAGAAGCCCATCGAAGTTGTTGCGCGCTTCTTGTCCGGTTCCGATCGTCCCGACCCCGCAGTGGTGCAGATAGACCACCGACGCGAGTTGGACCTGGCGGTCGAAGTCCCTCGCAGCGAGCTCGGACCAATTGTCACCAACGAGATGTGGGGCGAAATCTACGACCGCATCGCAGAACTGGCACGGCAGCATCGCTCCACACTGGTCTTTGTGAACACGCGCCGCCTGGCGGAACGTGTGGCGCATCATCTGGGAGAGCGCCTGGGAAGAGACGCGGTAGCCACACACCACGGAAGCTTGTCGCGCAAGTTGCGGCTAGCTGCCGAAAAGAAACTGAAAGCCGGAGAAGTGTGCGCTCTTGTTGCCACGGCTTCTCTTGAACTGGGTATCGACATTGGCTCGGTAGACCTGGTCTGCCAGATCGGCTCTCCGCGCTCCCTCTCTGTTGCCCTGCAGCGCATTGGACGCGCGGGTCACTGGCGCGGCGCCGTCTCGAAGGGCCGCGTCTTCGCAACGACTCGCCATGAATTGCTCGAATGCGCCGCCCTGGTGAGAGGGATCCGCCAGGGTGAGTTGGATCGCATCGAGATACCCGAAGCACCGCTGGACATCCTGGCCCAGCAGATTGTGGCCATGTGCGCTGCCGAAGATTGGAGCGAGGACGAACTGTTCCGAATCGTCCGCCGGGCGTATCCCTATCGAAATCTCGCGCGTAACGATTTCGACGCCGTCGTGGAAATGCTCTCCGAGGGCATCGCCGGCGGCCGCGGACGTTACGCCGCCTACTTGCACCGAGACCGCGTGAATGGGCGTGTCCGCGCGCGCCGGGGTAGCCGGCTGACGGCTATCACCAGCGGCGGCGCGATCCCCGACAATGCGCTCTATGCGGTTCTTGCCCAGCCCGAAGGCATGTTGGTTGGCACCGTGGACGAAGACTTCGCGGTGGAGAGTCTCGCGGGCGACATCATCCTGCTCGGAAACTCCTCCTGGCGCATTCGGCGCGTGGAATCCGGCCGGATGTTGGTCGAAGACGCCCAGGGAGCGCCGCCCAATGTGCCGTTCTGGCGCGGCGAGGCACCGGGACGCACGTCTGAGCTTTCCGCATGTCTCACCGACCTGCTCGAAAGAATCAGTTCGATTGTGGCGGCTGCTGTTCTGGGCGACGCACTCGAACAGTCGGCGCACGCCGCTGCGGCGGTGAGTTGGCTCAAGAGCGAATGCGGCCTTGACGATGCGGGCGCCGAGCAGGCGGTCGAGTATGTCGTGGCCGGGCGCGCCGTGCTGGGCGCGGTCCCCACTCAGAAAACCGTGATCGCCGAACGCTTCTTTGATGAGAGCGGGGGTATGCAGCTCGTCATTCATGCCCCGTTCGGCGCTCGGATCAACAAAGCCTGGGGCCTGGCGCTGCGAAAGCGCTTCTGCCGTACATTCAATTTCGAGCTGCAGGCCGCCGCGACAGACAATGGGCTGAATATTTCTCTCACGGAGCAGCACAGCTTTCCCTTGGCCGACGTTTTTCATTTTCTCCACCCGGCGTCGGCACGGGAAGTGCTGGAACAGGCGGCCCTGGCGTCGCCATTATTCACGTCGCGGTGGCGTTGGGACGCGGGACGTGCCCTGGCACTGGTTCGCTTTCGAAACGGGAGGAGAGTTCCGCCGCCGATTCAGCGTATGCGCTCCGATGACCTGCTGGCAGCGGTTTTCCCGGAAGCCCAGGCCTGCCAGGAGAATGTCTCCGGGCCGATTACGATCCCGGACCATCCGTTGGTCCGCGAGGTGATGAAAGACGTTCTCAACGAGGCCATGGACCTCGAAGGCTTCGAACGGGTACTAGGCGATCTTGTCGAGAACCGAATTCGCTGCGTTGCGGTAGACTCGCCGGTGCCCTCGCCGTTTTCGCACGAGATTCTCAACGCCAATCCCTACGCTTATCTGGATGATGCTCCTCTCGAGGAGCGCCGCGCACGGGCGGTGGAAATGCGCCGCTCGCTCCCCGACGCGGTCTTGTCCGAAGTTGGCCGGCTGGACCCTGCGGCGATTGCGGAAGTGCGCGAAGAGGCCTGGCCTGATGTTCGAGACGCGGAAGAACTACACGACGTACTTTTGACCCTGGTGGCGCTGCCCGCCTCGGCAAAGGCCGGGCCGCACCAGAACAATCACTTGGACGAGAAGCTCCGAGCGTCAATTCCCGCCTGGTCTGAATTTTCCAAACAGCTTGCCGCCCGACGCCGTGCCGCGCTCGCCCAGGTGGGCGGCTTGAAGTATTGGGTCAGCGCGGAACGCGCCAAGGACTTCGTGCAGGTTTTTCCTGCCGCGTGTTTTGAACCATTACTGCCCGACCTAGAATCCAAAGCAGCCTCGCGCGAAGATGTGCTGCTCGCTCTGACAGCGGGCTGGATGGCGCACTGCGGTCCGCTGACGGCAAACGCGTTAGGAGAGACGCTCGAAACTCCCGTTGCAGATATAGAGAGAACTCTTCTGAGAATGGAGGCCAGCGGCGCTGTTCTGCGCGGGCGTTTCACGGATTCTGCCGCCGGCGAAACGGAGTGGTGTGATCGGCGCCTCCTGGCGCGCATCCATCGACTGACGCTTGGGACGCTGCGGAAACAGATCGCGCCTGTGACCCCGGCGGAGTTCATGCGCTGGCTTTTCCGCTGGCAGCATGTGGCGCCGGGCACGCAACTTCTGGCCGAACGGGGAACGCTGGAGGCGCTGCGGCAGCTTCAGGGTTACGAGGCGCCCGCAAATACATGGGAACGCCACATCCTAGCGCGACGCATCGGCGGATACGATCCGAGGACGCTCGACCAGCTTTGCCTCACAGGCGCGGTTGGCTGGGGAAGGCTGTCCCCTCATCCGGCGACGCTCGATTCTGCGACGGACGGCAAACGCCGTGTCGTGCCTACTAGCGTCGCGCCGATCACATTTTTCGTGCGCGAGGATGCCGACTGGATGATCCCGCACCGCGAGGCAGGCGAGGAAGAAACTCGCGGACTGAGCCCTGATGCGCAGACGGTCGTGGCGTTTCTGCGACACCATGGGGCATCGTTTTTCACCGATATCGTGCGCGGCACCGGCAGGCTGAAGGCGGAAGTGGAGACTGCGCTCTGGGAGCTTGTCGCGGCGGGCGTGCTGACTGCGGATGGCTTTGACAATCTTCGGGCCCTCATCGATCCCCAGCGTCGCGCCGGACGGGGGAGGGGGCGGAGCGCGCGTCCCCGGCACAGCGCGGGGCGCTGGTCGCTCCTGTATGCCGGCGAAACAGTGGATCGCTCGCGGGCACTGGAAGCGACTTGCTGGATGCTCTTGCGCCGCAACGGCGTCGTCTTTCGCGACGTGCTCGCGCGCGAGACCCTGCTGCCCGCTTGGCGCGAACTGCTGATCGCTTTGCGGCGGCTCGAGGATCGCGGCGAAGTCCGCGGCGGAAGATTCGTCAGCGGCTTTCTCGGGGAACAATTCGCTCTGCCGGTGGCGGTAGAATCCCTCCGGGCGTTGCGCAACCTCCCGCCCTCGGGCGAGACCATCGCCGTTTCCGCTGCCGACCCGCTCAATCTGGCGGGCATCCTGGTGCCAGGCGAGCGCATCTCGGTCACCTCGGGCAGATTTGTTGCTTTCCGCGACGGCGTGGCCTTGCCGCCGCCGGAAAGGGCGGGAATCGTAGCGATGGCCGCGGCGCGCTGAGCCTTTCGTGGTTCGATGGCATACCGTGTCATCATCGTCGCGTCCATCCGCCAGCGCAGCGGTTTCCGCAACTTCAAAGAAACGCTTCGGAGAGCCTGCCAGATCAGCGACCCATTCCCTCGATTTCCGCCGCGTCGGACATGCCCTCGAATGCTTGCTGGCAGCTTTCCTTACCGTGAATGGACTTGCCGCAGCAACCTCATGAAAATGTCATGTTTATCAGACCCCAGCCCCATCCCGGCATAGGCAACCTGGATCAGCGGAACATTCTTCCTCTGCGGGTCCCGAATAAATGGAAATGGACTCGGTGCCCCTACCGCCCAGAAGAAATCCGCCTGTGCGCCCTGCATTTCATCGGGCAAGTTGAAGTGGTCGACCGTCGCCAGATCGAGCCGCATTCGGCCCTGTGCCTCAAACACGTAAAACGTCAGCCCGCTTGCCTCCACTTTTTCCATCGGTGTAAGATAAAACTCCGGATAGATCCCACCTGCGAACTCCACTCCGTTGGTGACTTGAAAGAGTACGCCTGCGCTCAACTGCCTCGAATAAAAACCTGCTAACGTAGGTGGGTGTTGGCAGTCGGTGCGAATACTCAAATCCGGCGAAACCGCCGTGTGATCCGGCAATTCCGCCTGGTTCTTTGCTTTCCGGTAAGCCTCCGAGCCTCCATCCAAACAATCCCGCGGTGCCGAAAAGAAAAAGTAGAACAAATAATCCGCTAGGCCGCTGCCCGAACCAGCTGCGCTATGCATTTGCACATCCAGTGCAACCTCATCGCCTCCCAGGAACGGATTGGTGGTCGTTGCAATCCGCAAGGTCGAGTGCATCTTCGGATTTTCCAGCGCCATAAACTCCAAGAACGTCACTTGCGGGGCGAATCGCGCCAGCCTCGGCGAAGGTGGCAGCGGCATCTGCTCGCGCTCGATCCAGTCCGGGGAGAGATCAATCGAAGTTCCGCTCAAGAGGGAAAATCGCTTCAACTCCAGCTGCGGCTGAACTTGCGAGGACCGAGGACTTTGTTCCGCCCCGCGCTCGGGCGACGCTGGCCTCTGGGCCGCCACTCCTGGCACCATGAATCCACACCATGCCACTCTGATAATTCCACCCAGCGTCATACGCACCACCCTCGTTTCATTCGGTTTCTCTCCATTGGATGCACGGGCCATCGTAACGCTACCGCTTTTTCCGTAAGAGTGAGATTAGGTTTTGGACGCTTTTTGCAAGCTCCACGACTTCGCCACCTCCGTGGAGTTCGAAGTCGATCTCATAATTCCCTTGGCAGCGTGATCCATGGCTTCTTTGAGGTTGACCAGAGGCTCAGTGACTTGGCGGGGCAGGATTAAGCTAACCAACACGCTAAACAAAAGAGTAACGGCCGAAACGATGCTTAGGGCCCATTCAGCTCGACGGATCAACTGACGAGCTTCCTGGTGGTCCATTTGGACACGCGCCCAATTGTGCTGCTCCATGTCGGAAGTCAGATGCAGGGTCTCTTCACTTGATGCCTGGAGGTCCGGCGTGACTCGCCGCAAGGCGGGGCTGTGGGGTCGCACAGAGAGATGAGCGCATTACTGCCGTTGGGTCATGATAATTTTGATCACCACTTCGGACCGGGAAGAGACGCCCATCTTGATCATGATCATTCGCAGAAAGGCCTTCACTGTGTTGGGACTGATGTTCATGCGATTCGCAATCGCCTTGCCGGTTAAACCTTGCACCAGATGCTTCAACACTTCTTGCTCGCGTTGCGTGAGGTTGAACTGCTGCGAGACTCCCAACAAGGGGGCCACTCCACATGGTCCTCGTTCCAGCAGGACGGCTATGCTCGGGTACGAAGGATCTTTGGCGCATGAATCCACGGAGAATGCTCGGCAATAATAACGTCTCCTGCCTGACTGGAACTCAGTCACAAAGGGCGATTCACCACGGGCCTGCCGGCTTACTAAGTTCGACCGAATCTTTGTCGCAAGGAGCACGTCAGAGTGCGTTAGGTTTGCGAGTTTGTCCGGATAACTAAGAATCTCGACGGCCGCGGCATTGAACGAGACGGGGCGCAATGCGGAGTCCATCAGAAGAAATCCTGCCGCAGTCTTGGGCGGAAACCCACCGACTGGTCCGCTTGGGCGGCTGAGCTCCATCTGTATTTCTCTCCTTCGACTCCAATCTCTTCAATCGTGGCTGTTCGTCACATAACTCTACGAGGAATCTGCGAGCAAAAGCCCGCGCGGGTTATGGTCAGCCGCTTCCCAATAGACACTCTGGCGCTGGATTGTGGTTTCAAGGAGGCGCTCTCGATTTTCAGTTGCATGATGCTCAACGAGGGACATGGAATGATTGGGCTTCATCGCCTGCCACGTTAAAATCCAGACATGCAGAGAGCAGAGATTTTCACTGGTCGCACGCTCCGCAACGGCCGGCTCTTGCAATCTGGAAAATCCTGGGGGCACCCAGTTGGATACGTTTCTCAGTACGCACTTCCTGGGGAGGCCTAAACGCGCCTAACCCTCCCCAGCTGGTTAGGCGACCTCTTTAGCCGATAAAGTGTTAGTTATCGTTGGGGCGAAACACAAATGTCGCCGACTCCCGCCCAAGGTATGTTGGCCCCTGGCCAGCGGAACACAAGCCTGTCAAGTCTCTATTTCTGAGTAGCAAAAGACCCGAAGATCCCTAGGGGGAAACCCCTACTTTCGCGAGGCCGAAATCTGCCCTTTGGCACTGGTAACGCTATTGTTCGTAAGCGCCGATGTCGATATTGCTTCCCAGCACGCGCGGATTGCCAGCAAAGTCCAAGGTACCGACGACCGTCGACCCCAGGTCGATTCCTGCGTTGACTGCCGGTGAAGTCGGCCGGATTTGCAGGGCAGGCGTGATCAGGCTCAGGAACTGCGGATCCATATATTGAGAATGGCTATCCTTCCCAGTCGCTGATTGATAGGACGGGAAACCAGCGTAGGGAGTAGCATTCCAGAGAAAGTTTGCTGTTGAGGAGCTCAAAGAGGAGTAATAAAGGTTGTAATCTACGTCCGCCGGATCGGGCTCGCTGCTCGTCCAGTTGTTGATGAATAGTCCTTGTGACGAAGCATATACAATATTGTTTTTGAACACGTTGTTCGTGGCGTAGTATTGGATCTGAAATTCACCGCTCCCCGTGTTCTTCGTATCGTTCTGGAACAGGGTGTTATTTACAATCGTGCAGTGATCAGTGCCGCCCACCGTGCCGTCATACCCTCCAATGCTTATGCCCGTCGTATTCGCCGCATACACCAGGTTGTTCCGCGCGATCACAAAGCTGGTTACGTGGCCCTGGTGCTCGCTGGCCATCTCGATGCCGATGTCTACGTCATGGATCAGGTTTCGCTCGATGACAACCTGAGAGCCACCGTCCACGTAAATACCATTGGCATCGTACTGGTTACTCTCACCAGGATTGTTTATAGCCGAAATGTTGTAGATGGTATTGCCGGTGACCGTACCGTTGCGGGCGTAGTCGTACGCTGGGTCGGGCGAAACGCCCTCGAAGCCAATAATGTCGATTCCTATGTTGTCGTTATCATGAATGACGTTATTGGTGATCGAAAAGTTGCTGACGTTCCCGTCCACATTCACCGATTCGCTCTGGCCGGTCTTAAGGCCATAAACCTGGTTGCCGCTAATCGTGACACCATCGAGGGAGGCGGGCGCTGCCGTGCCGTACACGGCAATGCCGAAAGCGTTGCCGTTGGTTTCTGAGGTGGTCACGATGTTATGAATCAGGTTGTTCAGTATCTGGATATTGCTACCTGCGCCTGATACCCAGATCCCCGCTGGAACGGCAGACGCGCTCGAGGTCTGAAAGTTGCGGATCTCAAACCCTTGGATGGAAATGTAACTTTGATTCGTTATGTTGATCAAGCCCTGGGTGCTCGAGGTAGAGGGCACCAGTCCCGTACCATCTATAATCGCTTGCTCACCGGGGAAGCTTTGGAATGTAATCGGACCTGCTGCCGCTGAGCCTGATACCGAAATGTTCACCGACTCGTTGTACGCGCCACCACGCACGTAAACGGTGTCGCCCGGCTGTACGGAATTGGACGCGTGCTGGATAGTTCTCCATGGAGAGATGACCGTGCCCGGATTGGAGTCACTGCCTGTGGTCGAAACGTAGAAAGCTACGCCAATGACTGCCGTGATGGTCACCTGTGCCGAGGCTGACTTTGTGGCGTCCGCCTGAGACACCGCCGTCACCGTCACTGTGGCCGGACTCGGCACTACCGCCGGCGCTGTGTACAGACCCGCACTCGAAATCGTCCCTGCCGTGGCATTGCCTCCCGGCACCCCGTTCACCTGCCAGGTCACTGCCGTATTATTGGTGTTCGTCACCGTCGCGGTAAACTGCTGCGTGCCCCCGGCTCCCACCGTCGCCGACGTAGGCGAAATCGTGACGCTCACCGCTGTGGGCGCCGTGATGGTCACGGCGCTGTGTACAGACCCGCACTCGAAATCGTCCCTGCCGTGGCATTGCCTCCCGGCACCCCGTTCACCTGCCAGGTCACTGCCGTATTATTGGTGTTCGTCACCGTCGCGGTAAACTGCTGCGTGCCCCCGGCTCCCACCGTCGCCGACGTAGGCGAAATCGCGACGCTCACCGGAATAGTCGACACGCTCCCACAGCCAACGATCTCTAATACACTCATTGCCACTCCGCCCAGCCACACGCAAGACGCAAGTAGTCGTATCGGTTTTCGTTTACCACCACAGCCAGCAGTTTTCATTGCATCCCAGGACCTAACTTGTCTTGCGGTTGGCTATACAATCGAAGCAGTATCTTCATGCGCTTGCAGCACCACGTCGTTGCTCTTGCTGCGTTCCGCCCGTGGTGGGCTGGCCAGGCTGAGGCGTAGGTCGTATGCTACTTCATCGATGATATCCGGCGGCACACTGGTTAGTTGTCTTGCGAAGGCGGTGATCAAGGCGTTTTCGCAAACTGTGTTGATCAGTCGTGCAACACCCCCAGAATGATGAAAGACTCTTTCGATCGTTTCCTCGCCAAACAAGTTACACGCTTCAGAAGGGGTGCCCGCAAGCTGCAGCCGATGCCGTATATAACCGCTCGTCTCTTCTAAGTCTAATGGTTCAAGGTGAGAACGCAACGCTATCCTTTGTTTCAGTTGCCTAAGCTTAAAGGAATCCAGCTTTTCGTCGAGCTCGGGCTGCCCCACAAGCAATATCTGGAGCAATTTCTCTTCGTCTGTCTCCAGATTACTCAGAAGCCGGATCTCTTCGAGGAGCTTGAACGAGAGGTCCTGGGCATCGTCCACCACAATCATAGTGGTCAATTTTCTCTGATGGCGGGCAAGAAGATATTTGCGGAGGTCTTGCAGAACTTCGCCCTTGGTTTTGCCCGATACCGCAAGCCCGAATTCCGTGGCAACGTAGTGCAGGAACTCCAGCGTTGACAAGCGACTATTGAAGACATAGGCGCAGGCAGTGTCGTTATCCTTGAGCATTCGCAAAAGACAACGGATTAGCAAGGTCTTGCCGGTACCAACGTCCCCGGTCAGTGCCACGAACCCTTTCCGCCGATGAACACCATAGTAAAGGGCAAGCAAGGCCTCTTGATGTCTCCTGGTGAGAAACAGAAAAGAGGGATCGGGGGCAATTTCAAAGGGATTAAGCCGCAATTTGTAAAATTCCTTATACATAATTTTGGGAGAGACTTTGTGATCTTGACTTCACGATGCCCCTCACTGTCCTGCCTTAGTGTCTGAAGCTTGTTGCTGGTGTATGTGGTAGATACGGAGAACTTCGTTCTCAAAAAACACATCGGCATTGGAGTGGTATTGCCGGTAGCTCTCACAGAGTTGTAGCGCCGCTGCCTCCAAGCTGGCTCGACCTCCCGGTGAGCGATAATTGCGGTAAGTGGGGTCGGTCAGCACGGAGAAAGAGACGGTCTCAGGTTCGCGCGAGAAAATCTGAAACGGTTTCTTCTCAACATAAATAAACAAATCTTCCCGTGCATCCTGAAAGCGGAACTCCGGGCTCGAGACCTGGCTGCGATATTTCTCGACAAATCCGGCCAGATCTTCATGCCCTCCCAAGCCAAATGTTTCGGCTAACTGCTCAACAGGGGCTGCCACAACCCAGGTCTGCCGGGCAAATCTATGTGCGATTTCCTCAGTCACACGGGCTGCGGCTTCATACTCGAGGCATCGGCCGAGCAACCTTTGCGGTGGTAACCAAATCACAGCAACGCCCAGACAGGCAGTGAGAAGTACTGTTTCAGCCCTCCTGCTGGCGCGGGCGGCTAATTCCGTTTCTATAAACGCAAAGAAGCAACCCACGAGGATGGCGGCGGCAACTGGTAAGATCGTGCGCATTTCGTCAGGGATAGTGATGCCGGTGGACAAAGTCGCGCCAGCCACCAATCCATAACACAGCAGCACGAAAGCCAAGAGGCCCGCCATTGGTCGAAGAAGCAGAACCCCAGCCGCCATCACCAATACTAGGAGTAAGACCTGCGAAACGATGCCGGTCAACAACAGGCAGCACGTGAAATCCAGCAATGAATCCCAACCCCGTGAGTTCCTATACCAATCCGCGAGAAAAACGAGAGCTAAGAGAAGGAATAGCGAGCCGAGTGCAAATTCGGGCATGGCTCGGATGGTTGCTGGGGAACCGCTGAAGACACTCTCAATTTTCTCCGTCGCGGAGACCGCCACGCCCATTTGGTTTCTGGCAGGCGGGAACACAGCTGCTCCTAAGCAGTAAGTAGCAGCGACGCAGGCAACCCCCGCGCGGGCGCATACCTGAATGAGCAAGCCAGTGGCCAGAATAACTAACAGGCCGATTGCCGGTGTGAGGAAACGCGTTACCTGGGTGGGATCCGTACTGCTAAGCAAAGATGTGGCTGCGATCACCGCCGGAAAGACGAACGGTCGGCCGGCCGGGTGGATATTGAGCATCAATTCTCGTGCACGTAACAGAGTAGAGTATTGCTCAGGTTGATCAAAACGCAGTTCCCGAACCGCATGCTCGGTGCGCAGAACGACGGTCGTTCCCAGCACGACGACAAAGCATGCGCCCAGCAGTTCCCTGCCTTCCAGGGCTTCCAGCCACGAATTTAAGCGTAGTCCCCAAGGCGGGCGAGCCGAGGTGGGCGAGAGCTTGCGCGGCAGGAGGAACTGGCCAAACGACCGAGACTCAACTTGGCGTAATATGTTTATCGTGGCTGCTTGCAGGTTCGTCAACCAACGGCGAGGCATCCCGGCACTCTGGCGAAACCAACTGACGGCTATCGCGCCAAAAAAAAGCAAAACAAGCGTGATCGCACCGAGCACCCGCAAACTGCTCAAGAGAAAAACTAGGATCGTCACACCTAGCACGGTACGGGCCCAGTTGCCGGCAATCCGAATCACCCGGGGAGAATTCGGCCTGCCCGAAAAGAGATGTGTTGGAAGCCATAAAAACACTGCAAGGAAGACGCCGATGATCCAAAGAGCCTTTAGTGCATCCAGAGCGAGCATCAGGAGATCTCACGAAATGGAATAATGATAATCGGGGTGGCGCAAGACACGTCGAACCGCCGCGTTAGATATCCACAGAACGACAGCGGACCCGGCGAGCAGCCCGACAGCGGCATATTGCGCTCCGCACAAATGGCTGAGCCCATATCCAGTTAGCAGGTTCACTGCGACCCCCAGTGCAAAAGCCAGCGAGGCCGTCGAAATAGCGTTTACGCTGGCCAAAATTATGATTTCTAGCAAAGCCACGCTTAGCATGAGATAACCGAGACCGCCGAGCACAGCGGTCTCCAACAACCTGGGGGCAGGGGCTAGGCTGCTCAAACGAGAGAAGGCGAACCAAGCGCTCAAGGAAATCACAACGAACGCAGTGAAGATAGCTAACATCGATTTCGAGTGACGTTTCCACAGACTTACTATCAGTTGGTCGCTGGCGGCTTGCGGCAGTTCCGCAGCCAGCCTTTGCCAGAACCGCAAGAACGAATCAGCGAGATACTCCACAAGCGCGGCGGTAATCAGGAAAGCTAGCAGTACCAGATCTGTGCCCTTCTTATATGCGGCGTCTATTCCAAAACTTAAGCCGGAAACCCATGGAACCGCGCTTCCCGCGGTCAGTCGGTCGGCAAAGAGAAAGCTGAAATAAACGGTTCCGTAGACATAGAATTGCACCAGCGAGATGAGCATGACGCCGCCTCGTGGACGAGCGCTATACTTGCTCTCCGGATGCTTTTTCTCTGCGTGATAAGAACCGGCCAGCACACAACCGAGCGCGAGCCCTACTGCCAGCGACGGACAGAGTATCAACAGAATGGTTGTTCCCAAGTTTAAGAGAATTTTTATCAAACCAATAGTTAGAATGCTGAGAAAAAAAATGACCGGGATACTCCAGCCGATCCCCTGCACAGAAAGCACGGCGCACAGCATCCACAGAAGGCTTAGAGCCAGGTAGTTGATGGCCGCCAGCACAAGGTAGTTTCCGGCAAATAAATGAAAGTAAGAACCCACCATTATCCCAAGCAAGGTCAGAAAAAGAGTGGTAGTGAGCCCAATGTTCACGAGTGACATGTAGGTACGATGCGCCAAAACGGGTTCTTTCAGCCCGTAATAAAAGTTCCCGCTGCGGAAGATCATCTGGACGAATCCGCCTGTCGTTATAAGACTGCCAATCAGAGAAAGACTTAACGCTCCGCCGATCTCGGGGGAAACCCGCAGAGCGTCCGGTCGCAAGTACTCCAAGGTCAGCATCACCATCCAGGGGATAGCGTAGGCCAAGCTGAGTGAAAACTTGCGCAGCGCGCATCTTGTTTCTTCCCAGAGGGAAAGCCGCTCACCCTTCTGGCGGACCCTCTGATCCGGCACGGGGTTTTGCTGGAGACGCGCGAAGAGATGCTCGGCTAAAGAAAAGATATCCGGGAAGCCCCACTCGCGCGCGGACCGATCGGTATGCCCCAGTGACTCAATCAGGGCTGCAACCTCGCGGGCATGCACGACCTGTGCCGTACTTTCCTGCGCATCCATCAGCAGGACTTTGTCCTCTTTATGATTCATGCGCCTCCCCCGCAGGTCAAAAGTGATCCTCCTCGGGGAGAAGTCAACAAGGTTTCGACGTCCTTTGGTTTCACGGAGCTATCGGAGGGGACAAGATGAACAGAGTGAGTAGCGGTATCGCCGACAACTAAAAAATTGCCCGCTTTCCTCCAGAAGCGCGTGCTATCAGAACCGACCGCGGATGACTGTTCGAAAGCGCGGAGCATGGTACTTTCCAAGCGGCATCGACGATCAGGTAGAGCGTTGCTCAGAGCAGCAAAGTTCGGTTCTCCCCAGCTAAAACCATCCAGGCCGTAGAGAATGGCAGTCCACCATGCATAATTGAACTTTTCCGCACTGAAAGGCTCCTGCTCCGTCGTTGTGGTGGTGGCAAAAATGTGGGCCCCGAAGCGTCGACGATACTTGAGGGCTTGGTTCAAGCGTGCCTGCCACTCGGATGCACTCTCATAGTTTCCATTTCTCACTTGAAATGATTCCAGCAGGAAAAGATCACGCCGGTCTAAGAGTGGAGGCAAGTGTTCAGGATTCTTGGCGGTACCATTCGCGTAAGGGAGCTTGTCTTCAAGACTGAAAATATGGTCCAGAAAGTACGCATTCATGAATGCGCTGAGACCGAGCTCATGGATGATCCTGACGGCCATATTCTGTCGCTGGCGAGTGACTACGGCAAAGTCGTAACCGGCCTCATCCAGGAAAATGCCGGCCACACCCATATGCTTCCACAGGCGCGCGCGCTCTTCCAATTCTCTGGACGTGAGAGATATTTCTTGGCCCTTACGAGATGGGATCTCACCCAAGCAGACATAGCCGTAAAAGCGCGTTCCTGACCTGCGATCCCGGACGGCCTCCATGATCCGGAGGGCCTTCTGGTGCTCCTCCGGGTCCCCCGGAGGGTAGCGCCCGGACTGCTTGTCCGGGAACTCCAGGCCATCGCCCAAGATCACCACGTCGTATGCGCTGAAAGCACTCGCTGCTTTCTCCACATCTCCGTTGGCCCCATTTACCAAACTGGGATACCCGTAATAGATTGCCAGGCGCGCGGCAGCAGTAGCAGCGGGGACGGTGCTCATGGTGAAGAGCAAGCTTGATCCTGCGAGCGTAATAGTAGCCAACCCTAACCGAGACAACAGCACACACACTCCGATCACGAGCTATAAGCCGGCAAGAACTCCTGGGGCCGGCACGACAGCAAGTCGCAGTAAGTGCTTCCGTAGGAATTCAAGAATTGTTTCTCCGTAAAATGTTTTAGGACGCGCGCCCGAGCCATCTGGCCCAATCGTTCGCGTTCGGCCGCATTGCCGAGTAAGAAAGAAATTGCTCCGGCCATCGCCTGCGGTGTCCTGGCGGGCACCAGCAGCCCACAATCCCCTAGAGCCTCTCTCACCCCTCCTACGTCGGTAGCAACTATCGCGGCACCGCACGACATGGCCTCCAGCACAACGTAGGGAAAGGCCTCTGAAATACTCGGGAAAGCCATGACATCGGCGTCGCTGTACACTTTCCATGGTTCTGTTGTGGACCCCGCAAAGGTGACGCAGTCGTGCAGATTGAACTCATCGACCTTGCACCGGCAGGAATCGAAATATTCTCGGTCGGCAGGCGTCCCATAAAAGCTTACTTCCAGGTTGTCGAACTTGGGTTTGAGCATGGCAGCCGCGTCAATCAGATCGAGCTGGCCTTTCAGGGGATAAATAAGGCCGACAGTCGAAACCCGTGCCCGGCCGCTGTTTTTCTGCCTACAGGGGTAGAATTTCTCGGGATTAACTCCGTTGAAGATCACCTTGATGCGGCTGTCGGGCACGCCTAGATGCTTTTCCCAACGCGAATTGTAGGCGCACACCGGGACGACCAAGTCGGCAAAGTAATAATTTAGTTCCACAACGTTTTCAACCACTCGGTAAAGGAACCAACGAACAAAGAATGACTTCACTTGACGACGCAGGTTCAAATATTGCTCGCGCAGGTAGACCCCATGCTCAGTGAGCACAAAAGGTGTGCCATTCGCGAGTTTTGCCAGCACGCAGGGCAAGCCACAGAAAGATGCCGCCGATGAATGTGCGATGTCTGCGGAAGGAACGGGGAAGTGAAGCACCATCAGCCAGTGATACAGCAAACGGTAAACTTGCTTCACTTCTTCGAGAGTTGGCTGTTCCGTGGGCTGAGGACGACACGCCCATGCAGCGCGCACCGCGTACTGAACCACGTTCCACACCTCTGCGGAGTTCATGGTTTTCTGGTAGTCGAACCATTGAAAGTAACTATGCAATTTGAGCAAGAGTTGGCCAAGTTCTTCCTTGTCACAATTAGGGGAGAGCAAAAGGAAGAGAAATCGCTCGAAGATTGGTTTGAAACGGGCAGCGATGACTTGTGGCGTGGTATTCCATAGATTGCGCAGTACCACAGAATTGGATTGATGACATGAATATTCTGCGGGCTGTAGGAGGCCCCATTGCGGCACTTTAATCAGTTCCCGCACATTGGGCGCAAGGTCGTATTTTGACTGCGGGGACGGGTTGGTAACCACGGCGAGCACGGTGAAGTCAATATTTGGCAAGTCGTGCGTGAGCCGGTGGCACCAAGTGCTCACACCACCGGTATAAAAAGGATACGTTCCTTCGGTTGCCAGTAGAACGGAAATCGGTTCTTGGCGGCTCATGGCTTCACAAACCTAACCTCTGCCGGCTGACCCGCCACCAGCAGAAGAGTTGGATTATCGAATTCGACTTCGACGACGTGCGTCATGTTCTGAGACGGGAGCGGATTGATGGTTCTGATTCTGCCCTGCACCTCGCGAGAGGAAAAGGAAGACAGCCCCACTTGAGCCAATTGGCCGACTCTCAGCTCCGAAATCATCTGTGCTGCCACCGGGACTTCCGCGATCATCCGATCCAGTTTCGCCAGCCGCGCAAGGACCGCGCCACCAGGAACACGATCTCCCAAGCGGATGGGGATTGCGGAGACCACACCGGCTGTCGTGGCACGCACGACGGTTGCATCGGCCTGCTGCTTGGCGCGCTCATAGTTCACCTCGGCCTGGCGCAATTGCCCTTGTAGTTCCTGTCGAGTAACCTTGGCTTGCAGGTTGGCCTGATCGGCCTGATCGTGCGACAGCTTCGCTGATACAGCCGCCAGTTCTTTGGCGTTTTCCAGGTCATCCCGGGCCATGCGCAGTTCAGTGCCTCGAGCATCCAGCTCTTGTTGCGCAGTGAGACCGGCTTCGAACAGTTTCTTGGTGCGGCCGTAGTTGAGCAAGGCCTGGTCGTAAGCAGCGGCGGCCCGTTCCGGAGAGTCCCGCCATTGCCGCGTAGGAACTAACTGCTCTTGGCGTTGCGATATGGCCACACGGGCGTCCGCGTCGGCCAGCTGTACGCGAAATTTGTCAAGCTTTGTCTCGGCCGCCTCGAGCTCGACACTCGCCTGTTTGACGGTCAATTGCGCTTCGCGATCATCCATACTCAGAAGCTGCTGACCCTTTTGCACAGTATCGCCCACCTTGACCGAAATGTTGGCCACCGTGCCGGTTGACTCCGCAGTGATCTGGATCTCACTGGCCGGGCGCACTGTGCCTTCAAATGTGACACCGTAGCCCGCCTGGCTGTTGGCAAATGCACTTCCATGCGGGTGGAATGCATGGTTCGTTCCCAACAGCACCAGCGCCGTCACAAAGAAGGCGAGGATCAAGTAATTTCTGATCTTCTTATGTGACAAGTTGACCGCGTCAGGAAACTGGACGGTTTGGTTTTTCAGCCTGCCGAACAGATCGGCGTTTGAGGGAACGACGACCGTCGGCAACACCTCGGAGGAGCCATCCGTGGGCTCCCTCCCCGCGGGCGACAAAGATTTTAGCTTGTCCACCCCGGTGTGGTGCGCGACGGTCAAGGCCTGGAATATTCGGCTCACGGTAAATCCTTCTAACTGTCTAAAGCACGGGCAGTATTATCGTTTGGCCCCTGCTCACCTGGACGTGCGAGATGTGTTGTCCTCCATAGGTTTCCGCTCCGACGCCGTTCAGGCCGGTGATGGGGATGATCGCGCTCGGAACAGTAGCTGTCGCGGGCACCGTGATGCTGATCGTCAGATTGGACCCAGAGAGGCTGGTGAGGCTTGCCGTCGCGGTCGACAGGTTGTAGGCGTTGCGATTTTGCATGTTCTGCCCCAACTGATCGAGCGTTGGGCTGACTACCGGCAGTTTGTAAAGCCGTTCATACTTGCTGAAAGCCTGATCATAGGCATCACTGATCAGCGAGTGACCCTGTCCGTCATAGTCGTGCAGATTGTTCTGATGGAACATCTGCGGATCCATGTCTCCCATCAGCATGCCCGTGACGAAGCCTGAACTCACGTAATCGAGAATCTGTGCTGCGGTGAAGGTGTTGTAGGGTGGTTGCACGGGATTGTTGTAGATGCAGGAAAACTCCGCCTGATCGTCGGTCCAGTTAACGGCGTTGAAGAAAATATCGTTGGGATGTCGCGGCACTTCGTAAAGGCTGGGGGCATAGCTGTTCACCATGCCTACATTGGGCGATGGATTTGGTCCGTTATTCGCCTGTCCGATGACCGAGGTGTCGGTCACCACGAACCTGACTCCGTCTTGAGCCAGATAAGTGGGGACCAAAGGATCGTTCAGACCCGTGACCCCCGGAGTCACGAGGTTCGCCGGGTTGAAGTCGCTCAAGTGAATAGGGCTGACCGTGTCTCTGGGATCTGGGTCTAGGTTCTGCCCCGTGCCGGTGGCTACGTACTGGTTTGTAAGAATCTCCAGGTCGATAGAATCTACTTGTGGAGTGTCTGGATCACCACCAGGATCAGACTTATGCAAACCGTTCAGGCTGTTGGGGTGATCGTAGGTGTGACTTATCCAGTGAAAGTACTGTTGGTAGTTCTGCACGCTGGTGGTCAAGGTGTCATTCGCAATCCCCGCGGCGGGAAGGCCGGTCCAGTCGGTGTTGCCGGTGGTGCCGACGCCGTTGAAGGCCAGGGTTAGTTTGAAATTTGAAAGTAAGGGGTCGCTTTGAATCTTGTTCTGCCAAGCCACGAGCGAAGTCATGTCAGCGGAGTTGATCCTAAAAAACGGCAGCGAGGTGGCATCTGGGGGCGTGCGATCGTGAGTTATGGGATCGGTGCACGGTGTGCCGGGTATCCATTCCGAGCCATTGATGAAAAAGTCGTCCACCTGTGCGGCGGCGTACACGTGGTATTCGCCGAGGAAGATGCCCTTGGTGACCCAGTTGATCAGACCATACGCCAAGACTAAATCGTGCATCAGATACGGACTACTGTCGAAGGTCTGAGTGAGATATTGCCGTCCGTCGCCAAGAGTGTAGATCAGCGAGAGAGCATAACCGGAGGCGTCCGTTAGCAAGGGCGTCACCGAAGCCCCCGCCGGCAAGGCGGCAGCATTCAGAGGCGTGCCCTGATAGATGTAGGCGTTCGAGAGGACCAGCGGTGTGGCGGTGTTCGCGTACCCGAAAACTGACGCCCCCGCAGAGGTAAAGCTAGCGCTATCGGTACCGGCAGAGGTAATGACTTTGCTATAAGGATAGTTGAACCCAAAGTCGTTGTTCGGATACATGTACCAG
>QHYZ01000055.1 GCA_003225295.1 Acidobacteriota bacterium | reverse complement strand
CAAAATACACACTGGTCAGATCGTAGAGCACCAGCGAGACGCCCTGGGGAAAGCTCTTTTGGTAGAGCTGCTTCTCGATGCCGACCCAGTGTCCGTTCAGTTGATCCATGGCGGCATACAAGTCGTCCTCGTCGAAGTCTTCGGTGGCCTGATCCAGGCCACAGGCCGCGGCCAGCAGGGTGCCGCGAGCGTGATCGACCAAGGCCAGTTTGGCGCTGGGAAACAGAATACGACCCAGGGTCATGGCCTTGAGCAGACCGGCCATCCGAGCATCCGCAACGAAGTCAAAGATCGTGCTCAAGCCAAACTCCTCCCAGGCCTGGTGCAGGACCATCAGCCCGCCGCAATTCCAGGCTTCGCTCAGTTGCAGCGACTCTGCAGCCACAAAGCTGCGTCCCTGAAGGGACTGGCTGATGAGCTCGCGGGTCTCAGGGGGCAGCGCCGTGATATTGCAGATGGTGCGGGAGCGAGGGCCCTTTGGGGTACGAAAGGACTCGCGAACCAGGTAGGTGAAGTAGGTGACGCTGCCGTGCTTGCATTTGGTGACTTGCACGAACATACGTGCTACATTGAAGCACATATTTTCATTAATGCAAGCCAAATCTTAACAAATCTTGACTTATTACTTGCTACATTTCTGATGGAAATCCTTGTCTCTCAGAGGTTTTCTCATTTTGAAAGGGAAGTCAGGCTAGTGGTGTCGGTGATCAAAACCGCGCAACCCGAATCACAAGACTATGCGCATCATCGCGGACGTCCCGGAAGTGGTTCCCGGTCCTCGTGGATTTCAAAGTTGCTGGGCGGGCTCACGCCAAGAAGGTTTCGAACGAAATAGTCCCACCGTCGCCGCACCAGATACAAATTGCCACCTTCGCCGTGATACATGTTGGGAACGATGAGCATGTCGAAGTCCTTGTTGGCCTTAATAAGCGCATCGGCAAACCGCATCGTCTCGACAACGTGGACGTTATCATCGATGTCGCCGTGCTCGATCAGCAGCCGTCCCTGGAGCCGGTCGGCCATCGTGACGTTCGACTGTTCGGCATAGTCGGGCCCCACCGGGAATCCCTGATAGAGCTCGTTCCACCAGGCCTTATCTAATCTCGCATCGTGATCTCCGGAGATGGCAACACCAACTTTGTAAAAATCAGGAAATACCAGCATGGCATGAGCAGCGCCGTACGCTCCGGCGGAGGTCCCGAAGATTCCTACACGTGTCGCATCCATGTAGGGATATTGAGCGATCATTTGCTGGATCATGACCAGGTGATCTTCGAACGCTCCGCCCAGATTTCGATACGAGAACTCGTGGAATGCTCGAGAGCGCCCCGTGGTGCCGCGACCGTCGACCATCACTACGATGAAGCCGAGCTCCGCGACCGATGGCAGGCCCCGCATCGCCGCGCCAAAAGTCTTCGGAACAAAGAACGCCTGGGGACCCGTATAGGCCATTTCGATGACGGGATACTTCTTTGCGGCGTCGAAGTTGGATGGCCGCCAAATCAAACCATAAAGATCCGTGGTGCCATCCTTGGCCTTGCCGTGAAATGCCTCGGGGAACTTCCAGTTCGTTTTGAGCAGTTCGCTCGAGTCGGTTTGTTCAAGGACGCGAATTGGCGAGCCGTCTTTTGTATTTCGGAGGACGGCCTCTCCGGGAAGGTCAGGCCGCGAAGAGTTATCGACAAAACAAGAATGGTCAGGAGATATGCTGACCGTGTGATTGGCGTTCGCGGGAGTCAGCATCATCAAGTTGTTCCCGTCGAGGCCGACGCTGTACAGGTGTGTTTGATAGGGATCTTCGCCCTTCTCGCGCCCGTTCGCCAAGAAATAAACGCGCCGCGATTTCTCGTCGACGTCGACGATCTGACGGACAACCCAGGGCCCATGGGTTACCTGGTTTTTCAGGGAGCCGGTTTTCTGGTCGTAGAGGTATAAATGATTCCATCCGTCCCGCTCCGATGACCAGAGTAGTTCTGCGGAGTCGCGCAGAAATCGAAAAAAGGTCTGGCCCGGGTCAACGTAACGATCCGACTTTTCTCGAACCACAACCTTTTGTTCTCCCGTTTCGGAATCCACGGTGCGCAGCTCGATGGCCTTCTCCCCACGGTCGTCGGCTTGGTAATAAATAGCCTTGCTGTCTGGAAACCATTCGAAACCCGGCCCACCCTGAAACTGAATTTCCAGGGATGCGGTCTTCACATCGATGGCCTTGCCCTTCTGAACATCAAAGATGATCGGATCGGCTTTGGGCAGCACTTCTCCGGGCAAGGGGTAGACCACGGTGAATGCCTTGGGGCGCAGCTGCCCGGTGGGAACGAATTGCAAGTTCGTGAAGCGTCCCGCGCTTCGCGTGTCCATCCGGTAGGTCACCAGTTTCGAAGAATCGGGCGACCAGAACACGGCAGGCCGTTGCTTCACATCCTGAGTGCCTTGCGCCACCATCGGTCGCAGCGATGGGATTGGCGTGGCGTAATCCCAGGATTCCGTGCCATCGTGCGTCAGCCGCACGATTTCCCCGGTCGGCGCATAACGGAGATACAAGTCGTGCTCTTTCACATAGGCAACCCACTCCTTGTTCGGCGAGGCCTGCTCATACTGCCCCGCCACGGGTTCGGGTTCTCTCTTGCACTCATAGTTTTCGAGCTGGCAGGTCCATGGCATCCCGTCAACTTGAAGCGAGATCGACCTTCCGTCCTTGGCGTAATCGAAGGTATCGAACGGAAGCTCCGTTGGCTGGTATTCGCGCGTCGCAGCCTTTGAAAGAGACGCCGCTAAGCGGGCGTGATCGAATGCCGGGCCCGACGCGTTCTGTTCGGCATCAACGAGTATGAATTCCGTACCCTTCGTGCCGGCCTTGCGATACCAGAAGCGGTTCTTCTCGGCGATCCAGTGGGGAATGACATCCGCGACATAGACACGATGTCGCAGGTTCCCCGGCAGAAATTGTTGGGCGCGCTGGTAGTCCTCGCGTGTCCCCTGAGCCAGAACCGCCGGTAACGGAAGAAACGCAACCACTGCGGCAATGGCCAAAGTTCTCGAGCAAGTTGTCATCGCTTGTTCCGCCTTTCAAGAAAGGTTGGTTTTGAAAAGAGCCAGCTTCGGGTGCTTGGTTCCTATTCCGGTTGCCGTTCGGATGGCTGGGCAGGAGCGCCTGCAGCGCTGATTGGAGTTATGCGGCGTTCGGCCAGAACGCGGTTAAACTCCGGGACATCTTTCTCGAGTAAGGTTCGAACGCCGTTTTCGGCCTCGGCAAGGTCTTTCTCAAGCATCTGGAGTAAAGCGACTGAGGTGTCTGTCGGACCGGATCCCACGCCGCCGGCCACGTCCCCGCCACCCGTTCCCACTTCAGCATTCAACCAGATCAGATTGAGATAGATCTTGTCTGCCGAGGAATAATATTTGTCGTCGCTTAGGGCTTCGGCCTGTGAAATGAACTTGTACTCCACGTTTTGCATCTTCTGATCCATCGTTTTGAGAGACTTGAGCAGTTCGGCATTCGGATTAGAATTGTCTCTGTCATCGTCCTGTTGGTTCTTGCTTCCATCTTCACCATTGGACCCCGGACGCTGCTCGCCTTCGCTACGCAGCATCGCTTGGATTACCGCCATTTGCTTGCGCATCCATTCGATGCGGTTCACCGACTCGGCGGTCTTGCTGATGTCGTCCCGGATTCGCACCTGCATCCTAAAGGAGGCTTCCAGTTCCGCGTCGCTTGCGGAGTTCTGGGGGTCCTTCACGATGGTGAGGGGCTGCGTGTAGGTCTGGCCGTCGATCGTTAGGCGAACCGTATATTTTCCCGGCAGCGCCATCGGCCCGACTTCCGCCTCCTTAATACCCCAATGGAGGACTGGTCGGCCGTCTGTTCCGCGAAATCGCGGCTCTTCCCAAATGTGGGGGTTCTCGGCCGGCGCAGTGCGCAACGCCACGAGCTTGGGGGCTTCATAGCGGAGGTCCCATTCAGCTCGATTCATTCCCACGCGGCGGGGCCCAGCGAGTTTTCGGATCAACGCGCCATGGGAATCGAGGATCTCAATTCTTGGAACTGTTTTTGGCGCTGACTTCAATGAATAGTTTATTAGGCCGCGTCCCCCGGGAAGCAGTGCAAAAGTATTGCGCGGCTCAAACAGACGGACCTCGGTGTCAGATACTGCTTGTGCCATTTGTTCGAGCGGTGTGATGTCATCCAAAATGTAAAGCCCTCGCCCGTACGTGGAGATGACCAGATCGTGGAATTGCCTCTGTACCACTGCCCAGGTAACCGGCGCGTGCGGCAAGTCACCGCTTAGGGCCGTCCAGTGGACACCGTCGTCGAGCGAATCATAAATTCCATTTCCCGTGCCGGCAAACAACAACCCCTTGACGTGGGGGTCTTCGGCAATGATTCGAACGTATGCCAATGGATGCTTGGGCAAGCCTCCTACAATCGGTTTCCATGTCTTGCCGAAGTCGGTGGTCTTGTAAATGTAAGGATCGCGGTTGTCGACTAGGTGGAAATCGATGCTGACGTAGGCAGTTCCCGGATCGAAGTGTGACGGCTCGATGCTGGTAACCGTGCCCCATGCCGGCATGCCGCCAATGTTGTTGGTGACGTTCGTCCAATTCGCCCCGGCATCTTTGGTGTACCAGATCTGCCCATCATTGGTTCCGGCCCAAATGAGCCCCTGCTGTAACTGCGACGGAGCGATCGCGAATACCACCTCACCGTAGAATTGACCCAGATTGTCGCCAACGATTCCGCCGGACGACACGATACGCGAGGGATCTTGTGTCGAGAGATCGGGACTTATGACCGACCAGCTCTGCCCTCCATTGATGGTCTTGAAGATGACCTGGCATCCGTAATAAACGGAGTTGTGATCGAATGGATCAATGGCCAGCGGAGGGGTCCAGTGGCAACGGTACTTCAATTCGTTCGGAGGTGAATCCAGAGTGTGAATCCAAGGACTCACGGAGCGTGCGCGTTTGATTCTTGCGTCCCAGCGCGTCACTTCGTTCGCATAACAACTGGACCAAACAATATTCGCATCCAGGGGGTCAGGAAGCGTGAAGCCCGATTCGCAGCCACCCATTCTGCGTTCCCAGCCCATTTCGGGAAAACCACCCAACGGCAAGCTGGGACCGCGCATGTTCGGTCCGTCTTGCATGTTGCTGTAGACGTAGTAGGGCACCTGATTGTCCACGGCGACGTGATACATCTGGCCGATTGGCAGTGTCACGTGATGAAATCCCCGCCCGTGAACGGTGGTAATATTCAACCCGCCATCGTCGGTAATCACGAAGCGATCCGGATTCAGCGGGTCAATCCAAATATCGTGATTGTCGCCACCCCACGGCACTTCTTTGAATGTTTCACCACCGTCCAACGATTCCAGAAAGCTGCTATTGGCCACATAAACTTCGTTTTCGTTTCCGGTAGAGACAGCAATTCGAATGTAGTACCCGGCGCGTCCGATTAACTGGCGCTGGTAATTTACGGTATGCCAGTGTTCCCCGCCGTCGTCCGATCTCCACAGCGAGCCTTGATCATTCGTCTGGATCAAGGCAAAGAAGCGGTCCGAATTCGTCGGAGCAATCACCACGTCAATCTTTCCAACCGGCGGCTTCGATAATCCGTGCCCCTCGAGTTTCGCCCATTTCGTCCCGCCGTCCTTGGACAGGTAGATCGCGCTGCCAGGTCCTCCGCTGAATTCTCCCCATGTGTGCATTTCCAGTTGCCACATGCCGGCAAGCAGAATCCGGGGATTGTGAGGATCCATCGTTAGGCCGGAGCATCCGGTGTTTTCATCGGCAAAGAGCACTCGCTCCCAGTGCTGTCCCCGGTCGGTTGTGCGGTAGACACCGCGCTCTTGTTGCGGCCCCGTGGCGCGCCCCAGTGCGCAAACATAGGCCACATCTGGATTCGTTGGATGAACAAGAATCCTCCCAATTCTGCCCGCCTCATCGAGGCCAACGTGATTCCATGATTTTCCGGAATCGGTGGATAAATAGACGCCGTTCCCCATGACGTCGCTGTCGCGAATAGCCCAGGCTTCCCCCGTCCCGGCCCACACCATGCTGGGGTCGGAAGGAGCAACCGCAATTGCTCCAATCGCGGCGGCCGGCTGTTTATCGAAGATGGGTTCCCAATTGTTGCCTCCGTCAGTCGACTTCCAGACACCGCCGGATGCGGCTCCGGCATAGTAGATGTTGGGGTCTCCGGGAACTCCTGCCACGGAGGCGATTCGATTCCCGACACGCGGTCCAACAAATCGGAATCGAAAAGTCTCTTGGTCTTGGGGTGCGACGTTTGGTTCCTGGGCAGAGGCGGCCAATCTCACGGTCGACACCCCCAAAGCCAGAATTCCGATCTTCAGGCAAAACCGCGGAATACACATTTTTCGGCACCTCTTTGCATCAGCCACCTCTAAGAGTCAGAAACGGTGGCGGTTAGCGCGAGTCAAAATAAAGTTGATGCGCCGCCTGGATTATGTATATTGTATGCATGGCGACTCGTCAACCCCTATACTGAATGCTTTCTTGCCGTGCTGCGAGCCGTCCGTTTTCCGGTTTCTTTGACTTAGTGGGCGCACGAGTGCTGTCGCCTTGTTGTGAGGCTAGCTGGGTTCTTCACGAAGAAAGCAAACTCGCTAGGATTTTCCGGTGTCGGTGGTGAGTCCCGGTGCGGGTGATTGTAAATGATGTGTACCTTTAATCATCTGAGTCCGGTGGCGCTTAAGTTTTCTAAAGATTGGTCGATGTTTTTCAGAGTTGATATCTTTGAAGCGCAGTTGCCAGTATCATGATGTTTGTGGATTTCGGCCCAATTATGGAGACGGTCACCCCAAAACAATCCGCACCGATCCCCCGACAATCCCTTTCTGCTGCTGTTGTCGAGAGGCTTACAGAAAAAATCCTCAGTGGCGAATTGCGCGAAGGAGAACAACTTCGGCAGGACGCCATTGCCACCGAATTTCAGATCAGCCGTATTCCTGTGCGTGAAGCGCTCAGCCATCTGGCGGCTGAAGGGCTCATTACCATTGTCGCCAATCGAGGCGCTGTTGTTTCGGCGCTCTCTCCCGGCGAGATCATGGAGTTGTTTGAAACGCGCGCGGTCCTGGAGTGCTACATGCTGCGCTGCGCGATCCCTAATATGAAGGAAGATGAGTTCAAGCGCGCTGAAGACATCCTTCGCCAGTACGAACAATCTCTTGAGAATGATTCGGAGGTGAAGTCCTGGGGCCGGTGGAACTGGAGTTTCCATTCCGCACTCTATGCGCCCGCCAATCGTCCGGTCATGCTGTCGTTCTTGAAGAAACTTAACATCAACTGTGACCGCTACACTCGTCTCCACCTGGTCTTCACGCGTGACTTGCACCGCGCCGGCCAAGCGCACCGCGAACTTCTGGATGTCTGCAGGACGAAAGATCCCGAATTAGCCTCTGCCGCTCTGTGGAAACATATTACGGACGCCGGCGAATACTTGAAGGAATTCATCAAGCGCCATCGCGAGCAACACTCCTGAGCAGCCGCGCGTGCTGGGGTTTGTTCCTCGCAGTGACCACAAGTTACGTCCTTCGGAACATCCAACCAGGGTAGCGTCAACTGCCAATTGTAAGTGCTTCGCCAGGGACAAAGGCCGGGAGGGCAGATCGATGGACCGTCGACAATTCTTGAAGGACCTTGCCGCTGTGACTGCGGTCACTCATGGTCTGCCGGACGGTGTCAAACCAGGAGAGATAGCGGGCGAGACTCGCGATCTCGCCACATCTTCCGACCCGCGCTCGACTTTGGGAGCCGCCCCGGATATCGATGGTCACACCTTGATTTCTGAATTCAAAATTGACGCGACGATGTGGAAAGTATACGAAGACTTGCGGACTCGCGAGGGAGCGATCACGTTTGTTTCTTCAAAGGAGGGAGTGCGCGTACTGAGGAAGAGTGCAGAGGCTACATTCCCGGGGGCCGACCCAGCCTATCTGGGATTGAACTTGAAGGACATCGGTACAACGGGTGCGGATCTTCTGGCAGAACGCCTTCTTCTAAGCGGGGGTGACCCAGATCCTATGATGGTGAGGTCCGCTGCTCCACCTCTCGGATCGACCTCATCAGAGCGCTCGGGTTGGAAGCTGCCCTGGGACACGATTGTGGGGACAAAGGAATGTTTTGACACCATGCCGGTGTTCCCAGCGGGCAGCACGAGAACTTACCATCCAGTGCAGTACTTCCCCGAGCTAACGAACCAAGCGGCCCGAAAACGATTCGATGGACTCATCGGCGGCTGGATGCCTGCAGTGCGAAAGGTCGTGACAGTTTCCGAAACCGCTTACGACGAAATCGTGGTGTTCGGCGACGTGCAGGCGCGCGACAAATTCATCGTGCAGACGTGGCATCGCACGGCGCGTGTCGAGAATGGCAAGATCACAAAAGTTGTTTACGGCCACACCTACCCAGGTTTCCCTCCGCGGCGTGAGGACCCCAGCCCTGAACAGTTCTACCGCGCGCTCGCAGCGTTCACTGGTTACTGGGAGAGGTTGTTAAGCGATTTCTCAGCGGCTTCCGTACCCGAGAATGACTGGATCGACATGTCTAAACATGCGTTTGCAAAAGAGCTCATGGTGCGGCCTGGCGGCGTTTATCCGAAATATGGGGCGGTCGACCGCGATTACTACGGCTCAGAGTACGACGGGTTCCAGGATATGGCCAGCACGGTGATCGACAACTTCTTTAGCGATTTCGTGGACGCCACGGGGGTGAACAACATGCGTGGGCCGGAGATCGCGCAATTCGGTCTTACGCTTTCGCTGCTGGCACGACATTTCAACTATACGGGAGACGATGCCTTGTTGCTGCGACATCGCGACAAAATCGCAGCGACGGCGGCTCTGCTTGTGGATCTTCACGAGGAAAGCCTGCGCTTGCCAAAGGACGATCCCGGCTACGGGTTGATCCACGGCTGGAGCGAATCGGATTCTTGCCTGGCCCCGAAACCCATGACTTGGTGGTTGCCTTACTTCGCGAACAACGCATATTCTGCGAGGGGGCTCAAGGATATCGCCCGAGCGTGGACCGCAGTTAGCCGATCGAAGCCCTCGCCGGCGATGGAGAAGATGGCCGTCGATTGGATGGAGCGAAGCAAGGTACTTCAGGACGCTCTTGTGGCCAGCATGGAAAAGAACGTACGAAAGGACATGCACCCGCCATACGTAGGGCCTTTCCCGGGAACCGCGCTGACATTTTGGGAATCGATGCAGAATGAAAGGCCGAGCCCGCAACAGTGGGCGCACCGCGCCTATGCCGAACTGCTGCAGGCTGATATGCTGCCCGCCAGCCTCGCTAACGTGGTGATCGACTGCATGCGCGCTTACGGCGCCACAACGCTTGGAGTCGTTGCCAACGTAGAGCGGCCGCATCCTGAGGGCCGCGACATTCTAGGTTTCATTTCATACGGCTATGCGCAGATGCTGCTGCGGTTGGACCGCGTTGAAGAATACCTGCTGTTTCTCTACTCGCACCGTTACCACGACCACACTCGGGGGAGTTGGACTGCTGGTGAAGTGGCTGGCATTAATGGAGACACCGCGCTGTTTTGCATTCCCGCGCAGCAAACCATTCCGCTGTTGGTTCGCTGGATGTTGGTTCTCGAAGATTCCGATGAAGAGAAACTGTACTTGGCAAAAGGAGTTCCTCGTGACTGGCTGGCCAGCGGGAAGGAAATCCGAATCGACCGGGCGCCGACGCGCTGGGGCAGAATTAGTTTCAGACTGGTAGCGATGCCTGCGGAGAAAAGCCTCGTTGCTAGCGTGCAGCTATCCCGCCCGGGGTCGCCCAAAGAGGTACACTTGAAACTGCGACTGCCCCTAGAAAACAAATTAGTGAAAGTCAGAATCAACGGCTGGGTTGCCAATCTTCGCGGTCCCGGCAATGACACTGTGCTTATCCAAACTCAAAAAGAGAGTCGATTCGAAGTTGTTGGCGAGTTCAACTGAGTTGAGCCAAGATGAAGAGGGTGTTTGAAATGGACTGCATGCAGAGGCCTGTAACACTGTTCCGCGGACGAGATTTATGACCGTGCGGAGTTCTGGCGCAGTAGAACAGGAATTCCCCGGCCACTCCGCACGCACGGTTGCCGCCCTTCCAGGAGTTCTCAGCTCGAAAAGAATTCCTGGGCGCCAATCGTTAAGCGATGACGTTCCTCGGCCTCATGCTCCTGCTTTATGCTTTCGCGCATTCTTCTGATAGCCGAGGCCTACATGTCCCGATCGCCGTTGCAATGGAAATCCGAATGCAGCTCCAGCAGATTCTACGCCGCGAACACGTTTCGGATCATGAACCATAAGTTCGCCGGGCGTTCTGCCAGCCGGCGCACGAACCACGGATACCAGTAGCTTCCGTAAGCGACCAGCACAATGGAAGTGCAGCCCTCTCTGGCCAGGCGCTCCTGTTCGGCTCGTTGGATGCCGTAGAGCATCTGGATTTCCAAATCCCTTCTTAGAAACCCCTCCGCCGAAGCAAAACTAGCCAGCCGACGTATCAGCGCCACGTCATGCGTGCCGAAAGCGGCCCGCATGCTAGAATTTACCTTCTTGGCCCGCAGCATTTGCTTTCCAAGCTCGAAATAGCTTTCGTCGACGTCCTGTTTACGCGGAAACGCAATCTCCGGCGGCTCGTTGTATGCCCCTTTCACCAATCGGATCGAGGGCCGCAGCGGCAGAAGTCTTGCCAAGTCCTTCGTTGTCCGATGGAGATATGCCTGCAGGCACACACCAACGTTCGAATGCGCGGCCAGGACCCGGCGATAGAGATCCAGCGTCGCGTCCACATAATTGCTAGCTTCCATGTCCACCCAGACGATGGAGTCCTTTCGCGCGCGCTCAACGATGACCTTTAAATGTTCGAAGCAAAGGTCCGGCGAAAGGTCCAAACCGAGTTGTGTCAGCTTCACCGAAATTTCGGCCTGCAAACCGCTCTCTCGAATGCGCTCCAAGACTTCGAGATAGTGCTCCATAACTTGTTGAGCCTCAGAGCGATCCTGGATATTTTCGCCCAGATGTGTGAAGACCGTCCCGATCTTCTTCCCACGCAAAATCTGTGCAGAGCCAAGCGCATCATCGAGCGTTTCGCCGGGCATGAACCTGGATACAGTGCGCCTGAGAAACTTGTAATGTGCCGCGCGATCACGCAACCACTCGTTTTGAGATGCTGCGAGCAACATCGATCGCATGAGACTCATGAGTTCATGGCCTCTTTGCCTTGGAATCGACTCCGCTGGGGCGCCGCTTCGCTGGAAAATATGAGTTTGCACATCTTCTCCAGGAAAAAGTCTTTCGGTCCGGCGAAGGTAGCCGGTGAACGGACGAGGCCCGCGAAAGTGGCGATTGTGGGCAAGAGTTCACCGATGGTGAAGAACACGGAATCCCGTCGCTGCGAACGAGTGTCCAGCATCGCGGCAGATGCTTTTTTCCAATCCTTGGCGCCCATGCTGCGGTAGCGAATGAGCAGGTCACTGAGCGTACGGCCCGCCGCGATGTAGTCAGTGTCGTATTGATCATGCACGCGCTTGAGGCTGATCAGGCCGGAGGCCGAGTAAACCAATTGAAGGGGGGAGTGGTGATGGGACTGCGCCACGGCAGTGGACACTCGAAGCAAGCGCTTGCAATATAGCACGCTGGATATATTATACAATCCGAGAAAGGAGCTCAAGGCGCTCTTAACAGCCACGATCGAGGCGGGGTTATCGAAGTCGGGCTCGGCCAAACCCCACGCGCTGTCGTCTTCGAGGGAAAGTCTATCGAGGTATCGCCCTAACGGGCGTTCGCCTCTCTGGTCAAAGGTTTGAAAAGGCGGCCTAAGCGTGAAAACTGAGTTTCGCACCTCACGACCCAGGATATTTCCGGTGATCTCCAGACGAGGTTTTCTGAAGACTGCAGGCGCAGTTCTGGTCGGCTCGCGTGCAAGTCTCCGGGCCGGCGCGGCGGTGAACGCGGTTAGGTATGTCGACGTTGCGGGTTCCGCGGGTATTTCTTTCCAACATGACAACGCAGCATCCCCTGAGAAATACTTGATTGAAACGATGGGTTCGGGCTGCGGATGGATCGATTACGATCAGAATGGATTGCTCGACCTTTATCTTGTCAATGGAGCATCTCGGCGACCGAACACGTCCAAGCATGCGCTGCGGAGCGCCCTCTATCGCAACAACGGAGATGGAACGTTTACAGACGTGACGATAAAAGCTGGCGTGGACGCGGAAGGTCTGTTTGGAATGGGAGCTGCCGTGGGCGATTACGACAACGATGGATGCCCTGATCTATTCGTTCTCGGTTATGGGCGGTGCATCCTGTTTCACAACAATGGCAATGGAACGTTCACGGATGTGACTGACCGCGCTGGTGTCGGAAACCTCCGGAAATGGGGTTCGAGTGCTGCGTGGTTTGATTACGACAACGACGGCCTGCTGGACTTGGTGATCGCTAACTATGTGGATTGGTCGCCGGAGGAAAATTTCTGGTGTGGAGACAAGGGACCAGGATTGAGAAGTTATTGCCACCCAGACGTATATCGCGGCCAGCCGCCAACGCTATATCACAATAACGGCGACGGTACGTTTTCCGACGTGAGCAAGCGCTCCGGAGTGGGAATCAGGCCGGGGAACGGGCTGGGTGTGGTCACTTTTGACTATGACAACGATGGGTGGCAGGACATTTTTATCACCAACGATCAAATGCCGAATTTCCTGTTCCATAACAATCGTGACGGCACATTTCGAGAAATAGGTTACTCGGCAGGCGTAGCGGTCGGCATCGATGGGCAGTTTGAAGCGGGGATGGGAACGGACGCCGCAGACACAACCGGGAGCGGCCGGTCAGACCTAATAGTTACGCACCTGGATCAACAACTCGCGCGCCTCTACCAAAATGTTGGCGAAGGGTATTTTGAGGACGCCACCTTCCGATCAAAGATTTCGTATGCCACATTTCATCTGAGTGGGTTCGGCACGCGCTTTATGGACTATGACAACGATGGCGCGCGCGATCTGTTCATGGCCAATGGACACGTTTTGGACAACATTCAGCGCTACCACGCCGAGACAACGTACGCGGAACCCAAACTCATGTTCCGCAATGTCGGTCATGGTATTTTTGAGAATGTCAGCGATCAGCTCGGAGCTGATTTTCTATTGCCGCGCGTCAGCCGCGGGGCGGCCATCGGGGATTTTGATAACGACGGAGATCTGGACATCATCATTAGCAACAATGGGCAGGCCCCGCAGCTTCTCCGCAACGATGGCGGCAACGCCAATCACTGGTTCCAGCTTCTTCTCATCGGCACGCGTTCGAATCGCGACGCCGTCGGAGCTCGCGTGAAAGTCACTGCCGGCGACCTGGTTCTTTACGATGAGAAAAAAGGGGGCATGAGCTATCAATCCGCGCAGGATCCGCGGCTGCATTTCGGGCTCGGCCAGCACACCACCGTCGAAGAAGTCGAAATTAAGTGGCCGAGCGGCGAGCTGACCAAACTCACGAACATAAAATCCGATCAGATCCTGGCCATCGAGGAGGGCAAAGGGTTGGTCTACCGGCCCTTTCCCCGCGTCCCTGTCAGATCCGCTTGAACCGGTTTTCGGAACCGCGATAGTTCTTCATTCTCTCTGCTTGCGGTTTCTGCTCGCCTCGACTCGCACCTGAGGCGCCTGGGATTGGTTTGCTGTCGCCGGGAGCTGTCCGGATTCTTTGGGCCTGCTCCTGATTCAGTTTGGCAAGTATTCCCAGCATCGCTTCCGCTTGGCCGGGCTGCCCGCTCTTCCGATACGCCGCCGCGAGCAGCGAATACACCGCAAGGTTTTGCGGACTGAGCCGTCGACCGGTTTCCAAATGTTCGATCGCTGCTTTCAGCCGTCCATCCAAAAGGTCCACATGGCCCAGCGCAATTTGTGAGCTCGCGTAATTAGGTCGCGCAGCCACCGACTTTTCCAGCGCGTCGCGCGCCTCCGCAAATTCGACTTGACCAGGGCTTGCTCCGACGCGGATCAGTGCTTCCCCTAGAATTGCCAGCAATTGGTAATCTTGTTTGCCTTGCGCGGTGGCGGTTCGCGCCACGCGAATCGCTTCTGCAAGGTTTCCGCCAAACAGGCTCTCTTGCGCTTTCGCAAGATATCCGATCTCGGAGCCCGGTGCGATTTGCGCCGCCCGCTCGAAGTCCATCCTCGCACCGTCAAAGTCATCGAGCATCGCAAGCAGATAGCCTCGTTCGTAGTGCAGTCGTGCGGATTCGGGAAGATGTTGGAGACCGAGTTCGATCACTCGAAGACTCTGTGCAGGCTCCTCACGTCCCAGGAATGCGCCGCCAACGAACAAATAGAGCTTTTCGTTTTTTGGTGTAGATGCCGTCGCTCTCCGTAGCGCTTCGAATGCCTGCCCCTCCTGACCGTCGCCCGCGTACGCCTGTGCGAGCAAATTCTCAACGCTGGCGTTCTCACGCCCGTGCTCACGCAACCCGATCAGAACGGAAATCGCCTTTTGAAATTGCCCGGTGCCGACGTAGCAAAGCGCTAAGTTGAATTCGGCCGCGTAGTCGTTCGAAACGCGCCCTTGCGCCTCGAGAAGATGCGCAATCGCCTCCGCAAAATGACCGCCCCGGGTTAGCTCAATGCCTGTTTGTAACTCGGATTCGGCCAGAGCATTCTGGTCCGTTCCCGATGGCTTCATGGCGGCCGCCGGCGAATCGAGCCGCGCCTGCGCCCGCGTCAACTCGCAGGTGCCCAAAATGAAAAAAATGCCTGCAATCGGCGCCAGCCGGATTCCTTGCGGCATGAATCTTATTCCGGACATCTTCAACTCTTACGACCAGCCACCATGGCCCTCCACAATTGTAATGTAACGATCGATGGGAAGACCCGTGAATCTCTCAGTCTTCCCGCTTGGATTCGGCCACTTCACTTCCATCCAATCAATCTTGGCCTGTCGGCCCAGTCCCAGAACGATACGAGGATCATGGGCAGAGAGGTAGCTACCCCCACCCACTTTCGAATAGTGGCGCAGAAGATCGCCAGATTGGTAAACCACCTTTGTTCCGATGGCGTCTATATTGGCTTTGCGGCCGATCAATCGCAGGCCGAGCCAGTGATTCCGCCGGCCAGCGTAGTTCCGCAACAGTAGAGGCGGTCCCGCATTCTGCGTCACCAACACGTCAACCGAACCATCGTTATCGAAGTCTCCGAGCGCCAGGCCGCGCGCCGCCAAATTCTTTGAAAAAATTGATCCACTCTCAGCGCTCACATTCTTAAGACCTGACCCGCTGTTTCGAATCAAAAGCATCGGCTCACGATAGGTCACATCCTCCATGCGCTTTTCCACCATGGTGTCGGGGTGCCCGTTGCATAGCAGCAAGTCCAGATTACCGTCGTTGTCATAATCGAAAAACTTCAGTCCCCAGCCGCTGAGGCGGCTCGTCAAGGCATCAATGCCAGTCTGAATCGCAACATCAGTAAACGATTCATCTTTGTTGTTGTGAAAGAGCGCGAAAGACTCGTGATCCACATTTGCGACGAATAGATCGAGCCAGCCATCCTGATCATAGTCCGCTGCATCGACACCCATCCCCGATCGCGCCAGGCCAAATGAGTTGTAGCCCACGCCGCCCAGCGAACCAATCTCCTCAAACCGACCCTTGCCACGGTTGGCGAACAGAAAATTCGCAACCGTGTCATTGCTGACGAAAAGGTCCATCCATCCATCGTTATTGATGTCTGCCGCCACCACACCCCAACCTTTTGCCGGCGACCCGCCAATCCCGGATTCCTTGCTAACGTCGGTAAATGTACCGTCGCCGTTGTTGTGGAAGAGCCAGCAAGGCATCGGCTTGTACGGAGTCGGCTTGCAGTACCACCGGGCGTTTGTTGGTCCATAACCGCAGAAAATGTTTTTTGACTTGTCGAAGTCCACGAAGCGGCAGACAAATAAGTCCAGGCGTCCATCATTGTCGTAGTCGAACCACACTGCGCTCGTGCCCCAGCCCGGTGCGCCGACGCCGGCCTTCGCCGTAACATCCGTGAACGTGCCGTCCCCATTGTTGTGATAGAGGATGCTGTGCGGATACTGGGTCACGTAGAGATCCGGCCAGCCGTCGCGATCGTAGTCACCGACCGCAACACCCATGCCGTAGGCGTTTCCCGGCACGCCGGCCTTCTGCGTCACGTCCGTGAATGTGCCGTCGTGGTTGTTGCGATAGAGCGCGTTGCGGAGTGGAGTGGCCGGGGTGTAGAAATCGCACGGTCCGCTATTCACAAGGTAGATGTCCATCCAGCCGTCGTTGTCGTAGTCGAGGAACGCGCACCCGGGACCTACGGTTTCCGGCAAGTACATTTCCGGCGACTGACCACTGACGTGAACCCAAGATATACCGCTGGTCGCGGGCGGAACTTCTTCAAACGCGGCAAAGGAATCCGTGCCTGCTCCGGCCATTGCTCCTGGGTCTATATGGCCGAGCGCGGCACTCATCCCAGACCACCCGAGAATCTGCAGGGTGCGCCGCCGAGAAATTATCTGACTCAATCGCATTTTCCCGCCTGGTTTACGTATGCAGCGCAGCGCCGCACGCTTCGGCTACGGCCGGACCCCGCCTGGATTCTTCTCGGAGACTTGCCGTTGAATGGTCATCTCGCGAACAGCGTCCTCTTTACGCCCGGTGCGCGCATAGGCGATGGAAAGCTGGTAATGTCCGGCAGGGTCCGCCGACAGCATCTTCACGTAGCGCTCCAGAGGGGCGACGGCTTCCGAAAAGCGTTCGGCGGAATTCAACGACATGCCCAGGGCGAGGAATGCTTCGGCAAACCCCGAATCCAATCTTGCCGCGGTCCCGAAGTGCGAAATTGCTTCATCCCATTCTCCGGCGCGCCGTGCGATCTCTCCCAGCCAAAAGGTGGCTGCCGCGTTGCTCGCATCAATCTTTAACTCCGCTTCAAACTCTTTTCGGGCTTCTTCGGTGTTCGCCGCAGACTCGGTCTTCGAAAGTGCCACGCGCCCCAGCCGGTAATGAATCCCCGGCAGGTTGGGGTTCTGTTCAAGAATCTTTCGATATTCATTTCCGGCGGCGTCCCAGTTCTGCTGCGACTCGAGGGATTCCGCTTCAAGTTCGTGGGCCTGATAGGAAGTAGGAGCGACGTCAGCCATTTCCTGAGCCGCCCGCGTAGCAAGCTGCGAGAAGTAGTGCGTCATAATGTAGAGGACTTCGGGATCTGTCGGAAAGTCGCGCTTGAGGATCCACAAAGCATTGACGGCCGTTTGCGCCTGATCAAGGCTCATGGCGCAACGCGCCGTCGCCATCGCGGCACGGTACTCCAGCTGCTTGTCCGTCATACGGGAAATCGACCTCTTCAATATGGGAAGCGCCTCCGGACACCGCCCCTTGGCGGTGAGGTTGATCGCACGCTCAATGGAGGAAGTAGCTCCTTCTGGGGCCTTTTCTGCAGTCTGGGCTGCGAGGAAACTGGCCGACAAAATCACGGCCAGCGGAACCTGCAGCGTGAGGCAAACCAGTTTAATCATAATTCCGCAATATAACCCACTTGGAGGAAACTCTCTTACGTTTGATGCACCGCCGCGCTGATGCGGTTTCCACCTAAACAAAGAGGCAAATGCCGCGTCGCCTTCCTGCAAAACAGCCCTGCAAAACAAGAAAGGCATTCACTGAGCTTCCCGGGGTGTCGGGGAAGTCTTGCCCAGTGAATGCCTTTGCAGGTCAGCAATGAGCTGGCCTGTCCGAGGTTAGAATTCGATGTTGGCCCGGAACCCGATCTGGCGTTCAATGGCGCCAGTCGCGAGATTCCGAATCACATTGGTCTGTCCGAATCCCGAACTTTGGATTCTGGTGTTGGGGCTGCCCCATACCGGGTGATTCCACACGTTTACGAGTTCCGTTTGGAAACTGAAACGTAGATTTTCGCGGATGCGAAAGCTCTTGGTAATGGCCATGTCTTGGAAGAATTCATGCGGGCCATAGATAAACGGATTACCCGACGATGTCCCAGCAGCAGTGTTGGGCGAAATGAAAGCCCTATTCGAGCCACTGCTGCCAATATACTTCGTCGGATCCAGTCCGAACCCATAGGTTTTCCCCGGAGCGGAAAATACCCCGATTCCATTTTGTAATTGCGATACCGTGACGCCCGTCAAGACCACGCCGCCGTCGCCCAGGTCAAAGCCGCCCGGCCCATCACCAAAGGGAGTTGCAGCAGGACCATTGGTAGTGCGGTATCCGCCGATCAACTGCGAAGGCAGGCCGGTCTGGTAAGTCAAAATGGTTCCAATACTCCAGCCCCCCACGATTCTGTCGGAAACTCCTCCGCGGTTGGCCATGGCCTTACCCTTGCCGAAAGGCAAATCATAAGTGCCATTGGCATGGAAGACGTGCCGGATATCAAACAGCGTGGGGCCGTAGCTTTGGCGCAAGTTACGCATGGAAAAGAGCCGGAATGCTCCTGTCCACGTATTCCCCGGCTGGACGCCCAACGTATGGCTCCAAGTGTAGTTTGCTTCAAATTGCATGCCGTGCCACCGTCTCTGACGCCAATCCACCTGAAGGGCATGGTAGTCGCCAAACCCCGGATCCGTTAGATAGCCGGTCGCCTTGCCCGCATTGTACGGATTGGCCTGGAAGAAGTTAATGGGATAGCCATGCCCTGGATTCGCTGTACCGTTGATCGCGCAGGGCGAAAAATTCGCGCTTCCGACCAGATTGCACAGGTAAGTGGAGGAACCCGCCAGTGAGCTTGCGAAGTCTCCCGCCCGTCCGTTATTCAGGTAATTCACAAACGTCCCGTTAGAGAACCCTGCCGGATCCAATCCGCCTGGGTTTGTAAATGCAGCAGTAAGAATCGGCAGCGGAGATTGTCCGGGCAATCCGTTGTTTGCAAACGTATTTCCGTTTCCGTTTGCCTGGTTAATAGCCAGGTTCTGTTGTGCCAGCTTGAATTCAGCCAGAAATCCGTTTTCGAAGATATTCACTTCGTTCGGATTCAGCTTGACCCACTGGTGAACGCTGCGGTTCCCCTGGTAGCGGACTTCGATGACGTTACTTTGGCCAACTTCACGCTGAATGCCCAGGTTCCAGGACTCCACATAGGGCTGGTGGATGTTGGGATTGATGCCGTTCACTCCCGTCCAGTAACCGAAGAAGGTTTCATTGGACTCAGGAATGACATTCTGGTAGGTGGGAGGGCTTAGCGTGTACGGCGCCGGTTGGGCGTTGCCCAACTCATAACTTCCGGCATAGTACCCTCCTGTGGCCGGAAGTGGCGCGCCGGGAGTGACGGGGCTTAGGTTGAAGGCTTGATAAAACGCATAGCCGGAGTTCGACGCCGAGTTCCAGAAGAACTGGTAGGGTTCAGTGAAACGGCGCAGGGCAAAGCCTGCGCGAACCACGGTCTTACCACCACTGAATATCTTCCCCATAAACCCGTCTTTATAAGTCGGGTTCCAGGCAAGGCCGATCGAAGGCTGCGGGCTGACATTCCAGGGTTTGTAAACATGTACTCTCCCAACGTAGGTCGGGTCTAGGCCCGCCGGGTCGCTGGTTAGAACCCCAGGCTTAAAGATGTTGTTAACCCCGGACGGCCCCCAGATCCCGACCGGGTCGGCGCTGTGGTAGGCACCGGTCAGGTCATGGTCGTCCCCCGTGAAATCCCAACGAAGCCCCAGATTCACGGTGAGATCCGACTTCAATCGCCAGCCATCCTGGAAGAACAAACCCCAAGCCGATTGCAGCTCGTTGAGGTTGTAACCCCCCACCGTCGTACTGTACTTTCCCGCCTTGACATCGTACGGGAAGCCTGCGCCGCCGGGATTGACGGAACTGATCCTGCCCCGCAAGACCGCGTACAGATCTTCGGCGTTGGACCGATCCGTTGACGAAGCATTCGGGAAGTTGGTCGCAAAGTAGTTTTCAATCGCCGTCGTTGCCGGATCGTCGGTGACCAGGCCGATATCGTTGAAGGGGAACCCCGCCGGCGCATTGTAGTAGTGGTCTTGCTCGCGATAGTACGAAAATCCAAAGTTCAGAAGGTGCTTGCCGCGCTGCCAGGAAACATTATCCGCGGCGTTCACAAGCGGATAAAGTGTTGTGATGGGAAGATGATTGTCGAACACTTGGCCCGAACTACCAACCGAACCTGGCCAGTTGATCTGCGGATTTGTAAGCCATCCCGGGCTGGCGTCATATCCGAACTTCCCACGATTGAACAGATATCCGCCCCGGAACTGGTTAACAATGGTCGGCTTGATGGTCCAGTCAAAGCCAATTGCGGCCGTGAAATACTCGTCTTGATTCGAAGCCCCAAAACTCTTGAATGCGGCACCTGGGTAAGGCGGCGGTGTGGCACCGGGCTGGTTAGACTTCGTCATGTTCCACGAGAAGTACATTCGCAGGTTGTCTTTGATGTTGTAATCGACCCGCACGGTCGGGTAGTACTTCGTGATGGGAGACTGCTGCAAAAAACTAATGTTGTTGATATATGGCAGGGCAGTTGTTGTGACCGTTCCCCCGGCCAGCGAACTGTCGATGTTTTTGAACAGACCAAGGGTCACTGGATTCACCGTGGAAGGTAGACCTGCGGGTGCTGCGACGTCCGTCAGAAGATTGATGGTGTGCGATCCGTTGGCGTCGGACCAGGTGAAGTCACCCCCCTGCGCCGCCTGCGTGGGGAAGTTTGCGCCGCCTGTGGAATTGTTAGCTGTCGACGTGCTCGTATTATAAGAGCCGGGTTGCTTGGACATGGCAAACGTTCCGAAGAAAAACAACTTGTTCTTTAAGGCTGGTCCACCGATGCTGCCGCCAAAGTCATTCAGGTGGAATTTTGGTTTCAGCGCGCCGCCAGCGTCGTTCACCCAGCTATTTGCGTTCAATGCGGAATTTCGGTGGTCGTCGAAAAGGCGCCCGTGGAACGCGTTGCTTCCGCGGCGAGTCACGAAGTTAACCTGGAAATTCGACTGTCCGTACCCCGTGTTCATGTTAAGTTGGTCGGTCTGGACCGTCATCTCCTCCATGTCCTCAATGCGCGCCTGGACGAGAGGCTGAGAGGCACCGCCGAACTTCATGCGGCTGGTTGTCGCGATTACCCCGTCAATATTGTTCCCCGTGGCGGCCAGCGGCATCCCATTCCAGGTCGTTTGGCCCTGACTGGGGTTGGTAACGGCACCCGGAACGATCCGGGACAATTGCGCGATGTTGCGGCCTATGACGGGCAGTTCTTCGATCTGTCCTAAATCAATCTCACCAGTGATGGCGTTCGATGTTCTCTCGACCACAGGCGCCTGCTCGACAACCTTGACCTCCGCGGCTTGTGTGCCCACCGTCAACGAGACATTAATGTCGGTCGTGCGCGTGGCTTGCACGGACACCGATTCAAAAACTTGCTCTTGAAAGCCGGCTTTGCTCACCGTCAGCTTGTAAGTCCCAATCGACAAACTCACAAATGAGCACACCCCCGTGGAATCCGTAACGGCGGTCCGCACGTTGTTTGACGATAGGTCTTCCAGTTTCACGTTGGCTCCCGGAACAACGGCTCCGCTTTGGTCGAGAACTTTAATCGCGATAGTCCCCTGAGAGGTTATCTGCCCCCACGAGACCGGAGCACCGCAGAAGAGAGCCAATAAGAACAACCCAAGATTTCGGCGTACCAATACACAAACACCCCACTTATGCGCCATCACACCCTCCTGAGCCGGAGCCATGTATAAATTATACAGAATTACTCCGTTGGGGGCTTTTTACTCTTCATCTCGAAGGCTTGTCAAGCACTTTCTGCAAGCGCTTGCAGGACCAGTCCTCCCTTACGGGGGAAACTTCTCCTTGCGCGATCCGAACACTCCAGACGACGAGACCGTTGGAAAAAAGCAATCGGGGTGCGCTTACTGAGCCGATCACTGAAGTTCTAACCTTCTCCATCCACTGTTCAACCAGCGGCCAAATCACCTTGAGAGCGGACACCTCTCTCACACTGCGTTTCTATCGTCGCTTGTTCAATCGGAATATAATGGAGAATCATGCTACGAGATCGAGCACATAGGCCCTCTTACGTCAGACCTGCTTCGGTAATGATGGTTGCCGCTCTCGTTTGCGGAACCCCTGGGGAATTGCTTGGCGCCCAGGCAGAACGGAAGATGTCGGAGGGGAGCTCTTCGCCAGCGCGCATCGAGCGGGGTGTGGATCTTGCTTCGAAGGGCAAATGTCCCGAGGCGCTCACAATTTTGAGAGAATCCATCCCCGCTCCCGTTGATAAGCAGCTTCGCTACAGGGCCGCGATGGCCAGGGCGCAATGTGGAATGAGTGTCGACCAGGCTGATGTGGTCGTCGAATCACTCCTCTTGCTGAACCACGAGTTTCCCGACGATTCCAAGGTGCTCTACATTACTTCACGCTATTACTCCGAACTGGCCAATCGTGCCGCCCGTAAGCTCACTGTGAGGGCTCCCTCCTCTGCTGAAGCTCAGGTGCTCATGGCCGAGGCCTATCAGGCGCGTGGAGATTTCGAAAGCGCCACAGCGAAATACCGCAGGATTCTGGAGCAGTACCCAAAACAACCTGGCGTTCATTACCAACTCGGTCAAATCATTCTTGCCAAGATCCCGACGGCTAGCGAGGAAGCCAGGAGAGAATTCGAGGCCGAGCTGCAAGTCAATCCAACTTCACCCGCAGCAGAGTACATGCTTGGAGACCTTGCCTGGAGGGCGATGAAGAGTGATGAGGCCATCCCACATTTTTCCCGGGCCACGGAACTCGACGTGAGTCTGGCGCAGCCCTACCTTGGGCTCGGGGTGGCGCTCAACGCGGTGGGCAGGTTTACGGAGGCGATCGATGCTCTCAAGAAATATGTCCGGCTAACCCCTGCGGACCCCGCAGGATACTATCAACTTGCTATCGCCTACTCACGGATTGGAAACCAGCAGGAAGCAGAGAGACAGAGGACTCTCCAGCTCGAAGCCGAGGAAAAGTTGAAACTGGGTTCGGCATCCACCCAGGGCGCGCCACAGCCGCACTAAAGGCTGACGGACCTAGCGGACAATTGAATCTCGTCACTGCTGGTTAAGCGACTCACTTCTGTGCGCGAACTGCTTACTTCCTTGCGCCTACTTCCACTGCCCTTCACCTTCAACAATCTTGATGTACCGGTCGATGGGCAGATTCTTCAACCGTTCTGAACTGCCGCTGGGCTGCGGCCATTTCACTTCGAGCCAATCAATCTTGGTTCGAGGCCCGAGTCCTAGCACAATCCGTGGGTCGTGGTAGGAGAGATAGCTGCCGCCACCAACCTTGAATTGATGGCGCTCAAGGTCGCCGGCGCGATACGTCATTTTGGCGCCCACAGCATCGCGGTTGCATTTTCTCCCGACCAGGTGAATCCCCAGCCAGTGGTTCTGCGACCCTCGGTTATTCCGCAACAAGATGGGAGCGTCATTGCTCACCGAGACCAGCGCATCCACCGATCCGTCGTTGTCGAAGTCGCCGACAGCCAGACCCCGGCCGGCAATCCGTTTCGAGAAGACGGGCCCGCTCTGCTTGCTCACATCTTCAAACCCTCGGCCCGTGTTACGGTACAGCATCATGGGCTCAGCATAGGTCACGCCGGGAACCATCTTGTCGACGTTCAGTTCGGGGTGGCCGTTGCAAAGAAGCAGGTCGGAGTTCCCGTCATTGTCGTAGTCGAAGAATTTCTGGCCCATACCACTCAACAATAACGTCCCAGAGGCAATTCCAAAAGCCGGTGCGACATCCGTGAAGGTTTCATCCCGGTCGTTGTGATAGAGCGAGAACCTCTCGTGGTCAATATTCGCAACGAACAGGTCCATCCATCCGTCCTGATCGTAATCGCAGGCATCCACCCCCATCCCAGAGCGTGCGCGACCGAGGGGATTGTAGCCGACGCCAGAAAGTGCTCCGATTTCATCGAACCGGCCATTCCCTCGATTGACGAACAGAAAATTGGGAACCGTATCGTTGCCGACGAAGAGGTCCATCCACCCGTCATTGTTGATGTCCGCGGCGACCACTCCCCATCCCTTCGCCAGCGATCGATCGATACCGGACGCTTTGCTGACGTCGGTGAAAGTCCCGTCACCGTTATTGTGAAAGAGCCAACAAGGCATGGGCTTGTAAAAGCTTGGGTGGCAATACCACCTCTCGCCGGATAGCTTGTTCCCGCACCAGATGGTCTTGTCGAGCTGTGCAAACTGGAGGACAAACAAATCCAGTCGCCCATCGTTGTCGTAGTCAAACCAGACCGCACTGGTGCTCCAACCGGGCGTACACACCCCGGCTTGAGCAGTCACGTCCGTAAACGTGCCATCTCCATTATTGTGGTAGAGGATGCCCTGCGCATACTGAGTCACGTAGATATCGGGGAACCCGTCGTTGTCGTAGTCACCCACGGCCACGCCCATTCCGTACGCGTTTCCCGTCACACCGGCTTTTTCAGTGACATCGGTAAACGTCCCATCTCGGTTGTTGTGGTACAAGGCGTTTCGCAGCCGCTGCGGCGGCGTATAAAAGTCACACTTGCCGCTGTTCACTAGGTAGATATCCATCCAGCCGTCGTTGTCGTAGTCGAGGAAGGCACAACCCGCGCCGGCCGTTTCCGGCAAGTACTTGGAGAACGACAGCCCCGCGGTATGCACCCAGGTGATGCCGCTCGCGGAAGGAGGAATCTCCCCAAAGTCAGGCAAGGGTTTGGATCCTGAAGGTGGCGCAGCTTGTAGGAAACTCGAGACGGCCCTCGGCATCAAGCTGTATGCTGTCGCTCGCCCCACCATGCCGAGGAACCGCCTGCGAGAAAGATAATTCTGCCATTCCCTCTGAAGTTTCGAATTCAAACCGGAGCCTCGTCTCAACTGCCGAATATTATCAGCGCGTTCTCCACAAGCACAATGTTTGCGCCGATGTATCGCATAAGGTCACGTACCAGTCGTGCGCTCTTCGTGCCATGTCGCGGGTCGATGGCAATTTGTGCACATCCATTGGCCCATGACACGGTCGGCAATGAAAACATGGTGGGAGCCGTGTCAATGATCTTTCGCGCACGGCAAAGGGTCCCACCACCATCATGACGAGTGGCGAAAACAACAGGACTGCCGTCCGTCCACACCGCGCACAAAGGGCTATCTGGCCCGCCGAGAGGGGTCCATCGCTATGGCAGCGCACATGGGGACTCTGCAACCGCTTGCAGGAGTCGATGCTCCGGAGATGATACCCTTATATTGGCGATCGGTCAGAAAGCCAGTCTCCTTGACAGAGACACGAGATGAGCAGTAAGTTCTCACTGCAAGCGCTTGCAGCTGGCGTCGCCAACTGGGATTGTGGTGTCCTGGGACGAAACGCGTTTTTTTCAGAGACTCGCGAGAGAACTCCTGCTGCAGAATCTCAGCGCCCACTGCTGAGTGTGCAGCTTCCACAAGCTTCGTGCACGAATGATCTATGGGGGCGAGACATCTATGAACTCAGCGCATCGTTGGAGTCGCCGGCAATGGCTTTCGGCAGCTGCTGCAGCCACGGGAGCCGCGGCAGTGCTTCCAGGCCGCGCACTTGCGGGCATGGGATCTGCCGCGGGCCGTGCGGTAGCAGGGGCGCGTGAGGCTGTTGACGCCAAACTCAAGCCATTCCCGTTGTCCGGGGTGCGGCTGCGCCCCGGAATCTTCCTCGACTATTTGGAGAGCAATCAAGGATTTCTGGATTCGCTGCCGAACGATCGCCTGCTTCACACCTTTCGATTGACCGCGGGAATCCCCACGTCTGCGGATCCGCTCGGAGGTTGGGAGCACCCCAGAGGCGAATTGCGTGGACATTTTGCGGGCGGCCATGTGCTTTCGGCGTGCGCGCTGCTGCATGCTGCTACGGGCGACGATGCCATCAAACAAAAGGGAAACGCACTAGTGGCGGAGCTGGCGAAATGCCAGCAATCGATTAATGCGGATGGTTACCTCAGCGCCTATCCGGCGAGCTTCTATGATCGCCTGCGCGATGGGGAGCGAGTCTGGGCGCCCTTTTACACCTATCACAAGATTCTCGCCGGGCACCTCGACATGTACACGCTATGCGGCAACGAGCAGGCGCTGGCCACCGCGGAGAAAATGGCCGCATGGACCGGCAAATACCTAAATCCGATTAGTGATGAACAGTGGGCCAAGATGCAGATGGTCGAGCACGGGGGCATGAACGAATCCCTTTTCAACTTGTACGCGCTCACCGGAAAGGAGCAGTACCTCGCTCTGGCTAGACGCTTTGAACATAAGAAGTTCTTCGACCCCCTCGCCGAACGCAAAGATGAGCTCAAGGGACTGCATCCCAACACGAATATTCCCAAAGTAATCGGTGCGGCTCGCGGTTACGAACTGACCGGCGACCAGCGCTACCATGACATCGCGGATTATTTCTGGCACCAGGTCGTTGCACAACGCACCTATTGCACCGGAGGCACGAGCAACGGCGAGAGCTGGCAGGGCGATCCGGGCAAGCTTGCGGATCAACTCGGCGAGGCGGCGGAAGAATGCTGCTGTGGCTACAATATGATGAAGCTCACACGGCACATCTTCAGTTGGAGCGGCGAGCCGGGAGCGATGGACTACTACGAGCGCACGCTTTTTAACAGCCGGATCGGCACTCAGGACACCGACGGCATGAAGATGTACTACCTTTCGCTCATGCCCGGACTCTGGAAAACGTTCGGCAGGCACTTCGATGCGTTCTGGTGCTGTACGGGCACGGGTTCAGAGGAATTTGCGAAGCTCGGTGACAGCATCTATTTCCATGATGCGCAGGGCCTTTACGTGAACCTGTTTATTGCATCGGAGCTGAATTGGCCGGAGAAGAAGGTCACGGTGGTTCAGGAGACGCGTTTCCCGGAAGAAGAGGGAACGACTTTAACAGTGAGATCCGCTGCACCGATGAAGATGCGGGTCCACATTCGCGTGCCGTACTGGGCTACGCAGGGCGTGACGGTTTCGATCAATGGAAAAAAACAGGATGCGGCGAGTACGCCGAGTTCTTACCTTGCTTTGGAGCGCACTTGGAACGATGGCGACCAGATCCAGATTGCCATGCCTATGAGTTTGCATCTCGCCCCGATCCCAGACGATCGAACCCTGCAGGCCGCGATGTACGGACCGCTGGTCCTCGCCGGGCGGTTGGGGGCCAAAGGCCTTACCCACGAGCTCACTTACGGACCCCTCGGCCCAGATGAATCGAGACCCCTGCCCGTCCCGGCGATTGTGGCTTCTGGGGATTCGCCGGACTGGTTGGAGCCAGTCAAGGGGCAGCCCCTGGTGTTCCAAACGATCGGTCAGAGAAGTGGACTCGAACTGGAGCCTTTCTACCAATTGTTCGATGAGCGCTACACCGTCTATTGGAAGGTGAATCGAAAGAACGCTTGAAGTGGTCGTGTAAATCTGAGGCTCGATGGAGGAGCGCCGAAGATCAATCGGAGGTACTGGCGGAGAGTTGCCGTGATGGCACGCTCTTTGGCGCAAGACTCCCTTGCCGGCAACCTGTGGGTTTCGTCGAACGTATCTGGGTGTAAGTTGCTCCTATTGAGTGCCAACATGTCCGAGGGGATTCGATGATTGATTTTGCCAATCTAGAAGCTTGGTTTGTCACCGGCAGTCAGCATCTCTATGGGCCAGAAACCCTGAAAAAAGTCGAGGAGCATTCCACTACTATTGCCCGGGCGCTTTCGGCGTCCTCCGTGGTCCCCGTAAAGGTTGTAGCCAAACATGTGATGACCAGTGACGAGTCCATTCTCCAGTTGTGTCTGGACGCCAACAGCTCGAAGAATTGTATCGGGCTGATCACCTGGATGCACACCTTCTCTCCAGCACGAATGTGGATCGCCGGTCTCAGATTGCTCAACAAACCATTTCTGCACTTGCACACTCAATTCAGCGAAGAACTGCCGTGGTCAACGATCGACATGGATTTCATGAATCTCCACCAGTCGGCTCATGGCGACCGGGAATTCGGATTCATCGGAGCCCGCTTGCGACTCAAGCGCAAGATCATCGTTGGGTCCTGGCAGGACGATCGAGTGCAAGGCGAGATTGGCGTTTGGATGCGTGCTGCCTGCGCCCGGCACGATGCTCAGGTGTTGAAAGTCGCACGCTTCGGCGACAACATGCGCAATGTCGCGGTGACCGAAGGAGACAAGCTCGATGCACAGATCAGGCTTTGCTATTCGGTGAATGGGTTCGGTGTCGGAGATCTGAAACAGCGTGTTCAACAGGTGACTGACGCCCAAGTCCAGCGGCTCGCCGCTGAATACGATGAAGCCTATGCGGTCGCCGAGCCGCTGCGGGCCGGCGGAAGCCGGCGGCCCGCCTTGTTTGAGGCCGCAAGAATTGAGCTGGGGCTGCGGTATTTTCTTGAGGACACCGGCTCCCAGGCATTCACTGACACGTTTGAGGACTTGCACGGCCTGGCGCAGCTTCCAGGAATCGCCGTGCAACGTTTGATGGCCGATGGATATGGATTCGGCGCGGAAGGCGACTGGAAAACGGCGGCGCTGGTGCGGGCCATGAAGATCATGGGTCACGGTCTCCAGGGCGGAACGTCGTTCATGGAGGACTACACCTACGATCTGAGAGATGGCGGCCGGGTCCTCGGCGCTCACATGCTGGAAGTTTGTCCATCGATCGCCGAGGGCAAGCCGTCGGCTGAAATCCATCCGCTTTCGATCGGTGGTAAAGACGATCCGGTCAGGTTGGTGTTTACCGCGTCTTGCGGGAGCGCCGTGAATACTTCCATCGTCGACCTCGGGAGCCGTTTTCGTCTAATCGTCAATCAGGTGAACCTCGTGCGGCCCGAGCAGCCTTTGCCCAAGCTGCCAGTCGCAAGGGCCATCTGGATACCCGAGCCTAACCTTAAAATCGCAGCAACATCCTGGATCATGGCAGGTGGGTCACATCACACCGCCCTGAGTCGCGCCTTGACTTGTGAATACTTACAAGATTTTGCGGAGTTGGCCGGCATGGAATGTTTGCTGATCGACCACAAGACGAATGTCGCGGACTTCGTGAAAGAACTGCGTTGGAACGATGTCTACTACCACCTGGCGAACGGACTTTGAATGCCAAGCGCTCCAAGGTTTCTTCTGCCCGGTCAGCACCATCAGCGGCTGGCCCGGCATGATTCCTGACGGCTAAATTTGCGTTGCTTTCGGCGCCTCCGGACCACAAAAAGCAAAAGCTCCGGGAATCTGGGTGGCGCGATTCCCGGAGCTTTATGTCACGTAGGGCTGGACTTTTTCAATTGGCGGGCAGCCTGCCCGGGGCACTTTCTCTCCAGGTCAGCCGCCGGGGTCCCCGAACTGCTTCCGCTATTCCGAACAGCACAATCGACCCAATGCCGATCATCAATATCACCATCGCCGACGTATCCACCGCCGTCAGTCCCTCCGCGTCCACTCCCTCCGCCGCCAAGGGGGCCGGTGCTGCTACCTTTACCGCTTCGGCGCCCGGCGTTGCGTGCGACGCTTGATCCGTCACCGTCGTATTCGCGTAAACATCAAAAAGCTCAGGGTCCATCTCTTGCTGTGCGCAAGCAGGTCTTGCCAGCAACAATCCTGCGCCCATTCCCACCAGCATCATCTGAATCCTAATCATTTTCTGGAATTTCACGAGCCACCTCCGGTCCTAGATTCGCAATTTGCTGCGATGCTGGACCGAGTGCAACTCCGGCGCCAAACTTATAGGTGCAATTTTTTTTCCTTCCTCCAAGGTTGAACCCGCTGAATTCAAAAGCGATAGCAAACCGTGGGGTGCGGAAAACTAGGACGTGCCCTGGAAGCAACATGCAGCTACGACTATCCGGTTGGCTCCGAGAGACGGCCTCCGGCTTCGGCGAAGCCCTCCTCGCGAGCTTCAAAGTGGGGCGATTCTTCTGGGCCTCGCGTTCCTGCAATCACCAGAAAAGAAGACACCTAGCGATGGCTATCCCAAACTGGTTGGACGAACAGTACCGTCAGAACGGATACGAACCAGCCGGATAGTCGCACTATCCTTTCGGATAGCACTCTGGATGGCGACACTTTGGCGTTAGAATGCCCCCTGTCCAGGGGTTTGTTGCTAGCCGAGATCAGCGATCAGAGCCCTAAACGTGCAGCCCAAGCTTGCAGCCATTAGCGGACCCTTCCGGAAGTCGGACTTCCACTTCGCCCAATTTGTGTCCATCGGCCGAGATTCTTCCAACTCCATCCGTCTCGATGACCGCGCCGTCTCTCCGAACCATTGCCGCATCAGCTTGGATAGCGAACGATTTCTCTTAACCGACCTGGAAAGCGACTCCGGCACTTTCGTCAACGGCATCCCCGTAAAGCAGCGCGTGCTCGCACCCGGTGATCAAATCGCCGTGGGGAATTCTTTATTCCTCTTCCAGTTGGAGAACTCGCCCGTTTCCGCGAGCAGTCCCGTCGAACTAGTTGAAGATCCTCTCGCTGGCGGACAAAGGCAGCAGCTCCGCCCCGATGAGCTCCTTTATCTGAATCCCGAATCGCTGGCGGTCTTACCTCAGTCTGAGCGGCTTGCCCGTGCCCTCAGTACGCTCCTGAAGATCAGCACAGCGATCGGTTCCGTTCGTGATGTGGAATCACTCCAGTGGCAATTGCTGGGGATGATTTTCGACGTTATTCCGGCAGAACGCGGCGCGATTCTTCTCCTCGACAGCCACGGCGGGGAGATTTCTTCTCCCGTCGCATGGGATCGCGTCGGTGGCCCCGATCGGCCTGTCCACGTAAGCCGCTCACTCACTCGTCGCGTGATCGAGGAAGGCGTTTCCGTGGTCGAAAATGAAAGTCCCGCACTTAGTTCTTGTGTTCCTTCTCATGCCGAAGAAAGCAAGCCCGCACACTCGATTCTTTGCGTGCCACTGATGGCCTCCAGCCAGACGCTCGGCGTCATATATCTCCACTCCGAAAATCACGCCACCACTTTCACGAGCGACGACCTCCAACTGCTCGCCGCGATCGCCGGCTTGGCCGCAATCGCCATCGAAAACGCCCGACAATTCGAACATCTGGGCATCGAGAATCGGCAACTCCGCGCCGAGGTCAGCTTGCAACATGATATGGTCGGCCAAAGCCCGCGCATGCGCGACGTCTACCAGTTCATCGAGCGCGTGGCCCCCAGCGACTCGACCGTCCTGATCCACGGCGAGAGTGGTACCGGCAAAGAACTCGCCGCACGCGCCATCCACAAGAATAGTACGCGCAAAGAACAGCCTTTCGTCGCGCTGAACTGCGCCGCGCTTACGGAGACACTCCTTGAAAGCGAGCTCTTCGGCCACGAAAAGGGTGCCTTCACCAGCGCCATTTGCCAGAAAAAGGGCCTCCTGGAGGTCGCCGAGGGCGGCAGTGTCTTCCTCGATGAAGTGGGAGAACTCTCTCTTACGCTCCAAGCCAAGCTGCTGCGCGTACTTCAGGAACGCGAACTTGTCCGCGTCGGTGGAACGCGATCCATCAAGCTGAACGTCCGCTTCCTGGCGGCCAGCAACAAAGACTTGCAGAAGGCGGTGCGCGAGGAGAAGTTCCGAGCGGACCTCTTCCACCGTCTGAATGTCATCTCCGTCACCATGCCACCTCTCCGCGAGCACGCTGAAGACATCCAGCCCCTCGCCGAGTATTTCCTTTCTCGCTATTCTCAGAAGTGCAATCGCAGCGTCAAGGGAATCTCTCCGGGAGCGCGCGCTTGCTTGATGCAATACGACTGGCCCGGCAACATCCGCGAATTGGAAAATGCCATGGAGCGTGCCATCGTCATCGGCTCCTCCGATTTTATTCTCCCCGAGGACCTTCCGGAAACTTTGATGGAAACCGCCTCTTCCGCGGCTACTGCTCCAGCGAAATATCACGATGCCATTCGCAGTTTGAAAAAACAGCTGATCTTGGGCGCCTTCGAACAATCCGGCGGTAGCTTCACCGAAACGGCAAAGCTTCTGGGAGTCCACCCCAACTACCTGCATCGGCTGATCCGCAATCTGGATCTGCGATTGGCGCTGAAGAAAAGCACCAGGGTCTAGCGCGAGTCTTGCCCCTTGGTCTCAGGAAATACCATCCCATCGGATCGACCAGCTATGGGTTCGGGCACCAGTTTAGTGCTCGCCGGCGGGCGCGCCACCATGCCCCCCATAGGCTTTGACGTGGTTTGCGGGAATAGCCGGCAACGGGGTTGTCAGGGGTGGCGCACAACAGTGAAACGCACGTCATGCGGCGATCCAGCGCTTCGGAGAAGACTTTCAACCTCGATCGCGTAGGACCCGCCGGGCTTCAGCAGTTGGCGGCAGAATCAAAGAACCGTTGGCCGTTTTGATACTGGTAGTCTACGGACTAGAGTAAGTGGAATTGTTTCTGGGAGTTCATTGCTTGGTTGTCCATCAAGAGGAACTTGGCAGCGCGTTGTTCCCTTACCGCGGCCTGGATTGCCATTAAACGCTTCGCCCACCCGAGGCCAATTCCGCAAGACGAATTTATGGGTTCAGCAAACCAGAGCGGGTTCGTCACAATGGAGAAACCACCGATCGAGGATGACGCGCCGAGAAAACCACTGGTTTGCCAGGAGAATTCGAGCCAGGGAACTCACCAGTCGCGTTGGAAGATGACAGCCAATGTTGAAAGCCCATTCTTCCTGCACTTTTCCGAATCGCTGTCCGAGCAGGCCGCGATATGTTTCTGAAAGTGTCGGACTATTGGCTCCGCCGGCGGCTAGGATGGCTTTCGATGCCAGGAGTCCCGACTCGATCGCTGGCCGTATACCTTCGCCACTCTGAGAATACGCCAAGCCGGCGGCATCGCCGATCAGCAGCACTCCGTCTCCGGCCACGTTTCGTTTGGCATATCCGTAAAGAAGATACGAATGACCCACCATCTTCCGAGGCAGATCAAAAGCAATCTTCCTCGTTTTTTTCAGAAAGCTGCCGAGGGCGGCAAGATGATGGGGCAGGACATGGGGATCGAGTCTCCCTAAGCCGATATTGAGAAAGTTCTTCTTACGGACGCACCAACCATAACCCTTCATGTCCGGACAAAAATAAAGCTCTGGAATCTCAGGCCGAATCGAACATTGATTGCGCTGGGTTTCTGACATCTCGAATTCAATTTCTTGCGCAGCAACGCTAACTTCATGACGAGCGTTGGCCCCGCGCAATCGGGCAACAGGACAAAAATGACCACCGGCGCCAATCACGAGCCGGGCCTTGTACTGGCCGTTGACAATCCAGCGATCGCCCGATTGTTCCAGCCGGGCAAGAGGAACACCTTGGTGAATGCGCGCACGGCAGCGCTTTAATAGAAAATCATCGAACTCGCAGCGGCGAATTCCGTAGCTGATTGGTCGGCCATAATCAGTTTCTACTTCGCGGCTACCCATTCGGCTGGTGCGGAAACCCTGGAAGTTCTGCAAAACATGGCCGCGTGAATATTCCTCCAAATCGATTTCGAGCTCCGCGACGACGGGCGGCGTGATCCATCCTCCGCACACCTTGTCCCGGGGAAAGGTCTGGCGGTCCAGGATCACGACACTCAAGCCCGAATCGCGCAGTTTCCAGGCGCAGGAACTTCCGGCGGGACCGGCTCCAACGATCAGGACGTCGCATGCATCCATGTGGTCTCCCGTTCTCCGTGCTGTTCTTTTGTATACAGGTGCGCGCGGGTCCATGGAATTTGCTGGCAGGCAGTTCGCGCGAAAACGATTTGAAACAGTTGGAGCGTGCCAACCCGAAATCCAGCGACAGCTCCGGCGAGATAGAGCCGCCAGGCTCTGGTGAATTCCGGGGTGAACATTTCGGATATCTCTTGTTGGGACTTTTCGAATCGCGCCAACCATTGCTCCAATGTTTTTGCATAGTGAGGCCGCAAGTTCTCGACATCCAGGACGGACAAATCCCAAGGTTCAAAGACTTGCATGGCCTCACCCAGGGCCGGCGCGTAGGCACCATGAAAAATGCGTTTTCTGGTCCACGTGCTGAAGGGAAGCGGATGATTGCGCCCGACAAAGTGGAGGAGTCCGCGCCCGGTTTTGGAGAGCGAGCGGTGGATGATACTCCCCAGATCTCGGTAGTGTTCCCGTCCAACGTGTTCCAACATTCCTACAGAGACAAACGCATCGCACTCGCCGGAGATGTTCCGGTAATCGTCTTCGATGAATGCCACTCGGTGGCTCAGTCCCAGTTCTTTTGCTCGCCGGCGGGCGAACAAGATTTGCTCGCGCGAAATATTGAAGGCCCGGACGATCACTCCATAGTTTTGCGCCATGTGCAGGGCCAATGCGCCCCAGCCGCAGCCAGCGTCCACGACTTGCTCCCCCGGCTGCAGTCGCAGCTTGCGGCATACGTAGTCCAATTTCGCTACTTGCGCCTGCTCCAGCGTCGTTGCGGAAGACGGATAATAAGCGCAGGTATAGATGAGTTGCGGGTCGAGCCAGAGCTGGTAAAAAGCGGTATTAAGATCGTAGTGGCGCTGGATATTACGACGCGAGCCGCGCAAGGAGTTTCGCTGAGCATATTCCATGCACTTCGAGACGAGTTTGACGTACCATCCGTGATGTTCGCCTTGCGATATCGAACCATAAAGGATTTCGAGGGCGGATACGAGATCTCCCTCCAGAGTGATTCGCCCCTCGCTGTAGGCATCACCAAATTCAGCTTCCAGATCGATTAGCAGACGCAAGAGAGTCTTGCGGTCCTCTATGACGATGTTGGCCACAGGCAGCGCGCCCCTTGGCGAGACTTCGGCGCTGTTGCGGAGCTCGAGCCGGACCGAGGGCTGACCCGCTGCTCGATAGATCTTTTCGAGAATCCACTGGTCGATTCGAGAGCACTTGTTTTGAGCAGACATGGCGAACCCTCCTTGCTGCGTGATGGAGTCGGATGGCTTCGACGATCATACCTCAGCAAGCAGAGTCTGGAGTGGCGGGCGCCGACCAACTCAGGGAATGACGTGGGTGGGCGGCGACGGAGGGAAAACCAGCCTAAAACTGGGGAGTGTGGCGAATGGCGACTGAACCACAGCGATGGAGAAGCATAGAACTTTATGCAGGCCTGAAGCAAAGAGGATAGAGCGTGTGCCCCTGGACGATTGCGCGTTTGAACGCGCGCAGAGCACCTTGCCCCACTCAGTCATTCGTCAAGACACGCCTCCGCTAGAGCGCGGGCGTTTACCGGGACCGGTGAGGGGCCGTAGACCGTCAGGAAATGCGCAAAGCTCGGGACGTTGTAGATGTCGCCGTCCTCAAATACGTTGGCGCGCTGCGGGTGCACGAGTTTGCCATCCGCGTCGAGCACGAACAGGAACGGATAACCCGGTATCCTGTGGTAAAGGGAAAGAAATGCCCGGTTCTCATTCGCGGGACTCATGTTGATTTTCAGGGTCACGAAGTTTCTCTCGCGCAGTGCCCGAACGTCAGCGTGGTCGGCGAAAAGCTTGTCCATGACGTGGCACCAGCTGCACCAATCGCCGCCGACTTCCAGAAGGACGCGGCGCCCCGTGCGCTTGGCTTCGGCGAGAGCCTTGACCAGATCCGCCTGAGGATCACGCTTGGGATCGTAGCGAGTCACCGGAACGTAGCGCGGCGCTCCCAGCGCTGCAGCCTGCCAAGCCATCTTGCCAGCAGCCGGCGCGGGATAACCAAGCGCTAGCGAGAAGAAAAGCAGCAAAAACATGACCGCCTCCGTGGGCCGTGCACAACTCTGATAAGCCCGGATTACCGGACGCTGCGAATCGACGTTCGTTTTATGATCACTTCTGATAACCACACGGCCCGTTGACGCGGTGTGATTTAGCCTCTGATTTGAGTGAAGGAGTGCTTTCCCGAATTCTTCCCGGTCTGCCCGGCGAGTCTGTGCAGCCACGCGTCGATTGCGGAGTGCTGCTCGGCACCCAAGTCTCCAAACAGCACGCCCATGCCGAAAATTCCCAAACCGCCGCCAGAATGCATGTAGATCACCTTGCCAGGCAGTTCGCATGAGTTCGTGCCATCGCAGATTTTGAGACGTAATTTTGTATGAACGGGAATGGGTTCGAGCGTATCGATATAGCAACCACGCGAGCTCAATTCGGCAAGCTGTGCGACAGCCCGAGTTCCGTCGCGAAGGGTCACTTCGGCATCTGCGAAAAACGAGAAGCGAGGATTGGCGCGCTTTACTGCATAGGGGGCTTGAACCATGGGTGTCTCTCCAGTCCGTGAAGGTCGCAATCCGTCCTGATCCATTGTATAGAACCGCAGCGCGGTGCATCCAGACGTTTGTGCCGTGAATGGCCGAAAGAGGTAACTGGCTCGCTGGGCCCTGGTCCAACACGATCGTCTTGAAACCGACGTTCTTGAGTGCTTCGGGAGGAGCCTCCGCCGGATGACTTCCATTCACCCCCGGGGGGCCGTGAAGCCCCGGACTCGAAGCCCGGGGCTTGCGGAGTTCAAGAAGCCAGGTCAGCGTGAAAGTTTCCGGGTCCCGCAAGGCTTCGGTAACGGGCGGATCAAACTGCCGGAGGATCGATTGGATGCGCTACGCAAATCGCAGGAGAGGTGGGGTGCAGCTAAGCATGTCACCATCAGTCCATCCTGTTCTAGAATCGTCTCGCATCTAAGCATCTGCGATTTGGCAGGTCTTGCTTTGAGACCCCTGGGGATGAAGCGGAGGAATTCTTGACTTCGAATGATCGATTCGATCTCATCGTGATCGGCTGCGGCCCTGCTGGTGAAAAGGGCGGCGCCCAGGCCGCCTATTTCGGCAAACGCGTTGCCGTCATCGAGCGCGCCGAGCATATGGGCGGCAGTTCGATCAACACCGGCACTGTTCCCAGCAAGACTCTTCGCGAATCCGCGCTCTACTTTTCCGGGCTCAAGCAGCGGGGTCTCTACGGAATCGACTACTCGCTCAAGGAAAATCTCACCGTCCACGATTTCATGCATCACGAGCGTGAAGTTGTAGACATGGAGCGGCAGCGCATTCTGAGAAACCTCGCACTCCACCACATCGAACTCCTCCGCGGCCAGGCCGCCTTTCTAGACCCCCATACCCTGGTCCTCTCCACCGCCCAGGGCACGCGTCAGTTAAGGGGAGAAGTCATCCTCATTTCCACCGGCTCCAAGCCCCATCGTCCTCCGGAAATCGCCTTCGACGACATTCACACTTTTGACTCCGACACTTTTCTTCAGATGGACCGCATTCCTAAAAGCTTGGCTGTCATCGGCGGCGGCGTCATCGGCTGCGAATACGCCTCTATCTTCAAAGCCCTCGGTATTGATGTCACTCTCGTGGATGGGCGCGACCGTCTTCTCCCATTTCTCGACAATGAGATTTCCGATCGTCTTCGCGACCGGCTCACCGCCCTTGGTATGCATTTCTTGTTTAACGAACGCCCGGTCAGAACCGAAAACTCGGCCAGCGGCGTGCGTCTGACCATGAACAGCGGCAAAACGCTCGAGACCGAAGCCGCCCTGTTCGCCGCCGGCCGCCGCGCCGCCGTCGATGGTCTTGCTCTCGAGAAATCCGGCCTGGCCATCGATGATCGCGGCTATATCCCTGTCGACCAACACTACCGCACGTCTGTTCGGCATATCTACGCCGCCGGCGACGTCATCGGTTTCCCCGCGCTGGCCTCTACTTCCATGGAGCAAGGCCGCGTTGCCGTCTGCCACGCTTTTGGTTTGAAGTACAAGGAGCGTGTTGCCTCTCTGCTCCCCATGGGTATTTACACGATTCCGGAAATATCCGCTGCCGGTGAGACCGAAGAATCCTGCAAGGAAAAGAAAATCGACTACGTCGTGGGCCGCGCGCTTTACGCAAACAACGCCCGAGGTCACATCACCGGAGATACCGCGGGCATGCTCAAGCTCATCTTCGCCCGAGCCGATAAAAAACTCCTGGGCGCCAGTATCATCGGCGAAAACGCCACCGAACTCATTCACATCGGCATGATGGTCCTCGACAACGGCCTCACCATCGACGAATTCATCGAGCAAGTTTTCAATTACCCCACGCTCAGCGAAACCTACAAATACGCCGCCTACGACGGCCTGGGCAACCTCGCCGGGCACAAGCTCCGCGAAGGGTAATATGGAATCTGTCTCCAAGCCCTTTCCATCCGTTCTCGCTTGCCTCGCGCTGCTCGGCAGCGCGAATCTTCTCTTGCAGGCGGGCGCACCGCAGAGGTCTTCGACGCGCGGCGCGAATTCCTCTTGGCGCTCCCTCCATGCCCTCCAGCCGCACTCCATCCGACCACCAAGCACTCCGTCGGTGCCAGACCAATCGCATTCTTACCTGGGCTTCGACCGCAACATTTATCCCGGTGACCTAGCACTGCCGATTCTCCAGAAGACGTTTGTGTTTACCAGCTACTGGCTCAGCTCTCCGCTCGGAGAGAAAACAAATACGTGGCTCGGCAAACGAGAATTTCTCCGCTCCCAAGGTTTCGGCTTCCTGGTTTTGTACCGCGGCCGCGAGAGCGGCGAACTCAAGAATGAAGTCGCGGCAAGAAGAAACGGAATCCAAGACGCGAGGAATGCTGCAGCCGCTGCGAAGAGGGAAGGCTTCGCTTCCGGCGTCATCATCTTTCTCGATATCGAAGAAGGCGGCCGTCTGCCCGCCAACTATCACACGTATCTTCGCCTTTGGTCGGAAGAACTCGCCCGCGCCGGTTATCATCCGGGTGTTTATTGCTCAGGCATACCCGTCAAGGAAGGGCCAGACGTCACTATCACCACAGCCGACGACATTCGCGACCAGGCCGCATCACGCGACATCACCATCTGGGCCTACAACGTTTTCTGCCCTCCGTCGCCAGGCTGCACTTTTCCGCAAGACCGGCCTCCGCCTTCTTCGAGCGGTATCGGCTACGCCGCGGTCTGGCAGTTCGCACAATCCCCTCGTCCGAAGGAACTTACCGCGCATTGCCCTGCAAACTACGCACCCGACGGCCTGCTACGCACCGCGTGACACCACGCACAAGTGGTTCCTCGACGTGAACACGGCCACGTCACCGGATCCCTCCGGGGGTGCCAAATGACAGGCTTCGGGAAAATAAAAAGAGGCAGAACTGCCGCTGCCTCTTTCCAGGAACTGGCGTTCAGATCTGCCCCATTCCTCCGTCCACATTGATTTCCACGCCGGTGATGTACGACGCGTCTTCGGAAGCCAGGAACGCCACCGCGCCGGCCACTTCCTCCGGCTGGCCAAGCCGCTTCATGGGCACCTTGGCAACGATTTCCTTTGCGAATTCATCGATGGCTTCTTTCGGAAGCCCGGTTCTCCCAAAGATGGGCGTGACAATTGGCCCAGGCGCAACCGTGTTCACACGAATCCCCCGACCCACCAGTTCCGCTGCTGCTGTTCTCGCTAGGGAGCGTAGCGCTGCTTTCGTTGCCGAATAGGCACTGGTCCCCGCCGTGCCTTTTCTGTCTGCCACGCTGGTATTCAAAATGATCGACGCTCCGTCATTCAACAACGGCAGCGCTTTCTGGATCGTGAAGTATGCTCCCTTTATGTTGATGTCAAATTGCTCGTCGTATAAGCTTTCGGACGTCTCTGCCAATGGCGCGAACTTCGCGACTCCTGCGTTTACAAACAATACGTCGATTTTCCCCAGTTTCTTTGAAACCTCCGCATACAGCTTGTCGACGTCTCGAAGCTTGGCCACATCCGCCTGCACCGCCAGCACGCCATTGCCGATCGTATTCACCGCCTCCTGCAGTGTTTTCTTGCTGCGGCCCGCGATGGCGACGCGCGCTCCTTCCTCCTGCAAGCGCTTGGCCGAAGCCAGCCCAATGCCGCTGTTTCCACCGGTTACTACCGCTACTTTTCCTTCAAGTCTCTTCATGTTGATCTCCATCCTCTATCTGCATGTGACCGCAAGCCGCTCTCGGCGGCGAGCCCGCCCCGCCGCTCGCGGCGCTTTCAACGTTTCGATGGTTAGATGAATATCGAAATACTCGGTTGCATCGTTCTTGGTGGTATGTTCTGAAAGTGAATCCTGGTGGCGGGGAGAAGGGAAGCCGGCTACACTCCGGGCAGACCATGGATCGCCCTCACGTTGAAAAGATATCGAGAGCCCTTGCCGACGAGACACGCCTCAGAATTTTCGAGGCCATTTCAGCAACCAAACACATGAACTGTGGCGAGATCGTCTCCATGCGCGGCGTGACCCCGGCGACCGTTTCGCATCACCTGAAGATTCTCAGCGAAGCCGGACTGATCGCCTGCCACCGCGAGGGACAGTTTGTTTACAGCCAGGCTGTTCCTGAAGCCATCGAAGCGTATACCCGCGCGCTCATAAAAATCGCCGGCGGCAAGAAATCCGCGCGGAGCCGATGACTCTTAGGATTCAGTTGGTCGGATTTCTAGGAAATTTGAAATATGGCAGCCGCACACCCTGATCCATTATTTGATCCGCTCGGGCATTTGTTGGCGCTTCGAATCCTTTGGTGCCGCCGTTGGTTACGTAATCATCCTGATCCACGCCGTCGCCGCTCACCCCCAATCCGCCGGCCAGTGCTCCGTTTCGAAACAAACCCGCGCTCCCGGGGAAGAATACGATTCCGCTCTTCGTCGAATTGGCCGCTCCACTTTGAAATCCCTGCGTGCAGGGACTTGCCAAATCCATGGTATACAGGTTGAAAAATGGCCCCGCATTCGAACCGTCAATTCCCGGCGGATAGAGCGGCTGCGCGCCAAAACTGATCGTCCGGTTCGTGACCGCAGTGCCCATCGGCACGCCGTTCAGATCCGCGGCCGTTCGCATGGTGCCATTGAAGTACACCATGTTCCTTGCTTTGGTAGCCGCCACGTCAATGCTGAACACCGTCGAATCCTGCATGCGACGCAAGCCGATGATCGTTCCATCTAGGTCCGCCACGGCAATCACCATGCGCACCTTCGAACCCAGCGGCAATCGAATCGCCGCGCGCGTCATGTTCGCCGTCGCTTCGGCGTTATCCAAAATTTGTTTCACGTCCGCCGCGCTCAAACCACCCATCGGTCCCGCCCCAGGTGTGATCAAATCGCCCTCTGGTGGTTGCCCGGGGCTGTTTGTAGGCGCCACCACATAGCTCCCCGTTCCCACGACGGGCCCTGCGGATAAACCCGCCGGCCGCACGGTTTGACTCACAAAGGGCAGGGCAATGCCTCCGATAAAAACCACTCCCGGAAGCGCCGGCGTTGGCCCAAACCTGTCCGCTGGCCCGCTGCGTGCCGCCGTCGATCCCGCAAACGCCGCGTACTCCGCAACATTCAGGTTGCTCGACGTTGTCACCACGCCAATTCCGCCAAGCACGGCATTCTTGTAGAAAATCGGCACGCCGCCCGGATTCACCACCGTCGCATTCGAATCCATCACGTCGGCCTTGCCGGTGAGCACCCCGAGTCCGAATCCACCGCCCAGCGCGAGAGCAGGAGGAATCTTGCTCTGAAACGTCGGGTCGTTGATCAGCGTGCAACCGCGGTTGGTGTTCTCGATCCCGTACAAGTCCGCCGGCGCCTGATTCATCACACCGGGTGGAAAATGAATCCCGCTGATAAATCGCACCGTGCGCGACGAGAGCGGCGCCTGATCGTTACTAAAGAACGCGCCCGTCCGCGCCAGCGCCACAGCCACATCGTTGGCGTCCTGCACCTGCCCGAAATTTCCGACCGCCGCCGCCGGCGCATTTTGCGTTCGAAACACGCCCAGCACAAATCCCGCGCGGTCCACCACGGCCACGGCCATATCGACATTCCCGGAATTCACCGCTGCCTGCACGATGTTCTGCACGTCGACCACCTGCAGAGCTTGGACCGCCGGAATCGGCGGCGTCACCGGTGTGCTATTCCCGCCTCCGCACCCCATCAGCAGGAGCGCCAGCGCTCCTCGGACTCCCCGAGACAAGACTATGCCGAGTACCAACCTTTTCTGTCCTTGTCGCTGTGCTCGCCGCGATTCCACCGGCTTCCACAATGTAAGAGTTGTTTCCATCACCAGAGCACTTGCGTTCGTATCACACTCGTTTGCTGCCGCTCAACGCCTTTGCCGGTGGCCTGCCGCGAACTGGTGAACGTCTCGCGTCCCTCGTTGCGTTATCGAATGACTCCACTCCTGCCGGAAAAGTGTTGCTCGCGGCTCGTCGATATTGTTATCTAGTACGCGATTCCTGTTATCGACGGGTTCAGGCTGAAGGCATGATCTTTTTCTTTCCGCGGCAGGTTCAACGCGCGTTCTGCGCGGTTTGCTGGTTGGCCTGCCTGGTTTCTCGACTGCCCGCCACCGCAACTCTGCCACGCCAATCTCCTCCCGCTGGGCAAGAGGCCGCAATACCGTCTCGCGAATCCGGCCCGCCGGCGCGCATCCCCCGCCAGCAGGCGCAAACGACCGCTGCGCTCGATGGCCGCGTCCGTGGCGGCGGCTTATCCGACATCCCGCTTCCGGTTCCCGCGGCCGTTCTCACCCTGCGCAACGTCTCATCCGGCCAAGTCTTCAGCGCCACCACTTCCGCAGAGGGTGTCTTCCGAGTTTCTCCCCTGCCGCCGGGCCATTACCAACTCCGCGTCGAAGCCAACGATTACGCTCCGCTCCTTCTTCCCGAGCTGGTCTTACAGCCAAACGAAGTCGTGAGCCTTGAAATCACTGTGGTCACCGTGGCAGCCAGGGAGGCGCGCTCTCGCCTCCCGCGTCTCCCAGATCTCGGACCTCCGCTTTCCGCCGAGGTGCAACCGCCCTTCGGAACCTATCGCGAGTTTCGTCATCGCTTCGATGCCGATCCCGCCTACAGCGAAACGATTTCGGCAGACACCCTTCCTCCCGCGGCCGATGTCTACAACACCGTGCCCAACCGCTGGGGCCTTGAGCAGCCCGATTACCGCCGCTACTCGCAGAAAGGCGAGTACATCTACACCAAGCCCCGATGGTACGATCCCTTCAATCGTAATCGATTGAAAGGCGACCAGCCCATCTGGCCCAAGCGCCTCGGCCAGCAAACTTTTCTGAACATCGCCGCTTCTTCGGAATCCCTTTTCGATGGCCGCCGCGTTCCCTCTCCCAGCAACGTCAGCAGCGCTCGCCCGGGCAGCTCTGGTTTCTTTGGCAAAGGAGAACAAGCCTTCTTCGATCAAGCGCTTCGTTTGGCCTTTGATTTGTTTCACGGCGACGCGGCCTTCAAGCCCATCGACTGGCGCATTCGCATCACTCCGGAGCTCAGTCTCAACAATTTGAAAGTCCGCGAGCTCGGTCTCGTGAGCCCCGATCCCCGCAGCGGCTCCAACCGCTTCGACGATCATGTCGCCCTCCAGGAAGCCTTCGCCGAAGTGAAGCTCCACGATCTCGGTCCCAACTACGACTTCGTCTCTGCGCGCGCCGGCATCCAGCAATTCAACGCCGACTTCCGTGGGTTTCTCTTTGTCGACGAAGAACCGGCCCTGCGTATTTTCGGAAACCTCCACAGCGATCGCATGGAATACAACGTCGCCTATTTTCAGTTCCTCGAGAAAAATACCAACAGCGGACTCAACACCTTCGACCGGCGCCACCAGCAGGTCCTTCTCGGCAACGTGTACTTGCAGGACTTCGTTTTTCCCGGCTACACCGCGGAATTCGTCGCCGCCTGGAACAAAGACGATCCCAGCCTCCACTATGACGACAACGGCTTTCTCGTTCGCCCCGCGCCCATCGGTAATGTCATCAACCAAAACCCCGGCGCCGGCCCGATCCTCCAGGGTATTCGCGTCGGTTATTTCGGCTGGCTCGGCAACGGCCACATCCGCCGCCTCAATCTCACGCATGCCTGCTATCAAGCCATCGGAGCCACTTTCTATGCTTCAGGGGACGCCCATCCCCGCGACAGCCGCGCTCGCGGCTTCGATTCCATCGTGGACCTGCCAAAGTTCGCTGGTGGCCTCTTTAGCTTCTGGAATCGCGAAGCCATTCGCCTCCTCGGCTCAGGCCTTCTTCTCACCACGCCGGGCAGCCTCATTCCTTCTCTCCGCGCAAGCAAGGAAGAAGGTCAGGCCAATTTCGTCAACCCCGGAATCTTCCTAGCCAACGCTGGCGCCGACTTCGATATCACACCCAAGCTGAGGGGCTTCGCGAATTTCAATTTTCTCCGCTTCGAACGCACCGAGTCGCTCGAATTCCTTCTTTTCCAACCGTCGATCCGTCACACCATCGGCGAAGACTTCGGCATCGGCGTCGAATACCGCCCGCCTCTCACCGAAAACATCGTCCTCACCGGCGGCGCTTCCGCCCTCCGACCCGGTCAGGGTTTCCAAGACATTTACACCAGCCGCATACTCTTCTCGCTTTTCGGCTCCGTGAAGTTTACTTTCTGAGATGCGCCGAGCATGAACCGCCAAGGCCATTCCGTTTCGTCCCCTCTGCGAACCCTGTGCGTCTCTCTGTTATCTTTTTTCTCCGCTCTTCATGCCAGCTCAATTTTGTCCGCGGTTGCCTCGCCGGAAGATGCTGATCGCAAGTCCTCCGGCTGCATCTCCTGCCACACCTCGACGGACGAACCCACCATGCACTCCGCGAAGACCGTGCATCTCGGCTGCACGGATTGCCATGGAGGCGACGCTTCCATTTCAGCTGTCGGTGGCGCCGCACGAAATTCTCCCGAATACAATTCCGCCAAGGAAAAGGCCCACGTCCGGCCCCGTGATCCTTCGTTTCAGGATCGCTCCGCGCTTCCCGAGCGGGCCTACGCCAAGTGGCTTGCGGAATCCGCCGAATACATCAAGTTCGTCAATCCCGGCGATCTTCGCGTTGCGCCCGAGACTTGCGGTAGGTCAGGCTGCCACGCCGCCGAGACCCGCGCCGTCTCCACCAGCATGATGACCCACGCCGGAATGCTCTGGGGCGCAGCGCTATACAACAACGGTAGCTATCCTGTGAAAAACACGCGCTTCGGTGAACGCTACGATCGTGGCGGCAAACCGCAATCGATCAAAACCTTTCCCCGGCCCACACCCGAAGAAATCCGCACCAAAGGCGTGATACCCGAACTCGATCCTCTCTTCCGCTGGGAAACGTCCCAGCCCGGCAATGTCCTTCGTGTGTTCGAACGCGGGGGTCGAAAGAAAGCCGAGATCGGCAATCCCAATCGTGAAGAAGACCCTGGCAAGCCTGACGACAAGCTCAGTGACCGCGGTTTGGGCACCGGGCTGCGCACCGACCCGGTTTTTCTCGGCCTCCAAAAAACACGCTTGCTCGACCCGGTCATGTCGCTTCCGGGCACCAACGATCATCCCGGCGACTATCGCGCCAGCGGCTGTAGCGCCTGTCATCTCATCTACGCCAATGACCGCGATCCGACACACTCCGGCGTATACGCGCCATTCGGCCATTCTGGCTTCAGCGCTTCTTCCGATCCAACCATTCCCAAAAACGAGTCCGGTCATCCCGTCAAACACGCTTTCACACGCTCCATCCCTTCGAGCCAGTGCATGGTCTGCCACATCCATCCCGGCACCAATATGGTCACCACCTATTTCGGCCTGACTTGGTGGGACAACGAAAGTGACGGCGACAAGATGTACCCGAAAGAGCAGCGCAATCCGACCGAGGAGCAGCGCTACCAATCTTTTGAACGCAATCCGGAGGGCGCCGCCGTGCGCGGCCTCTGGAGCGATGAGAAATTTTTAGAGAAAGTTGGCAGCCCCGAATTTAACAAGCAGCTGAAAACCACACAGTTCGCCGATTTTCATAGCCACGGATGGGTTTTTCGCGCGGTCTTCCATCACGACCGCCAAGGGAACTGGCTCGACAAAGATGGCCAGCAAATCGCCTTCGACGATCCTGACCGTTTCAGCAAAGCCGTTCACCTCGCCGACATCCACCTCGAAAAAGGAATGCAGTGCAACGATTGCCACTTCGCAGAGGACAATCACGGCAACGGAAAAATCTATGGTGAACCCCGCGCCGCGATCGAAATTGACTGCCTCGATTGTCACGGCTCGATTCGAAAAAGAGCCGCGTTGATCACCTCAGGCCCGGCAGCGCCGGAAGGCGGCCGTCATCTCGATCTTCTCAGGACTCCGTGGGGATTGCGCCGCTTCGAATGGCGCGGCGATAAATTATTTCAGCGCTCGATGTCCGAAGAAAACAAGGAGTGGGAGATCGTTCAAACGATCGACACCATTACCCCCGGCAACGTGCATTTCAGCGAGAAATCCCTTCGCGCAAAGCTCATGAACAAGGATGGCGTGGTGTCTTCGCAATTGCCGAGCGGCGACGCTTCTCTCGCGCATGCCAACAGCAGCATGACCTGCTATGCCTGCCACACTTCCTGGACACCCACCTGTTTCGGCTGCCATCTGCAGATGACCGCCAACGCCCGCAAGCCCATGCTGCACAACGAAGGTCTGCTCACGAAGAACTACACCAGCTACAATTTCCAGGTTCTTCGCGACGACATTTACATGCTCGGCGTCGACGGCACCGTCACCGGCCATCGCATTGCGCCCGCGCGCTCTTCTTGCGCCGTGCTCGTCAGTTCGCAGAACGCCAATCGCGATTGGCTCTACTACACCCAGCAAACCATTTCTGCCCCGGGCTTCTCCGGCCAGGCCTTCTCCACCTTCGTTCCCCACACGGTGCGCGCCCAAGAAACCAAACAGTGCAGCGATTGCCACATTTCCGCGGAGAACGACAACAACGCCTGGATGGCCCAGCTTCTCCTCGAAGGCACCAACTTTATGAACTTCATGGGACGCTACGTTTATGTCGCCACCGGCAAGAAAGGTTTCGCAGCCATCGCCGTTGCTGAGCACGACGAGCCCGAAGCCATCTACGGCAGCGACCTCCAGCGCATCGCCTATCCTGACAATTACAAAAACTTTCTGAACCATCATCGCGAGCTGAACGCCGCCGCCGAACACCCCGGGAATGTCCTGGACATCCAAGCTCGCGGCGAATACCTGTACGCCGCGAATGGGCCTGGCGGACTGCGTGTCTATGACATCGCAAATATCGACAATAAAGGATTCTCCGAGAAAGTGACGACCGCGCCCGTGTCGCCGATCGGCCAGAAATTCTACGTCCCCACCAAGAACGCTATCGCCGTTGCTTCACCCACGACGCTCGGAGTGGATCCTCTTCGCCAGCAATTGCCGGAAAACGAAGAGCAGCCGATCCATCTTCTCTACGGCTTCCTCTATGTCGCCGATAAAGAAGAAGGCCTGGTCATCATCGGCGACCCCCATCTGAAATCCAAGAGTCCCGGCGTTCGAACGCTCCTCGACGGTAATCCCGCCAATAATTTCCTGGGGCGTGCCGTCACCTTCAATCCGGGTGGCCTGCTCACGGGCGCGCGCCGCATCACCATCGCCGGAACGTTCGCCTATATCCTCACGGACAAGGCTCTCGTGGTAGTGGATCTCGACAATCCGCTCGGTCCGCGTATCACCGCGACGGTCGGCTCGCCCGCGCTCCATGATCCCCGCGGCATGGCGGTCCAATTCCGCTATGCGTTCGTTGTCGATCATGACGGTTTGAAAGTTCTAGATGTGACCGACCTTGCGCGGCCGCAACCGGTCAGCGGTGCGCTAGTCCCACTCGCGGACGCCCGCAACGTTTATGTGGCCCGCACCTACGCGTACGTTTCGGCAGGAAAGCAGGGACTGGCCATCGTCGACGTGGAGAGACCGGAGGCGCCCAAGCTCGATCAAATCTTCACCGCCGAGGGCCAGCTCAACGACGTCAACGACGTCAAGATTGGCATGGTGGCCGCCAGTGCTTTCGCTTTCGTGGCCGACGGCAAAAACGGTCTGCGGGTCCTGCAAATTCTCTCGCCCTGGGACGATCCGGCGCATTTCTCCGGCTTCAGCCCGCGCCCCACTCCCAAACTCATCGCCACCGCCCACACCCGTGGCCCCACGCTAGCAATTTCGAAGGGCATTGATCGAGATCGTGCTGTCGACGAGTCCGGCAACCAGCTCGCCGTCTTCGGCCGGCGGGGCGCCCGCCCGCTCAACCGCGCCGAGTCCCAGTCCCTCTATCTCCGGGGCGGCCAGCTTTACTCTGTCGAAGACTCCCCGGCCACGCGCCCCTAGTCCCCCTTTCCCTCTTTCTTCGCCTCCGGTATCTCTTTCAGGGCACTGAATTTGCCGCATTCTGTCACTATCGTGGGCACCCATCTCCTTTCCTTTTAACCGTTTATAAACAATGGGCATCTAACCGAGGTATAATGAATCGTTCACATCTTTAACGCATAGCACCCATCAAAATAATTCGTGGGGCAGTGTGTGGGAAACGCGGTTAAGGTGTATCGAGAGAGGGCCGGGAGGCTTCCCAGGGCAGGCCCACCAAGAAACGTACCAGGAGGAGTACCAGTACATGAGTAAACAAATTCTACTGGCCAGCGATTTTGACCAGACGCTCAGCTTCAACGACTCGGGCGTGGTTCTTAGCGAGCTCATCGGTTTCAACGGCTTCGGCGACAAGGTCAGCGGCCTCGCGGAGATGAACCTCGTGCAGCAGGGCGCGGAGCTCAGCTATCTCATTCTCCACGACCCGGATTTCCGCCGCGTGCGCCGCGAGCACCTCACGGAAACCGGCAAACGCATCCGCCTGAAGCACGACGTCCGGCTCTTTGCGCGCGCGCTCGATAATCTCGCCGAAGGCTACAAATTTCATTTCAACGTGATCTCTGCCGCGCCGCAGGAAATCATCCAGTCGGCGCTCGAAGGCATCGTTCCGCCGGATCACATCTTCGGCACGCGTTTCCGCTACAACGAAGCCACCGGCGAGGTGGATTCCATCATTCGCGCCTCCGCCGGCTGGGGCAAAATCACTGTGCTCGAGGAACTCCGCGCGAACCTCGGCATCAGCCACGACCAAATCATCTACATGGGCGACGGCAGCTCCGATTTGCCCGTTATGATGCACGTCAATCAGTACGACGGCCTTACCATCGCCGTCTCCGAAGCCAAGTTCATCGCCCGTGTGGCCAAGCGCACCGTCGTCAGCGACAACGCCATGAGCGTTCTGGTCCCCGTGCTCGAGAAAGTTCTGCGCTGGGACTCAGCGCGTATCCGGCGCCTTTTTGCTTCCTACGGCCTGACGCTGCTCGAGTGGGATAAGATGCGCACCGACAGGCTCACCATCCAGGATTCCGCCGAGCAAGTGACGGCCGCCGTCGTGCCGCAACTCGACGCGCAGTAAGCGGTTCTACCCGGCTTCTGGCTTCCCCGCATGAAGCCCCCAAGGGCGGACCCGAGCGCAAACCAAAGCTCAGTCCGCCCTTTCTTTGTTTGCCGTTTGGGAGGAAAATCCCCACTGTTCGTTTAACCCTGACAGGAGGGGGAGCCGATGCTGCGCGCCGGTTTGAAATTCCTTGTTCTTCTTTTTGGTGCGGTCCTCAGCCAACCCTTGTGGGCACAAACAGAATTGTCTCCCAAGATCGACCTGACACGGCAGCAAGACTATATCCTCAGGCGCGTTTCCAGCTCAGACCCCTCCGGTGCAAACGCAGATTTTCGCCAGGTCGCTCCCGGCGCCATTCTCACGCTCCTGGATGCGAACGGCCCCGGCATGCTGACGCACATCTGGATCACCGTTGCGAGTCCCGAGGTCCAGCATCTCAAGAAGCTCGTACTGCGAATTTATTGGGATGACGAAACAACACCAAGCGTGGAAACTCCTCTAGGAGATTTTTTCGGCCTTGGCCTCGGCGAATACCATCGCTGGGCATCTGAACTTCTCTCCGTCGGCAGCGATAAAGCTTTAAACTCTTTTTTCTTCATGCCATTTCAAAAGCATGCGCGCGTCACCGTTTCCAACGAAGGCCAGCAAAAAGTGGATGCCTTTTATTTCAACCTCGACTATCGCCAGCACTCACAGCCTCTGCCCCGCGGAACGCTCTATTTTCACGCGCAGTTCCGCCAGGCCCAACCCAACCATGGCTGGACGTCCGACTGGCAGAACAATGGTGATGCCAAAGTCGACCGGAAAACGAATCTCGACGGGAAGGAAAATTACGTCTGGCTGGACGCTACGGGTCGTGGGCATTTCGTGGGGGTCACCATGTCAGTCCTGCAGAATCAGGACGGCTGGTGGGGCGAAGGCGACGATATGTTTTTCATTGACGGCGAAGCGCGCCCCTCCATTGCGGGGACTGGTTCGGAGGACTATTTCCTTGGTGCATGGGATTTTGGCGGCCACCCCTTTTTCTATCCGCTATACGGTGCTCCCGTCGTCGGTGAAGAACGCGCCGGTGGCCAGTCGTCGGTGTATCGCTTGCATCTGGATTCGCCGATTCCCTTTACAAAATCAATACGCGCCACTATTGAGCATGGCCACGCTAATCACCGCTCGGACAATTTCTATTCTGTGGCCTACTGGTATCAAACCGAGCCCCACGCTCCTTTTCCGGTTCTTCCCTCCGTCGACCAGCGGATTCCCCGTCCTCAGCAAGTCGGCGGCCCCGGCAATTCAACGGTTGTCAATCACTAGTCGTCGCCACGAAGGGACACGCGATTCCGGCCGGGGCCTGCCCGTCCGGCATCTTCATCTCTGTTATTCTTGTCGAGATTCGGAGGCCACCATGGCGAAAAAATCGATTCTCATGCTCGTCGGCGATTATGTCGAAGACTACGAAGTTATGGTTCCTTTTCAGGCGCTTCTGATGGTCGGCCATGCCGTCCATGCGGTCTGCCCCGGAAAAAAATCCGGCGAATCCGTCCGCACCGCCATCCACGATTTCGAAGGCGACCAGACCTACTCCGAAAAGCGCGGCCACAATTTCGCTCTCAATGGCACATTCGACCAAATCAGGCCCGAAGACTACGACGCCCTGGTGCTCCCCGGCGGTCGCGCCCCCGAATACATCCGCCTCATCCCACGCGTGATCGAAATCGTCCACCACTACTCCAAGGCCAACAAACCCATCGCCGCCATCTGCCACGCCGCGCAAATCCTGGCCGCCGCGGGAGTCCTCAAAGGGAAAAAGTGCAGTGCCTATCCCGCCGTCGGCCCCGACGTCAGCCAAGCTGGCGGCACGTACGTCAACCTGGCCATGACGGAAGCCATCGCCGACGGCAACCTGGTCACCGCGCCGGCCTGGCCCGCGCATCCCGCCTGGCTCGCCAAATTCCTTGCCGTCCTCGGCACGCGCATCGAACTCTAGCGGCTTGTCGTCGAACTTTCCCTAACCAGGCAGGTGGCCCGATCCGTCGAGGCCGCATACTCGGACGCGCTCTCCAGTCGCCATGGGCGGCTGTTAGCAGACCTTCAAAACTAGGAGCCGCACCGCTCCATGTCCAATGCAATTTCTCTATTCATTCGATTATTTTTATAGTTCCTTTGCAGGAATCCGGTCTCCCCTTCCTAAATACTCCTCCGAAGAGGATAATTTCCTCTTCCGCCTCACAACGAAAGGGCGATTCTAGAGTCATGGCTAACGTCAACACCAAGAAAGGCGTCATCGGCATCCTCACCGGCGGCGGCGACGTTCCTGGTCTCAACCCCGCCATCCGCGGCGTTACTCTGCGCGCCTTGCGCGAGGGCTACCAGGTCATCGGCATTCGCCATGGCTGGGCCGGTCTCGTGGATATGGTCCGCGAGAAGGACTACGACAACGCCGACAATTTCTTCCTTCTCGACGAAGAGATCGTCGACCGCTCGGGTCGCACCGGCGGCACTTTTCTGCATTCTTCCCGCACCAATCCTGGCCGCGTGTCCAAGTCTACCGTCCCCGCGCATCTCAAAGATAAATTCACCGCCGAGAAAAACGACCTCACTCCGGAAGTCCTTAAGAATCTCGCTTGGCTTGGCATTGATACTCTCATCCCCATCGGCGGTGACGACACGCTGAGCTATGGTGTCCGTCTGCACAAGGAAGGCTTCAAGGTGATCGGCATTCCCAAGACCATGGACAACGATGTCCCTGGCACGGACTACTGCATCGGCTTCAGCACCTGCGTTACGCGCACCATTCAGATGGTCAACAGCCTCCGCACTTCCGCCGGTTCTCATGAACGCTTCATGGTCCTCGAAGTCTTCGGCCGCTACGCCGGCTTCACCGCCATGCTTCCCACCATGGCTGGCGCCGCCAATCGTTGCGTCATCCCCGAATACAAATTCGATATCGAGCATCTCACCGAGCTCCTCGTCGCCGACCGCCGCAAGAATCCCAGCCGCTACTCCATCGTACTGGTCTCCGAAGGCGCCATGTTCGAAGGCGGTGAAATGGTTTTTGAAGGGGAAGCCACCGACGCCTATGGTCACAAAAAGCTTGGTGGCATCGGCGACGTCGTCGCCGAAAGGGTGCGAGACCTCTCCGCCAAATTCAACAACGGCAAGAAAATCGATGTCATCAACCAGAAGCTTGGCTATCTCGTCCGCTGCGGCGATCCCGATGCCATTGACTCCATCGCCCCCATGGCCTACGGCAATCTCGCTCTCGATCTGCTCCTGAAAAACATCAGCGGGCGCCTGGTGGTCCTCAAGAACGGCCACTACGACAACATTCCTCTTGAAACTGTCACCGCCACCAAAAAAGTCGTCAACGTCAAGGAACAGTACAACACTGACCGCCTCCGCCCCCAATATGCCAGTTTCGAAATGCGCCCCCTCTTCCTCATGACCAACGCGGTGAGCTGATCGTCGTCCGCTCGCCAATCGACGGCCGTGCCTTTTTCCATTGGCCCGGGAACGGCGCCGGCATCCCGGCCTGCTCTTTTGCGTCAGCGCTTACACGTATATGATGTCCCGCACAGCGCCAGCTTGATGTTGTCCGGGAGGCCGTATTCACGTACTGGGAATAGACGTTGGTACCGGAGGGACACGCGCGACGGTCATCGATTGCAACGGCCGTGTCGCTTCCTCCGCCACTGAAGAACACCAGCCTTTCGCTTCGCCGCAGATCGGCTGGGCCGAGCAGCAGCCGGAAGACTGGTGGCGTGCCTCCTCCATCGCGGTCCGCCAAGCCATCGCGGGTGCAAACCTTAGCGCCGAGGAAATCGCCTGCGTCGGCTTCTCCGGTCAAATGCACGGCGCGGTCATGCTGGACGAGCAGGGAAGCGTCGTGCGCCCCGCATTGATCTGGTGCGACGTCCGCACCGAAAAGCAGTGCCGCGATCTGACCGCCAAAATCGGCCAGGAGCGGCTGATTCAGCTCACTTGCAATCCGGCCTTGGCGAATTTCACGCTCACAAAATTGCTGTGGGTCGGAGAGAACGAACCTGAAAACTGGAAACGTGTTCGTGCCGTGATGCTTCCGAAGGACTACGTCCGTTTTCGCCTCACCGGTGAACGCGCCACTGATTTGGCCGACGCTTCCGGCACATTACTTCTCGATGTTGCCCATCGCCGCTGGTCGCCGGAGATGCTCGAGGCCGCCGAAATCGATGAACGCTTGCTGCCCGCGCTGCACGAATCTTCAGATGTCTGCGGACAAATTTCTAGTAAAGGGGCCGCAGAAACAGGCCTGCGCGTTGGTACGCCGGTTGTAGCGGGTGCGGGCGACCAGGCCGCTGGTGCCACCGGCATGGGTATCGTCGCGGCTGGAACAGTCAGCGCCACGATCGGCACCTCCGGCGTCGTTTTTGCCGCCACGGATCGCCCCGCGCTCGATCCCCGCGGTCGCATGCACACCTTCTGCCACGCTATACCGGGACGCTGGCATGTCATGGGCGTCACGCAGGCCGCCGGGCTATCTTTGCGATGGTTCCGCGACAATTTTGCAGTGGACTCCAGTGGTGCGCGCGAATCCTACGATCGCCTCACCGCCGAAGCCGCCAAAATTCCCGCCGGTTCCGATGGCCTCTTGTGGACTCCTTATCTGATGGGAGAGCGCACACCGCATCTCGATTCCAGCGCTCGCGGTGCCCTCGTCGGTCTCACCGCCTCGCACACTCGCGCCCATGTTGTTCGCGCCATCCTCGAAGGCGTGGCCTTCAGCCTCCGCGACACGTTCACCCTCTTCCAGGAAATGGATGTCCCCGTCACCAACATCCGCCTCGGCGGCGGTGGCGCACGCTCCCCGCTCTGGCGTCAGATCCAGGCCGACATCTACGGCCGCGCCGTCGAAATCGTCGAAGCCGACGAAGGCGCTGCCTACGGGGCCGCAATTCTCGCCGGCGTCGGCGCCGGCATGTGGTCTTCCGTTGATGCCGCCTGCCACGCCGTCGTTCGCGTGGCCTCGCGCGTCAATCCCCAACCCGCCTCCGTCGCCACCCTCAACGCCAGCTATTCCGCGTTCCGCCGCATCTATCCCGCCACCCGCGAAATCTTCAACTCGCAATCCGGCACGCTGACATCCTCCCCTTCCTGAAGGAAGGGGATTCCTACTGGCTCCCTGCCTAAGCATGAATGCCCGGGTTCTTGGGCCGACGCCCCTTACTTCAGGCGAAGTATCTCCACAAGCTAACCAGGCAAGGCCTGCCTCTTTAATGTTCATGGCGGCAACGCCATCAGCGTTGGCTGAGAACCCGCACTCCTCGCAGGTGAACTTCGCTTGGGTTGTCTCCCGAAGTGCGGCCGCACTTTGGGACGGCAGCATTGCTAAATCCCTGGTCTAGTGGAAATATCGCGTGAAGGAATAAAGCGCCACCAGGAAAACCGTGACCAGCACGACCGCAGAATTTCTCACCCGGTTCGGCGCTTTTTCTTGCTCGAGCAGGTCGCCGATTGCCGAGCTCAGGAAAAAAACTTGCAGCCCGGTGAGGATGCTAGCCGCGACCTCCACGAGCGCATATTGATGAAACAGCGCAACCACAAAAACCGCTCCGCTGATCACCGCCGCCACCAAGCTCATCAGCACCGTGAGCGCGTGTCGCTTCATCGCATCTCCTCATCGCTTGGCCGCCGCAGCATGCCACTTTCCGCCCCGCCGAGAGCAGAGCGAGTCCGGCGTGTCGTCTTTACGCCGCAGTTTTTGGGTGCAAGTGCTCCATCACCTGCTCGCGCAGCGTGTTCAGGCTATTCACGATGCGGTCCGCTTCCACGTTGACCAGCGCGTAGCGCTCGATTTTCTGATCGCCAGACTGCAGCAGAACGTGGTGATCCTCGCGCAAGTCCGGAAACTCCTTCAACTGCACGCGCGTGCCGCGAAGAGCCGCCGCGAGCAAATCGAGAGTCTTCTCCACGTCCGCCGCAAACGTGCGGAATGCCGTCCGTGCCGGAACGGCAGCGGTATGCAGCCAGCCGGCCTCCAGGGCCATCATCGCATGCACAAAACGGTGCGAACTGGCCAGCAGCGCATTCACTTGGTTTATTTGCGCCGCCGTCGTTCCGGGTTCCGCGCCCATCCGGTCGACCGATGCTTCCAGATTGGTGCGGGCCATGCGCGCGCCCAGCCGTACGCGATCGAGTTCGCCGGCGCTCCGGGTTTCGTTCCGCACGGAGGACTCCACAAGGCAGTGAAAATATTCCCTGTAAGCATCCAACATTTCGGCAACCCTCTCGGAAACCAGAGTGCGTTCCCAAGTCGGCCAAATCCGATAGGCGAGAAGCGCGAGCGCGCCACCTGCCACCGTGTTGACTCCGCGCGCCCAGATGACTTCGCTCGGCGACACTCCCGTGATGGCGATCAGAAGAACCACGAGAGCGCTGATGGCCACCGCGAAAATTCCGTAGTTAGCAGGACCAACCCAGCGCAGCAGCAGCGTGAATACAAAGATCAAAATAATGTGGAGCGCCAGGCTCTCGGGAAGAAAGCGAAAGAGTGCGGTGGCCAGGAAAAGCCCCACGATGGTTCCGCCGATCCGTAAGAGCCCCCGGCTGAACGTAGTCGTGAATTCCGGCTTCAACACCAGAGCGATGGTCATGGGGAGCCAATAGGAACGGTGCCAGTAGAAGGCGCGCTCCAGCCCGTTGCCGAAAGCCACGAGGGTCGCCAAGCGGATGGCGTGACGGAACACCGAAGATGGCAGATTCAAATTAGCGCGCAGTGTGGCCACCACGCCGCCAAGGCGAAGCGACCAGGGCTGTTGGGCTTGTTGTTTCACGAACGCCGCTTGGCCGGTGGGAGTGGCGTTTGCAGCCAGGTCGAAGGTGGCGCGAAGCTGGCCATTGAGTGCGTCCATTTGGAAACGCGCGTCTTTCGCAACGGCGGCCAGGAAAGAGGGCGGCAAGCTATCGGTTTCTTGCCGCAACCGGAGCGTCAGGGCTTCACAGTCGGCAAGCATCGCTTTGCAGGCTTCGGCCGGTATTCCGGAAATCAGGGACTCGCCGATCGCTTCGAGAGCCTGCGCTGCGTCTTTCAAGTAGTCGCCGAGAACCTGCACGCTGGAATGCCTGAGACTCTCGCGTTGCATGCGTATACGCAAGCGCGAAAGCATCACTAGGCTGAGTCGAACGCGCTCTGCCTGGCTGAGCAAAGCGCGATAGCGAACGGCTTCGATAGAGGTCTCACGGTCGAGACCGGAGAGAGCTTCTTGCGCTTGCGTGCTGTGAATCGTCGCCGGCGGCGCCGAAGTGGCGCTCAGCGGCTGTTGTGCCGAGCGCGCCAGTGCGAGAAAGAAACTGGCGAGTGCTCGCCGTTCCGGTTCATAGCGCCGCACCGGCCAGAGCGCCACAGACAGCGCCGTCTGTAGAATTCCGCCGCCTAGGGCCAGCGCGGAGGAGATCAAGGTCTGATGGGAGGTCAACGGCTGCGCGGCATAAATCAGCAGTGTGACCAGGCTGACCACTCCGAGATCCGCGGCGGTGGCGCCGGCGGCGACAAACATACCTGCGGCAAAAGCCCACAGTGTGGCGATGATGACGGCCGCGGCATTGTGGCTGCCGGAAAGCGATCCGAGAAGAACGGCCAGCGCGCCCAGGATGCTGGAAGAGAGCATGCGCTTGGCGCGCTGGGCGTAGGGATCGTTCCCGTCGGAATAAGCTACGTTGAGCGCGCCACTGGCCACCACCACGCCGCCTCGCGGCATGTTCAGCGCGATTCCGGCGGCCAGAGGTAGGAGGACGCCAAGCGAGTTTCGCATGGCCAGGTAGGGAGAGACCTTTGAGGAATCGAAGCGGGTCAGCACGCGCCAGAACGCGCGCGCCGTACCTTCATGCTCGCTGGCAGTTGCGCGAACCGGAGGCACGCTGAGCCGAGGGGCGTCTGTCGTTAGGGAGGGCATGAAAGTCTCAATGTGCGGGCCGTATGCGCCCGTCGCTTTTTATTGTATCGAAGGAAAGCCGACGCCGTAGCGGCAGAAACTGTACCCAAATGAAAAGGGAATTCATCCAATCCAGGGGAGGTTTAACGACGTGAATTTCATGCCAAAGTGTCAGCTTGGAAGCAACGGTCCGTTTGTTTCTGCCCTGGGACTCGGTTGCATGGGCATGTCCTTTGCTTATGGACCGGCTGATGAAGCGGAATCGCTCCGCGTTCTTCGCCGCTATCTGGAGCTCGGCGGCAATTTCCTTGATACCGCCGAGATCTACGGGCCTTACACCAATGAAGAATTGCTTGGCCGTTTTCTGCGCGAGGTATCCCGTGATAGTGTGATCATCGCCACCAAATTCGGGTTCCGCTTCAGTCCCGACGGCATCAGGGGCGTTGACAGTTCGCCTGAAAATGTCCGGCGCGCTTGCGACGCAAGTCTTAAGCGGCTGGGGATCGCAACCATCGATCTCTTCTATCAGCACCGTGTCGACCCGAAAGTTCCGATTGAGGACACTGTCGGCGCCATGGCCGGACTGGTCTCGGCCGGCAAAGTACGCGCGCTCGGACTATCAGAGGCCGGTCCCGAAACGTTGCGGCGCGCCGCCAAGATTCATCCCATCGCGGCGCTGCAAAGCGAGTATTCCCTGTGGTCCCGCGACGTCGAGACGAATGGCGTACTGGCCACCTGCCGCGAATTGGGGATCACCTTTGTGCCCTACAGCCCGCTCGGGCGCGGCTTCTTAACAGGCGTGATCCAAAAACTCGAGGATCTGGATGCCCGTGATTGGCGCCGGACGGATCCGCGTTTCGGGGAGAAAGCGTTGCCAGCGAACCTTAGACTGGCCCACGCGGTAAAGAGCTCGCCAGCAAGAAAGGCTCGACCCCCGCACAATTGGCCCTCGCCTGGGTTCTTGCCCAGGGCCATGACCTCGTCCCCATCCCTGGCACGAAGCGAGTGCGCTATCTCGAGGAGAACATGGGCGCACTTGACGTAAAGCTTACCGCCACCGACTTGCAGGAGATTCAGGCCCGCTTCGCGCAGATGGAGGTCGTCGGTGATCGCTACGCGCCCGATATGATGGCGCTTGTGAATCATGCGTGAGCGTCATGCCTCAAGATGGAATGAGGGAGCGTAGCACCTTGCCCCGTGCTCCGGTGGTGCTCCGGTACGCCGCTTTCCTTTATCTGTAAAGAAGGTCGGCCACGAATCCCAACGGAGATCTAGCGGCTGCCGGTGCGGAGCGCCGGCAGCGTGAATTTCGGCGTGATTTCCTTGCCTTTCGACCAATCGTGATAGGTGTGGCACTCGAAGCAGCGCGATTCTGCGTGCTCCGGCCCGGGCGCATGACAGGTTTTGCAAGTTTGGATTCCCGGCAACAACACGTCGCTTGATTCCGTGCTTTTGAGCACCTTCTCGTGACAACTGACACAGGAGAAGCTACGGTGCGCGTCGTGGTCAAATTTGGCGTGCGGCATCCAGCGAAGCGTGGTGAGCGTGGGCTCGATTTCTGGCCGCGGCTCGTGGTCAGGGCTAGGGCCGTTTGGGGAGTGCAACCAGGGCGGCAAGCGCGGCAGCTGATCAAGACGACCCGCATGCCTATAGGTGAGCGCATGACATTGAGCGCAGGTCTTGCGCCAGAGCAGTTCTTGAGCGGCGGTCGAGCGTTCCGCGATCCATTGCCCTGGGGTGAGAACTCGAAATTCAGGTGACCGCGGTTTCCCGCTGAGGTCGCGCTTCGGATCGCGCGACTCGCGCAGTTCATTGGGGTGCTCGGCGATATATTGTTGAAACTTTTTAACCACGAAGGCTCGCACGACTTCGGGCTGGTCGTGGGGAACGCCAAAATCGAACCGCTCGTCAAACGTGAGCAAGTGACATCCAGCGCAGGCGTTAGCGAATTTTACCGGCGCCAGCAACTCGCGGCCTGAGGGTGGGCGGCGCGGCGACAGCGCGTTCGCAACACCCGCAGTGAGTCTCAGGGATTCCCGATAACTGACTTTGGCGCCCACATAGTTTGAATCAGAATAGGTTGCCGGCGGGGGAACGGCCGGGGGGCGATGGCAATCGGCGCAGCCGAGCTGCACGGTGGGGCCAGTAGGTCCGCGGCGAATTGGCTGCATGTGGATCGCGTGATTGAGCTTGACCGTGCTGGGACCACGCACCGTACCGGTGGAGTCCACGACCAGCGCTGCAAATTCCGGATGCCCGTCTTCGAAGCTGCGAATGTTGGATGCGTAATGAGAAGTACCGCCGTTGGCCCGGAGATCGGCATGGCATACCGCGCAGGTTTGATTGCTGACAGCGGAAATATCAACCCGGCCTTTGTGTTCTGCGTGGCACTCGGCGCAGGTGAGTTCTTTTCTGCCGCCGATGCCTACGGCGTGATGCGTGGGCCCATCGTGGCACTCGAGACAGGCGTTGTCGGAAGCTTTCGCGGAGAGCGCGCCCGATTTTTGCACGTGACACGCCACACATTCTTTTTCGAGGACCGCATGAGTCTCCGACATACGCCCGCTCGAGTACACGCGCTGGTCTCCGGAAAAACCGCGCCACGCGATCCAAGTCAGTGCCAGCAAAGGCAGCAGCAAGCTGAGCCAGAATTTGGCGCGCTTCAGCGGCGTCGGCCGCTTGAAATAGTTGAGGTCGATGCGCTGCGCGAGTTTTTTTGTTGTGCGTGTGCGCGCCACTTTTCCCTCGAGCTCGAGGTTTCTAGCGTTCGGTGCGATTTCTCGGCGCCACTCGAATGCTAATACCGCAACGCCATCACCGCGTGAATCGCGCCAAGTAAGATCAATGCGAGTGAAAGCGGGATGTGCAGCAGCAGCCAGCCGTGCAGCCAGTGGTGCAGGCGTTCCTGGCGCGTGAGCTGCCGGGCCTCGTCGCAAATGTCTTCGAGGTCAGCCAGCGTGGCGTGCGCGGCCGCTGGTAACAACGTGCGCAGGCCGGTGAAAACGCTGCTGGCCTTCGCGGCATCGCCGAGGCGCTGGCCGCGCTGTTTTGAGCGCTCCAGAAACGAACGCATCTCGTCGAGGTAAAAACGGCGGAGCGGCGCGCTTTCTTCTGCGCTCAACAATATGATTTCCGGAGCCGCAGCCACCGCGGCGCTCGCACCGGCACTGACGGCGGCTGATGTGCGCAAGGGAACCGCGGACGCGGCCATGGTCCGCAACGCGGTGAAGCCTCCCGCGCGCCGGCCTTCTTGGTCCGAAGTTTTGTGCAGGCCTAGGGAACCGCAGAGAGATTCGACCGCGCGATCGGCCTCTTCGCGAAGTAGCGTTCGAACGCGGCCGATCTCGTCGTAAATGGTTTCGAGCCGCACGTCCGATGTCATTACCGGCGGGATGTAGTGCTGCAGCCCTGCGCCGAACACGCCGCTGAGAACGGTGATCATTAGTAGCCACATCAGGACGCGCGTGAGCGTGCCGCCAAAATGAAAGCCGCCGTGAAAAAGGATCAGCGGTAGGGCAAGCAACCCGAGCCAGAGATGACCGCGCATCCACGCTTGCGCTCGGCCCACGCGCCACGTGGGAACACGTTTCCGTGCTCCAAGGAGCGCGGAAAAGATCATAAAAGCGAAGCCGACGGCGCCGAACGTGAGGCCGATCATGCTGCCGCCGCGCGGGCCTTGTGGAGCATCCAGGTCGTAGAAGACGTACACGACTGCGGAACTCACCAGAATTGCCAGTGCGGCGAGGGCCCAACCGCGTTGCGTCTGGTCCATTCTCATTTCGCGGAGCCTTGGCCGAGCATGGTGGCAAAAAATGTGCGCGGGTCGACGCGGTGCGCGGCGTCGTGCGGGCAGGCGTAGACGCAGCTTGGTTCTTTCAAGTTCATGCACAGATCGCAAGAAGTTGCTTTCTGCCTGATGGCAGCTTTTTTGCGCCCGGTCCGCTCGGGATCGTCGACCAACACTTCGAATGGATGCAAATTGATGTTGCCGTACGGACAATTCTGCGCGCACAGGCCGCAGCCGATGCACCAATCCTCGATGATGACTTCCAGCGAATTTCGCCTTCGAATCGAGCCCACTGGGCAGCCGACCATGCAGAGTGGGTCGCGGCACTGGCGGCAACTCGTGGCGACGAGATATTGGTCGAAGCGCAGTCCATCGCGGACGAGCCGCGTAATGCCGTCGTGCGCGTCGGCGCACGCATTGACGCAAGCATCGCAGCGCGTGCAATTTTGCAAATCCAGAATCAGCAGGCTCTGTGCTTCCATCAATCCTTGCGAGAGGAATTGATCGATGGGAACGTTGTGAACCATGTGCATGCGCTGTTGGTTTGCGGCGCGGCGCTCTGCCGCCACGGCTTCGAGACCGATTCGAACGCTGGCGAAGAGCGCAACCATATCGCGGAAGTCGTCTCCGGAGATTCGAACGAGTTCGACGTGATCGAGAGCGGTGCAAGTGGCGGTTCGAACGCCGCCGCCGAGGAGGCCTATTTCGCCGAAGTAGTCGCCGCGAGAGAGATAGGCCAGAACGAGTTCGCCGCCGGGATAGTTCTCCGAAACTTTCACGAAACCGATACGAACGAGATAGAAGCTGTCTGCCGGGGCGCCTTGCTGAACGATGACTTGGCCTGGCGCATAGCGCTCGAGCTCAACACTTTTCTTGAGGTGCTCGATGAACTCCGGTGAAAGGCCGGCGAACATGGGTACGCCGCGTAAATGATTTTCAAGAGCGCGGCGGCGATACGTTTGGTCGAGCTGCGCGCGGAAGGTTTTGTTCTTAAGCATGATGTCGAGCACATTGCGCAGCATCTCGAAGGCCACGACATCGGATTGCGCCATGACTGTGGCGGAGCGCGGATAAAAATTCATGCAGGTCATCTCGCCAAAGAGATCGCCGGGGCCGAGCTCGGCGACGGGATTGCCGTAAGCGAGGTCGACGGAGGCGTCGATGGGAATGGTTCTGTCGCGCGCTTCCTCCTCGCGCTGGTCTTCTTCGCGCGCGACGAGTGTGCTGGTCAGCCGCTTGAAGAAGCCCTTTGCGCCGCCTTGGGTCTTGACGTGGGCCATGGGGGTGGAAATGGAGACTTTGGCTTTTCCTTCGAGAATGTAATAAGCCGTGGAACCGAATTCGCCTTCGCGGCAGATGATTTGGTCTTTGCGAAAGCGGTGCTTGACGATGGCGCCGCGATTGAGTTCGAGGAAGGTTCCGGAGACCCCGTTGAATACGGGGATCTGCAAAAGATCCTCGGCTTCCAGTCCCTGCGCATCCGGACCGGCAGCGATCACCGTGCCCACGACGCTTTTGTTGGTTAGCGCGCCCGTGGGGCAGGAGACCATGCACTCGCCGCAGGAAATACACGTGGAATCGCCCATCGGAGAATTAAGATCGAAGGCAATACCGGCGGAATAGCCTTTGCCCATGCGGCCGAGAACAAAATTGCTTTTGACTTCGTCGCAAGCGCGGATGCAGCGGTCGCAAAGGATGCAGGCGTCGTGGTCGACGGCGATGGCCAGGGAAGAATCATCCTTGCCGCGGGCCACCGTGCGTTTCGCGAAGCGGGATGGTGAAGCGCCGGCGGCTTTTGCCAGCGTCTCCAATTCGCAGTCGCCCGAATTCTGCTGGCGCGCGCAAGGCCATGGGTGATCGGACATCAACAATTCAAGAAGCGTTTTGCGCGCATTCACTACTTTTTCCGAGTTGGTGACAACTTTCATGCCGGGTTCGACCGGGCGGACGCAGGAGGCGGCGAGTACACGGGCGCCGGTGTCCACAACACAGAGGCGGCAGACGCCGACGGGTGTCTGGTTTTGAAGATGGCAAAGCGTGGGGATATTGATGCCGTTCACGCGCGCGGCATCGAAAACGCTCGTGCCGGCGGGTACGCGGACGGGTTGGCCGTCGAGGGATATGTCGACAAAGCCCACAGGTGTGGTTGCCGTGGTCATAATAATCAAGGGCGGATTCCCACACGCTGGGCTTCGCCGGCGCGCGCCGCGGGCGTAAAGCAAATTCCGCTGGGGCATTGGCCATGCAAAACGTGGGCATCAACTTCAGTGCGAAAATGCTTCAGCACAGATTGAATCGGCGCAGGCGCGATCTGGCCGAGGCCGCAGATCGAAGTGAGACTCATGGCCTCGGAGAGCTCGGCGAGGAGCGCGAGATCGGCGCGATATTGTGTTTCAGGCACCCCGCCTTGCGTCCAGCGCACGACCATGTCGGCCATTTTCTGCGAGCCGGCGCGGCAGGGGACACATTTGCCGCAGGATTCGTTGCGATAGAAGCGCACAGCGTTGAGGGCCATGTCCAGCATGCAAGTGGTGTCGTCGCAGACGACAATGGCGCCAGAGCCCAGCATGGAGCCGGCTTCGGCCAGAGCTTTGAAGTCGAGACGGACATCCGCCATCGAAGCGGGAAGGTAGCCTGACGAGGGGCCGGACGGGGCGAAAGCCTTTAGTTGACGGCCGCTACGAAGGCCGCCGGCGTGGTTTAAGATAATATCGCCGATGGGCACGCCCATGGGAACTTCGAAAATGCCGGGGTGGGTAACGTGGCCGCTCACAGCGACAAATTTCAAGCCGCGCGAGCCACCGGCGCCTTGGGAGACGAACCAATCGACGCCGCGTGCGAGAATTTGCGGAACGTTGATGAAGGTTTCGACATTGTTGATGACCGTGGGTTTTTGCCAAAGGCCGATCTGGCCGGGGAAGGGAGGCTTGTTGCGCGGCTCGGCGCGATGGCCTTCGAGGGCTTCGATGAGCGCGCTTTCTTCACCACAGATGTAGCCGCCGGGGCTGACAAAAACCTCCAGATCGAAATCCATGTCGCTGCCAAGAAGCCCCTTGCCTAGAAGTCCCTGGCCATAACAGCGGCGAATCTCTGTGCCAAGGATTTCTTCCTGAAGATGATATTCGTGGCGGATATAGAGGATGCCGCGCTTAGCGCCGGTAACCAGGCCGGAGATGATCATGCCTTCGATGAGAAGATGAGGCAGATTGGTCATGATGAAGCGGTCCTTGATGGTGCCGGGCTCGCTTTCATCGGCGTTGCAGACAACGTATTTCACGGGATCGGGCTGTTGGCGAACGAGATCCCATTTCATGCTGGTGGGAAATCCCGCGCCGCCCATGCCTTTCAGTTCGGCGGCTTTGAGCTGGGCGAGGACCGCCTCCCAGCCCTTCGATTGAGTGAGCTTGCGGACGACGCCGTACTTTTCACTCTCGCCATAGGGATCGGCTTTGCAAGCGATCCGTGGGTGCTCGGGATGCGGCTCGTGAATGGCGTTGCCTTGGATGGCGCGGCGGGCGATCAGTTCGGCGTGAGCGGCGGTGACATCGGTGAAGATGTGATCGTTGATGGAAATTGCCGGAGCATGATCGCAGCGGCCGAGACAGGAGACGTCGCGAATCTGTACATCTTCTGGCCGCGAATTGGCGAAGCGGCGCTCGAGATCGGCGCGCAACTCGCAAGCGCCGTTGAGATGGCAGCTCATGTCAGCGCAGACGCGAACCTCCGCTTTGGGCGGCGGGAGGAGATGAAAATGAGGATAGAAACTCGCGACGCTGTGGATTTGGTAGAGGGGCGTCTGGGTGCGTTGTGAAAGACCCTGGAGTTCCGCCTGGGGTAGGAAACCGCAACGAAGCTGGATGGCCCGAAGGTCGTCGAAGATCACGGCGCCCCGTCTCGCGCGAAAGGCGCCGAGCATGTTTTCCAAGAGATGCGCGGCGCGAAGTGGCGTGCTGAATACCCTGCATACTACTGGCAGGGAAGGCGGGTGTAAATAGCACGCGTTTGGCTTTTCGCGGCGCGGCGCGAAAAAGGCAACGCCGCCCGTTGACTTCCACGCGGTGCAAACGATATAAGCAAACAGACCTCGCCGGCATACCGAATGCGCAAAGCCTCCCACTCCTCGATGCTCCGTGTGGTCTTATGCGCATGGTTCATGACGCTCACGGCGTTGCTTGCGGCGCAGAATGAGCCCATCAAATATCTTGGACCGGGGTCGTGTGCAGCGACGAGTTGTCACGGAAGCGTGAAGCCCATCCCGGACAGCCGGATTTTGCAGAACGAATATTCGACGTGGATCATCAGGGACAAACACAGCCGGGCGTATCAGGCGTTGCTCGGAGAGGTTGGCGAGCGCATGGCGCTCATCCTGAAACTGGGCGCGAAGGCGGAAGAAGCGCCCAAGTGCCTGGCGTGCCATGCGTTGAACCCGGCGCCGGAGCAGCGCGGACGCGCGTTTGAAATCTCAGAAGGCGTATCCTGCGAAAACTGCCACGGGCCGGCGTCGGCGTGGCTGGGACCGCACGCCACAAGAGCGTGGCCGCATGAAAAATCAGTCGCGGCGGGAATGCACGACACTCGGGACGTCATTCACCGCACGGAGAAATGCCTGGAATGCCATCTGGGGACCAGAAACAAATTCGTTGATCACCAGATGATTGCGGCGGGGCATCCGGATTTGTATTTCGAGCTGGATTCGTTCTCGGCGGTGATGCCGCGTCACTGGAAGGTTCCGCGCGAATCGGAGCCGGGAAAACCCGCAGAGGACGCCGCTTGGGTAGGTGTGCGCGAGTGGAGCGCCGGACAAGCGGTGCAACTGCGCACGGCGATGGAGCGGCTGACTTGGCGCGCGAGGAATGAACGCGCCGATAAAAAAGATGTGTGGCCGGAGTATTCTGAGCTTTCCTGCTTCGCGTGTCACCATGCGCTGGGCGCTGCGAAAGACAGTTGGCGGCAGGAACATGGCTACGTTGGGCGGCGTCCCGGTGATCCGGCATGGAACAGCTCGAGGTACGCGGTATTTCGACTGCTAGCGAAGCAGATTGACTCGGCGAACGCGCAAGAACTAGACCGTCAACTGCTCGCCGTTTCCGAAGAGATGAGCAAGCTGAATCCGGATCGTAACGTTGTCGCGCCGGCGGCTTCGGCGGCGGCGCCGCTGGCCCAGCGTATCGCGGAACGACTTCGGACCATGCAGTACGGTCAAGCGGTTGCGCTGCGCATGCTCCAGCGCATTTCGGACGACGCAGAGAATATTGCGCTGGCCGACGAGCGCGCAGCGGAGCAGGCGGCCATGGCCATCGATTCGCTCTATGTCGCGTATAGCAACGACGCCAAGCCGGCGAACGCCGCCGAAGTCCGCGCGGCCATCAATGAATTATTCCAGCAGCTCGAAAATCCTTCGGCTTATAACGCCGATCAATTCGCTTCTTCGTTACGCCAAATCCACACTTTGCTTCACTGAGCCGGCGGGCTTGCGTTAGAGTTGAGGGGCCTCGAAGCCCTCCGAGCTATCGATGAATGGACTCGAAACTTGGTTCTGTGGGTCGCCGTTCTGGCGCTATGTAACGCGGCGGCAACTTCTGCCGTGGATTCTCGAAGGTTCGGAGCTTGGCGAGCACGTACTAGAGCTTGGCGCGGGGCCGGGTGCAGCAACAAAGGAGTTGGGGCATCTTGCCACGCGGGTGACAAGTCTTGAGTACGACCACGCGTTTGCGGCGAAGCTCGGTCGACGCGTCGATGGCGCGAGTGTGACGGTGGTTCAGGGGGATGCTGCGACGCTGCCTTTTTCGGACGGGACATTTTCTTCGGCTATCGCGATCCTGATGTTTCACCACTTGCGCTCCGAACAGCTGCAGGATCGCGCTTTTGCTGAAATTTGGCGGGTGCTTCGGCCGGCTGGAGTGTTCCTGGCGCTGGAGATTCCGGATGGGTGGCTGAACCGCGTGGGGCACATCCGGAGCACGTTTGTGCCGGTGACGCCCGCGTCGGCGTTCGCGAGATTGACAACCGCTGGATTTTCAAAGGTGACTGTCGATTTCCGGCGCGGAGGTTTTCGAATCCGGGCGCTCCGCGCGAGAGGAATCTGAGTGCTTCCCGCGCGCGGCGCGTTGACGGGAGCGCGACCGCCGGCATAGCATCATTCGATGTGGCCAGCGATTCGCAACAAATTTCCCGCGGGGCCCTCCGAAGGGCTCAAACGATGGTCGCTCGGGCCGCTCAATAACAATCCGCTGGAATACTTCACCAAGGTCGCGCGCGAGTATGGCGACGTCGCGGGGCTGCGCGTACTGAATTTCAAGACGGTGTTCATCAACCATCCCAGCTTGATCGAAGAAGTGCTGGTCACCAACGCCCGCAAATATTCGAAAGGCAGAGTGCTGCGGGCCAACCGGCACGTCTTTGGCGAGGGCTTGCTGACCAGCGAAGGGGATTTTTGGCTGCGGCAGCGCCGGCTGGCGCAACCGGCGTTTCACCGCGCGCGGATCGCTTCGTATGCGGCGACCATGGTGGACTACACGGAGCGAATGGTCGAAGGCTGGCGGGGTGGGGAAGAGCGCGACGCGCATCAAGAAATGATGAGGCTGACGCTCGAGATCGTGGCAAAAACGCTGTTCGATGCCGATGTCGAGCGCGACGCGCAAGAGGTTGGGAAATCACTGGAACTGTTGCTGGAAATCGGCGCCAATTTCAGGCGCACCATTTTTGTGCCCCATTGGCTGCCCACTCCCACGAATCTGCGCGTAAGGCGGGAAGTGAAGCAGATCGAGAAAATTCTGTACCGAATTATCGCTGAGCGGCGCGCTTCCGGGCGCGATGCCGGCGATCTTCTCTCGATGCTTCTTTCGGCGCAAGACGAAGACGGTTCGCGAATGACCGACCGGCAACTTCGTGATGAGACCATCACGTTGTTCCTGGCGGGCCACGAGACCACGGCCAGCACCCTTTCCTGGACGTGGTGGCTGCTGGCGCGGCATCCCGCGGTGCAAGCAAAGTTGCATGCCGAGCTCGATGCCGTGCTCGGCGATCGCGCTCCGACTCTCGATGATCTGCCGAAACTTCGTTATACGGGACACGTCATCACGGAATCTCTGCGGCTGTATCCGGCAGCGTGGGGCATGGCGCGGTTGGCCGTCGAGGATCATGAAATTGCGGGCTACGCGGTGACCAAAGGAATGGGTGTGGCCATGGCGCAGTGGGTGGTGCATCGAGATCCGCGATGGTACGACGCGCCGGAAGAATTCCGGCCGGAGCGCTGGGAAGATGATTTATTGAAACGATTGCCGCGGTTCGCTTATTTTCCGTTTGGTGGCGGGCCGCGGCAGTGCATCGGGAATGCGTTTGCGCTGATGGAAGCGGCGCTGATTCTGGCGACGATCGCGCGGAAGTTTCGATTGCCGCTGGTGGCGAATCATCCGGTAGTGCCGCTGGCCTCCATCACGCTGAGGCCGCGACATGGAGTGCGCGTCACGCTGGAGTCGCGGCAGCCAAAGGAAACGGCGAACTCGTTCGGGGAACAATCAGTGGTCGCGGATTGATTCCTTTTCCGAAGAACAAATCACCACAAAAGAAAAAACGTGAATCCGACGGGAGCCAGCTACCTGCTGGTGGCAACCGGACCGAGTTCGGAACGCGTCTGCATGACCCGGAGAATGGAGTCGCGGGTGACGATTCCAACGATTTGGGGCGCATCGTCGCGGGCGCCGCTCACCACAGGCATCTGATTGACATCCGCGCTCAGGAGCCGCTCGAGCAAACCCAGGAGCGGCTCGTCCGGCGATGTCCATAGAATCTTTTGCCGGGGAATCATGGCCGCTTGGACGGAGCTGTGGGCCCACTCCTCGCGGGGGATAGCGTTGAGGGTATGAACGTTCATCATGCCGACCAGGCGATCGTCGCTGACCACCAGATGGCAGCGTCGGCCGGTGCGCAGCACTTCGGTGCCGTATTCCTCCAGAGTGATGTGTCCCGGAACTGTGGGCACTTCCTTGCTCATAACGTCGGCAGCGCTGAGGCCAGCGAGGGTTTCCCGGATGGCCATTTGAGCGACGCTCTCCTGCGCGGCGTTCAAAATGAACCATCCGATCAAGACCGTCCAGAGCATCTGCACATTGCCGTGAACGACGCCCCACGCGCCAAAAAGAATCATCGCGTAGGCGATCATTTTTCCGCTGGCGCCCGCGACGCGAGTGGCCTTCTCAAAACTTTTGGTCGCTCCCCAAACGATGGCGCGGAAAATTCTTCCTCCGTCGAGAGGAAATCCGGGCAAGAGATTGAACACCGCTAGAGCGGCATTGGTCCCACAGAGCCAGGTGGCCAGCGCTCCGACCGTCTGGCTATACGGGAAGAGAAGCGTTAAGCCAAAAAAACCGCCGGACAGGAAGCCACTGGCCAGTGGTCCAGCAATCGCGATGTTGAATTCCTGAATGGCCCTGGAAGGTTCGCGCTCAATGCGCGCCAGGCCCCCGAACAGAAACAGGGTGATGGAAACGACGCGAATGTTGTAGTGCTGGGCCACCGCGCTGTGGGAGAGCTCGTGGAAGAGAACCGAGGCGAAGAAGAGCAGGCTGGTCAGAACCCCCACGGTCCAATGCTGTGTCTCCGTCCAAAGCGGGTGCTGTTGTTTGAACTGCGCGGCGATCATGTAGGTGATGGCCGCAAAAATGAAAACCCAAGTCGAGTGGAGGTAGATAGGGATGCCGAGAATTTTGCCGATACGTAAGCCTGATCCGCGGTTCATGGGTGTTCCAGGGTTAGCCTAGCACAAGAGATGGACAGAACTGTGCTGCGAACTGGCAAGCGACAGCCTCCTATTCGGAGATAGGCGCGAGAATCGCCATCCTTGCTGGAGGCCGGCGGCCATGCGGGGTTGTCTGGTAATAGCGGAAGAGGCACCCAAAGAAAATCTCCCGAGTAAAACAACCCACATTGTGTTTGACACCACACAGTAATCCCGCCCTGCCCGATGAACTAACTGCATTATTATCAGCTAGATAGCTGCTGGCCTGTGGTGTGCAATTCTACCCAGCGCAGGTCCGGAGGCCAGTCATGATCGCCATGGTCGAATTCCTAACGCTGGTCATCACCACAATGTTTGCCGTGGCCGCCGCAGCCGGGCTCGATTGGCTGTTCCTGCACATGGCGTTTCTGATCATGCGGCCGGCGACGGCTCGAAGGATGCCTGTGCATACAGAACTGGTGCGCGGAACAGCAGAACTGGCACGGGTTTATTCGGCAACGCGCTCCAGTGGCTCGAGGCCGAGAGCACAGGCCCTTCGCTGCACTCAGCGGGAATGGAAACCTGTGGCGGCGCTGGATCCCCGGCCCGCCGGGAGCGGCGGAGTTGGCTGCCGCAGCGGGGACGGCCAGAAGGGGGTAGTGCCATGTTGGCTTTGAAATGGCTGTTGATGTTGCTTGGCGCCGGACTCTTCGGAAGTGCGGGGGCTCTGGTGGCTTATGACATTTTTCTCTCGGAGCAATTGCGCCGCTTGCTTTCGCGCGACAAGAGGGACGAATCCGGGGCGGAGGTGGGGGCGCTGGCTCGCCGCCCTTTCCGGCCGGTGCGCTGGCGGCTGGCGCTCGAACTGCTAGCGGCGGCCGCCCTGGTGATGCTGCTCACGGAGAGCTTTGTGGTGATCCCGGACGGGGCGGCGGGAGTACGCGTCAGCGAATTTTGGGGCGCGCGTCCCGGCACGTTGTATCCCGGCATGCACCTGATTACGCCGCTGGTGGATTCCATCGCGATTTACGACACGCGCGAGCAGGTGTATTCGACAGTGGCGGCCGAAAATCCCAAACAAAAAGGTGACCTGCTGACGGTGCAGGCGCGCGAGGGGCTGAACATTGGTCTGGCGGTGTCCGTCCGATACCGGCTGGACCCCCAACGGCTGGAGTCGATTCATGCGAATCTGCCGCAACCGGTGGGTGAGCAGGTGGTGGCGCCGGTAGTGTCCACCATCTACCGGCAGCTCGCGCCGAATTACGTGACCCGAGAGATTTTTGCCACCAAACGAGAAGAATTGCGGACCAAGGCCGCCGATGCCGTCACCGCGCGGCTGGCGAGTGACGGAGTCATGGTGCGGGAAGTACTGCTGCGGGACCTGCAGCTTCCCGCGGAATATGCCAAGGGACTTGAAGGGCTCCTGCTGAAGGAACAGGAGAACGAGCGACTTGGCACGGAACAGGAGATCAAGCAAAAACAGGTGAAGATCGCCGAGCTGGAAGCGGAGGCGCAGAAGGCGCGTGACGTGAAAGCGGCAGAAGCACAGGCGCAAGTGCACGTTTTGCAGGCGAAGGCAGACGCCGATGCGATGCAGTACACCCTGCCGCTGAAGCAGAAGCAGATCGAACAGACAAAGCTGGAAGCGCAGGCGCGCAAGGAATCGACGCTCGAAAACGCGGAAGCCGCGGCGCAGGCAAAGATCATCGATAGCAAGGCTGAGGTCGAGCGGCAGAAAAATCTTGCCGACGCCGAAGCCAACCGCATCCGCGTGACGGCTGCCGCCGACGCCGAACGGATGAAGTTCGAAGCGTCGGTGCTGAAGTCCAATCCCATGCTGATACAGAAAATCATCGCGGAGCGGCTATCGGACAAGCTGCAAATCATGATGGTGCCGATCGACGGAAAGAATTTCTTCGCCAATGACGTAATGCGGTCGGCGTTTTCGGGATTGACCGGCGGCAAAGACAGCGGCTCATCGGATGAAAATGCGGATGATCCGGCGTCGACACCAGCGGCCAACACTGCCGCTCAGCCTAAGCAGCTGCGCCGGCCGTGATGGAGAAAAACGAGATGCGCATCGCTAACCATGGCGGTGCCAACGGACTCCGCTAGCCAATACCCCTGTGGGTGGTCCGGGACGCAAAGCTGGAAAGGAGGAGAAACTCTGACCTTGCTGACCGCAAAGCGGTGAGCAAGCACGAAGGCAAGCACCGCCGCGCTTCGCCCTTTTAGCCAGAGATTACTCCTCCTCCAGCCATGTGTTTCGCGCCACCCGGCTAGCGGCCAGAAATGGCAAGAAGGGAATCGCGGGGATTCCAGAAGGCAGCGCAAAACGATGCCCAGTTCCCGGCGACGCGCTCATCGGAAGGACAGCAAGAAGCCTTTCGAGACGGATCCTCGCGACCGCTTGGCTGGCCGCGGCGGTGTTTGTCGATTGCCTCGGTGACGCGTGTGCCGCTCGATAAAGTGCGGATATCCCCAATCGACAGGCAGGCGCTCGAGCATCTGCAGCGGTTGGCCGCTATTGTTTGGCCACCGGATACTTTGGCCTGGGGGGGAGGCCTTGGTAGTTTCTCAAGGCCTCCTCGGCGAGTTCGATGGCCTTTTCGAGTTGCGGGTCATGGCCGCTGATGACCAGATCCGGCCGCTGCGGAACAACGTAGTCGGGATCCACGCCGTGGTTTTCCACGATCCATTCGCCACCGTTGTCCGTCGACCAGAATGCAGATTCCGGCGCGGTGACGTTGCCGCCGTCGTGCAAGGGAATCCCACGAGAGATGCCGACGAGCCCGCCCCAAGTGCGCGTGCCAACGATGGGGCCGATTTTCTGTCGATGGAAGAACCAGGGGAAGGCGTCGCCGCCCGAACCCGCGAGCTCGTTGACGATCATGACTCTTGGCCCGTAAATCGCCACGGGCGGCCACGGGACATCTTTTCCTTCGCGAGGGGCGAGCGCGGAAAGCAGCTCGCGCTTGAGTTTCTCGGTGTAAAAATCCGGAATCTGGCCGCCGGAGTTGTAACGTTCGTCGACGATGATGCCGTCCTTGTCGAGCTGCGCGGTGAACTGTTTGTCAAAAGCGATGATGCCGGGGAAGGAGGTGTCCGGCACGTGCATGTAGCCGATGCGGCCGCCGGTGGCTTCCTCGACTTTGTGGCGGTTGGCGTCGGTCCAATCGAGATAACGGACGCCGTTTTCTCCGCTGGTGGGCTTCACAGTGATTTCCCAGGCTCCTTCGGGTGTGGATTTGGAATTGATTTTCAGGGTGATGAGTTTTCCGGCGAGGTCCTGGAAATAAGAATAGACGTCCTGACTCGAATGCGTTTCTTGGCCGTCAACGGCGATGAGGTAGTCGCCCGCCTTCACCTTCAGTCCCGGTTCGGTTAGCGGCGAGCGCGTGGCGTCGTTCCAGTTTTCGCCGGGATAGATTTTCGTGATGCGGAAATAGCCGCCGTCGGGCTCTAAATCGGCGCCGAGCATGCCGACGCTGACGTGAGGTTTCGCGGGCTGGTCACCGCCGCTCACGTAAGTGTGCGAAGTGCTCAGTTCGGCGATCATTTCACCTATCAGGTAATTGAGATCGCTGCGATGCGCTACCCAGGGGAGCAGCGCTTCATAGCGCTCGCCAATTTTCTTCCAATTGTGGCCGGTCATGTGCGGATCCCAATAGAAGTCGCGCTCGATGCGCCACGCTTCGCGGAAGACCTGGCGCCACTCTTCGCGGGGATCGATCTTGACCTGCAGTTCGCTGAGATTGAGCTTGCCTTCCCCCACTTTGGCCTTGCCGGGGGCGGCCTCGACGATGCCGTAGACCGGGCCGGCTTTGTAGATCACTTTCTTGCCTTCCTTGTCGAGGTCGTAGCCGTCGATGCCTTCGAGCAGCACTTTGTCTTCGCGTTTGGACACCTCGTAGACGTGAAGGATGCTCTTGGGAGTGCGGTCGTTGGTGCCGAACTGCCGCGCTTCCTGCGGCGTGGAGAGATAGAAAAATTTGTCCTTGCGCGCGGCAAGACCATTCAAGATGCCGGCGCTGATGGGCACAGTCGCTATGCGCGTGCTGATTCCGTCCAGATCGATTTGGATGGGTTTAACCGGCTCTGCTTTCTTTTCATCTTTCTGTTCGTCCGGTGTCTTGTCTCCGGGTTTGGCGTCGGCAGACTTCTTGTCGTCTTTCTTGTCGTCCTTTTTTTCGTCTTTCTTTTCGTCGGCTGCTTTTTCCTCGTCGCTCTGAGGCTTAAAAGGGGAAGCTTCATCGGCTTTCAGTGTGACTGCGAAAACGCCGTCGGTCGAATAATAGTTGAAACGCTGGTCGAGTTGGCCGACGCTCGGATAGAAGTAGCGGGTGGAAATGAAATAAAGATACTTCCCGCCGTCGTCGAATACGGGATTGTTGTCGCTATAGAAGCCGACGGAAACTTTGGTGACCTGTTTGGTGCCTAAGGAATAGAGGAAGACGTCGTTGGAGCCGCGGCGATGGGGCTTCGAATAGGTGATCCAGAGGCTGTCGGGGGACCAACTCCCGTCGGCGATGTCGCCGTAGTCGGACTTGTCGACCAGGATGGGCTTCTTCTCATCCAGGCTGATGAACCAGAGTTGGTGCACTTTGTCCCAGTAGAGAAGCTTCTTGCTGTCCGGCGACCATACCGGGCCGTAGCGATAGACTCCGCCATCAGACGTGATGCGCGATTCCTGCCCACCCATTTGCGGACGGGTGTAGAGCTCGTACTCGCCGGTCTGGTCCGAAAGGTAGGCGATCCACTTGCCATCGGGCGACCAGGCGGGATTCAGTTCGTGAATGCCGGAATGCTCCTTGGTGAGCGTGCGAATGCTGCCGTGTTCGGCCGGAATGGTGAAAATGTTGCCGCGGGCTTCGACGAGAGCGCGAGCTGCCGAAGGAGAGAGCGAGTAGCTGCCGATGGATGGCGCGACGTTTTTGAATTCCGGGCGGGTTTCGATGTCTTCAGCGCGCACGACGACGGGGAGATTGCGCACCTTGCCGCTGGCGAGATTGAATTCGTAGAGCAGACCGCCGTTTTCATAGACGATGGCGTCGGGCCCGAGGCTCGGCCACTTGATGTCGTATTCCTTGTAGTCGGTGAGCTTTTTCGTTTGCTTTGAGCCGAGGTCGTAGCTGAACAGGTTCATCACTCCGTCGCGGTCGCTGATGAAATAGATGGTGTTCCCGTGCCACATGGGGAAAAGGTCCATGCCCGCGGTCTTTGGCAGCTCTTCGTACGAATTCTTTTTCAGGTCGAAGACGGCGATCGGCAGGCTCCATCCGCCGCGATAGCGCTTCCAGGTCCGAAATTCCTGGGAAGTTTCAAGATAGGCGATCTTGGTGCCGTCAGGGGAAAAAGTGGTCAGGCTCGCGCGAGGAACTTGAAGCGGCTTCGCCGGGCCCCCTTGCGGGGAGACCAGGAAGAGCTTGGTGTAGCGGCTCGGAGGCGCGCTGAAGCGGTCGGAGCGGAACAGGATGTTCTTGCCGTCGGGAGTCCAGCCGAGGACCATGTCGTTCGAAGGATGAAATGTCAGGCGCTTGGGCTCGCCGCCATCCGTTCTGATGACGTATACGTCCGGATTCCCGTCGTACTCGCCGGTGAAAGCGATCCATTTCCCATCGGGCGAAAATTTCGGATAGAGCTCGTCACCCACGTGGGAGGTCAGCCGTCGTGCCGCGCCGCCGTCGCGAGAGGCAATCCACAGATCGCCCGCATAAGCAAAGACCACTTTGTCTTTCGAAATGTCGGCGAAACGGAGGAGCTTCGTGGGTCCTTCCGGCAGCTGGTCTGCCGCAGCCGCTTGCGCCGGAGCCTTGGCGGGAATTGTCACTAGGCAAGCCAATATTATTCCGCTCAGCCAGAGCAATACATGCAGACGAAAAGGCATGGGCTTCATCACCAACGCTCCTGAAGACGGATTCTTGCCCGGGACAACGGACCTCCCGGTAACAGAAATTTATTCCGTCGTTAGACTGCTGCGGGAATTCTGCGCTTCCGAGCGCCTACCCGGGACGCACCAGCCGTGGAGCGCAGCCGTGATATCATCAACCCGTAACCCCGTGTCCGCCAAGCAAAAACTGTCCCCGCTGCGCTCGCGCCGCTGGATCGTCCCACGTCTTCTCGCCGCATTTCTTTTCGCCGGGAGTCCGATCGCGGCGCACGCGGATGCCCTCGAAGATGGCGCCCGCGCGCTGGCACGCAAAGTGGCCGCAGATGGCAAAAAGGATTTTGGCCTTTCCTACACTTGGGAGAACCGCTCGAGCGTCTCCTCGTCCACGTCGGAACGGATGCGCGCGGCCTTTGAGGAAGAGTTGGAGCGCCTTCACACACATCTGGTGCTTGCCGCGGAAGGCCATCTATGGATTCTGATGACGGAGGGGCCCTCGCACATAAATCTGATTGCCCAGATCTTAAGTCAGGACCGCGAACTGATTGGTGCGGTAGCGTTTCCCAAAGGTCAGTTCACGGCTGCCGAACGCGCCGGGACGGTTCTCCGGCTGGACCGTCAACTGCTCTGGCAGCAGCCAGAGATGATGTTCGACCTTGCCCGCTCGAATGATCCGTCCGCCAAGCCGGACGTTATGCTGGTGCTTGGGAGGGAAAGTCTTTCTCTATACCGGTGGAACCAGGAGAACTGGCTGCTGAAGGACTCTGCGCCGCTGCCCCACAGCAAACTGCCCCAGAGGGACCTTCGCGGCGAAATCCATTTGGAAGATCATTTTTTTCAGTTTCACTTGCCAGGCATCGAATGCGACGGTGATGCCTGGCAAAAGCTCTCCTTCGAATGCGAGGAACGAACGGGGATTTGGCGCGCGGATTTTGATCCCAGGTTGCCGTTCAGCTTGGATCCTGGGCGCAGCTTCTTCGCCGTCGATCCGCACTACAGCGGTCCCAAGAGGTTTTCGCTGGCAGGCTTTTTTAGTGCGGCGCGCTCGCCATACTCGCAAGAGGACTTTCAGTATCCTACGACCGTTGCAGGTGTTGACGGACATACCTACCTCTACTTAGACGAGAATGAAAAAGAACATGTTCCAGAATCGGTCGAACGCCTTCCCGTGGAATGGGGGAGTGATCTGGTCTCACTCTCCAGCAATTGTCGCGAAGGACTGCTGGTAGTCGTCGCCAGCGGCGCGCGGGATCACACCTCACGGGATACGCTCCAGGGATTTGAAGTGGCTGCCCGGACGGTCGCTCCGATGACCGCGGCCACGGAGTTTCCTGGTCCAATCCTCTCTCTCAGGAATTCGAGTGAATCTGAAGCGATGGCCATCGCATTCAATCTGACCACGGGAAATTACGAGGCCTATCGTGTCACCATGGCATGTGGCGACTAAACGGCTGGCTCTGACGGTGTTGTTTTCGGCAGCAATCGCGGGTGCTCGGAACTGCGCCGAACGCCAGCGGTATGGGGGAACACTGCGGGTGGAATTGCACGCGGCGACGGTGGCGCTGGACCCCCGCGAATGGCAAGTCGGGAGCGCGGAGTTTGCCATAAATGAAAAGCTGGGAGCGCTGGTCTTCGAGCGGTTGGTGGCCTTGGACAATTACGGGAGATTTCAGCCGCAATTGGCGACGGAGTGGTCGCACGACGCGGCGTTCAAGCGCTGGCAGTTTACGCTGCGCGCCAACGTTAGATTCTCGGATGGCACGGCGTTGAACAACGCAGATGTGGTGGCTGCGCTTCAGCCGTTGCTCCTCAGCGGTCAGCAAGTTGTCGCCTCTGGAAACGGCGTCGCGATTCAATCGACAGCGGCCATGCCGGACCTGCTGGAAGAACTAGCCTCCGGCCGCTTGTTTGTTTATCGCCTGCAACCGCGTGGAACGCCGATGGGGACGGGACCATTTCTTGTTTCCGAGACGGCCACTGATAACCGCGGCCCGTCTGGCCGAGAGACTGCGTCAGGTGATTCGAATTTGGCGGTATCCACGCCCGGAGCCAAGGGGGGGACTCCTTGGCGATTCCGCGCGAATGAGGAAACCTGGTCGGGGCGGCCATTCCTTGATGCCATTCAGGTGACCCTGGGCGTGCCGCCGCTGCGGCAGCTTGTCGATCTGCAATTGGGAAAGGCCGACGTCGTGGAGCTGTCTCCTGAACTGGTGCGCCGGGCAATGCAGGATAATCAACGCGTGTGGTCTTCGGCGCCGGTTACCTTTTATGGTTTGCGTTTTGACGATGCGCAATCTGCGGGCGCGGCTGCCAAGCTGCGGGAGGCCATGTCCCTCTCGCTCGACCGGCAGACCATGGCAAACGTGTTGCTGCAAAAGCAAGCCGAACCCGCATCAGCCCTTCTGCCACAGTGGCTCTCAGGATATGCTTTCCTCTTCACCATGGAGCCCAACATCGACCGCGCCAAGCAGATTCGCGCCACGCTTCCCGCGAATATGGCAGCCAGCACCGAGCCGTTGCGGCTTCACGTGGACGTGCCGGGCGATCTCGCAAAACTGCTGGGCGAACGCGTGGCGGTGAACGCGCGTCAGGCAGCCATTCTGGTGCAGGTTGTGAATCGCACTCTCTCACACGCAGCGAGCTCCGCGACGAGCACATGGAGCGATTCCGCCAGCGGTTTGCATCTTTTTTCTTGGCACTATTCATCGCTTTCGCCCAGGGTCGAGCTGGAATCGATGGTATCCGCGCTCAACCTTGGCGATTCGTCAGAGGCCGTAGTGTCTTCAACCGATCCGGAGCTGCTCTACGCGCGCGAGAAGAAATTGCTCGAGGATCGACACGTTCTGCCTCTGGTAGCGCTGCCGGAATATATCGGTCTCAGCCAGAATGTTCGCGACTGGATGCCAGCGCGTTGGGGCGAATGGCATCTCGACGACGTGTGGCTGGATGTTCCCGAACCCAGCCCAGCGCTGCCCGGCAATTCAAACACCCCGGCAACTCCTGTCGCCCAGCCGCCTGTCGCGTCCCCCGGAGTCAAACCATGAGCTTCCGAACGAAATTGTTATTAGTCGTGCTGCTCACCATCTTCGCGTCGGTATCGGTGGTTGCTTACGCCGTGACGCATTACACGCAGGCCGCGTTCGAAGCAATGGACACGGAGCACACCGAAGCCCTGGTTGCACAATTCAAGAAGGAATTCGACCAGCGTGGGGAGGAGATCGCCCATCAAGCAAAAAACATAGCGGAAGCCAACTTTACCGAGCACATGGCGATCGACCTGTCCCGTCCCAATGCCGACCAGTCTCTCTATGTGCGAGACGCGGTCGGCTCTGCACAAGAGCACGGGCTGGACTATGTGGAGTTTGTGAATTACGACGGTGTGCTCATTTCTTCGGCGCAGTTTCCAGCGCGTGTCGGCTATAAGAACGACTGGGTGACCTCGGTGAAAGATTGGAATGACATTCCGGCGTTCTTGAGGAAAGAAGAGCTGCCCGACGGGGTGTCGCTGTCCCTCAGCGTCGTTCGTACCAACAACACCGTCGCGGGCAAGAGTTTGTACATCATCGGGGGGCACCGGCTGGATAAGAATTTCCTTGCCTCACTGGTTTTGCCCACGGGGATGCGGGCGCTCATCTATACCAACCTCGAGCCCACCTTTGTTCCTACCTCCCTGATGGCGGAGAAGATAGATGCGGAGCAGGCAGAACGGTTCGCGCCGCTCGTCGAGCAATTGCAGAAGCAGCCGCAGCCGGTAGTGCGAAGAATTGACTGGACCAGGGATCCCGCCGATGCGGAAACGTTTCACGCCATCCCCTTGACCGGCCGCAATCATGAACTTCTGGGCATCTTCTTCGTGGGCAGCTCGCGAAAAGAACTGGTGATGCTGACTCGCCAAATCTTGAAAATTGCCGCGGCGGTTGCGGCTGCCGCGCTGTTGATCGGTTTGCTCGTCAGCTTCTGGGTTTCCGCGCGGATCACCAAGCCGGTCGAAGAACTTGCGGAAGGAGCCCGCGAGGTTGCCAGCGGAAGATGGGAAACACGCATCGACGTTCATGGCCGTGACGAGATCGGCCAGCTCGCCGAAGCCTTCAATCACATGACGCAAACGCTTGCCGCGCAGAAGGAGCGCCTGGTGCAAACCGAGCGCGTTGCCGCGTGGCGCGAACTGGCGAGGCGTCTCGCGCACGAGTTGCGCAATCCGCTCTTTCCCATGCAGATTACCATTGAAAACCTGCAGAAAGCCCGCCAGCTCGACGCCAAGCAATTCCTGGAAGTCTTCCACGAATCGACAGCCACTTTGAAAGCGGAACTTGCCAATCTCAATAATATCGTTGGGCGGTTCAGCGATTTTTCAAAAATGCCCGCGCCACAGTTTGTGCACGTGAATGTGAATGAGGCGCTGCGCAATGCGGTGCGTCTCTTCGAGCCGCAATTCAACGAAGTCGGCAAGCCCACCATTACACCGGAGCTGTTCCTGACCGAACCCCTGCCGGATATCGACGCGGACCCCGACTTGCTCCACCGCGCGTTTCAGAATCTGGTGCTGAATGCGCTGGACGCCATGCCTGCCGGGGGGACCCTGACTCTCAGAACTCTGGAACAAGATGGCTATGTGCGCATCGAAGTGGCCGACACGGGCAAAGGCCTGACTCCGGAAGAGTGCTCCCGGCTGTTCACGCCGTATTACACAACCAAGTTGCAAGGAACGGGGCTGGGGCTGGCCATCGTGCAGTCGGTGGTCAGTGATCATCACGGCACCATTTCGGTGACCAGCGACGAGGGCCGCGGTACGGCTTTTCGAATCGATCTGCCCGAACGTCAAGCCGGGCAGAGCAACCCACGGCGCGAAGCGGCGGCAGAGTCCAAGAGCACGCCGTCGACTCTGGCCGCGGCTTCCGACTAACGCCTCGCAAAGGACCGAAGCTTGCCCCGCAAAGCGCATCTCCTCCTCGTTGACGACGATCCCAATACGCTGGCCTCGCTCTCGCGCGCCTTCCGGCTGGCGGGTCATGAAGCGACCGTTTGCGACAGTGCGGCTCGCGCGGTCGAATTGCTGCGCAGGGAATCGTTCGACGTGATTCTTTCCGATGTGGTGATGCCCGGCAGGAGCGGCCTCGAGTTGCTCGAGGATCTGAAGAAAGCAGGCGTGAAGACGCCCATCGTGCTCATTTCCGGGCAAGCAAATATCGAGATGGCGGTGAAAGCCACGAAACTGGGCGCGCTTGATTTCCTGGAGAAACCGCTTTCCACCGAGAAACTGCTTGTGACCGTAGAGAATGCGCTGCGCTTGTCGCGGCTCGAAGATGAGAACCGCGAACTGCGCCATCGCCTGGGAAAACACGAGCTGGTGGGTTCTGGTCCAGCAATGAAGAAGTTGATGGCCCAGATCGATCGTGTCGCGGCGAGCGAAACGCGTGTGTGCATTCTCGGCGCGACGGGCACGGGCAAGGAGCTGGTGGCGCGCGCGATCCATGAAAAATCGCCGCGGCAGGAGCACCCGTTCATCACCCTGAATTGCGCGGCCGTGCCCGCGGAATTGATTGAATCAGAGCTCTTTGGCCACGAAAAGGGTGCTTTCACCGGCGCCGCGGTCAAGCATTTAGGCAAATTCGAACAAGCCGACGGCGGGACGCTTTTTCTGGATGAAATCGGCGACATGCCGGTGGGCATGCAGGCGAAGCTACTGCGCGTGCTGGAAGAAGGAGAGGTCGAGCGCGTCGGCGGCGACAAACCCATCAAAGTGAATGTGCGCGTGGTGGTTGCCACGCATCGCAACCTGGAAGATCTGGTGAAGCAGAACGCCTTTCGACGCGATCTTTTTCACCGTATTTATGTTTTTCCGTTGACGCTGCCGCCCTTAGGCGAGCGCCTGGAGGATTTTCCCGAACTGGTCAGCCATTTCACGCGCCAGGTGGCGGCGCAAAACGGCTGGAAAGAGAAAATTTTCACCGAAGAAGCCATCGGGGAATTGCGTAAGTACGGCTGGCCCGGAAATGTCCGTGAACTCCGCAACGTCGTGGAACGTCTCAGTTTGCTGGCCTTGGGCGAAAACGTGGCGGCTGCGGATGTCCGCCTCGTTCTTCCTCCTGCAGACGCTCCGCCTGGCGGCCCATCAGCCTTTTCGGCGGGCAGTTCGGGGGCCACGCTGGCCGAGCGCGCGGAAGCTTTCGAAAGGGAAGTGATGCTGGCCGAACTGCGGCGCTGCAACTTCCATATGACCAACGTAGCGCGGGCCTTGGGTCTCGAGCGCAGCCACCTGTATAAGAAGTGCCAGCAACTGGGAATCGATCTGCAATCCCTCCGCAAGCCAGAATAGGCAACCATCCGAAAGATTGCGTGTAAGTTGTTGAAAACAGGTCTAATTTTCCCCTTGACAAAATAGCGTATCGTAATATTATATTTGCAGATTGCAATAAGTGAGTCTTCTATGAAACTTGGCGACAAACTCCGCTCCCTCCGCGCCGTCGAAGGCTCGCTTCGCGGCCTGGGCCGTTCGATGACACAGCAAGAATTGGCCACGGCCATGAAGACCGAGATCGGCCGCGGTTTGAGCCAGGCGTATCTCTCGCAGATCGAGAATGGCGCCCGGCCCCACCTGACACATACGACGCGCGAGCTGCTGGCGCGATTCTTCCGCGTTTACCCAGGTTTCCTGGTGGACGACCCGGAAGGCTATACGCCCGGGCTGCAGTCTGAATTGCGGGCCATCGACGCGAAAGTCGATTCCTGGCTCTTTGCCGGCGCCGAACAGTTCACGGCGGATCCGGTGCTGCAACGTGCACTTCTGACCGTCGCCGAGCATGAAGACTCACGCCGGGCGATTTTGCTCCTGGCGGAGATTCTCCGGACGCCCGAATTAGCCGAGCGCCTCGGTGAAGTCTTGTATTCAGGCCATCATCAGAACGGGGGAAAGCAGGGCAGCGATCATCCGCCGTCCGCTTTCTCTCCGTAACTGAGTGGCGTCGACCCCGACGAGGGTTGGGGTAGCAACTAACAGGGCCTGCGTCTCGAATTCCAGCTCGCGCACAAAGTGCGCTCGAGGTGTGCCATGACCTGGACTGATGTTTATCTCCTCTGCTTCATTGTGGGCTTCTCCCTCAGCGTGCTGTCGTTTCTCGGTGGTGCGACTCATATCCATCTGCCGTCCCGCTTGCACTGGCCCTTTCAAGGCGGACATCACACCGGCGGAATGGCGGGACGCGGTGCGTTGCATGCCCCGGGCGGCCTAGGGTGGTTCAACGCCCTGACGATCATGACCTTCCTCGCCTGGTTTGGGGGGATTGGCTACCTGGTCTCAACTCATTCGCGGCTGGTGGCGATCGTCGCCTTGGGCATCTCCATCATCTCGGGACTGCTGGCCGCGGGTGTGGTGTTCAAGTTCATGGCGCGAATTGTGAAAGTGAGCGACGCCCAAATGCTGGATTGGGATTACCGGGTCGAGGGAACGGTGGGCACGATCAGCTCGCCCATTCGTGAGGATGGCACCGGGGAAATGACTTTCGAGCAACGCGGCGTGCGTAAGGCCCTGGGAGCACGGAGCGAGGATGGCAAGCCTCTTGCGAATGGCACGGAAGTCGCGATCACCCGCTACGAGAACGGAATCGCCTACGTGAAGAAGTGGGAAGACTTTACGAGTTGACCTTCAGGAGAATTTCTCGGACTGATGAACGATCGGAACGGTCCGGAGCAGGGTGGAAAAGGAGGTCTTTATGTTTGGTCTTTCGGTTCCCGTTGTGGCCGGGCTGCTGGTACTCGCGATTCTTTTTGCGATGGCCGGTTTCGCCACATTGTTGCGAAAAGTGGGACCGCACGAAGCACTCATCGTTTATGGCATACGCGGTCCGAGAACGGTGACGAATGGCGGCACCATTCTCATTCCGATGCTGGAACAGTGCCGCGAGCTCTCGCTGGAGCTAATGTCCTTTGACGTTGCTCCGCAGCAGAGCCTTTACACCAACCAAGGAGTTGCCGTGACCGTCGAGGCGGTGGCCCAGTTGAAGGTGAAGTCCGACCCCGTATCGATTCGTACGGCAGCAGAACAATTTCTGACTAAGAGGCCGGAGCAGCGCGAAGGCTTGATCCGCCTGGTGATGGAAGGTCACCTGCGCGGGATCATCGGCCAGCTCACCGTCGAGCAGATCGTGAAAGAGCCCGAGATGGTCGGTGATCGCATGCGTTCGACCTGCGCCGCGGACATGAACAAGATGGGGCTCGACGTCGTGAGCTTCACTCTCAAGGAAGTGCGCGACAAGAACGAATACATCACCAATATGGGCCGGCCCGATATCGCGCGCATCAAGCGCGATGCGGAAGTAGCCGCAGCAGAAGCCGATCGCGACATCGCCATCAAGCGGGCTGAGTCCCAGCGCGCGGCGGCGGTCGCCAAGGCACAGGCCGACCAGGAGCGCGTCGCCGCGGAAACAGCTTCGCTGGCAAAGCAAGCTGAGGCCGAACGCGATCTGGACCTCAAGAAAGCCAGCTACCTCGAAATGACCAAAAAGGCCCAGGCGACCGCCGACAAAGCCTACGAAATCGAGACCAACGTGATGCAGCAGCAGGTCGTTGCCGAATCAGTGAAAGTGCAGCAAGTCGAGCGCGAGGCCCAGGTGAAAGTGCAGGACGCGGAAATCGACCGCCGCGAACGCGAACTCATCGCCACCGTGCTGAAGCAGGCGGAAGTCGAGCGCCGGCGCATCGAAACGCTGGCCAGCGCCGAGCGTCAGCGATTGATCACCGAAGCCGAAGGCCGCGCCTCTGCCATTCGCGCGCAGGGTGAAGCCGAAGCCGAGATCATCTTCAAGAAGGGCGAAGCCGAAGCCAAGGCCATGAACGTCAAGGCGGAGGCCTTCCAGGAGTACAACCAGGCCGCCGTGCTCGACAAACTCATCACCGGACTGCCGGAAGTGGTGCGGGCCCTCAGCGAGCCGCTCAGCAAGGTGGACAAGGTGACCATCGTTTCCACGGGCAACGGCGACGCCGCTGGTGCCTACAAACTGACCGGAGACATCACCAAGATCGCGGCGCAGGTCCCCGCGCTCTTCGAGGCCCTCTCCGGCATGCAGATGTCAGAACTGCTCAGCAAAGTCCGGCTGATCGGCGACCAAGCGCCGAAGCCGGAGCAGCCACAAGCGCCGATCAAGAAGGCGTAACGATCGCTTCCGCCCCGGGGGGCCGTCCAAAGCCCACCCGGGAGCCCAATGGTCTCGGGGGGATGGCCATGAGTATGAAAGAAAAAGTTCTCTTCGTTTGGCTTCTCGTGGTGGTGGCATGCAGTTTTATATTCCGCCACTTTTGGGCAAGCACGGTCTATGCGCTTGGCAGGGCCGTCGCGTTGAACCTTGCTTCACTGCCGGGTCTTGCGAAGTTCGCCGTGGGAATTTCGAGCCTGCACCTCTTGCCCTGATCAGTTTGCAGGCTCGATTGTTTCGGGTGGTTTCGATCATTTGGAGTTCGAAAGGAGATTCATCATGGGACTTTTGGAACGAGTAAGCACACTGATTCGCGCCAACATCAATGACATGGTCGATCGCGCGGAGGATCCTGAAAAGATGATCAAGCAGGTGATTCTCGACATGGAAAACCAGTATCTCCAGGTCAAGACGCAGGTGGCGGTTTCCATCGCCGACCAGCACATGCTTGAAAAAAAGTGGCGCGAGAACGAGGACTTCGGGAAAGACTGGATGCGCAAGGCAGAAACCGCCGTGGACAAGAGCCAGGATGATCTAGCCCGCGCCGCGCTCGACCGCTTTCAGACCTCGCAGCGGTTGGCGCAAAGCTACCGCGAACAGGTGGACGACCAGAAGGCGCAGGTCGAAACGCTGAAAGGGGCGCTCGTGAAACTCGAACAAAAGCTCGACGAAGCGAAGTCCAAGCGCGATCTGCTCCTGGCACGCCATCGGCGCGGTATTGCCCTGGGCAAAGCGGCGCGCGCACAAACCGGCATGGGCGACAATTCCAACAGCGCCGCGTTCGACCGGCTCAAAGACCGCGTGCATCTGACGGAAGCAGTCGCTACTGCCGAAGTCGAGCTACTGAGCGACGACGTCGGAGAGAAGCTGACGCGCCTGGACCGCGACGCCGAGGTTGACCGCCTCCTCGCCGATCTGAAAGCCCGTCGCGGCCTCCGGGCTTAGCGGGAATGGGGACTTGCGGCGTTCACAGTTGGATCGCTGGATAGCGCAGGAGCGGCCGAGACCGTTTCCCTTCTGAGATGAGGTATTCTAGCCTTAGCATTTCTAAGATTTTGGGGAACTCTAAGGTGCATCCGCTCCTCATTGCCGTTCCTGGCGCGCTGACGACCGCAGGGGTTATCGCCTATGGGGCAGTACATCCCCGGGCGCAACTCTTTGGACAGACAATTTGCCGCACCGCTTCACCGCGCAAGCTGGCCATCACCTTTGACGATGGGCCGAATCCCGCGATCACCCCCAAGCTGCTCGATCTTCTAGAGCGGCACGACGCTAAGGCGACATTTTTCCTGATTGGGCGATACGTGCGCGAATGTCCTGAGTTGGTTCGCGAAACCATCGCGCGTGGACACCTTGTTGGCAATCACACCGAAACACATCCGAATCTTTTCCGGCTCACTCGCAGAGAAATCCGCATTGAACTGCGCCTGTGCCACGACGCGATTTCTAGTGTCCTGGACTCGCCGCCAAAGTGGTTTCGCCCGCCTTTTGGGATGCGAAATCCTTGGGTTATTCCGGCGGCCCGCGAACTCGGCTACCGCACGGTCATGTGGACGCTGCTTCCCAGGGATTGGAAGGAGGGACCGGCGGAATGGCTGATTCCGCGCCTGCAGCCTATCGCCGACCATGCGCAGCGCAGCCTGGGAGAGGGCTCCAACCGCGCCGCTGCGGGTACGGGCGACGTCCTGTGCCTCCACGACGGCGCGCATCGCCAAATGAATGGCGACCGCTTCCGCACGCTCGCCGCACTCGAACATTGGTTGCCGCGCTGGCGTGACCTCGGCCTCGAATTTGTTACAATCAAAGAAGCGGTGAACAGGCCCGCTCCCTAATCATGGACGAACGCGCGTTTTACTCGGAAAAAGAAGAGACCCGAAAAGTAAAGCTGGTTTGCCCGAGCTGCCGCGGTGAATTCGAAGCCCCCGTGCGCTGGAAGGTCTGCAGGAAGAAGAAAGAATTGCCGCGCGGAGTCGGCGAGGAAGACAAGCGGAAGTTTCAGAAGGCCAGTTCCTACATGGTGCGGCTGGATGATCTGGTGGCCTGCTACAAGTGCCGCAAGCGTTTCGAATTGACCGGCCAGTCGACGGTGCTCATCAACGACAATCTCGGCGACCCCAACGCCGATCCAGAAAACTTCGGCAACCGCTGAAATGTTTTAAACATGAAAAGCCTCCTGGCGGGAGGCTCTTCCCTCGTCACGCCCTTGTCGAGCTGCTCGGAATCTCTCCATCCGCGGGCTTAGTGTCGCGGCTGTTACACCGGAGGATTCTGACAACAGGTACCCTTCCCTGTCGAGTGATGGTCTATGCTGCAACTCTGGTCAGACGCAATGTGCGATTCCCGACTACCGTCGGAAATGGTAGAGAGTTACGGTCTCCCACATGCGGAGCTCCACTTCCGCAGCACCATAGAGCGCCACGGTTGATTCGCCACTTGCCTCAGCTTAAGCTAGGCGGCCTGGTGGATTCTTCAGCCTGGTAACATGCGAACCGCGATCTCACTTCGCCGGCTGTTGCGTTATTTGCTGGCGATCCTCTTTGCCGTAGCCGCCACGACCTATAGCGTCCTGTGGGTCCAGCATGTGAGGCAGGCGACACGACAACCAGGTTTTGTGAGCTATGAGTATTCGGCAGCGACTCGCTCGATGGTCGTCGGTGCTGTATTCCCGGGGAGCCCGGCCGAGGCAGCGGGCCTCCAGACGGGAGACCGCATTGTTGCAATTGACGGAAAGCCGCTCGAGAGCCTTCGTCCCTTCTATGAGGCGATTGTTGTCGGCCAGAAGGACGTCGTCGAGTTCACCACTGAACGGCCAAGTTCAGCCGGTGGACGGCGGACAATGAAATTGGCGCTGCGCGGCAGCCAGCCGGCACCGCTGCGCATGACTCGATTGGAACATCTGTTGAGCTTGCCTATCGGCTACTATCCCCTGGGTTTCCTCGTCGTGGGTCTCGCGGTTTTATTTCTACGGCCTGATGACCCTCACGCGTGGCTTTTGGCGCTGCTTTTTGGCGGTTTTGTCGCAGGCGGACCATTGTTCGAGGGCGCGATTCCACCGCCCCTGCGAGGATTTGCAGTCGGCTACAAAATTGTGATGCCCTGGCTCTCGGGGGCGCTTTTCTACTACTTCTTTGCGGTATTTCCCTCTCCTTCCCCATGGGATCGAAAGCTCCCCTGGTTGAAATATGTTCTCCTGGCAGTAGCGATCATCGCCACAGTTCCCATCGGACTCCGTTGCTTGTTTGCGGGTGGAGCCTTGCCCCTCTACCTGGACTCTCATTTACCCGGTTCGACCGCAGTGACTTGGCTTCTCGCCGGACAAGCGGGATTGCCTGTACGCGCGTCCCGCGGGCCCTGGTCCGGCCCCGGAGTCGTATTCTTGGGGTCTTTTCTGGGTGCCACGACGCTCGGCTTGGTGTCATTACTCTCTAACAATTTCTTGTCGGCGGATGCCCAAGTTCGGCGCAAAGCACACGTGCTGGTGTGGGGAACGGTAATCGGGGTCGCTCCTGTCACCCTGGCTGTCGGAGCAACGTTCATGGGGGGACCGGTAAGCGTGCCCCTGGTTTTGTGGCAGGCCTCCGTCGTGCTCCTGTCGTCGGTATGGCCGCTGTCGTTTGCTTATGCAGTGGCGAAGCACAGGGTGCTTGAGATCCCGGTGCTTTTGAAGCGCAGCGCCCGTTATGTTCTGGTACAGCGTGGCTATTTCGTTCTCCTGTTTGCGGCAGCGGCGACAGCCATCGCGCTCTTCACCCACACGATTTCACGGTTCTTCGCAGAAGGCACCAATATTGGCATGGCCTTGAGCGCCGCGTTTGGGATTGTGCTGGTGTGGGCGTCGGCACCGATGGTGAAGCGGGGAACGGAGCGGATTGACCGGCTTTTCTTCCGCAGCGCCTACGACGCCCGCGTGATCCTGCAGGACCTGGCGGAAAAAACACGAACAGTAGCGGACCGCCATGAACTCGTGAAGTTGCTGGAGATTCAGATAGCAGGAGCACTGCATCCGAAGTCGCTGGCTTGTTACTTGGAAGCCGGTGATGGAAACCTCGTCGTGGAATGTGGTTCATGGCCCGGAGAGTCCGACAAGATTCGAGCCGCACTACCTCGGCCGAAGTTCCCTTTCCGCTTCGGCGCCGTCTTTATTCCGCGAGACCTGGGCACGATACCAGCCACGCTGCCGCTGCTCGCGGACATCGCGAAGCGCGGAAAAGCCTGGGACGTCCCCGCGGGCCTAGAGGGGCTCGGCGTGGGACCGCTTGCGCCGGAATGCCTTGTACCTATTCTCGGACGCAACAGCAGACTGATCGGCTTGCTGGTGCTAGGCCCGCGGCTTTCGGAAGAGTCTTATTCGAGCGAGGACAAACACTTGCTGGACTCCGTCGCGAGCCAGGCAGGCATCACTTTGGAAAACCTCGATCTCGCGGAAAAGATGGCTGAGCGGATGGAAGCGGAGCGCAAGGCTGCCATGGAGATCGACATTGCCCGCCGCGTGCAGGCCAGGCTGTTCCCGCAAAATCTTCCGCCACTTGAAACGCTTGACTATATCGGCGGCTGCGTCCAGGCCCGGCAAGTCGGTGGTGACTACTACGATTTCCTGGACATGGGGCCGGGAGTGGTGGGAATCGTTCTTGCGGATATCTCGGGAAAAGGGATGTCCGGGGCGTTACTGATGGCCAATTTGCAAGCAAATCTTCGCAGCCAGTATGCCGTCGCACGGGAGGATCTGCCGCGTCTGCTGCAATCCGTCAACCGTCTTTTCTACGAAAACACCACGGACGAGTCCTACGCCACGATGTTCTTTGGCGTTTATGACGACTCCAGCCGGAGCCTTCGGTTCGCCAACTGTGGCCACGTGGCCCCGCTGATTTTGCGCAGCGACGGATCCGTACAACCCCTGACGAGCACAACGACTGTGCTGGGATTGTTTGTCAAATGGGAAAGCACTATCGACGAAGAGAAGCTGTGCCCTGGGGATCTCTTGGTCATCTGCACAGACGGGGTGACCGAAGCACCGAATCCGCACGGCGAAGAGTATGGCCAAGGGCGACTCGCCGAGCTCATCCAAGCAAATAGGGACTTGCCTGTCAATGAACTCCTCGCCGCTATTCAAGCAAGCGTACAGGAGTTCAGTGGGGCCACCCAAGCAGACGACATCACGCTGATCGTCGCGCGGTGCCATTGACCTGCAACCTGGGAAGACATGCCTTTTTTTCCATCTGTGATGGTCGTCCTCGCATTCCCAAAACAAATTTTGATGTCGTTCGTGACCACCAGGTCCAATAGTCGGGTACTCGTCGCAGTGACCTTGCCACAGCGGGTGGCGAGATGAGCGCTGGTCTCTCTCCTTGACAATCTAGGAGACTGTGATTATATTCCTAGTCCATCTAGGAGAGATTGCTCCTGTGGACAAACCGCTCGACCTTCTGCCGGGCACGCTCGACAGGCTGATCCGCACGGCCGTTTCCCTCGAGTCCTTGCGCGCTTACGGCGTGCTGTTGCGCATTCAACAGATTTCAAAAAATCGTCTGGAGATTCAGCAGGGCCCTCTGTATCCCGCCTTGTATCGCCTTGACCACCGGGCCCGGATCACTAGCGAATGCGACGAGTCGGAAAACAATCGAACAGCAAAGTATTACCGTCTCACAGCGGCAGGCAAGCGTAGACTGCCAACGGAAGTCGAAAAGTGGAACCGCATTGCGGATGTCATCGCGGGAATCCCGGGTACCACACCTGAGGAAGTATGACTCTGTGGAGCCGCCTTCGATCCTGGGTGCAGACCATGCTGCGGCGCTCGCGGATGGAAAGCGAGATGGATGCGGAACTGCGATTTCACATCGAGGCATTTGCGGAGGATTTGGTGCGCGGCGGCCTCTCTCGGCAAGAGGCGATGCGGCGGGCGCGGATTGCGTTTGGGGGAATCGAGCGAGCCAAAGAGGAGTGCCGGAACGAACGCCGTGTGAGCCTTGTCGACTCACTGATCGAGGACATGCGTTTCAGTGTTCGGCAGATTCGGAGAAACTCCGGTTTCACCCTTGCCGTCGTCATCGCTCTGGCGCTAGGCACGGGAGCGAATACAGCGGTCTTCAGCATTCTGCATACTGTTCTTCTTCGTCCCCTCCCCTACCGCGATCCAGACCGACTCGTCACTGTGTGGCAAGAAAATGTGCAACGGCAGCAACTGGACAAGGCGACTGTCGCTGACTTCAACGATTGGAAAACACGGAATCGCGTGTTCGATGACTTGGCCTTTTCCTGGGATGCCGCCTATACCTTGACTGGCCCCGGGGATTCTCAATCGGTCATGGGCTATCAATTCTCGGCGAATTTCTTTTCCCTTTTAGGCGCGCGCCCTCTGCTGGGCCGCACGTTTCTACCTGAAGAAGGAACCCAGGGTCGAGATCACGTGGTTGTCCTTAGCTACCAGTTCTGGCGAAACCGGTTTGCCTCTGATGAAGATGTAATCGGGCGCACGATTCAGCTCGATGGTGGCCACTATATAGTGATTGGAGTAATGCCATCCGATTTCGGGCATCCGTCCGCCAGCACAGATATTTGGACTCCTCTTCCATTTCCCGTCGAGCTTCTTGAGAACCGCGGACTGCACGTCTTTCAAGTGATTGCGAAACTCAGATCAGGTGTAAGCCTTGCCCAGGCTCAGCAGGAACTCGAATCTCTAGCCCAAGACAACGCACGCCGGCATCCACAAACAAACCAGCACTGGGGTATCCAGCTCAAACCGATTCGCGACACCTATACGGGAAACGTGCGACCGGCACTGTGGGTCCTCCAAGTGTCCGTGCTGTTCATGTTGATCATGGCCTGCGCCAATGTTGGAAATATGTTGCTCGCGCGCGCGGGCACGCAAGAACGCGAAGTGGCCATTCGGCTGGCATTGGGCGCGAGCAGGGGCCGGCTTTTCAGACAGTTCCTGATACAAGGCCTGACTCTAGCCGTTATGGGGACCGGAGCGGGCGTCCTGCTGGCATGGTGGGGCGTGCAAGTGCTGCCACTGATGTTCAAGGCACAGCTTGCGAATTTGCCGCTGCCCGCACGCGCCAGCGGTTGGATGAACTGGCCGGTTCTTCTCCTCACTCTGGCAATCACCGCGATGACCAGTCTGATCTTTGGCGCGATACCCGCTTTCCACAACCCAAGTCCGTCATCGGAGACTCTGAACATCAGTAGCCGAGCGACCATTGAGCGTAAGAGTGCTCTCCGCATTCGGCGCGTCCTGATCGTCGGCCAAGTGGCTTTATCTTTGCTCCTGTTGGTTGGTTCGGGCTTGCTGATTCGCACCTTCCTGCGCTTGCAAGCTCGGTCTTTGGGTTTTGAAACCGATCATCTTCTAACCTGTGTGTTCTCTCTTCCTCCCAAGCGATATCCAAATGTGAGCAAGACGGGCTCGTTCCTTGAACAAGTGTTAGCTCGTATCCGGGTACTGCCCGGCGTGGAGTCAGCAGGCGGCATCAATACGCTGCCATTGTCAGGAATGGATGCGCGGCGGCCGATTACCGTGCCGGGCATGCCCGATGATTCCGGGCAGCAAAATGTTGCCCAATTCCGCGTGGTGACGCCAGATTATTTCCGAGCCATGCGCATACCATTGCGCGAAGGAAGATTCTTCGACGACCGCGAACGAGTAGGTTCTCCGCCGGTGGCCATTGTCAACCAGAAGCTGGCTCGTCTCTTGTGGCCCCATTCAAACCCTATTGGTCAGCATATTCTCGTACCAGACACTGCCATTCCATTGCTAACGGAAATCATCGGTGTAGTCGGCGACGTCCGACATGCGGGGCTCGCCTCAGAGCCTCCCATTGAAATCTACCGACCAGCGTATCAGACGTACTGGCCATTTTTTGGTCTAGTCATCCGCACATCCCTCGATCCTGAACGACTAGCCGGCGCGATTCGTCAGGCCGTGCAGTCTGTAGACAAAGATCAGCCAATCAATTCTCTTCGCTCCATGGACGCTTGGGCGACCGATTCAATTGCTCTGCGTCGGTCTAGTATGTTGCTCCTGATGCTGTTTGCCGGTGTGGCGGTCCTGCTGGCCTCTTTCGGGATCTATAGTCTGATCTCCTACACGGTTATCCTGCGAACTCACGAAATCGGGGTGCGTATCGCGCTCGGAGCTCGTCACCGAGACATTTTGAAAAGTGTGGTGGGGCAAACCGCATTCCTGGCTTTGATGGGAATGGCCATCGGACTTATCGCGGCCCTAAACCTGACACAATTCTTGTCCAGCCTCCTTTTTGGTGTAACCACCACTGACCTGAAGACCCTTTTGCTTGCGATGACCGTGATGATGGCCGTTACCGCGGGCGCTGCGTATATGCCGGCGCGCCGGGCAACTCGCGTCGATCCCGTGATCGCTTTGCGCTATGAATGAGGAACCATGAATCTTTGGACTCGCCTGCGCTCCTGGTTGCGCGCGACGCTGAAGCACTCCCGGATGGAGAGCGAAATGGATGCGGAACTGCGCTTTCACGTGGAGGCGTATGCTGAGGATTTGGTGCGCGGCGGAGTGCCGCACAAGGAAGCGATGAGGCAGGCGCGGATTGAGTTTGGCGGCATCGAGCGAGCCAAAGAAGAGTGCCGGGAAGCTCGTGGTGTGAACATTCTCGAAAGCCTCATCCAAGATGTGCGCTATGGGCTGCGCACGCTGCAGAAGAATCCGGGCTTTACTGTCGTAGCGGTTGTCACACTCGCGCTTGGCATGGGGGCGAACGCGGCGATCTTCGGGCTTGTGGACTCCGCGTTCTTGCGCGGCTTACCTTTCCGCGAACCGGACCGCCTGGTCCACATCTGGACGGTCGAGCCCGACCACGACTGGCACACGCCCACTCCAATGCAGTATCTGGCAGTGCGGAAAGAGAGCTCGTCATTCGAGCAAGTTGCCGCCGCCGGATGGGCGGACTATTTTTACGATGCCGATGACTCCGTCTCGCAAAACCTTCCGGGATTCCTGGTAACTTCGAACTGGCTATCCACGCTCGGCGTTCAGCCATTGCTGGGCCGCGACTTTCGAGAGGAAGAACAGATCGCCGGCCAAGACGCGGTGGTGATGCTTTCCTACGACTGCTGGCACACTCGATTTCACGCCGACCCGCAGGTTGCAGGAAAGCAAATTGTTCTGAATCGCCGTCCAGTTACGGTTATTGGCGTACTGCCGCAATCCTTGGGACCTTATTACCAAGAGCTTGAGATCTTTGCTCCTTTGGTTCTGGACTCTTACGCAAGCCAAGGAAATGTCAGAGCAGGAAAAATGAGAGTCCAAATCATCGCGCGCTTGAGGCCTGGCGCGACGCTGGGGCAAGCGCGTTCGGAAGCCGAAGTCATCGCTAGCCAATTCAAAAATCCGGGTTCTCCTGCCGATAAGGCTGATCGCTTCGTGGTGGAAGACTTTGAAGAAATGCGCCAGCACGCCGGGCCGACAGTGCAAAATGCCCGGCGCGGTTTGTGGATGACGGCGGTCGCGGCGGGAGTTGTGCTTCTGATCGCCTGCGCCAACGTCGCGAGTTTGCTTCTGGCTCGCGGTGTGAAGCGTCACAGAGAAGTCGCGGTGCGCGCGGCTCTGGGCTGCTCGCGCAGACGAATGATTCGGCAGCTTCTGACCGAAAGCGCGCTGCTGTTCCTTTGCGGCGGGAGCGTCGCCATCGTCGTGACGCGATGGTGCGAGGAGATCATCACCAAAGTGGCGTCCGGCATGCTTCCTGGCGCGTATTTGCAAGTGGATACGCGCGTTTTCCTGGTCAGTCTGGGAGTTTCACTTGTGAGCGCCCTGGTCTTTGGAATGATTCCCGCGTTGCAGGCCACCGCCGTGAATCCAATTGAAAGTTTGAAAGATGCAGCTCCCAACGCGGCGGGCGGGTCGCACCCGCGCCGCATGCGAGAAGTCTTGATCGGAGCCCAGGTTGCGCTGGGCATGGTGCTGCTCGTGGGCTTCGGATTGTTGCTACGCAGTTTTCTGTACGTGGAATCCTCACCGATGGGATACGACCCGCGCAACGTTTTGACCGCCACGCTCCGGTTGCCCGCTACGCGTCACACCGCCCCATCGGATCGAGCCCGCTTGTTGCACGAAGCAGTGGAGCGAGTGGGCTGCATGCCAGGTGTGATATCAGCTGGTATCACCGACTCGCTCCCAATGGATGGGGCGGACAGCGCGCAACTCAACATTTGGACAGCTTCCTCCCAGCCGGCGGCCATGAATGAAACAGTCTATTTTGTCTCGGTAAGTCCCGAATATTTCTCAACTTTGAAAATACCAATGCTTGCCGGACGTGCTCTCCGTGAAACAGACAATCGAGAAGCCAGTCCAGTTGCCATCGTCAATCAAACTTTCGCGAAGCAGTATTTTCCAGGAGCGAATCCCATTGGCTCTCGCATTGCGTTTGTGGATTCTCCCGCGGCATGGAAAGAGATCGTGGGTGTGGTTTCCGATTTCCGGCAGCGCAACCCAGAGGAAGATTTGAGGCCGCTTGCCTATTTCCCGGTTGCGCAAACGTTACCGGGACGATGGAGCATCGCCATCCGGGTTCGGGCCGCGAGCGACATGGGCAACGTTGCAGCAGCCTTCGGCAAGCAGCTTGGCTCCCTGGATCCCCAGCTTTACTGGGCTATGGGCAGCATGCCGCAGCAGATCCACGATTCCGAGTCCCTCACCCTGCGCCGACCCATCATCACGCTTTTGGCTTCATTCGGCGGATTGGCCATGATGTTAGTGGTCGTCGGCGTTTTTGGGGTGACCTCGTATTCCGTCGCCGAGCGCACGCGAGAGATCGGCATTCGTGTCGCGCTCGGAGCGGCCCGCCAAGAAATCGCAGGCTTAGTCTTTCGTGAATCTCTGAGGGTCGCGTTCGCGGGCCTGGCCGTGGGTACGTTCTGCGCATTTGCAATCACGCGTTTTTTCCCAACCGAAGGCATCGGCTGGAGCGGATCGGGAATCTTTCTCTACGGCGTCTCCCGAACGGATAGTCTTACGTATTTAGCTGCGGCCGCGCTGCTGACGAATGTCGTGCTTGCCGCGTCGTGGGCACCGGCGCGGAGGGCGATGCATGTCGATCCCATGGTCGCGCTGCGTTATGATTGAGAAGGTCGCAGGCAACCGCAATGAATGATCACTGTCGCGTCGATCTCCCGAGTTCGGTAGTGCGCCTTTCTCCGGCACGCATTTCTTCCAGTTGCACCAAACGTCCGGCCATAAGTTGAACTTGCTGCGTACGAAAAGTCGTTAGCAAAGCTGATCGACGTGCCGACGCCCGCGGGACCTACAGCGCGTCATCTTCCACAGCGGAGAGTTCCGCATCGGCCACGGGATGTCCTGGCGCACACGCAGAAGGTTCGCTTTAGCTTCGAGCAGGTGCGCTTTCGTTTAGTCCTTCTCTCAGGAAACGGATTGAACCAACCCACAGGCTACGTCTCACGAGGCTCAATGGATCGGGCTACCTCGTATTCGGATCTTCGCCCCCTAAAGCAACTAACTGCTTAAGGCTGAGTGGTACTCAAATTTCCGGATACATCTCAAAGAAAGCTTCGATGGACTGGCGAAAAGTGTTCTCGATCTCTTCCTTGCTGCCTTCGATTAAGTGCATGGTCACGCGTGCCGTGCGGCCATTCTTCAACACCACCGTCGCATCCTTGACTTCGCCGAGCTCTTCCTCGGGTAGCAACCTCATCCCGTAAATCAACGCCAGCTTCGCCATGCGATTCTCCTCACTCTGTTTCCAGCGTAGTCTTCGCCCTCCCACAGGTCAAACCGCCATGCCGTCCCGCCACCTGACCTCCCGCGCAGCAATGGATTCGGTTCACCGACCTCCCAGCTGCGTCCCGGCCCGTGCCAGCAGCGGGAACTCGCACTGAATTGCGCGACTGCAAACCACGGTTCCGTCTCTCGCCTGCTGACGACTTGCGGCTCAGCTCGCAGTATACTCAGGCATCCAAGATCGCCTCTTGATGCATCGCATCAAGCGTTGCGGAGGGATGCCGTGAAAGCAGAGCTGCGTCGAGGGATTCGCCACTACTTCTGTTTGATTGCCTCGTTGCTGTCAGCGGGCGCATCCTGCAAAGCGCAGCAACCCGAAGGGCCGCAGACCGCTGCCCCGTCCCTGGCCGCGCCCAAGCCTGCTCCGGCACAGCAAATTGGCCCCAGTGAAAGAATCACCGTTCCTGCAGGAACTCGCGTCGGCGTCGTGCTCCAGAACGGTATCTCCACGCACAGCGCCAAGCCGGGAGACTCGGTCTACCTTCAAACGTCTTTTCCGATCACCCAGAGCAATCGCGTTGTGATCCCAGTCGGTTCCTATCTTCGCGGTGAGTTGCTGGAATCGAAGCGGCCCGGGCGCATCAAGGGCCGCGGTGAATTCCGGCTGCGTCTGGACACGTTGATCCTGCCGAATGGTTACACCGTCAGTTTGAACGCCGCCCCGCGCAGCGCCGATTCCGGCGGTAAGGAAACGACGGATCCCGAGGGCAAAGTCAACGGCCCTGGTGGTAAGGGGAAGGACGCCGGTACGGTCGCGCAGACCACGGCGGCCGGAGCGGGGATCGGGGCGATTGCCCACGGAGTCAAGGGACTCGGTATCGGCGCAGGGATTGGCGCGGCGGCGGGATTAGCCGCTGTGCTCTTGACGCGCGGACCAGAAGCGGAGCTCCCACGCGGCTCCACGCTGGACATTGTTCTCGAACACGATCTTTCTCTCGACGGCAGCCAGATTCAATTTAGCAATCTCGGGCAATTTCAGCCTGCCATTCAACCCCCGGTCCGGCCGCAACAGCCTGAGCCTTAGTTCACGAGGGACTTGGCGCCTCTCGCTGACACCGGTGCCTGTCGCTGACAACCACATCCATCGCAGGAACGCCGTTCGGTCACCATGTGCACCTGCTGAATCTCCGTACTTTGAGCCATAACTGCTGGTATCAAAAACCCTTAGGCAAAAAGGCCGGAGTCCTCGCCGCCCATCCCCCTATCCCTCTCGTCTGGAGATGGTCATGCATTTCACTTCCAGGGGCCAGGCCAGACCCCTCGAGGTGATTTTCATGTTCTCCCGGCTCTCCACGGGTCTCTCTACCTTCACACTGCTCGTTTCTTCCGCTGCGGCGCCGAACCTTCTCGCACAAGAGCCTTCCGCGAGCCCCTGGTCAGGAGCAGCGCCCGCAACGCAAGCAACCGCTGACTCCACCGCGCGGAATAGCGATCAAATTGCCGTTCCCACGGGCACGCGAGTCCCGCTATTGCTTCGCAACGGGCTCAACACGCGCACGGCCAAGGCTGGCGATTCCGTTTATTTCGAGACGGCGTACCCCATCGCACAGAACAATCGTACGGTTATTCCGATGGGTGCGTTTGTGCGCGGGAGAATCCTGGATTTCAAGCGGCCGGGTCTCATCAAGGGCCGCGGCGAATTTCGCATCGTTCTTGAGCAGATGACTTTTCCGAATGGCTACACCGTCAGCCTCGCGGCCACGCCAGCCAGCGCGGACCGCGGTGCCCGGGAAGGCGTCGATGCCGAGGGCAGGATCAGAGGGCCGTCGGGCTCCGGGCGCGACAAAATGCTCGTTCTCGCTACGACAGCGGGTGGCGCCTACATCGGGACACTGGCAGGTACAGTAGCCAGCGGCGCTCCGGTTAAGGGTGCCTTGATTGGTGGGGGCGTCGGAGCGGCTGCCGGTTTGATAGCCATCTTACTCACACGCGGTCCGGAAGCGGAACTGCCGCGCGGCACCATGCTGGATGTCGTCTTCGATCACGAGCTTATCCTGGACGTAGATCATTTGCCGGCGAATGATCCAGGGAGACTTTCTCAACCACTGTGGCCGGTCAATTCTCAACAGGAGACCCATGCGCGCGAACGTCCTAGAAGCCGCACGCCGCTTGGCCTGCCGCTTCCGTTTCTGCATTTTTAGGGAGCTGACAAAGGTTCTTGTCGCGCTCGGTCTCAAGCAGGCATCGTATTTGTCGCATCGGTCTTTTCGGTCTGAAATCGCAACGGGCTGAAGCGGTCCCAATCCACGCTCACGCGCTGTTCGATGATCCATTCGCGGACCAGGCGCGCGGTGACGGGCGTCAGCAGGATTCCGCTGCGGAAGTGTCCGGTGGCTATCAGCAGGCCGTCGATGTCGGTGGGACCGAGAATGGGAAGGTGATCGGGAGAATCGGGCCGCAGGCCTGCCCACATTTCTTCGATGCGCGCCTCCGCGAGGCCCGGCGCAAGCTCGATGGCTGCTGAAAGAATTTTCTCGATGCCACCCGCGGTGGTTCGCTTGTCGAAACCGGCGTACTCGACGGTGGCCCCCGCGACAATTCGCCCGTCGTTCCGCGGCACGAGATAGACCTTCTCGGACCAGAGCACGCGTTCCATCTTCAAATGGTCCGCGCGCAGCGCGGCCATCTGGCCCTTCGCGGGCCGCACCGGCGCGTACGGCGCAATTCCTTCGATCGTGACTGAAAAGCAGCCGGCCGCGATGATCGTCCATTGGGCTGCCACTCTCTCATTTTCGAGGACCAACCCCGCACAGCGATTCTTCTCGCGCCACATCGCTTTCGCGCCGTTGCCGGAAAAGACCTCCGCGCCACTGCGTTGCGCTGCTTCCAAAATGGCAGCCGTCAGCGCGCGGTTGTCAACCGATGCTTCATCCGGCCTGAGCACGGCGGCTGCGACTTCTTCATTCAGCGCCGGTTCAAACTGGCGGGCATCCTCGGCCCCCAGCGGCTCGGCCCTCAATCCCAGGCCGTGATGCAGCGCGATAATCGTGCTGAGCTCCGCTTTCGTATCACGCGAGAACAACGCCTCGAGCGTCCCCTTCGGTCGAAAGCCGGTGGTCTTTCCGGAAATCTCCTCGACCTGCGCAACAAATTCTGGATAGAGTGCGAGGCTGGCCTTCCCCAGCGGCACCATCACCACCATCCCGGGATTCTCCGGTGCTGGGGAAAGGATTCCGGCGCTGGCCCAGGACGCTTCTCGGCCCGGGTGTTGCCGGTCGAAGACCGCTACGCGCAGACCGGCACGCGCAAGCTCCAGTGCGATGGCCCCCCCAATCACTCCACCGCCCGCGATGGCCACATCGAACTTCTTCATAAATTCATCTTATCGCATCTGCTGGCGCGCTTCCTTGATGGCCGCAAGTTTCTATGGGCTGATTGCCTACCCCAGCAAAAAAACATTTGAGGAGAATAAGAAACTAAAGTGAACCGGTGAGTTCTTCAGAGAGGACCTGCGCTTTCTTGGCCAGACTGCGAGCGCGGCTCCAATCCGTGATCTGCGCGGCTTCTCGCGCGTCCTTGATGAAGCCTCTGATCTTGGACACCAAGTCCGCTTGTGCCGCATTCAGATTTTTGCCGCGCGCGGACTCCAGATTCTTTTCCGCGATTCCCAGACTCTGGTTGGTCTGCTGCTGGGCAACCGCGGATTCTTGTGGCGTAAGCTGCGGGGCAATCATCGGAGCTTCCATCTTTTCGGCTTCCGTCCCCACGACTGCCGAGGGCGACGTGATGGCGCGTGGCCGCGGAGGTGCGGTCCGCACGGTGATCAGATAGCCGGGAAAAGGTGGCAGTTCGGGCAGCAGCTCCGGGAGCGCGTCATCCGGAACACTGGTTGTGTCCACGGTCTGTGGGTCGATTACCGGCTTCACCTGTACCGCAGCGGCCCAGGGAATAGTCGGACGTTTCCTCATGCTGCATCCAGCAAACACGCATGCAGCACAACAGAGAAAAACAACCACCGAATAGAGGGAGCTGCGCGGCGACACTGTTAGGGACCGGGCTGGGGTTTCCGTCATGTTCAGGCCGCGAGTGGCAATTCGATGCGGAACGTCGTGCCCCGGCCGACCTCCGAAGTAAAGTCTATCGAACCGTTATGAAGCTGCACAATTCGGAAGGTGCTTGCAAGTCCGATTCCGCTGCCTCCGGGACGCGTGGTGAAAAATAGTTGGAAAATTTTCTGGCGGTTTTCCAGTGGAATGCCTTTGCCCGTATCGCCCACGGTAATTTCCGCCATTTCGCCGCGGCGGCTCAGGACCAGCCGCAATTGCCCACCGCTGGGCATGGCCTCTGCGGCGTTCAGCACCAGGTTCAGCACCGCCTGCTTGAGCAGCGCGCGATCCACGTACACCTCCGGCACATCGATTGGCAGCAATTGCGCCAGTTGGATGTTGGATTTCTGAAATTGCGGTCTTGCTACCTCCAGGACTTCCTTCAAAAGCTCTGCGAGTTGCGTTGCTTCGAGCCGGATATCCATGGGCCGGGTGAAATCGAGGAAGCGCTTTACCACCGCGTCCAGCCGGTCGATTTCTTTGTCCAGCACCTGAACGGCTTGTTGCGAAGCGCCGTCTTGTTCTGCAGGCAGCGATTCCTTCAGGTTTTCCAGCCACAGCCGCATCGAATTCAACGGATTCTTGACTTCGTGCGCTACGCCCGCGGTGATGCGCCCCAACGCCGCCAGGCGTTCACTCACTTGAAGCTGGGTATTGATGCTTTCCAGCGAGTCAAGATCGCGCAGCGTCACGAGTGCACCCATGCGCTCGCCATCTTCCTGGATGGCTTGCACAGTGACGCTCACGCGTCTCGGCCCTTCGCTTGTCTGTAGCTCCGTTTCGGCCGCCACTTCACTCAGTTCATCGCCTTCAATGTGCAGCGCCTCGTGCAGGGGGTGGCCCAGAGGGAAAATCTCCGTCACGCGCCGCCCCAGAAGGTGTCCAGCAGGTGCACCCAGAAATTTTTCCGCCGCAGGGCTGATCATCACGGCGCGCGCGTCCCGGGTGAACAACAGCAAACCGTCCTCAAGCCCGGCCATGACGGAATTCATGTTTTCGCGCATGGTACTGAAGATTTCATGCACGCCGCGCAGCTGCTGGCCGACTTGTGTGATTTTCCTGCTCACCAGCCCGAGTTCATCGCCGCTTCCCGCGAAACCCTTGACGTCCGGAGAAGGCGCGTCATATTGTCCTGCCGAGATACGATCCAAGTGTGCGGCGATATCGCGTAAGGGAGCCAGCGTCGCCCTGCTCACCACTGCGGCCAGTAGCGTCGAGATCACCACCGCCACCAGTACGATGGTTCCTGACTTGCGCAGGCTCGGAGAAATCTCATCCAGGAGCAGCCCGGTCGACATGGCCACGCGAATATCGAAAGGCTGCCCGGCTTTAAACGGGAAACTGTACTCGTAGATTCTCGATGAGCCGCGCAACACCGTCACCTGATGCAGGAAGCCGCGTTGCATAAGCTCCGAAAGTGGATTATGCCGTAAGTGAATTTTCCCTTCTTGTGACTTGTCGCTGGAAATCAGAACTATGCCGTCCTGGTCGATGATAGAGACTTCATAAATCGCAGTTGAGGCAATGGCGGCTTTCAATTGCGCCTGCAGCCCCTCGCTGGCTTGCAGCGCGTAACGCACATAGTCGCGGATGTCTCCGGCCGAGTTCGATTCCGGCCGCCAGCCGTGGTTGCTCGCATCGGCGAGGGCGCGGTCCACCTGCACAAAACTGTCTGTCGCCAGATCTACCGTGCGCTTGTTAGTTTCGCGGAGCACTTGTTCCAGTAGCTGCCAAAAAAACACACCAGACAGGACGGCTACAACGAGCAGCACTAGGCCCGTCATCACCAGTGTGAGTTTTGTCCGCAGCCGCAGCTGCATTCTGCGTCCTTACTCCGTTTCGGCGCGATCGCCGCCGTATTCCTTGAGCTTATTATGAAGTGTTTTCAGGCTGATGCCGAGCAGTTCTGCCGCCCGCGTTTTGTTGTTTCCGGTTGCGCCCAGCGTTTGCAGTATAAGCTCGCGCTCCATCGCATCGACCGTCGTCCCCACGGGAAACTTGATCGCCGAAAGATCGCTCGGGCCTTTCGCCGCAGACTTTCCGAATTCTCCCGGAAGGCAAGAGCGGGTGATCAGGTCCTTCTCGCACATGATGGAGGCGCGCTCCAATACGTTGCGCAGCTCACGGATGTTTCCCGGCCAGGTGTGCCCCATAAAAATGTCCAGAACTTCAGCGCCGATCCCTCTTACATGCTTCCCATGCTTGGCGTTGACGTCGCGCAGAATATGCTCGACAAGAAGCGGAATGTCGTCCTTGTGCTCGCGCAGCGGCGGGAGATTGATGTGAAACACATTCAGGCGGAAGTAAAGGTCTTGCCGCAACTGGCCGGTGCTGACGGCCTGCTCAGGTTCTTTGTTGGTTGCCGCGAGAACGCGTACGTCAACCGGTGTCTCACTCTTGCTCCCCAGTCGGCGCACTTTGCGATCTTCCAGAACGCGCAATAGTTTCGCCTGCGTGGGGGCCGGCATTTCGCCGATTTCATCCAGCAGCAGCGTTCCTGCGTCGGCGAGCTCGAAGCAGCCGATGCGCCGCTCGGCTGCCCCCGTGAAGGCGCCGCGCTCGTGGCCAAAAATCTCGCTCTCCATCAATGTCTCGGGGATGGCGGAACAATTGATGGCCACAAACGGTCCATTGGCACGCGGCGAAAGCCGGTGCAGCGTCCGCGCGACGATTTCCTTGCCCGAACCTGTTTCTCCGGTGATCAGCACGGACGCCGAGCTCGGCGCGGCCATCTCCACGATGCGCATCACTTCCTGCATGGGCTTCGACGTGCCCACCAGGTCCCCCAGCCTTCCGGTCTCGCGCAGTTGCCGCTGCAGCAGCGCGAGCTGCCGCGCATCTCGCGCCTTGCTCAGAGCGCGGTCCAGCAGCGCGCGCAACACCGGCCCCTTCAGCGGCTTTTCGATGTACCAGAAAGCCCCCGCCTCGATCGCCGCCACCGCGCGTTCTTCGCTGCCCTTGCCGGTAATGACGATGGCCGGCACTTCGCGGAGTTCCGCCCCGAGTTGCTTCAGCAGGTCCAGCCCGTTCATCCCGGGTAATTCGACGTCCGCGATCAACGTGTCTGGCTGGTAGCTCGCAAATCTCGCCAGCGCTTCTTCCGCGGTTCCCACGCCCACAACGTCGCACCCCCAGCGCTGCAAGAGCTGTTCGTAGCCCTTTCGCGCATTGTCTTCATCTTCGACAATGAGAACGCGGTCCTTCCGCTCCACCATTTCGATGGCCCGCACCGCCGCACGAGTTTCTTCCCCCATCGGTATCAACCTCTCTTCGGCATGCTCTTGATGAATGGCTTACCCTCGACTTGCGGGACACCTCGACTCTAACAAGAGGGCACCGAGTTGCCAAGCTGGTCGTCAGCGGGGGGAGGTCGTCAGTTGTGAGCGCAGGGAGTCCAGCTGAATAACGGGTGGTCATGCACCCTGGTCAGGCGGAGACAGATTCGGGGAGCGATGACCATAATTTGCTTATCTTTCATGATCATCCCAACACTCTTTCCTTCGATCATCAACAATGACTTACCTCTTGCTGCTCACGGTACTCCCGGCGGACGCTGCCGGCCGCATAAAAGTGGTCGTCCACCTGAAAACAAAAATCGACGTCGTCTGGCATGGGCCACCTACTGAGCGTCCAGTCCGGCATACTCTGGCATGCCATGGGTCTCGACCAGTAAGGCCGTCTTGCGCTGTGGCGTATCGGCTGGTGCGACTCCGCTTCCAAGCACCAGGAGGAATCCAGCCATCAGCTTGTGCATTGTTGGACCAATCACTCTTTCACGAGGTATAGCGCGCGCTCCAGCTCCAGCTCGAGTTTTGCGCCCTTGGGAAGATTCAGCTCGTGGCCACGGCCAGATTCCATCAGATATGCCGTCAGCGCCCCTAACGCCGCTCCTTCCGCGGCTTCTTTCTTGTCCTTGTCCTTCACGCCTTTCACCGCGCCAACCGCCGCGCCCGCAGCAGCGGCTTCCGCCGCGTCATGCTGATTGCTGGATCGCCCCTCGATCAAACCTTCCTGCCTCGGACCAGGCTTCACACTATGATCGCCCGGCACGCTCACCACTTCCGCGACGATCGGCAGAGCGCCAAAGGTGGTTCGAATCTCATCAAACGTTAGCCAGAGTTTCGCTCGCCCCGCGACTCCCGCCGGCTCCACATGGCTGATGTGTCCGCAAATCTCGGCGCCGGACGGCAGATAAATCCCGCTGCCCGCTTCGAGTGGTTCGAGCGTCTTTACTTTGAATTTTTCGTTTTCCTTTGGGCCCTTGGTACCCAATTCATCTTCGAGCCGCACCAGAAACTTCGTCCCCGGAGCAACGGCAAACGTTTCAATCGGCAGTCCGTGGCGTTCACCGTCGGCCTTCTGACGCAGCTGGTCTGCCGCTTGCATGGGGGCTGGTCGTGCCGGTCCATCGACTGGCTCCTGTGCACCGCCAACGACTCCCGGCAGAAGCGTAACGGTCAGGATGGCGATTCCTGCGGATACACTGTTGAGTTTCCTTGGTTCCATGTTCTTCCTCCCGTAAATGCTCGGCAGTCGAGGAATGCACGCTGGGTACCATGACCGAGCCACGGGAAGTGCCGCAAGGGATTGAAAAAGATGCACTTGGAGGTGTTACCGGGCACCCCAAGCACATGCCGATCGTTCTGTCGGCGAATCCCGCCATCGGCCCGAAAGGATTTCCCGACATGCTCCGTTCAAGAACTGCCAGTCGAGAGAGACTATTTTCGAAGGAAGTGCCGAATTCGGCGCAGCACGGAGGAATACATGGCCGGGGTAACGCGCCCCGTCTGGGTATTTTGCTGGCTGGGGTGGTAGACGCCAAACAGTCGAGGACCGCCCGGCGCCACTTGGGCTTCCGCGCCGTGCCGAAATTGGTAGGGCGCGCGGGAAGAAATCAATCCGCGTAGCTTTAAGATGTCGAGATACCCGTCCCACGCGATCTTCCCCAGCGCCAGCACCGCTCTCGGCTTCAAAATCTCCATCTCGCGTTCGAGGTAGCCTCTGCAATTCGAAACCTCCTCCGGCAACGGCTTATTGTCCGGCGGTGCGCACCTGCACGTCGCGCTGATGTAGGCGTCCTCGAGCCGCAACCCATCATTCCTGTCGAGGCAAGTAGCCTGATTCGCGAAGCCCGCTTGGTACAGCGCCGCGCACAGAAAATCGCCCGAGCGGTCGCCCGTGAACATACGCCCCGTGCGATTTGCTCCATGCGCTGCGGGTGCAAGTCCCAGAATCAAAAGCTGCGCGTGAGCATCTCCGAATCCCGGGACTGGCTTCCCCCAGTACGTCCACTCGCGATACGCACGCCGCTTTTTCTGCGCTACTTTCTCCCGATAGCGCAGCAGCCGCGGACACTTCCGGCAAGTCACAATTTCCTCATTCAGAATGCGGAGCAACAATTGTTTTTCAGCCATGAGGTTAGCAGGTCTGACGCCCCATCATTCGGTTCACGTCGGCAAAGGGGATAGCCCCATCGAACAGGGAGGCGCACGTTCCTGCTTCCATCCATTCCCTCCCAATCCGCCGAACGAGTCCGAGCGTAGCGCGCATCACGGCGGAACCCGCGCTTACCCGTGCGACTCCGATCTTTTCCATTTCCGTGAGCGAGGGACAGGCGGGTGAGATCAGAATGTTGAGCGGCGCGGCGATCGCCTTAACCAACTTGGCGATGGTATCGCGGCTGCTGACTCCGGGAGCGAAGACACAATCCGCCCCCGCTTGATGATAAGCGCGCAGCCGCTCCACCGTTCGTTCGAAGCGCGTGGCGGCTTCACCGATCGGCATCAGGTAAATATCCGTGCGCGCATTTAGCACCAGCGGAACACCAGCCGCTGAAGCCGTTTCCCGGATGGCGCGGATCTTTTCCACTTGCAAAGACAAGGAAACCTGCGAGCTCTCCTCATCTCCGTTCACGTCTTCGAGGTTCATGCCGATGGCCCCCGCGGCGATCACGGCCTTCGCGGTTTCTGCCAAGTCTCGGATCGTGGTGCCATAGCCCGATTCCATATCCGCGGTCACGGGAACCCGAACAGCATTTGCAATCCGCGCCACCACATCGAGCATTTCGTCTTTCGAGATGCGCTGGCCGTCCGGATACCCGAGTGAAAAAGCAATCCCCGCGCTACTTGTGGCGATCGCCGGATAACCAGCTTCTTCCAGAATTCTGGCACTGGCCACATCCCAGGCATTGGGAAGTGCCAGGATACGAGGTCCTCCGTGCAATTTTCGGAACTGCTCGGCTTTCTCGGGTTGTCTGCGGGCGTTCATCGGAAAACCTCCAGGGGAGAAAGGCCAGGTAGTCCAGGAATCCGAGACCAGGGATTGCCCACACTTTCCGGAAACCACGAATTTGGAGAAGCGATCCCTCGCCGAATCTCTCGTGAACGTCGCTGGACCATGCCCGGATGTGTTCACTCAGTTTGCTTCAGTACTTCCGCCAGAACTAACGCCTGGTTGTGGGCTTCATCCTTTGCGCCAAAAAGAAGTGTCAACGTTCCGTGCTCCTTCTCCATGCTTCTCAGTTCCTTGAGCAGATGCTTCTTCTTCTTTAGCTCAGTCCTATAGTTCATTTGAAAGCTTGGCCATTTTTTCACATCGTGACCGTAGGATTTCCGCAATGCATCGCTCGGAGCAATGTCCTTCATCCACAAATCGATCTTCGCAGCTTCCTTTTTCATGCCCCGCGGCCACAGCCGATCCACCAGCACGCGCCAGCAGTCCTCTTTCGATGCACGGTCGTAGACTCTCTTGATCCGAATCATCCTCTGCTTCACTCCAAAATCTTTAGTACCTCGTCGTGAATCTTGCCATTGGTGCTCACGAGTTGCCCTGAATAAATCGTTCTCTCGCCGCGAAGATTCGTCGAACGGCCACCGGCCTCCTCCACGATGATTCCCAGCGGAGCAAGGTCCCACGGCTTGGATGTCCAATCCAACGCCGCATCAATGGCCCCCTCGGCCACCAGCATATGTTGCCAATATCCTCCGAACGCGCGGCTGTTCCGTGATGCATCCGGCAAGCGTCGAATTCTTTCTATGATTTCACGATTCTTGCTCGGACCCGTACCGGTCGTAAAAATCATGGCCTCGCTGAGCTTCCCGACCTGCGATACATGGATCCTCTTTCCGTTCCGATAAGCGCCTTCCCCACGGTAGGCCCACCAGCGTGACCCCAGTCCGGGCGCGCTGGCGATTCCTGCGACGATCTCGCCGTTTAACTCGATTCCCAACAGCGTCCCAAACGTCGGAATCCCCCGCGAAAACTCTTCGGTGCCATCGATGGGATCAATGATCATCCTCGCTCGCCCCGACTGGCTCGCGGCATGCCAATCTCCGCCGCCCATCTCCTCTCCCAGAACATCCAGCGCCAGCCCACCCGCCGCCACTTTTGCACGCGCCATCTCTTCCACGGCTCGGTCCGCCTGCGTTACCGCTGTCCCGTCACCCTTTCTCTCCGTGCGCAGCTCCTCGGCGCGGAAATACCGCATGGCAATCGAATCCGCCTGCTCCGCGATCCCGTCCAGCAAAGCCCCATACGTTTCGCCGTATCCCATTGCTTCTCCCATGGTATCCCTGGGCCCACAACTCGTGCCCCGCGACTCTCAGCTTTCGACTTTCAACTGTTGATTATCCGCTTTCTTCCGATTTGACTCTCTCCTTCTGCACCCCTAGCATACAAACTTACGACCATGTCTGCTCAAACGAACACCGGGGCAGTCCTCGACCGCATTCTCGAAGCGCGCCGCGCCGAGGTCGATCATCGCAAGCGCGTCTTACCGGAGACCGCCTTGAGGTACGGCGTGAAGGCTGCCACCCCGCTCCGCAATTTTTCCGCAGCGCTCTGCCGCGATACTCTAAATGTTCTCGCCGAACTGAAGCCCGCCTCACCTTCACGCGGTGTCCTTCGCGATCCCTTCGATCCCGTAGCCCTCGCAGAAACGCTGGAGTCCGCGGGTGCTTCGGCCCTTTCCGTTCTAACTGAAGGCGAGTTCTTCCGAGGCTCGTTAAAAAATCTCCGCGATGCTCGCAAGTCGATCCAGCTCCCGGTGCTTCGCAAGGATTTTATCTTCGATCCCTGGCAAGTCTGGGAAACCCGCGCCAACGACGGGGATAGCTTTCTCCTGATCGTCTCCGTACTTGAAGATGCGCTGCTTTGCGACCTCATCGCCCTGGGCCGCGAGCTGGGCATGGAGCCGCTCGTCGAGGTGCACACCGCCGAAGAACTCGACCGCGCGCTCGCCGCCGGCGCCCGCATCGTCGGTGTAAACAACCGTAACCTCAAAACCCTCACCGTCAGCGTCGAAGCATCCTTCGAACTGATCGGCGGCATTCCAGACGACTGCATCGCGGTCAGCGAATCCGGCTTGCGCACCCATGACGATCTCGTGAAGCTTCGCGCCGCAGGCTTCGACGCTTTCCTCGTCGGCACGCATCTCATGCTCTCTCCCGATCCCGCAGCGGCGCTTTCCGCCCTCCTCATTTCTCCGCCGGGAACGCCGTAGGTGGCCATGATCCGCGTCAAAATCTGCGGCATCACCAACGCAGCGGACGCCCTGGCCGCCATCGATGCCGGCGCTAATCTCCTCGGGTTCAATTTCTACCCCCACAGTCCCCGCCATATCGCCGAAGCCGAAGTCGCCAAGATCCGCCCGCAGCTTCCGACAAAGGTCGACGCGGTGGGCATTTTCGTCAATGCCCCGGCTGCTGACGTCGCCGTAGTTTGCAAATCGCTAAAGCTCGATGCTGCCCAGCTTCATGGCGATGAGACCCCGGAAATCGTTGCCGAGCTGGCCCGCAACCTCCCAGTCGTCAAAGCCTTCCGCGTCGAACCTGATTTTCCCTTGGGTATTCTGGATGAATATCCCGAGGCGTTTGCCTTTCTGTTTGACGCCGCGCACACAGGACAATATGGTGGTACGGGCCGCGCCACGGATTGGGATGTTGCTCGGCGCGCCGCGGTTGGCCGACGTATCATTTTGGCCGGTGGTCTGAAAGTCGAAAATGTAGCTGCGGCGGTGCGTATTGTACGGCCCTACGGAATTGACGTCGCCAGCGGCGTAGAATCAAGGCCCGGAAACAAAGATCACGGCCTGCTTCGGGAGTTCATTCAGGAAGTCCGCCGCGGCGAGCGGAAATAGAATCATCCAGCGGAGATTTACGGAAATCTATGAGTTCGATCCTGCATTCCCCAAAAACGGCGCCGGGACGTTTCGGCCCCTACGGAGGCCGCTACGTTCCCGAAACGCTCATGGTGCCGCTCTTCGAGCTTGAGCGTGCCTATGAAGCGGCGAAGTCGGATTCGACGTTTCAGGCCCAATTTCAATACCTGCTGAAAAATTTTGCTGGCCGCCCCACACCGCTGCAACTTGCTTCGCGCCTCACCGAAAAACTCGCAGGCCCGCGCATTTATCTCAAGCGCGAAGATTTGCTTCACACCGGTGCGCACAAAATCAACAACGCCATCGGCCAGGGCCTGCTCGCCGTGAAGATGGGCAAGCCGCGCATCATCGCGGAAACCGGCGCAGGCCAGCACGGAGTCGCTTGCGCCACCGTCGCCGCGCATCTCGGCCTCGAATGCGTTGTCTACATGGGTACGGAAGACATGGCGCGCCAGGCGCTCAACGTCGCCCGTATGCGCATGCTTGGCACCCAAGTCGTGGGCGTCGATTCCGGCAGCCGCACGCTCAAGGATGCCATCAATGAAGCCATGCGCGATTGGGTCACCAACGTTCGCACCACCCACTATCTTCTTGGCTCTGTCCTCGGAGCGCATCCCTATCCCACTATGGTCCGCGATTTTCAAGTGGTCATCGGCCGCGAAGCCCGCGAGCAAATTCTGGCTGCCGAAAAGCGTCTTCCCACACACCTATTCGCCTGCGTCGGCGGCGGTTCGAATTCCATTGGCCTCTTCTACCATTTCCTCGGCGATGCTGGTGTGAAAATGATGGGCATTGAAGCCGGCGGCCGCGGCCGCGAACTCGGCGAACACGCCGCGCGCCTCGCCGCTCATCAGGGTTTTTCTGGAGCGCGCCCCGGAGTTCTCCAAGGCACGTACACTTACGTATTGCAGAACGAAGACGGCCAGATCGCCACGACGCATTCCATTTCTGCCGGCCTCGATTACCCCGCCATCGGTCCCGAGCACGCCTGGCTCGCCGACCAGCGCCGCTCGGAGTATACCGCCGTTTCCGACCAAGCCGCTCTCGAGGCCGCGCGCCTGCTATCCCGCACCGAAGGCATCATTCCCGCGCTCGAATCCGCCCACGCCATCGCTGGACTCCTCGAGCGCCTGCCCAAAATGAGCAAAAATGATCTCGTTATCCTCAACCTCTCTGGCCGCGGCGACAAGGACATGGACACTTACTCCCGCCTGCTTTCAGCGTAGCTGTTTAGAGGCACAATACTTTGGATCAATCGACGGCCTCTGTGCTGGCGAGCGATTGATAGGTTGATGGAGAACGGGCAACAAATTCATCACCGAGATTGTGGCGTTTGGTGGAGTAACAGCGTGGCAGGCAGCGTTTAACTTATTTGCGCCGCCTCCGATTACAGAATTTGAAGAATTACTTCGAACCATGCGAGATCGGCTCCAAACTGCGGCCCAAGACCGCGGATGGGATGTCTGACCCACAGCGGTGATGCTTTCCTCAAGAGGTCCTATATTTAGGTGCGGTTTTTGCTAATCTTCTTCAGGCTCAAATGATGGTTAGGCCTCCCCACTCGACCCGCATCTCCAAACGCTTCGCCGAACTGCGCGCATCCGGCGAACTTGGCATCGTCGCTTACATCGTCGCTGGCGATCCTTCCCTCGACGCCTCATTAAAATACGTCCTGGCACTCGCCGAAGGCGGTGCGGACTTCATCGAACTCGGCGTGCCCTTCAGCGACCCGCTTGCCGATGGTCCCACCATCCAGCGCGCCTCCGAACGCGCCCTGAAATCGGGCACGACGCTCGCCGGCGTCATCGATCTAGTTCGCCGCATTCGCAAGTCGACTCCGCCCGCGAGCGAAGTTCCTCTCGTCCTGTTCAGCTACTACAATCCCATCTTGCAGATGGGCCTCGAAAAATTCGCATCTTCGGCCGCGGCTGCCGGCGCAGACGGCGTTCTGGCCACCGATCTCACGCCCGAAGAATCCGACGACTATCGCCGCATTCTCGCCGCTCAACACCTCGATACCATCTTTCTCGGTGCTCCGACTTCCACCGACGACCGCCTCGCGAAAATCGCCGCCTGCTCTTCCGGTTTCCTCTATCTCATTTCGCGAACCGGCGTCACCGGTGCGAAGGATGCCTTGCCCGACGATCTCCCCGCGCTCTTGCGCCGCTCCCGCGCCGTCACGCAACTTCCCATCGCCGTGGGCTTCGGCATCTCACTTCCCGGCCACGTTTCCGTTCTCGGCGGCCTGGCCGACGCCGCCGTCATCGGCTCCGCTCTGGTTTCCGAAATCGAAAGTGCCACGAAGTCCGGCTCTTCGGCCGCCGCGAGCGATGCCCCTACTGCGCTTGGCAATCGCATCCATGCGCTCAAAGAAGCCGCCCGCCACGGCCTCTCCCGCCGCGAGGTCGCCCCATGATGAGCACCCCTCGAGTTTTCGCACTTCGCCACGCCGCTGTCATCCCGGGGCGATGCGACAAGGATCGCCGAAGGATCTCAGCGTCAACACGGGCGACAAACCCGCCCGCCGTCCATCGATGGCAACCACTTCGTTTCTGGCTAGAGGCGATCCCATGAACCTCAGCGACTGGCGCCGCCGCATCGACGAAATCGACAAGAAGCTCGTGGAACTCTTGAACGAACGCTCGCGCTGCGCTCTCGAAATCGGCAAGCTCAAACAAGCGGCGAAAATTCCACTCTATCAGCCCGACCGCGAAAACGACGTCTTGGAGAACGCCGAGCGCAATAATCCCGGTCCGCTGACCGACGCTGCCATTCGCCGTCTGTTCGAACGCATTATCGACGAAGCCCGCGCCGCCGAACGCGACGCCATGCACTCTGGCGACGGCAGTGCCAAAGGCGGGCAGGAATGAGCCGCTCTTTTTGGAAGGGTAACTGCAGTGGCGGGACTTTTGTCCAGTGCTTTTCGCTTGGAATCATTTAGAGAAGGAAACGGGAAACTCTTATGGTCATCGTGATGCAAGAAGGGGCCACCGACGCCCAAATCCAGCAGGTCATCGACCGCCTCGTCGCCAGCGGCTTCAACGTTCACCGCTCCACCGGCGAATCGCACACCGTCCTCGGCGCCGTCGGCGTTCACCGCGACTTCGATCACCGCGACTTCGAATTGCTCGACGGCGTGCGCGAGGTCATGCGCATTACTCAGCCGTTCAAACTTGCCAGCCGCCAGTTTAAGCCCGAAGGCACCATCGTCGATCTCGGCCGGGGTGTTCGCATCGGTGGCGCGGAAGTGGTCGTCGCCGCGGGCCCCTGTTCGGTCGAATCCCGCGAGCAAATCCATTCCGTTGCCGCAAGCGTCGCCCAGGCCGGCGCGAAGATCCTGCGCGGTGGAGCCTTCAAGCCGCGCACTTCTCCTTACGCCTTCCAAGGCCTGGGTGAACCGGGCCTCCAGCTCATGCGCGAAGCCGCCGACAAATTCGGCCTCTTCACCATCAGCGAAGTGATGGACGCTTCGCAGATTCAGATGATGATGGGTTATGTCGACATCTTCCAGGTCGGCGCGCGCAACATGCAGAACTACTATCTCCTTCGCGCGCTTGGCGAAATCCGCAAACCTGTTCTCCTCAAGCGCGGCATGTCCGCCACCATGGAAGAACTTCTGATGAGCGCCGAATACGTCCTTGCTGGTGGCAACTACAACGTAGTTCTCTGCGAGCGCGGCATTCGCACTTTCGAAACCTACACCCGCAACACCTTCGATATCGCCGCCATTCCGGTCATCAAAAAACTTTCCCATCTGCCGATGCTCGCCGATCCTTCTCACGGTACCGGACGCCGCGACAAAGTGCCGCCCATGGCCCGCGCTGCCGTGGCCGCAGGTGCCGATGGTCTGCTGATCGAAGTTCACAACGATCCCGACCACGCCCTCTCCGACGGCGCCCAATCTCTCGAGCCCGCTTCCTTTACCCAACTCATGGCCGAGCTCCGCATCATCGCCCCAGCCATCGGCCGCCGCATCGCCTGACCCATGCCCGGCGCCCACCTCATCTCCCGCGTCACCATCGTCGGCACCGGCCTAATCGGCGGCTCCTTCGCCCTCGCTCTCCGCAAGTACACCTCGGAGATGCACATCTCCGGCTGGGACCGCCCCGAGGTCGTTCGTGAAGCGCAGACTCGCGGCGCCGTCAACGAAGCCTTCTCCGGCGACCTCGCTCCCGCCCTGCAAAACTCCGATCTCATCTACATCGCGCTGCCCATCGCCGCGACGATAGATCTTCTTCCGGAAATCGCGCGCCACGCCTCTCCTCACGCGCTCGTCACCGACGCCTGTAGCACCAAAGTCCGCATCGCCCAAGCCGCCGCCGAACTCTTTCCTGGCGAAAAGGACCCGCTTTTCCTCGGCGGCCATCCCATGGCCGGCAGGGAACTCCCGGGAATCACGCATGCCGACGCCGATCTCTTCCGCGAGAACACTTACGCCCTAATCGCCAAGTCCTCCGAACCCGTTGTGGCGGGTCGGAATTTGTCCCCGCCGGGTCGGGAGACCGGTTCTTCTTCCGCGGCCAATCGGCCCGCCTCCACTGACGAGCCCCGCATTTCGGCCTTCGTCAAAATCCTTGAGAAAATCGGCGCCCGCCCGCTCTGGCTTGGCGCCCCGCAACATGATTACGCCGTCGGACTGGCCTCGCATCTCCCCCAACTGGCAGCCGTGGCTCTGGCGTCTTTCCTTTACGACCGCCTCGATGAGAACGGCCTGCCCATCACGCTCGCTGGCCCTGGCCTCCGCGACTCGCTCCGCCTCGCCGGCAGCCCCTATTCCACGTGGCGCGATATCGTCCTCACTAATCAGGAAGTCCTCTCCGCCGCGCTCGATCTGTTTGCCCGCCGCCTCGACGATCTTCGCGAAAAACTCGCCTCCCGCGAGCTTGAAGCCGACTTCGAGGCCGCCAACGAACTCTACAAACTCCTCCGTTCGCTGTGACAAAACTCTCTCATTCATTCGTGATAACGATTGCCATGTGGGCCGCAAGACCTCGGCAATTTAGGCCCCGGATGCAGGGCCCTCCTTGATTTCTGCGGCCCGTGGTCCTAGGCTCTTCCGTCGAGGCATGGCATGGTTTTCGAGCCGGTTCGCTGTTTTCGCCTGAACTAAGGGCGCCAGGTCAGGAACCCCGCGAAGGCCTCCCGCAAAAACCAGCGGGAGGCCGAGCAACGCTCGCCCTCTTAGGGAGAGAGGATGTCAAAAATGCACCTGCGCGCCCTCACTCTGACTCTCCTACTGGCCGGTGGGGCCGCCTACCCTTTAGCGGGGCAAGCTCCTAGCCCTGAAGCGGTCTCTATCACTCACGTCACCGTTGTCGATGTTGCCACCGGCAAAAAACTCCCGGATCAAACCGTCGTCGTTCAAGGCGAGCGCATCCTCTCCGTCGCCGCATTCGATTCCGCAAACCCGCTCGAAGGCCGCGTCGTTGATGCCCACGGCAATTTCCTAATCCCAGGTCTCTGGGACATGCATGTCCATGTTCAGGACCTCGAGGACTTGCCGCTCTACATCGCCAACGGAGTCGCAGGCGTTCGCATGATGTCCGGCAGCAAAGACACCCCGAAGCTTCGCGCCAAATTCGCCAGCGCATCCCGGGCACCAGAAATCATAGTCGGCAGCGCCATCGTCGACGGCGACCCTCCGGTTTGGGAGAGCTCCTTCATCGTTAGAAAATCAGACCAAGCGCGCCGCACCGTCGACGAAATCAAGTCGCGTGGCGCCGACTTCGTCAAGATTTATAACGGGATACCCCGCGACGCCTATTTCGCGCTCGCCGACGAAGCTCACAAGCAAAGCATTTCCTTCGTCGGCCATCTGCCCTACGCCGTCCGGGCGTCCGAGGCTTCCGATGCCGGCCAGCATTCCATCGAGCATCTCGACGGCATCACCATCGCCTGTTCCAAACGAGAACAAAGCATCATCAAGGAACTGCGCCCGCTTCACTATCTGGAGAAAATGAATCTCGTCGCGGAAGCGATTCGCAGCTATGACAGCGCTCAGTGCCAGGCCCTCTTCGCGCAATTCCGCCGCAATGACACTTGGCAGGTCCCCACGCTCACCGTGCATCGCGGCATGGCTTTTCTAAATGACCGCCGTTTCACCTCCGACCTGCGCCTCGCCTACATGAGCGGCGAGGTACGCCATCGCTGGCAACCAGAGAACGATTTTCGGTTCCGTCGCTGGACGCCCGCTGAATTCGAGCTCCACCGCAACCTCTTCACTGCGGACAAGCAGTTGGTCGGACTCATGTTCCGCGCAGGCGTGCCGCTTCTGGCTGGCACCGATGCCATGAACCCGTTCTGCTTTCCCGGCTTCAGCTTGCACGACGAACTCGCCCTGCTCGTCGAATCGGGGCTGACTCCCCTGGCCGCGCTGCAATCCGCCACGCTTCACGCCGCCGAATTTCTCGGCCGCACCGCAGAGCTCGGCCTCATCGCCCCAGGAAAACGCGCCGACCTCGTTCTCCTTTCCGCCGATCCCCTCGCCGACATCCACAACACCATGCAGATTCAAGCCGTCTGGCTCCACGGAAAATACCTCGACCGCTCCTCCCTCGACCGGCTCCTCGAAGACGCCAAGCGCCGCTCCGGCAAAAGCACGCTGCACTAGCTCACTTCCTCACCACACTTAGATGGCGAAAAGGGTTGATCTGCGCGGCTTCCGCAGCGGGCTAAACATCCAAATTCTTGCCGACAACTTGGTCGGTGGTACGCACATCGAATCGCTCTGCCTCATCCTCGCGAGAGCCCGCCCAAGCGTAAATGGCTCTCCTTCCGGAGACTTTGGTGTGCTACCAATCGCTACAGGCCCGCCCATCTATGTCCGTTCATTTTTTTCGAGTCCAGCGCGACCGATTCCCACACTTGGGGCGTCTTCCAGCTCCGCCGCTGATGAAGTAAACTGCCTTCGGAGCACCGTATGGACAAACGCATCGCCTCCGCCGACGTCGCCATGGAGAACATCCACGACGGCGCAACCATCCTCATGGGCGGCTTCGGTCTCTGTGGCATCCCAGAAAACCTCATCGCTGCTGTCCGCCGCAAAGGTACAAAGGACCTGACCATCGTCAGCAATAACGCCGGCGTCGACGATTTCGGCATCGGCCTGCTGCTCCAGGGGCGCCAGGTCAAAAAAATGATCTCCACCTACGTCGGTGAAAACAAGCTCTTCGAGCAGCTCGTTCTCGGTGGGGAATTGCAAGTGGAATTGAATCCGCAAGGCACGCTCAGCGAGCGCCTCCGCGCCGGTGGCGCTGGCATACCCGCGTTCTACACCCCCACGGGATACGGCACCATGGTGGCTGACGGAAAAGAAACTCGCGAATTCGACGGCCGCCAGTACGTCATGGAGCGCGCCATCCGCGGCAATTTCGCCTTCATCAAAGCTTGGAAAGGTGACCGCTGGGGCAATCTCATCTACCGCAAAACCGCGCGCAACTTCAATCCCATGATGGCCACCGCTGCCGACTATGTGATCGCCGAAGTCGAACAACTCGTGGAACTCGGCCAGCTCGACCCCAATCAAGTTCATACTCCCGGCATCTTCATCGACGCCATCTTCCAAGGTCCGAACTACGAAAAGCGAATCGAACGCCGCACCACCAGGAAGGTGTGATCTTGAGGCGTGGGCATCTTTTGATTCTTTGTAGGCCGCGGGCTGGGTCCCGGCTCCCGAGGATTTGGCCATGGCCCTGACCGAAGACCGAGATGGCGAAAAAGTAGCCGAGACTTTACTGGGCACAAGCGCAAACATCCTGGGCTCAAACGGACGACAGCGATAATCGCCCGCAGAGACGGTATCGGTTCTTCTTTACAACGGAAGACGTATGGCTGAGAATTTTTTATGCCATTGACCGAAGACCAAAAACGCGAACGCATCGCCCGCCGGATCGCCCTCGAACTCCGTGACGGTTACTACGTCAATCTTGGCATCGGCATGCCCACACTGGTCGCCAATTACGTCCCCAAGGGCATGGATGTCATTCTGCAATCCGAAAACGGAATGCTCGGAGTGGGCCCCTATCCGCTCGAATCCGAAGTCGATCCCGACCTCATCAATGCCGGCAAGGAAACCATTACCGAACTCCCCGGCACCTGCTTCTTTTCCTCGGCCGATTCTTTCGCCATGATTCGTGGCGGCCACGTCGATCTCACCGTTCTCGGCGCGTTGCAGGTCGATGAGAAGGGAACCCTGGCCAATTGGGCCATCCCCGGAAAAATGCTCAAAGGTATGGGGGGCGCCATGGACCTCGTCGCCGGCGCCAAGCGCGTCTTCATCGCCATGGAACACGCCACCCGCGACAACAAACCAAAAATCCTGAAAAAATGCACGCTCCCGCTCACCGGCGTCGAAGTCGTCGATCACATCGTCACCGAGCTCGCCCTGATCGATGTTACTCCTGGCGGCCTCCTGCTCCGGGAACTCGCTCCCGACGCCACGCTGGACCTCGTCCAGTCTCTCAGCGAGCCCCTATTGCTCGTTCCTCCTGGCGGCCCTAAGCCCATGCCGATCTGAACGACCGGCTTTTCACTTGGCTTCAGGAGTGGAACCACTGAGGTGCCGGGCGGTGGTGAACGAATAGTGGAATCCGGATACGATGCTCAACACCGTGACCGTATAGACCAGCAAGTGGTTAAGCACACCCACATGGTAATGGGGATAGGCAGCGCCTAAAACGACCAGGAAGACAAGGATGATCTCGGTGGCGGTGGTCAGCTTACCGTAAATGCTGGGAGGAAATGGCCGGTAGCCGGAGATGAGCAGAATCACGACGGCGACAATGAGGATCAGGACGTCGCGGCTGAGAACCAGGATGGTGAGCCACCAGGCGAGCTGCTTCTTGAATGCCAGGATGAGGAATGAAGAAGAGAGCAAGAGCTTGTCGGCGATGGGATCCAGATACGCACCGAGAGAGGAACGTTGATTGAGGCTGCGGGCCAGAAGCCCATCGATTCCGTCCGATAGCCCCGAGACCACCAGAACGAGCAGAGCCCACCGGTACCTCTCGTACGACATGAGTATGAGAAACAGCGGCAGAAAGCCAAGCCGGAGAAAGGTAATTTGATTGGGTACCGTCCAAATGCGACCTTGCATTGTGTTTCAGGATAGCGCAGTTCAGGCAAATTGCGCGAGATAGTCGGAGAGGGAACGCCCCACTTTCCGCGCGAAAAGCTCATTCATCGAGGGGATGGAGCCGGAGGGTTCGTCCAGAGAGATGCGCTCGACGCGGTTCATGGGAAAGAAAATGGTGGGAAGACCCATGCGCTCGCCATCGGGCTGATTGATCTGCCGTATGAAGTGATCGAAGGAATTCAAATCAACACCGCGGATCGTAACCCCGGAAGGGTTGATGGTCAGGAGCTCGCCCCACACTTTTTCCTTGGGTGTGTGCAGGCTGACGACGACTATGGAGTGTGGATCCATTGCTGTCTTGACCAAGAGTATCGCAAATTGCGGGACGTGGGGAGTTGGACCAAAAGAAAACTGCGGAAAAATCTGGTTGAAGAGGAAAGCACGCGTAGAACAAAGAATGTGTCCTGGCACCAGCGAGGATGACCAGAGTGGATTCGAAGCGAAAAAAGAAGGCCGGCGAAACGCCAACCAGCGTACGAGAATACCCTAGTCCTAAAACTTCTTTCTACCGCTGCCAGGGCAGAGTGTCGCGATAATGCAATATCATCAGAGCGAAGCATGCAATCACAACTATACCTGCCAGCCATCCCAACCCATAAGCGGTGCGGCGTTCACTGGCATTCATCGGCTGCCGATCGGCAAACAACTTTCCGAGCCCAAATCCCGCCGCCAATCCGGCGAAGTGCGCGTAGTTATCGATCCCCATCCCGGAAAAACCGAGGACAAAAAGGATGACCACAGAAGTGACCAACCTTGACCGTAAGTCTCGCATGTAAGCTCCACCGCGCTTTGTGGTGATTGCCAGCATTACTCCGACCAGCCCCAGGAGCGCGCCGCTTGCCCCCAGCGAGAAGTTGCCAAACCAAGCGCTGACCAGGAAGCCAAAAGCCCCTGTGGCGACATACAGAAACAGGTAACGCGCAGAACCATAGAGTTCTTCCAAAGCTGGACCAAGTTGCATCAAGGACATCATGTTGAATCCGATGTGGATCAGCCCGCCATGCAGGAACATGGCGGTAACCAGTCTCCACCATTCATGTCCGACAAAAACCGGGAAAGGATGGCTGGCACCCAGGCGGTACACGGTCTCGCCGCCCATGCCCCACAGAATCCGAAAGCCTCCTCCTCCTCCCTCATTGACGAGGGCCACCCAACTGATGCCGAACATCAGAATGTTGGCGACCAGCAGCGCGGAGGTCACCGGAGTTTCTTGTTCGCCGAAAAGTCCGGAAAGCTTCTTGCTCAGTGCCGCCAGAGAAAATCGCAGGTTGGCGCCACACTCGTGGCAGCGCGTCGCGCTGATGCCCACCAGCGCTCCGCAAGCCGGGCATATTTTCGGCCGAGGTTGCTGGTCACCTCCGCCAAAAAATGTCTGCACCGCGTTCTTCCACTTTTCCACGCGCCACTGCCACCGATAGGGAAGCGCCAATTCTCCTCCTTGCGACCCGCACACCGCGTTCCTATAATACCCAAGTCGCCGCGCTTCTTCTCTGCATGGCGGTTTTTTGCGAGGACCTGGCACTTATGGACAAATTCGAAGATTTCGGCAAGCGCATCGACGAAGAATTCGGGCGGCTTAAGAGCATCAGAAACTTCGAAGATTTTGGCAAGCGAGTTGACGAAGAACTCGCGCGCGTGAAGAGTTTTGTAAAAGAGGATGTCGCGCCCGAAACGGAAAAGCGAGCGGCGCAGTTTTTGCGTGAGGTTTCCGAAAAGCTCACCGAGGCGGCCGCTTGGATTGAAGCGCGCAACGCTGGGCGCAATGCGCGGAGCGGCGAGCCTCCTCCGGCAGCGCAGCCTCCGCCATCGTCATGATCCAGGCGACGCTTTGAACCGTTCACCGGAAACATTCACCTTAGATTCGCGCAAACGCGTTTCCCAGCGGCAACCTGGTGGTCTGAATCATTCACGCACGCCAGCACTTCTTCTCTGTGCGCTCTCGACTCTCGGTGTCCTCTCCGTCAGTTCTCCCGGCTGTGCATCGCGCAAACCGATCGCCGATCGCCGCCAGCGGCCTCCCGCGCAGCCTTCCGAGACGCCCGCAGACACCGCTGAGTCTGCCAAACGGGCCACGGGCATCCCCGAAGTTCCTGCGCCGGGGGCAACTGCGAAGCGCAACAGGCCCGCTCCCGCGCCTGCTCCCTCCGGCTACACGGAGGAAGGCAACGCTTCCTGGTATGGCGTACCGTTTCACGGGCGGCACGCTTCGAACGGCGAGATCTACGACATGTATAAACTCACCGCGGCACACCGCACGCTGCCATTCGAGACCATGGTTCGCGTCACCAACCTAAACAACGGCAAGTCCACGGTGGTTCGCATTACCGACCGCGGCCCGTTTGTCGATAATCGCATCATCGATCTCTCTCTCGCCGCTGCGCGAGAGGTCGATTCGGTTGACGCCGGGGTCGTGCCGGTGCGCGTGGAAGTTCTTGGCGGCGTCGATCCTATCGCTGGTTTTTTCACCGTGCAGGTCGGTGCTTTCCGCGATCGCGGCAACGCCGAACGGCTCCGCGACCTGCTCAGCGCCTCCTATTCGCCCATCTTTATTCAGCAATATGATTCTCCCGATGGCATGTTTTATCGCGTGCGCGTCGGCAGGATCTCCGGCGAAGACGCCGCGCGCCAGCTCGGCGAGCAACTCCACGACCGCGAAGGATTTACTCCGTTTGTTACGCGTCTCGACGAAGGCCCACCCGGAGGAGGGAACCGATGAGCACCGACTGCCTGTTCTGTAAGATCGCGGCCAAGAAGATTCCATCGAAGATGGTCTACGAAGATCCTGAAGTCTTCGCCTTCGAGGATGTCAGCCCGCAAGCGCCCACGCACATCCTGATCTGTCCGCGGAAGCATTTCGAGTCGTTGACTGAAGCCGCATCCGAAGATCAACTTGTTCTAGGCAAGTTGCAGCTGGTCGCCGCACAGCTTGCCCGCGAACGCAACCTCCTCGTAGGCTACCGCACGGTGTTGAACAATGGCAGCGGCGCGGGCCAGTCCGTTTTCCATCTCCATTTGCATTTGCTGGGAGGTCGCAATTTCCGCTGGCCTCCGGGTTAGATGTTGATGGTGAAGCCGCGGTAACGCGGAGGCTCGGGTGGACGGCTTGATGGACGGTGGAGTGTTTCTGGATGAGCCGGTCCTGGACTTTCATGGCTTACACCGCTCTCTCCAGCAACTGATTTGGCTCGGAGTGCTCTCCGGCACTCTCCCATTTCGCTTGATGCCCACACCGGGATAGAATGGCGCGCTTTCGGAGGACCAGATGGGTTCGCGACGTTGCTCTTTTTTGACGATCTGTCACCTGATCGCCCTGATGCTGCTGGCATGGTTTGCGCCCGGGGCACGGGCTCAGACGGTTGCCGGAGGCAAGGCGCTCACCGTGGAGCGCATCTATTCTTCGCCGAGCTTGAGTGGGCGGTTGACGCGCGGGCTCACCTGGACTCCCGACGGCAAGCAGCTCAGCTTTTTCGAAACAAAAGGTTCCGGAAAGGAAGCCAAGACAGAACTTTGGGTGATGGACGCCACGTCAGGGGAACGCCGTCTGCTCGTTGCCGCCGACCAACTGGAATCCATTTTGCCGGTGGATACCTCGAGACCGACGCAAGCCACGGGCCTCGGCCGTCGCGCACCCTCGGAATATCAATGGATGCCCGATGGCGCGAGCATTCTGTTTCAAGGCCCCACGGCACTTGCATGGCTGGATGTGAAGTCGCAAACGGGGCGCACGCTGGTCGCGGGTAAAGCCACGCTGGCGGACGTCAAGATTTCTCCCGATCGGCGAAATGTGAGTTTTGTCCGCGATCACAACCTTTGGCTCGTCAATCTCGCCGACGGCAAAGAACGCGCGATCACCGAAGGTGGCACGGAAGAGATTCGCAAGGGCGAACTCGATTGGGTTTATCCCGAAGAGCTGGAGATCAAGACCGCGTACTGGTGGTCGCCGGATTCCTCGGCGATCGCTTATCTCCAAATGGACGAACGCAAAGTCTCGCAGTACCCCTTGGTCGATTTTTCCTCGCCGAGCGGGGAAGCGGAAATGGAGCGTTATCCTACGGCCGGGGGCGCCAATCCCGTCGTACGCGTTTTTGTGGCCTCACTGAGCGGCGGCAAACCTCGCGCTGTGGACACTGCAGCGGAAACCGACATCTACATTCCTCGCGTGAACTGGCTCCCGGACTCCAAACATCTCGCGGTTCAGCGCCTGAATCGCACCCAAACCATGCTTGATCTCCTTTTTGCCGACACCGTCACAGGCAAGACCCGCACCGCTCTCAGCGAAAATGATCCCAATTGGATCAACGTGAGCGACGATCTCTATTTTCTCAAGGATGGCAGGCGCTTCCTGTGGTCGAGCGAGCGAAGCGGCCATCGCCACTTCTATCTCTACGACCTTGAAGGGAAACAGCTCGCGCAGCTCACCAAGGGCGACTGGGACGTCTCATCGCTGGACGCTGTCGACGAATCCAAGGGCTTTGTCTATTTCACCGCCGCGGAAAAATCTCCTCTGGAACGCCACCTCTACCGCGTGGGCATCGACGGAACCGGGTTCACCCGGCTCACCAAGGACGAAGGCACGCACACCGCAGTTCTTGCGCCCAATGCTGCCGCTTTCTACGACACCTATTCGAACACCGCGACGCCACCGCGCCAGGACCTCTACCGCGCCGATGGATCGCGTATCGCTACCATTAACGAAAACAAAGTCGCCGAGCTTGCGGACTACCGTCTCTCTTCCATGGAAATTCTCACCGTGAAATCGCGGGACGGCGTCCAACTCAACGCCAGCATCATCAAGCCGCCAGAATTCAATCCTCAAAAGAAATATCCCGTGTTGGTTTATACCTATGGTGGTCCTCACGCTCAAGTTGTGCGCAATGCCTGGGGTGGCGCCAACTTCCTTTGGCACCAGCTCATGGCACAAAAAGGCTACATCATTTTTGCCCTGGACAATCGCGGTTCGGCGGGGCGGGGCCATGCCTTTGAAACGCCGCTGCACTTTCGCATGGGCGCACAGGAGCTTTCCGACCAGCGCGACGGCGTCGAATATCTCAAGTCGCTTCCCTATGTTGATGCCAATCGCATCGGCATCTGGGGATGGAGCTACGGCGGTCACATGACGCTGCACGCCATGTTTGAAGCCGGCGATGTTTTCAAAGTGGGTTTCGCGGGCGGCCCGGTCACCGACTGGCGCTACTACGATTCCATCTACACCGAGCGCTACCTCGGCCTTCCGCAGAAAAACGAGAAAGGGTATCAAGATTCGTCACCGGTAAAATATGCCAGTCAGCTCAAAGGCAAACTGCTCATCGCTCATGGAACCGGCGACGACAACGTGCATTTCGCGAACACCCTATCGGTGATTAACGATCTTATTGCGGCGGGGAAATACGTTGAGGTTCTGGCGTTTCCCGGTCGCGGCCATGGGGTCAGCGATCCACCGGCGCGCCGCGTCCTGATGCAACGCGTCACTCAATTCTTCCTCGATAACCTTTGATCTGTCGAGCAGCCGCGCCCGATTGATGTGCGTCTATGGCGCGACTTATCTACTGCAGGCCGAAATACTCGACGTGGACGTAGCGTCCGAGTCGCGCATTGAACAGCAAATACCAGCCGGGGTGGTGATCGTCGTCGTAGACGTATACGCGATCGCGGTTCCATTCCCAATCGCGGCAGTGATCGAGGTCGTACGAGGCAACCACCCAGTTCGAATTGTCGTACAGCACCACGCGCCGCGACCGGTAATCGATTCGCCGCGCGACAAACTCCGCTTTCACGTGTTCGTAGCGGCCATGCGGGTACGCCCGGCCCGGCCGAATGCGGTCGTGTTCGGAATCCCAGTTGCGGTAGTGGGCGTTTTGCGGGTTATCCCAGCCCTTGTGTTTGCCATTGTCGTGCCGATCATCGCCGCGATCTTCGTGTTTCTCCTGACCTTTGTGTTTGCCATTGTCGTGCCGGTCATCGCGGTCCCGCTGGGGTGCTGCGACCGTGAGCGCTCCTGCCAAAGCCATGAACAAAGCGCCCGCTATGATTTTGCGCATAAGTGTTTTCTCCAGAAATTGCCATGCTGGTCGGTGTTCCTTCGCCTGATGCCCCAAAATCTGCCGGTTCGGATTTCCACAGGCAAATGGGTGCATGATTCATTGTCCTCCCAGGCTGCCTTTCCTTTCCAGGAACAAGAAATTTGCTTTGTCCATTCGGTACGCCCCAGACGCGGAATGAAGCATCGTGCAGCTGCTCTTTCTCTAGAGGACGGCCTTTATCTTCGTTCTTTCCACGCGCTTAGGCCTTATAATCCGGCCGACCCGGAGGTCACCGTGCTCAGACGAATTCTCTCGGTTGCCTTGTTGGCCCTGCTTCCTACTCCTGCGCTGGCGCAGCAAACGCCGCAGGAGAAAGAGCAAATTCTTTGGCAAAAGCTGGAAGCCGCAATCCAAGACATCGATCGCAACCTCGACGGCGTTCTGGCGGTGGCCATTCTCGATCTCTCCACCGGGCAGAAATACTTGTTCCACGCCGATGAAGTGCTTCCCACGGCCAGCTCCATCAAGATCGCCATCCTCGCCGAACTCTATCATCAGGTGCAGCAGGGCAAACTCAAACTCGGCGACCTCTACACGCTGCAATCGTCCGATCTCGTTGGCGGAAGCGGCGTCGCCGGCGCGCTCACGCCCGGCGTCACGCGGCTCACACTTCGCGACGTTGCCGCTTTGATGATTTCTGTTAGTGACAATTCCGCCACCAATGTCATCATTGACCGCATCGGAATGGAAAACGTGAATGCGCTGCTCGATTCGCTTGGCCTGACGCATACCCGTCTTCGCCGAAAGATGATGGATGTGAAGGCCGCCGCAGAAGGCCGCGAGAACATCGCTACGCCGCGCGAGATGATGATGCTGCTGGAAGATTTGTATCGCGCAAAAATATTAAATAAGCAGATGACCGACGATTTCTTTGAGCTCCTCAGCATCCACAAGGAAAGCTACATCCCGCGAGAATTACCCGAAGATCTGCGAATAGCCAATAAGCCGGGGGAACTCGAGGGCGTGCGCAATGACTCCGGCATCGTTTTCACTGGCAATCGACCGTTCGTCATCAGCGTGATGACCACCTATTTGCACCGGGAAAAGGACGGCGGGGAAGCAATCATTCGGATTGCGACGGCTGCGTATCAAATGTTCGACCGCCTCAGCCGTGCATCCCCATACGGCCGCGTTGTTTCCGCTCACGACACGGGCAACCCCTGATGGGATGCCTTTTCTGTTAAGGCGCCACGACGTCTTTCAGCTTGGACTTCACCTGCACAGCCGAAAGGCTTGACGCGTCCCAGCCGCCGCCGAGGGCTTTGATGAGCAGGACGCTGGTGACGAGCTCCTGGCCCTGGATGACGGCAAGTTCCTGCTCGTTGTTGAGCAGATTCTGCTGTGCGTTGACCACGTCCAGGTAACTCACCAGCCCGCCGGTGTACCTGCTGTTGGCGATGTCCAGAGTACGGCGGGCGGAGTCGACGGCCTGTTGCTGTGATTGCTTGGCCTGCTCCAGAACGGTCAAGCCGGTAACACCGTCCTGCACTTCACGGAAGGCATTTAGGACCGTGTCGCGATAGCCGGCCACGCTGGCGTCGTAGCCGGACTTCGCGAATTGGACCTGGGCGCGCCGGGAACCACCACTGAAAATGGTTTCCGCCACGTTTGCGCCAACCCCCCAAACGGTGCTCTGCACATTGAAGAGCTTGGCGATGTCCGCGGCCTGCCAGCCGCCATTTCCAAGAAGATTCAGCGAAGGAAAGTAGGCGGCCCGGGTAATTCCGATCTGCGCGTTGGCGACGGCCATTTGGCGCTCGGCTTCGGCGATGTCCGGACGCCGCTCCAGGAGATCGGAAGGCAGCCCGGCGGCCAAGGAGGGCGGCGCCGCGTTCAGTTCCTTACTCGGAAGACGGAAATCCGGCGCCGGCTTGCCCACCAGTACGGCGATGGCATCCTCAAACTGTTTTCTCTGCTGCAGCAGCAGGATCGCCTGCGTCTCGGTGGTGTTGAGCAGGGTCTCTTCCTGAGCCACGTCCAGCCCCGAGGCTACCCCGCCCTTGTGCCGCGAATCCACCAATTGCAGGCCTTTTTTCAGATTCTGGACGGTGCGGTTCAGAATTCCCAGTTCCGTATCCAGCTGGCGCAGGGTGAAGTAATCGCCTGCGAGCTCGGCAGTGATGACCAGACGAACATTTTCGAGATCCGCGGCGCTGGCTTGGTAGGACGCCTGGGCCGCCTCGATGCTGCGGCGGCGCCGGCCGAAGAGATCAACTTCGTAGCCCACCGTGAACGGCAGAATGTTATTGGACTGCGATACCGCGGAATTCACAGGAAGATTGCTGTTAGCCGGCCGGTTACCGGAGAGCCGCTGGCGTCCGGTGCTTGGAGTTGTCGAAAGGACAGGGAATTGCGTGGCGATCTGAACGGCAGCGGAGGCGCGGGCCTGCTCCAGCCGAGCGGCTGCAACTTTGATGGTTTGGTTTGCGTCGAGGGATTGTTTTTCAAGGGCGCCCAAATCGTCATCGTTGAAAGCGCTCCACCATTGGCCCTTGGCGAGGCCGTCTTTCGGAGCGCTTTCGCGCCACGGCTCGGCGACATCCCATTTCGCTGGCACGGGAGCCGTGGCGCGCTGGTATTTCGGCCCCACCGTGCAGCCGCCGATGAGGGCACAAACGGCAAGCCCGGCCAGGGCGGAGAATTGCCTGGTGCGTCTCATTATTATTGTTTCTTGGCCCCTGGCGCGGGGTTTGGCCGCGCAGCCGGCTGGCTCGGCGGGTTGTCGAGTGCGATTTCCTTGACACGTACTTCCTGGCCGTCGTCGAGGGAATCCGCGGGATTCAACACGATCCAGTCGTGAGCGTCGAGGCCCGCGAGGACTTCGAGAGTGGTGCCGTAGTCGCGGCCGACGGTGAGCGACTTGAGGTGCGTTTTGTGATTTGCATCCACAACCACCGCGCGAAGCCCCTCGGAGCGAAATAACAGCGCGTTCACCGGCACAACAAGCCGGGCTCCGGAGACCTTCACTTGCAAGTGCGCTTGGGCGTAACCGCCGGGAAGCAGCGCGCCATTGTGGTTCGGCACGTCCACTTCGGTGAGCAGGGTACGCGTGCCGGGGTCGATCGACTCAGCCGTGCGAACGACCTTGCCTTGGAAGTTCTGACCGGGATACTGAGTGAGCTCGAGGTAGGCGCCAAGTCCCGCGCGAATAGAGGACGCGTAGGCTTCTGGCACGCTGACGTAAGCGCGAATGGGATCGGTCTGCGCGAGAGAAAACAGCTGCTGCGATGTGCCGCCGTTCCCCGCGTTTATCAACGTGCCCGTGTCCACGCTGCGCCGCGTGATGACGCCGCTAAAAGGCGCATAAATATGTTTGAAGGATTCCAGTTCCTCGAGCCGCCGCACGTTAGCTTCCGAGGATTTTACGGTGGCGAGTTTGGCTTCCTGATCACCGACGGCGTTATCGACCTCCTGCTTGGAGACGCCGTCGGTTTTGATGAGTTCCTGGTAACGCGTTGCGGTGATCTTGGAGAGATTCGCGTTGGCTTGCGCGGTATTGAGTTCGGCGCGCGCCTGAGACAACTGCTGATCCACTTCGGGAGTGTCGATGTCCGCCAGCAACTCGCCTTGCGGGACGCGGCTGCCGATGTCGTGATACCACTTTTTCAGATAGCCGTTGGTGCGCGCATAGATGGGCGATTCAACATAGGCTTGCATGGCGCCAGGCAGGACGAGGTCCTCCTCCGCTGATTCCACCGAAGCATGAATCACGGCCACCGTGGGAATCGCCAGTGTTTCCGTCTCCTTGGCGAGCGCCTGATACTGCGAGCGGCGCTCGAACAGCGTTACCGCCCCGAGGACCACCAGCACCATCACGATAACGAAAAGAATCGTGAAGACTTGGCTGCCCTTTCTCTGTGGTTGCCCCTGGTCTCGAGGATCCATCTGAACTCCGCCTTCCATCATTACCCCATCCTCGCTCTTAATTCCAGATAGAAAATTTCAAACCGTTGCCGGTGACAACGATCCCCGCTGCGCCGATCTCCGCTCCCGGCGCCCGTGGATCATGGAGAAAACGCACGGCACAAAAAAGAGCGTGGCGAAGGTGGCAAAAACCAGCCCACCAATCACGGCGCGGCCCAGAGGCGCGTTTTGCTCGCCGCCTTCGCCGAGCCCCACGGCCATCGGCACCATTCCGATGATCATCGCCAGCGCGGTCATGAGCACGGGCCGGATGCGCACAAAACCGGCTTCGATGGCGGCATCCCGGGCGTTCTTGCCCTCCTCCAGCTGCTCGCGCGCGAAGGAAACCATCAAGATGCTGTTCGCCGTGGCCACGCCCATGCACATGATCGCGCCGGTCAACGATGGGACGTTGACCGTGGTATGCGTCAGCAGCAGCGTCCAGCAGATGCCGGCGAGCGCGCCGGGCAAAGCGGTAATGATGACGAAGGGATCGAGCCAAGACTGAAAATTGACCACGATCAGGAGATAGGCAAGCACGATCGCGGCGAGCAAACCAAAGCCCAGCCCGGCAAAGGAACTCTTCATGGTTTGGACCTGGCCGCGAATGACGATGTGACTGCCCTTCGGCAAATCCTTCTCGATGGCCTGGACGCGCTTTTCCACTTCGTCGGCGACGCCACCAAGGTCGCGGCCATCCACGGCCGCATAAACATTGATCATCGGTTGCGTGGTGTAGTGCGATATTTCCGCGGGCCGGGCAGTCGTAGAGGTTTTGACCAGGTTTCCCAGAATCTGAGGTCTCGAACCCGGCATGCTGCCGCTGATGGGTGTATTTTGCAGCGCCTGGTAAGAGTCCACGCGATACTGGGGCTCCTGCACCGCCACGGAGTACTCCACGCCGTTTTTCGGATCCAGCCAGAAGGCCGGGGCGGTCTGGAAGCTGGAACTGAGCGAAACAAGAACGTTTTGTGCCACGTCACGCGACTGCATGCCCACGGATTGGGCCCGGGCCCGATCGATTTCCATATAGAGCGTGGGATTATCAAAGGCCTGCTGAACGTGCACATCCACCGCACCGGGAATGTGACGGAACTCGTTCGCGAGTCTTTCCCCGATGAGATAATTTCCGCGCTGGTTCATGCCGGTGACTTCCACGTCGATAGGCGCGGGAGTGCCGAAATTCAAGATTTGTGTCACGATGTCCGCCGGCTGAAAGAAGAACTGCACGCCGGGAAAACGCTGCGGGAGCTTCTCGCGCAAATCGTTGATGTACGCCCCGGTGGGCTTGCCGCGCACTTCCTTCAGCTGGACAAGAATTTCTGCATCTGAGCTCCCCACCGTGCCGGCGTTGCTGTAGGTGAGGTTAATGCCGCTGTAAGGCAAGCCGATATTGTCGAGGACCGTGGTGAGCTCCTCCTTCGGGATGGTTTCACGGATGACGCCGTTTACCTGGTCGGCGAGACGCGCCGTTTCCTCGATGCGCAGACCAGTGCGAGCGCGCATGTGCAGGCGAATCTGTCCGGCGTCCACCTTCGGAAAGAAATCGCGGCCGAGAAACCCGGCGATTAAGACGGAAAAAACGCAGAAGGCCAGGAAGCACACGGCGAACAGCTTGGGCGACTGCAGTGCGATACCCAACGCTCTCTGGTAGCCACCCCGGAATTTTTCAAAACTCCGCTCAAAACCCTGTTGATAGCGGCGGAAGAAGCCCATCTTTTCTCCGATGTGCTCGTCGGCGCGGTATTCGTCTTCGGTGCTCAGGAGATACATGGCCAAGGTGGGTACAATGGTGCGCGACCACATATAAGAAGCCAGCATCGCAAAGCTTACGGCTTCGGCTAGCGGTACGAAAAGGAATTTAGCCACGCCGGACAGAAAAAACATGGGAATGAAAACGATACAAATGCAGAGCGTGGAAACAAGAGCGGGCACGGCAATTTGCTGCGCGCCGTCGAGAATCGCCTGGACGGTTTCCTTGCCCACGGCCAGGTTGCGGTTGATGTTTTCGATTTCGACGGTGGCGTCATCGACGAGGATGCCGACAGCGAGCGCCAGGCCGCCCAAGGTCATGATATTGATGGTTTGGCCGAGAGCGCTGAGACAGAGGATGCTGACGAGAATGGACAAGGGAATAGAGATGGCAATGATCAGCGTGCTTCTCCAGTTTCCGAGGAAGAGCAGAATCATGACGGCCGTGAGGCAGGCGGCGATGATCGCTTCGCGAATGACGCCCTGGATGGAAGCGCGGACGTAGAGCGACTGGTCGAAAAAGGTAGAGATATGCAGGCCTTCAGGGACCGAGCCTTTGTTGTACTCGAGCATCTGCTTGACACGATCAACGATATCGATCGTTGAAGCGGTACCCGTCTTGTAGATGCTCATGAGTACGCCGCGCTGTCCATTGGACAGAACGATGTTGGTCTGTGGAGAAAAGCCGTCGCGCACGTGAGCGACTTCCCGCATGTAAATCGTCGCGCCATTGACCGTCTTGACCGGGAGATCGTTGAGTTCCTCGACGGTTTGCGGGCTGCCGTTCATCTCCACGTTGTACTCAAGAGTGCCAAGTTTTGCAGTGCCCGTCGGGAGAATCAGGTTTTGCGCGCTGACGGCGTTGACGATGTCAACGGCAGAAAGCCCCTTAGCCTGGAGCGACGTTGGATTGATATCCACGCTGATGACGCGCTGCTTGCCACCGTAGGGGAAGGGCGTGGCAGCACCCGGCACGGTCGCCAGCTGCGTGCGGATAAAGTAGTTGCCGAAATCGAAAAGCTGCTGTTCGCTGAGAGTACCGCTGGTCAGGCCGATCTGGATGACCGGCACGGTCGACGCCGAATAGATGATTACCAGCGGCGGCGTGGTTCCCGGCGGGAGGAATCGCAAGAAGGTTTGCGAGATGGCAGCAGTCTGGGCCAGTGCCGTTTGAATGTTGGCGCCCGGTTGAAAGAAGACCTTGATGACGGCGATGCCCGACAAGGATTGCGATTCGATGTGCTCGACGTCGCTCACCAGGGTGGTGACCCCGCGTTCGACGTTGGAGGTGATGCGCTGCTCCATCTCCTGAGGTTGCAGGCCATTGTAGGTCCACACAAGACTGATGACTGGAATGTTGATGTCGGGAAAAATGTCCACAGGCGTGCGTAGCAGCACCACCGGCGTCAGCAGGATGATGGCCAGCGCCAACACGACAAACGTGTATGGCCTCCGCAGTGCTAGTCGGACAATCCACATAAGCCTTAGTTCGCTCTCTCGTACCGGCGGCGCCCCGGATTAGCCGCAGGGCTGCTTACCCGATTCGAATTAGATTCCCGGGAGCGTTTGTTTGGGTACGTCCCCGGTCGGGCCGCTATCGATGACCTGACCATGCGCGCGGGAACCCGTGTCGAAGCCAATCGAAATAGCATGTCGACCGGATTAAGTCTTGCGTCCAGTATCAGTTAGAAACATCGAAGGGCCTTGCTCCCCTGTTTCAGGAGTCCTTCGAGGCCCACATTCTGACATAGCGCACCATCGAGACTCCATCCAAATTGGACGGCGAACTGTGGCCATGGGTAAGGCGTGGAAGACGAGTGCTGGAGGCAGCAGGGGTTATTTGTGGGTCATGGTGAAGACGCCGTCCCAGCCCGAGGGAGGCTCATCGAATAAGTATTCCTGGCAGCGCTTCCAATAGGCGCGGGACGGGCCGTCTTCGGGCCACCGGTCGAGAGTGGTTTGGAAAGATTTCTGGGCGTCTCCCCAGCGGCGTTTGCGGTAGAGCTCATGGGCCTGTTCGAACAGATCCAGGCGGCTGCGCACTTCGTCCGGGGTGCCGTAAATGGAGTTTTCAGCCGCGCCACCAATAAGCTCGTAGATGGCCACCGGCTGGAGCTTGCCTTTCACGCGGATGAGATCGAGTTCGCGGAAGACGAAACCGTCGTCCTTGGCGGCGGAATAGGTGGTTTCGTTGACCAGGATGTGCGTGCCGTAGTCTTTATTCAGCCCTTCCAGGCGTGAGGAGAGATTCACGGTGTCGCCCAGGGCCGTGTAGCCGTAGCGCAGCACGGAGCCCATGTTGCCGACGCTGGCCACGCCGGTGTTCAGGCCGATGCCGATGTCGAGATGCGGCTTGCCTTCGGACTCCCATTTCTTTTGCATCTCGCGGACTCGCTCCATCATTTTCAGTGCTGTATTGCAGGCTCTGGCCGCGTGGCCGGGTTCTTCGAAGGGTGCACCCCAGAAGGCCATCACCGCGTCGCCAATGTATTTGTCAAGAGTGCCGTGATGTTCGAAAACCAGACGAGTCATGTCCGAAAGATACTGGTTCAGGAAATTCGCCAGATCCTGAGCGTCCAATTTTTCGGAAATGGTGGTGAAACCTCGAATATCGCTGAACATGACGGTAATGTCGGTTTTCTTTGGTTCGACAAGACGCGGATTGACGAGCAGGCGGCGGATGACTTCAGGACTGAGATACTGACCAAACGCGGAGCGCACGCGGCGTTTTTCTTTTTCTTCGAACAGCGCCCGATATAGGGAGACGAGAAGCACGTTGGAACTCAGCGTAAGCGCCGGCACGCCGAAGTTGAGCCACCAGCCGTGCAGAAATGCAAAATAGTCGAGCGCCACCAAAGGCACGATCAGGAACGCGCCGAACCACATCCAGCGTGGCGTAACCAGGGCCATCCAGATTCCCAGGGGGATACCGAAGAAAAAAATGAGCAGAACGTCGGCCAGCGTTTGCTTGGCTCCGCGATAAAGAAACGACTGGTGCAGAATGCAATCGATCACGTTCGCATGGATTTCCACACCGGGGTAGTCGAGACCTCCGTATGGCGTCGTTCGCAGATCGCCAATGCCCGTTGCGGTGGCGCCGACCAGGACGATAGTGCCGCCAAACGCATGGGGAGAGATTTTCTTTTCCACGACGTCAGCGAGTGAATAGTGAGGGTATGTGTAACCTGGTCCATGAAAGTTGATGACCACGCGTCCGAGATCGTCCGTGCGAACCTGCGCCGCTTGGTCGAAGAGAATGCGGTACACCCCCACCGGTCCGTATTCCAAAACAACCTGTTCATTAGGCAGGCGGAAATAGGATCGCACCGTCTGCACGTCGAGTGAGGCGTAAATGTCCCAATCACCGAAGTCCTTGGAGCGCCCATAAGGAACGATGAGGTTGGCCTGGCGGACAACCCCGTCCACGTCGGGATACACGTTAAAGAACCCCGTCGAGGAGGCTTCCTCGCTGAGCGCGCTGGTAAGGATTTCCAGGTTTGCTTCCGTGCCCCTGGGTAAGAGGTTGTCCGGTTGAAATTTCTCCATGAGGCTGATGCGATCCTGCTTGCCGGTTTCTGGGCGGAGCGGACGCACGCTCGGAAAAGAATAGAAGGCGATTTGATTTGCGTAGGTGTCGAGCGTTTTGTCATCCAGGCCGCGGAGGTCTGCTTCGGTGTGCAGAAAGAAATTTCCAAGCACAACCGCGCCAAAACGTTGAATGGCGTTGGCGAACTGCCTGTCCGCGTCGTACTGGGTGGCCAGCTTTTGAACTTCCGCTGAGAATAGGGGATCGATGGTTTCTCCGGATTTTCGGTGGGCCTCCATCTCTGCCCACAACGCGCGGATCGGAGCGGCGCTCTGGTCCGGTTTGCTGAAGGTCACGTCAAAGGCGACCACCTTCGCGCCATCTTCACGAAGCACGTCGAGCATCCTTGCAAAATGGGTTCTGGAAAAAGGCCACTTTCCCAGCACTTCCTGCGAGTGCTGATCGATGTCCACGATAACGATTCGCGGATCGATGGGCATGGCGCGGCGCGGGCGATAGCGGAAGCGCGTATCCAGCGAGTCGTACTCCAGGCGCTGGATAAAATTGAAAATGGGAGTAGTGCGTTCTCCGACGAACGTAAAGTAGTACAGCGCCAGCGCAAGAAGGGTGATGACCACACTGATGACAAACGAGACGCGGTGACGCCACCATGTTAGAAGCAATTCGTAGAGGCTAAGAGCGCCCCGCCGCTGCCAGAATCCTTCTGACGGAGCTGCCATCGCTTGTCTGGCGCTACTCGCGGAAGATGAAGCTCAGGCGGACGCCGCAGACTTCGACGAGATCGCCGTCGTTGAGGCGCACTTGGCCGGAGATGGGAGCGCCGTTGATTTTGGGCACCTTGTCGCCGGGACCGAGATAGTAGCCGTCATCGCGCTGATTGATCTGCGCGGCCATCTGAGGCTTGAACCAGCCCTTGAGGCGAACGGTGGCCATCGCGGATTTTCCAATGACCGTGAGTTTGTTGGTCAGAACATACTCCTTCTGATCGGTCCGGCCATTGAGAGTGACTAGGGTCGGGACTTTCATGCGAGACGAGGCAAACTGCATGGATTCGCCCATGGCGGCAGCTTGCTGGAGCATCTGACGGCGTTCCTTGGTGTCCAGCACCATGGTTTCGTCGATGCGCGGCGCGGCGGCTTTGCGGCCGGAGTCCCAGGGCACCGGGGCATCGCCGCTGGTATCGACCTTGATCTTGTGTTTGCCGATATGGATGTTGTCGCCGTCGTGCAGGGTGGCGCGCTCGACACGGAGATCGTTCACAAAAGTGCCGTTGAGGCTGTCGAGGTCTTCAATGACCATGCGGCCGGCTTCAAAATAGATTTTCGCGTGATAGTTGGACACGGCGAGGTTATCGACGGGCAAATCGTTGTCCGGGGAGCGGCCGATGGTTACGGGCCGGCTGCCCACGGGAACCTCTTTCATGATTTTGTTGTCAAACATGAGGCTGAGCTTCGCCATCTCATTTTCCTCCAACGCTACCATTTGAACCTAGATTCTTGCCTGACCCACGACGCAACCACGAAAACCACCCCTTGGATTCCTTTTCGAGCCGCACGGTCACTACCGAGATGTTGTCCGGGCCGCCGCGCTCATTGGCGAGTGCAACGAGCTTTTCCGAGGCCCGGGCGGCGTCGGTCTCCGCCTGCAGCGTTCCCGCGATTTCGGGCTCCGTGACCACGCGTGTCAATCCATCGGAGCAGAGCAGCAGAATATCCCGTGGGAAAAGCGTGTGCTCCTCAGCGTCCACTTCGATTTCCGCTTGTGCGCCAAGCGCGCGCAGCAAAACGCTCTGCATTTCACTTTCTTCGGCCTCGGCGGCAGTCAAAATGCCGCGCCGCACCTGTTCGGCCACGAGAGAATGATCCCGCGTGAGCTGAAGCAAGCTGCCGCTGCGGAGCAGGTAGGCGCGGCTGTCGCCAACGTGGGCGATGCTGAGTTTCGCGTCATCAATCCATACTGCCGTCAGAGTGGCGCCCATGCCGTGCCGATCCGGGTTTTCTTCGGCGGACTTGAAAATGTTCTTGTTGGCAAGATGGACGGCGGTAGAAAGGCGTTTTGTTCGAGCACTCCAATTCGGGTCAACCCTGCCGATGACCCAGGCGGCCGGATTGGTCTCGACGTCGAGGCAGTGTTTCACGACGGTTTCAACCGCCATGGCGCTGGCGATTTCACCATGGGCTTCGCCCCCCATACCGTCGGAGAGCACGAAGAGCTGCAACGGCTCAACAATTTTGTAGCAATCTTCGTTGTTTGTACGCACGCGACCCATATCGGTCACGCCGCCAGTCGTGATTCGCACACAAACTCCTGTTGCCGCCCTGAGCTTACACCCCCGGCCCACACTTGTACCCGGCGACTCTATTCTCACGCTAACAGAGCCCCAAGGCCGGCGAAAGGCTTTGAACCCTACTGATTACTCGCTCTTTCGCCACAAGCGGGGGGAGATGCGACCGCTCCTCGTTGGTTTAGGGGCGATCGCCGTGTTGGGGCACACTTGGCGTGCCCGCCGTACGAGCTTTCGTTATACTTTCGATCTGCCCGGCCCTTGCGGCTGCGGCGCAACGCCCCTTTTTCGATGGCGGGAATCAAAAAATCGACGCCTAAGCGCGTCCCGAGAGCCCCAAACAAGGCGCTCAGCCGGACGAGGGCCACCCGTGACCTTGAAGAGCTGAACCGCGTCGGGATTGCCCTATCCGAGACGCGCGATGTAGGGCAGCTGCTCGATCTGATTCTTAAGAAGGCCAGGGAAATCACCGCGGCAGACGCCGGCTCCCTGTATCTCCTGGAGAGGGACGGGGTTTCTGTGACGGCTGGACTGCCTGTTCCGTTGCTGCGGTTCAAGCTGACGCAAAACGACAGCGTACAGTTTCCTTTCAGCGAACACACGCTTCCGCTGACGGAAGATTCGATGGCGGGATACTGCGCGCTGCACGGAGAAGTCATCGAGCTCTCCGACGCGTATCGCATACCAAAAGCGCGGCCGTTTCATTTCAATGCCGCGTTCGATCAGCAGGCCGGCTACCGCACGCGCTCGTTGATAACGCTGCCGATGAGAAACGGGAAGGGCGAAGTCCTCGGCGTGTTGCAGTTGATCAATTGCAAGCGCAACACCAAGGCGCGGCTGACCGATTCTGGCGCAGTGCGGCGCTGGGTGCATCCCTTTCCGGAGCGCGCTGTGCGGCTGGGGTTGTCGTTGGCTTCGCAGGCGGCGGTGGCTTACGAAAATTCAAGGCTCTATCGAGACATTGAGAATCTGTTCGACGGATTTGTGGGTGCGGCGGCGAAGGCCATCGAACAGCGCGACCCGACGACGTCCGGTCATTCGCAGCGAGTTTGCGAAATGACTGTGGCTTTGGCCGAAGCAGTGGACCGCGTGCTGCGCGGCCCTTATGGGGATCTGCGGTTTTCCCGCGAACAGATGAAAGAACTGCGCTACGCCGCGTTGCTGCACGATTTCGGTAAGGTGGGAGTACGCGAAGAAGTGCTGGTGAAGGCAAGAAAACTCTATCCGCAGCACTTGGCGCGCGTGCTGGACCGCTTCGACTACATCCGGCGGGACATTGAGGCGCGAATCGCGGAGCAGAAGGTGGAAGCGTTGCTTTCGCTGTCCCGGAAGCAAGCCGCGGAGCGCTTGCGCACGCTCGACGAGGAATCGCGCCGGTTGCACGGCGAAGTGGATCGATTTGCCGAATTCATCGCCAAGGCCAACGAGCCGACGCTTCTGCCTTCCGCAGACTTCGAAGTGCTGAACGAGATTGGGCAGAAAACCTATCGCGACCCGCGCGGGACGGAGCGTCCCTACCTTTCCTCCGAGGAAGTGCGGTTTCTTTCAATCCCCCGCGGCAGTCTGGATGCCGATGAGCGCCGTCAGATCGAGTCGCACGTGGTGCACAGCTTCAATTTTCTGGCGCAGATTCCGTGGACACCGGAATTCCGGGCCATCCCGGAGATTGCGCGCGCCCATCATGAAAAGCCCAACGGCAAGGGATACCCGTTCGGGCTGAATTCCGGGCAGATCCCGGTGCAGGCCAAGATGATGGCGATTTGCGATATTTTCGACGCGTTATCCGCTTCGGACCGTCCTTACAAGCGCGCGGTTCCCACCAACCGCGCGCTGGACATCTTGAAACTCTGCGCGCGCGACGAAGAGATCGATGCCGAACTCTTTCGCGTTTTTCTGGACGCCCAGATCTACCGGCTGGCCGGGAAATCGTCTTAGTCTCCATTATTCATTGGCTCAATCCGTGGTTCAAGCAACCAACGGCCGACGGCTTCCCTTAAACTAGCGAAAGGTGGGTTTGCCGTGCTGATTTATCTTCTTGGACCACTCCTGGCGCTGTTCCCGCGAAGGTGGCGTAAATTGCTGCCCGCCGGTTCCGCCGTGGAGTGGCGCAGGGCGACGGTCCTCAGCGGGTTTGGGGAGGCGGTGATCGCACTCATTGCACTGATGTACTGGTATTCGTACTACATGGCAGTGATGGCGGACCATGGCTTGGATGCAGCCCCCACCGGGAAATTGCCTAGCGGAGTCACCGATCACGGTATCGGCTTTGCCGCGCTGTTGATTTGGGCCACCCATCCGCTGACCTGGCTGATTGCGTATGCCGGAGTCGAGGGGAGCGTGCGCTTCCTGGGAGCGGCGTTCACAGAGACTGACCTGGGGATTCTCCCGCTGTTCTTGCTGGATAAGATCATCGGGAAATTTTCCGGGCGCAGCGAACCAAGCTTGGCCAAGGCCGCGGGCTACTCGCAAGCGAATTTTTCCTCCTTCTTTGGCGCTATTCGAGAGAAAGCCCTGGTTAAGGGGCTCCCGGATGAACTTTGCTTTAGCGGAAGCGTGCCAGATGAACTGCTCGAAATTCGCGCGTGCCGGAGAAAGGCGGACTGGAACCCGCCGCGCACGGTCCGTTTCCAGGATAGCTATTACCGGTTGGAGGCGTTGTCCGGGGGCAGCGCACCGAGGCCGTTTCGCTACACTTTGCGGAAACTGCCGGCGGGTGTGATGGGTCGGACTGTTCTGGTCTATTCGCCGGGGGATGCCCCGGTCCTCGCAAAGAGATGAAGTGCGGGATGTTCCGCGGCTGGCCGGCGCATCGCTTTCATCGGCACGAGGTTCTACACTACAATTCCACGCATGTTCGCGCACGCCCGCGGCCCTGCGCTCCTCTTTGCCTGCCTCATTGCCGGCGTGCTGGCGCACCGGGTTAGTGCCCAGCAGCCTCTGCCACCGGCTTCCGGGGCGCGGATGCTGCTGCTGCCGCGGCGAATCGTTTCGGGCGAGCGCGCCACGCTCGCCGTGCTGGATGTGAACGGGCGGCTGACGCCGGGGGTTACGGTGAATTTTTCGAATGGGGACCGGCTTACGACCGATGCGACAGGCAGGGCTCTTTTCGTCGCGCCGCTAAATCCCGGCGTGATTTTTGGTTCGATTGCCGGACGCACGGAGCGAGTGGCCACCGCAATTCTGTCGCCCGGTGAGGCCGCGGCGGCGGAGATCCAAGTCTCATCCGCGCCACAAGTGGCCTCGTTGACCGACCGCTTCGAATTTTTTGGGAGAAGTTTCTGCGGCGATGCCGACGCCAATCGAGTGACGATCGCGGGGCAGCCCGCGATCGTGCTCGCGTCTTCGCCAACTTCACTGGTGGTGCTTCCTCCCCAGGACCTGCGACCCGGCCCTGCGCCCGTGGGAGTCTCCTGCGCGAAACGCCAGTCGCCGCCGTTTTCCATCACGCTTGTCGGGCTCGAACTCGAGGCCAGCTCCTTGCCATTGAAAACGGGCGAGCGTCGAGCGCTTTCGGTGCGTGTGCGCGGGACGACGGCGAAGATTGCGCTGGAGGCGCGAAACCTCGCCCCGGAAATCGCGGAACTTTCCGGGGGCAATCCGCTGCGGGCCTCAAGCAGCGGAGGCGCGGAGAATTTCGCCCGGTTTGAGGTGGTGGGACGGAAGAACGGCAGCTTCCGGATTTCGATCCGGCTGGTTCCCTCGCTGGGGCGTCCTCAATGAAGGAGAACTCGCGCCGGCTTCATTCGCCCGCGGGCTTGTGCAAATGCGGTTCCCATTCTGCGGAGAACGGCTAGGCGCTCGTCTTGGCGCTTGCTTCCGGTGGGAGGGCCAGCGCCGCCGCGGAGGGCTCCGGGAGTGCCTCACCGGCACCCGCGCCGAGCATGTTTTTCAGCGTGCTCTGCGCCTTTTCGAAGAGTTTGTCCGAGTCACTGTAGCTTTGCTGGGCGTTCCTGAGGTGAGTGCCCAATGTTCCGAACTTGTCCGCGAATTTCTCCAACTGTTTCTCCATTCCCAAGAGACTTTCCACTAGCTGCTTGGTGTTCTCTTCCATCTGCATGCCCCGTAGTCCCAGGGCGATGACATGGAGATGCGCATAGAGAGTATTTGGCGAAACAGCGATGACCTGTTTGTCGCGGCAGTAGGCATCCAGTGACTGCCCCTTGCCGTCTTGGGTCATAAGAAGTTCGTAGTACACGCTTTCCGAAGGGACGAACATCAGGGCCACATCAAGCGTGCCTTCATCGGGCACGATGTATTTTTTGGTGATGGCATCGGCATGGCCCTTTACCGCAGTCACGAAGGCCCGGCGCGCTTCGTCGCCCTCCGTACTGATTCGGCGATAAGCATCCAGGGGAAATTTCGAATCGATGGCCATCAATTTGTTGTCGCGGAGTTTGATCACGGCATCCGCTGCTTCTCCGCTGGAAAAGCGGTACTGCATCGCGTACTGCGCGGAGGGAAGGGAATCCTCGAGCAAGCGTTCGAGCGTCACTTCCCCCAGAGAGCCACGCGACTTGGCGCCACCCAAAATACCTTCGAGCGTCTGCGCGGTCTGGGACATTTGTTTACCGGCTTGCTGCACTTCGCCGAGCAGCAGCTGCATTTGGCTGATCTGATCACGCGTGTTCTTGAGTTCGTCAGCCATCTTGTTTTGCGCGTCGGAAGTCATCTGGCCGGTAATCTGGGCGGAGTTCTTAACGGCGTCCTGCAGGGCGGGGGCCACGCTATCGAGACGCTGCGCGACGCTCTTGGCGATGGTTTCTAGTTGTCCAGTGCTTTGGGCTTGCGACGTGGCAATGGTCTGCAGGTCGCGGCGCAATTCGGTCATTTGTGATGCGATGGCGCCGCTCTTCTGGCGGCCCTGCAAGGTCTCGAAAGCCAGCCAGATCACCAGGATGGCCACAAGGATCACGCCGCCAATCAAGAATGCGTTCATTCACTCTCCGATACGAACACGGGAAACGGTCTTCTTACTCTACTCGCACTCGCTATGTTCTGAAAACTCCTCCCGAAAAGCAGAGAGCTCCCCGACCCGGCCGGGGAGCTCTCTGCTTTCAACTGATGCCGGTGGTCTGTCCTTTACCAGCTCACCTTGAGCGCGAACTGGAACTGGCGCGCGTCGTAGGAGGCGGTTGGCTGGCCTGCGGTGCAGGTTGTGCCAGCCAAGGGATCGCAAAGCTGGTCGACGGCAGCAATGTTGGTGCGATTGAAGAGGTTGAACGCATCGGCGATGAGGTCGATCTTGAATCGTTCGCCGAGGGGGATGCGGCGCGAGAGGCGCATATCCGCCTGGAAGAAGTTCGGTGAGGTGAAGGCGTTCCGGCCGAGATTTCCGTTGCAGCCTGCGGGCGGAGCTACGAGGGGCACCTTAAATGTTGTGCCGTCGCTGTTGAGACACAGGCTGGGCGGACCGAAGGTCACGCCGGGAATAAAGGGCGAAGAGGTGGCTCCGCCAACCGAGGGGCGTCCCGTCGAAGTGCTGAAGTCGAGACGTGTGTTTTCACCGGTGATGACGTTGAACGGCCTACCGGAAGAGTACTCGATAATGGGGGAAACAGTGAAATCGGCGACCACATGCTTGAAGAAGCCATCTCCGGACTTGGCACCGGCCGATTGGAAGACGGCACTGTTCACCCAGCGGTGGCGCTGGTCGTTCACGGAATTAGAGCGCTCGAGATTGAGGAAGCGGCTGTCCTGAGGCTCCAGGGGGGATTGCAGGTCGGTGGCGTCGTCAATGGAATGGGACCAGGTGTAGCTGGAAAGCAGCTCGAAGCCATGGGAGAAACGCTTCGAGAGGTTAAAGGTCAAGGCGTTGTACCAGGAGTTGGCGTTGGAGAGCTGCGCGTCGACGCTGTTGAAAGGAACAGGAACGCCAAAGCCCTTGGGGTAGCCAGCCAGAGTCGCCAGAGCGACTTGCGTTGCGTACCCGACGGCGAGAGGCTGTCCCGGCGCAACCAGACCGGCGAATGACGGATTAGGGCCAGAGGGGCGGAAGAAGTTGAAGAAGGCCGCCGTGCCCACCAATCCGACGGCCGCTGCCGGGTTGCAGTTCGGCGCCGCAAAGCCCTGGCCCAGAGCGCTCGGAGCAATCAGGAAGATACTACCGGAACCGTTATTGACACAGGTGTTCGGCGCGCCACCGGGCACGAGGACGGCCAGCGGCTGGCTGGCGCTTAGCCCCGAGGCCACCGCGTTGAACATGTTCTGGGCGAGCAGACGGGGATCCGTGCTATTCACATCCTGCGCATGGTTCAAGTGCAACCCGCGGGACCGCTGGTAACCCAGGCTGAATTTCCAGGAGCCCGCGATTTCGCGCTCGATGGTGAGATTCCCCTGCTCGGCATAGCCATAAACAAAGTTTTTCCCGAGAGGAAGCGTGAAGGGCAGAATGGGAAGGGGGAATCCTGCGGTCAAATAGTTTTGATTGGCAAAAAGAGAACTGGAAGCAAGAGGATCGAAGCGCTGCTGATTGGGCAGGTAAAACATGTTCGGAAGGGCGTTCAGTGTGCCCTGGAAAATAGAACCGCCGTTGAGATTCGCCGGCGAATCGAACCCCGAGCCGCATACGGGAGGGGCCGGCGGAGGCAGCAGGCCGCAAGCGGATGCTTTGTCGCCGATAGAAAGCAGTTGTACGGAGCGGCCACCGTCGGCAGTCACGGCGTTGAAAGCAGTAGCTAGTAGTGGATGATCGTAGAAAATCCCGAAGCCGGCGCGGATAACGGTCTTGCCATTGCCGGCGGGATCCCAGGCCAAGCCTATCCGGGGGGCGACATTGTTGTAATCGCGCGGAATGCCTTCCACAACGCCGAGTGCCTGCTCCGCGGCGGCATTTAGGGCCGTTCCGGCCGCGAATAGCGGGCTGATTTCCACGTCATAGCGCACACCGTAATTGACGGTCAGGTGCCGGTTCAGCCGCCAATTATCCTGGAGGAAGAAGCCTATGGGGACATTGTCGAAAGGATTGTTGGAACTGCCGATTCCCTGGATGTAAGACTGCGGGATTCCCAGGCCGTAGGCCTGCAGCCCGGTCGTGTTGGGAACACCAGCGCCGATGGAGATGCCGCCAAAATTGACATCACCGCCAAAGTCCAGCTGGAAGATTTGCTGTTTTTTCGAGCGCAGTTGAATGAGGTTTACATCAGCGCCCATTTTGAATGTGTGTTTGCCGCGAACGAGGCTCACGTTGTCCGTGAATTCAAAGCGGCGCTCGATGCGGTCGACCGGAGAATAGGGTTCCCGGCCGAAATAGCCGGTCCCGGGGATATTGACAGCGATCAGGTCGCCACCGGGAAGTTGTGAAAAACCAAAGTGGATTCCGCGGCGGGCGACTTGCATGCGGAACTCGTTGAAAGCGGTATCGCTGACAATAGTGTCATGCTGAAATGTGAAGTTGAGGTCGCGCGTCTGGCTCAGGCCCGCGCGCGACCCGGAATTCTGGCCGAACACCTGGTTCTGCGACGTGGACGGAAGGCCGGTAACGAGAGAGGGCGAAACGCCCACGCGGAGGAAGGAGTTGTTGCGATTGTCCCAGTGATGGTCGAGGCGGGCAGACCATAAGCTGGTCTTCTCCATGGCCGGGTAATTTCCCCGAATAGAATTCAATGCCACATAATGGAAATGACCATCGGATGAAACCGGCAGCGGAACGAGACCTGTTCCGATACCCAAGGGGACGCCGGCCCCCACCGGGAGACACACCACGCTGTTGACCTGTTGTCCGAGAGGGCAAGGCACTGGGATGGGAAAAAACTTGGAACCTAGGGCCGTAGGAATTCCAAACAGCGCGGAAGAAATGGGGACCGTGGTCCCGTCGATGTTCTTGTTCATATCGGCATTCACTGCGACGTTTGAGGAAGCGGCTGTGAGTGCCGCAGCTTGCTCGACCTGCATGGCCACAGGATTCGAGCAAGAAGCCCCGCCACCGGTGACAGTATTGAGAAGCGCCGTGTAAGAAGCCAGTTGGTCGGGCGTCATGCTGAGAGGAAAGGGGATGCACGGCGAGACGACCCCTGTCTTCAGCCCGAAATTCCCGCGTCCAATGCTGGTGAAACCGGATTCTTCACGTTGCGTATACTCGTAGGAGAAAAAAACAAACGTCTTGTCTTTTTCGAGTGGGCCGCCGAACGTGAGACCGCTTTGCGTGCGCGTGTAGGCTTGTTTGACCGGATTGAGATTGCCGGTGACCGGATCGACTTGACCAGAAAAAGGATTACGCGCCTGAAAGGCCTTGTTACGGAAGTACCCGAAGGCGTTTCCGTGAAAATCGTTGGTGCCACTCTTGCTCACGATGTTG
>QHYZ01000240.1 GCA_003225295.1 Acidobacteriota bacterium | reverse complement strand
CGCAGAGGGAGCATAAACTCTTCTCGGAGAATTTCTCCTGGATGCACCGGCTTAAGTTTCTTCGTCATCCTGCTGTCTCCTAGTGATAATCCACGATTTCAACTTCGTAGGCATGCCCATCGCGCCATTCAAAACAGATGCGCCATTGGTCATTGACGCGAATGCTGTACTGCCCTTTCCGGTCCCCTCTCAGGCGCTCTACCCTGTTTCCTGGCAGCGTTGAGAGCGTCCGGATGTCCTGCGCCGCATCTAGCATGTCCAGCTTCCTAAGAGCCTGACGCTCGATGGCTTTGAACCGGCGGACAGACTCTCGATGAAATAGGCGCCCGGTATCGGCGCCGCGGAAGGACTGAATCACAATCCGACGTTATACTGCGTCGCGTTAAATGTCAAGTAGTACAGGACCGACAGCATCTGAGCGTCTTAGCCCGTGATCCGCCCACAATCGGTGAGTGCTGTTGGACCGCCCAACTTCCGCGAACAAGACTCTTTGGTGGCTCAGTTCTATGAGCCTGAGGAATGCGGATGAACGGGAGCACCGAACTATTCATGGCGCAGGGCGACCATCGGATCGACGCGCATGGCCCGGCGAGCGGGGATGTAACAGGCAGTAACCGCAACGCCGAGCAGAACGATGGCCACGGTGCCAAAGGTGAGCGGATCCGTTGCCGAAACTCCATAAAGCAGGCTGGCCATCAAGCGCGTGAGCAGAAGCGCGGCCACGGCTCCGGCGCCTAAGCCTAGCAATGCAAGCTTCGCGCCCTGCCCTAAAATCAGCCGCAACACAGTGCGCTGCTGCGCGCCAAGAGCCATGCGGATGCCGATTTCGTGCGTGCGCTGCGACGCCGAGTACGAAAGCACTCCGAAAATTCCAACAGCGGCGAGGATCAGGGCAATTCCGCTGAATGAGCTCATCAGCAAAGTGCGGAATCGTTCCTGCGCGACCGACGCGCCGACCGCCTCCGGGAAAGATTCGACATCTGTCACGGGCAGGTCCTTGTCAATGGACTGAACCGTCTGGCGAATGCCGGCGGCCACGCTCGATGCGCTCAACGAACTTCTTACAACGACCTCCCCTCCATAAAGGGGCGCCTGAGCGAAGGGCACATACATCATCGGGCCAGGTTTCCGGCTAAGTGCCACATCCCGCAGGTCGCCGACGACGCCGATGATTTCGCGAGACACATTGCTGTTTGGCGGAAATCCAAATCTCATTTGCCTTCCGATGGGGTCTTGGTTCGGGAAATAACGCCGCGCCAGCGTTTCGCTGATGATCGCTACGTTCGGATTGGACGGCGAGTCTTGCTCGGAGAAAAAACGGCCCCGCAGCAGCGGAATTCGCATCACGCGAAAATAATCGGGACTCACCGTCGTGTAATCGGCAGTGTTGGATTTGCCTGGCAGGAGCGGAGGATCTCCTACAATGCTGAACCCGAGGTTGGCTTGGCCTTGGCGGTCCATCGGCAGCGGAGCCGCCAGAGCGGAATCTCGCAAACCGGGCTGCGCGTGAAGGCGCGCCAGCAGCTCGTTGGAAAACGCCGTCCACTGCTGCGGCATGGAATATTGAAATTGGGGAAGCGAAACCTCGGCTTCTATGACGTTTGTCGGATCGAAGCCCGGATTGACCGAGGTGACCAGCGCAAAGCTGCGCATTAGGAGGCCGCCCGCAACCAAAAGCACCATGGCCAGCGAAATTTCCGCGATCGCCAAGAAGCTCCGCACACGCTGGCCGCCACGCTGGCCAGTACGCTCGCCGCCCTCTTTGAAGTTCGTCTGCAAGTTGGACGCAATGGCGAGGAGCGCGGGTGCCAGTCCAAACGCCAACACGGCAGCAAGAGACAACAACAGCGCGAATGCCAAGACCGGTCCTCCAACATGAATCGGACTGATCTGGATCACATCGGCCGGCAAGAAAGGACGCAGACTCCAGACACTCGAGGCCGCAAGAAGTACACCGGCAAGTCCGCCGAGCAATCCCAGCAGCGCGCTCTCGGTCAGCAATTGTCGGACAATACGGGCGCGCCCCGCCCCAAGCGCGATTCGCACTGCAATTTCTCTCGCCCGCGAAGTGCCCCGCGACAGAAGTAAGTTCGCAATATTGGCGCAAGCGATCAATAGGAGCAGGCCAACCGCACCCAGCAGAATAAGCAGCGCGGATTTCACGTTCCCGACCACCACCTGCCGATAGGGCTCAATCCGGATCGTGAATCCTGAATCTTGTGCGGGAAACTCCTTCGCGAGTCGCGCGCCCAGGATGTTCATCTCGGCCTGAGCTTGTGTCAGAGAAACGCCTGGCTTAAGCCGGCCAATCCCGACGACCAGACGCACACCGGGCTCAGAAATCCGAGGTCCGAACAGCGGGTCCTGCGCGACAGAAATCCACACGTCCTGACGGGGAGCGCCGTCAGGATAGCGAAAGCTTGCCGGCAGGATTCCGACGACCGTGAATGAACGCTTATCCAGCATGATGGATTGGCCAATAAGAGTCGGATTGGAACCGAAGCGGCTGCGCCAGAGATTTTCGTTCAGAACAGCGACGGGCGCCGCGCCTTGCTTCCCATCTTCGGGCAGGAGTGTGCGGCCCGCCAGAGGCTTTGCGTTCAGCAGCGGAAATATCTCCGGCGTCACGGCCGCGGCGTTCACAATGGATGGCTCGTCTGCCCCGGTCAACGTGAGATCGTGAAACGCATTTCCTGCCATCTCGCTAAACACGCGGTTCTGCTCGCGGCACAGGGCGAAATCCCTGTAGGAAAGACCCGACAGAGCGTCTGGCTGTTGTAGCGGCACATTGAACATCAGGACGAGTTGATGGGGATCAGGATACGGAAGCGATCGCAAAAGCACTGCATTCACGATACTGAAAATCGCGGTGTTGGCGCCGATGCCGAGGGCAAGAGTGAGGACGGCGACGGCGGTGAAGCCAGGATTCTTCCGCAGCATTCGGGCTCCGTAGCGGGCATCCTGCCAACATGCCTCGAAATTAGAGAAGGCGGCCATCTTGCGAGAGATCTCTCCTCAAATCGCGTGTCGTAGATTCTACGCCGGATACCACTCGTACGGTCGGTGAAAACTGATTCACAAAGTCTAACGCCGATTGGTAAACATAGACGCGGAAGGTCTAGATGAATTCGTTGACTTCCGACTTGTTAATCCGGAAGTTATCCCGCAACGGGTTGTCGGAAATGCGCTGCATTGACGGTTTGAAACGGATTATACGCTTACCGAGAAGGTGACGTGAAAAAATGGGTCCAATAGGTTGTCCCAAAGGATTCCTTAGAATACCAATGACGGGCTGTCAGCGCCGTTAAGTTTCACTCAGTTCCAGCGAACTGCCACTCTGTCACGGCAGAGGTCGCGAGTTCGAGTCTCGTCGTCCCCGCCATTCTTTTCAAATACTTGCAAGGAATTGGCAATTTCCGGCACGGTCCGTTATGGTCCAGTTAGGGCGCTGCCTTTCCTTTCCTTAATACCACCTCCACAACCTTCCGCCGTGCTTCTCGCTTTCCCGCCATTCCCGCTTGCGCGTACAGACCGAGCGTAATCCGACTGTTCGCGTGGCGAAGAAGTTCTTGCACAATCTTGACTCCTGCTG
>QHYZ01000239.1 GCA_003225295.1 Acidobacteriota bacterium | reverse complement strand
GCGCACCATGCTGGACATCGCCAAGCGCTGGATGGATCCGGATGTCGTTTACCCGCGCCTGCAGTTCGGCACCGCCCGCGGATTCTTTGATGACTTGGAGAAAAATCAGGCCAACCTGAATTTGCCGACGTGGCGGAACGAAATGTATTTCGAATACCACCGCGGCGTCCTAACCACGCAAGCGGAAACCAAGCGCCTGATCCGCACGACCGAAGAATTGCTTCTCGACGCGGAGAAGTTTTCTGCGCTTGCGACACTATTCGGCAAGAGCTATCCCGCGAACGAATTCAACGGAGCATGGCAGCGGCTTTTGTTTGACGATTTCCATGACATTTTTCCCGGGTCGGGCATTGCCGTGAATTATCTCGATGCCAAGCGCAACCTGGAAGATGTCGGGCGCACCGGCAATGCCATCCTCGAAAGCTCTCTCGACGAGCTCTCCGCCTCCATCAACACGCAGGGCCCCGGTGTTCCGGTAGTCATCTACAATTCGCTCTCGTGGCCGCGCAAGGAAGTCATTGAGACCGAGGTACAACTCGCTGCATCCACGCAGAAAATTGAGGTCGTTGATTCGGCGGTTAGACCCGTGCCGTCTCAGTTGATCTCAATCGAGCAGGGCACACATCGGGCACACCTGTTGATATTGGCCAGCGTGCCGGCGCTCGGTTACAAGACCTATTTCGTGCGCGCTGCCGTCAAACCTGCCTCTTTCGCGGCATCGGTGAACAGTACTGGCGATACCCTCGAGAACGAATTCGTGCGCGTCAAAGTCAACTCACAAACCGGCTGCGTGACCGGCGTTTTCGACAAACGCAGCCAAACGGAAGCGCTGGCGCCCTCAGAAACCGATTCCGGCGGCCCCAAGACTTCGGCCTGCGGGAATCTCCTGCAGGTGTTCCGGGATAAGCCCAAACAGTGGGATGCCTGGAACATCGATGCGGACTTCGAAAAGGAACATTGGGATCTCGACAAGGCAGACGAGGTCAAGCTGGTTGAGCATGGTCCGCTGCGCGCCGTCATTCAGGTAAAGAAGCATTTCCAGAATTCGACCTTTGTTCAAGACATCACCGTGGCGGCGAGCAATCCGCGCGTGGACGTCAAAATGAGCACCGACTGGCGCGAGAAGCACATCTTGCTCAAGGTCGCGTTCCCGCTCAGCGCACACAATCAGAAAGCAACATTTGAAATTCCGTACGGCTCCATCGAGCGGCCCACCACCCGCAACACCCCGGCCGAACAGGCTCAATTCGAAGTGCCCGGCCTACACTGGGCGGACCTTTCCGACGACAAACACGGGCTCAGTTTGTTGAATGACTGCAAGTATGGATACGACGCCAAGGGCAACGTCTTGCGGCTGTCCTTGCTGCGTTCGCCCGAATGGCCGGATCCTCACGCCGATGAGGGCCACCACGTATTCACTTACTCTTTTTACGCCCACCCGGGAAGCTGGCGCGATGCGCAGACGGTTCGCCGCGGGTTCGAACTCAACTACCATTTGCTGGCGTATCAAACGCAGAATCACCAGGGCAGGCTCAAGGACGAACACTCCTTCCTCGAGGTGCAGCCGGACAACGTGGTTCTCACCGCGCTGAAAAAGGCCGAGGACGAGGAAGCCCTCGTCCTGCGATTTTACGAGTGGGCGGGGAAGGAAAGTGATATAAAGCTGCTGCTTCCTGCGGGCGCGAGCTCCGTGGCCGAGACCGACCTCATGGAGAGGCCTGTGGCGGATGTAGCACTTCAGGAGGGCACGGTGACGGTGCACACCAGGCCGTTCGAGATCAAGACGCTGCGAATCCGTTTTGCGCCGAAAGTGCTGGCAACGCCAGCTGCGAGGAGCTCAAACTGAACGCGCCTCTAGGAAAAGCCACTGTCGTCGGTGCGCTTGGTGGTCTGCTGTTTGGTTTCGACACGGCGGTCATCGCTGGCACGACGCACTCGCTCACGGCCGTTTATGGGCTTAGCCCCAGAGCTCTGGGCCTCACCGTCTCGATGGCGCTGATCGGCACGATCATTGGCGCGATGTCGGCAGGCATCCCCGGCCAAAAATGGGGAGGGCGCGAAACGCTGCGCCTCCTGGCCGTCTTTTATGTTCTGTCTGCCTTGGGATGTGCCTTCGCGTGGAACTGGTACGTACTGCTTGCCGCGCGCTTCATTGGAGGGCTCGGGATTGGCGGCTCCTCCGTCCTTGGACCCGTATACATTGCTGAACTGGCTCCTGCGAAGCTGCGGGGACGACTGGTGGGCCTTTTTCAGATCAATATCGTCATCGGCATATTGCTGGCTTATTTTTCCAACTATTGCATCGCGCGGATGGGACTTGGCGCAGCCGAATGGCGCTGGCAGTTCGGCGTCGCGGCGCTCCCAGCCGTCCTCTTTCTGGTGATGCTGTTCGGCATTCCTCCCAGTTCTCGCTGGCTGGTCACCCAAAATCGCGTCGGGGAAGCACGTTCAGTGCTTCAGCTGATGGGTGCGGAAAATCCTGAGGCTGAACTTAGCGAGATCGTGGACTCGATCCATCTGGAGCGGCTGCAAACTTCGGAGCCGCTCTTCGCATGGAAGTACCGGCTCCCCATTTTTCTGGCGATCTCGATTGGAATGTTTAATCAGCTTTCCGGCATCAACGCCATTCTTTACTATTTGAATGACATCTTTGCCGCCGCGGGTTTCAGCAAAGTGTCCGGCGACTTGCAAGCAGTGGCCGTTGGCAGCATGAACCTGGTTGCCACCCTCCTGGCGATGACCGTCATCGACAAGCTGGGCCGCAAGACTCTTTTGTTGATCGGATCGGTTGGCACGGCCGGGTGTCTTGCCGGTGTCTCCGGGGTATTCTTCACTGAGAGCCACCAGAGCTATCTCCTGTGGCTGCTGGTGGCTTATATCGCCTTCTTTGCCATTTCGCAGGGAGCTGTAATCTGGGTTTACATCAGTGAAGTATTCCCCAACCGCGTGCGCGCAAAGGGACAGGCCCTTGGAAGCTCTTCGCACTGGATCATGAACGCTATCATTGCCTATACGTTTCCACAGCTGGCAAAATCTTCGGGGGCGTACCCCTTCGTGCTGTTCTCAGCCATGATGGTGGTGCAATTCTTCGTCGTGCTGTTCTTTTATCCGGAAACCAAGGGAGTCACGCTGGAACAGATGCAGCACCGCCTGGGCATTGAATAACCAAGAGCGACAAGTCATCCATCAAAGCGCCGAGATAAAAGGCTAGCGTCGTCGTACACGCACGAACTGAAAAGCCATCGTTCCCTCAAATAGCTGCACCTACAGTAATAAGTCGCACCCAAAATTGCCTTTCGTTCCAGCACAAGAATCGCCATGCAGAATTTGGCTTCCAGTGGGGGCGCTACCGGCGTGATGAATCGAAAGAGCAGGAAACTGCCGAGTGAGGGTCTCGGGAGCGGTTGGCTGGAGAGGGTGCGCGACTTACAAATGGAAGTTAAGCCGCCCTGCGTTCCTCCCAGTAGTCTTCAAACTCACCATTCATATGGCAGCAGCGGAGAGCCAGGATCGCGTTG
>QHYZ01000238.1 GCA_003225295.1 Acidobacteriota bacterium | reverse complement strand
CCCATCCACTTCCATTCCTCGATGATCTCCCGGTCGGCTTCAAGGATGGTCTTGCGGATGCTGGCAAACATTTTGCCGCGCCAGTCCGTGAGTTCTGCGATCAGCTCGTCAATACGTTCCGATGGATTCATTGGATCTTATGCCCCCAATTCTTGCACGAGGTGCTCAACGTAGGCTACATTTCGAGTCCACGGTGCCTTCGCCATGTTGAACAGTGTTACTCCCTTTTTTATTGTCGACGACTTGGGCGCTACGCTTGCGTTCTACCAGTCCAAGCTGGGGTTCGACGTTCGTTATAAGGGAGGAGGCGACGGAAACACAGGCGACTTCTGGGCCATCCTTGGACGCGACAGAGTCATGCTCATGTTCAAGGCCATCACGCCCGAAGTCCATCCACAGCCGAATCGTTCGCGTCACGAATGGGCTCGCTGGGACGCCTACATCTACACGGATGATCCCGACTCACTGTACGCAGAGTTCGTAGACAAAGGGGTTCCCATGCAGAGGGAACTGGCCAATACAAGCGATGGACTCAGGGCTTTCGAGATCGCGGACAACAGCGGATATCTGCTGTGTTTTGGACGGCCCGTTGACAAGTAGCCCCAGTATCGTAAGGTCATCGAACTCTGTGGAATAATCGGTCGCGATGGAACACTCAACGCATCCCGAAGGAGTGCTTGGTGCCCACGCGGCGGCACTCCGAGCGGCCCTCTTGCAGCCTTTTCTCCGCTTGAATTTTGTGAGCCTCTGGGTACGGGATCAGGAGCGAAGCCGGCAGTTCTTCGTGGAAAAGCTAAATTTCGAGACGATTGTGGATATGCAAACCCCCGAGGGCGTGCGGTGGATTGTTGTCGCTCCGCCGACTGCTGGTTGGCTCCCTGGAACGGCAGGCGCGGGCATTACCGGGATGGCCCTCTGTGTTCCAACCGAAGGTTCCGCGGAGACCCAACGCATCGGCCAAAACACCGGATTTAGCTTTCTTACCGAAGACGTGCGCAGCGTATTCGAGGCATGGTCGAGACGCGGAGTGCGCTTCCCGCTCGCGCCGACGGAACCTTCCTGGGGAGGTGGCCAAGCACGTTACGCGCTTTTTGAGGATGTGGACGGAAACAGTTTCTCTCTGATTGAGTTCGATGAGGCGACACGTGCGCTGGAAACAGAGCGCCGCGTTCAGGCCGCCAAGTTGGAAGCAGAGCGCCAGGTCGCACACGACATGGCAATCGCCAAGCAGGTACAGACGCGTTTGTTTCCGCAACGCCAGCCGCTGATCCGCACGCTTGCCTATGCCGGGACTTGCCATCCCGCTCGGACCGTCGGTGGAGACTATTACGACTTTCTTGATCTTGGCAGCGGAAGGCTCGGACTGGTATTGGCGGACATAGTGGGCAAAGGCATAGGAGCCGCTCTGCTCATGGCGAATCTGCAAGCAGCTCTGCGCAGCCAGTGCGCGACGGCTTGGGAACAGCCCGAACGATTTCTGCGGTCGGTGAATCAGTTGCTTTACCAAAACACGGCCGAAGGGGATTACGCGACCCTCTTCTTCGCCGAATACGACGATGACACGCGTAAGCTACGCTACTCGAATTGCGGCCATCCGCCGGCCTTGCTCATACGCAGCGATAACAGCGTGGAACGACTGGGAGCAACCTGCACCGTGGTGGGCTTGTTCGAGAAATGGGATTGCGTGATGGAAGAACGCGAACTGGCTCCAGGCGACGCCGTCCTGCTTTACACCGATGGTGTTACGGAAGCTCTGAATGGTGAGGGAGAGGAATTTGGCGAACAGCGTTTGCTGGACGCCACGCGGAAACATCGTGAGCTATCCCTGCCCGAGTTCCTGGGAGCAATCGTAGATCAGGCTCGAAGATTCAGTCCTCACGAACAGAGCGACGACATCACATTGATTGCCGCTAAATGCACATGAGCTGAGTCAGTCCGTATTCGAGTAGGAATTTGTGCCACTCTCCGGTCCTTTCGAAAAAAATCGCAGAACGACGTGACCCTTCCACATCCACAATCCCGAAAGGACAAGCATGGGAACGAAGAAATACCGTGTAGGAGTGGCGTAGTCCGGAATTTTTTCAAACGGACTATAAATGTAGCCGATTATCGGAATGCTGAAGACGATGTGAATCGTACGAAAAATCCAACGTTTTGTGCCTTGGTTCATGATCCACCTCTCTTCACGACTTTTGACCGGCCTTAGGCGTCCAGTTGGGTGTTTGAATTCCGAACTGCTCGGCGTATTCCGTGTTCAATCGCTGCCAACCCGCGATCCTCATCGCGTCGCCACCAACGAGACGGCCGATGGGAGTTCCGCTGAGCAGCCGGTCTAGAACATCGAAGGCGATGTGCCAACCCGCCGCGCCCCAGGCGATGAAGCGGCGATCAATGTTCGACCACAGCGTCAAGCGCGTGCCGTCACCAAGGGGTTCGAGTTCCCACCGGTTATCGCCGTACTCAAGCACTTTGGGAGCGTCGGCCCGCGTCACTCTTGTTTCGATTGGCGTGGGCGTTCCCACCCAGGTGAGCTTCACCGTTCCAGCCGTACCCAGGCTCCCATCGACCTCGAAGGGCGCCCACTCGCGTAGCTGCGCAGGGTCGGTTAGCGCCTCCCATACTTTTTCCGGCGAGTGGCGCAGTTCTCTGACGAGAATGAGCGTCCACTTCTCTCCCTCCAGCTTTCGTATCTGCGCCCCGCTGGCCGGGCCTGGTGTGTAGTATCCGAGATCGCCCATTTTCTACTCCTTGTCGTTCATTGCAGTTCGAGCCGCGGCCGTCGTGTTAAAGGGCCGTTTTACCAGCGTGCCAGCTGAGTGACCTGAATGAGGTTGCCGCACGTGTTCTTCAGTATGGCGATCTTCGAGGCCGTCACATCCTTCGGTGGCATGGTGAACTCGGCGCCGCGCCCTTTCATACGCTCGTAATCGACCTGCACGTCGTCCGTGAAGAACATGGCCGCTGGCTGGCTCTGTTGAAACATCGCCTGCTGCTGATACGCTTTGGCCGCGGGGTTGTTGTTCAGCGCCAGTTGTAGCTCAGTGCCGTCCGGTCTTCGGGCGAGGCCACGGTCAGCCAGCGATAGGGGCCGTTACTGAAATCGGCCTTCTTGGCGAAACCCAGCACCTCTGTATAGAAGCGCAGGGCCTTGTCCTGATCGTCCACGTATACGCTGGTCAGCTTGATTTTCATTTGGTTTCTCCTTTGTCACGTTCGCGGTTTGCGCCGCGTGATCTCTTGTTTGTCTTCTTCCTCGTTGGCGCCCGACTCTTCGTTTGTGATTGATCCATGCGATCGAGGTGGCGTTCGAGGGCATCGACGTGAGCGTTCCAGAATCGACGGAACTGCGCCAGCCAGACATCCACCTCCTGAAGTGATTCCGGTTTCAGTTGGTAGAGACGGCGCTGTGCGTCCACAGTGGACTCCACGAAACCGGCGTCGCGCAGCACGCGCAGGTGCTTTGACACCGCCGGCTGCGACATACGAAGCCGGCGCTCGATCTCTCCCACCGACTGTTGCGACGAGACCAGCAGGCTCAGTATCGCGCGGCGGTTCGGCTCCGCAATGATATCGAACGCAGATTCCATGCTCTGTGTATACTCCAAAGCGCATATACGTGTAAAGGCATATTTAGGCCGAAGTGATTTCGCCAGCGGTCAGGAGGCTGAGAATTCAAGATGTGTTT
>QHYZ01000020.1 GCA_003225295.1 Acidobacteriota bacterium | reverse complement strand
AGGGTAATACATAAACAAGATAGCAATCATTGTCAAGCATAAAATACGACAAACATCAAGAGTGTAAGCCTGAAAATAGGGGGTAATACATAATCCAAGAGGAGAAAACCCGCTTAAGTTCTACGGAGGGAATGATTTAGTGAAAATGCGCAAGGCTTCGGAGAGCACTCGCAGTAAACTCCCGCTAGCGAGAAGTCCCTCGAGTTCCAGCTGGGCCAAGACACATATTCCAGCTTCCGGATCAGCCGTGCTTCGAGCGTGCCAATCGGTCCAGCCCGAAGCGATTATACGCAACACAGAAGGGACGTCTTCTTTGCGCTGCTGCGTCGTCAGCACTTTGAAGATCTGACTGCGCTCCATACGCTGGTAGCCCGCGAGCATCGCGTCTCTCTGCTCCGCGGTTAACTTTTCGTCTTTGGCCGTGATATCCATACGCGACTTCATTTCCTCATGAATCTGGTCAATTCTCCCTTTCTGCTCATCCGTATACTGCAATCCGGCAAAATCGTCCGTTGGGCGAGTGTCTTTCTTCGGTCGAACCGTAGGTAAAGTCTTACGCGGAATCGGTGCCGGAGTAGGTGGAGTGGTCTGGGCGCGGGGCAGCCCTGGTGCCGCACATAGAAAAAAGAATCCAGCTGCAACCGCAACTCGTTTCGCAAATCGGTTCTTGTTCGTGCGCATCCTGTTCTTGCTTGACGTAAGCGTGTTATTTCATTCTATTATACAACGTTTTCGGCTGCTGGAATGTCTCTCTTCACACCCGCAATACGCCGCCGCGCGTTCGAACAGGGCAGTGCGGACGCCTTGTTCGGCGGAAGGGCGTGCATCAAGGATCTCGTCGGGGCTGTACCGTGTGTCCGTATGGCCGGAATCCGTCGAACGGTGGGCAGATGTCCAGCTGAAGAACCTGCTAAAGGGCCGGACCAAGAAGTGACGCAAGGGGCTCCAGGTTCGCACAGCCAGATGATGGGAAGTGGACACAGTTTCAACGTACTGGTGGAAAGTTGGCGTCACCCGTAGTAATCCTAGGATGTTCAACATCTCGTTTAGAAACGTCATCTTTAATCGAGGAAAGTGAATCATGCGAAAGTTCAAGTTTCTGCTAGGAGTTATTCTTGCGACCGCGCTGTGCGTGTCTTACGTTGGCGCGCAGGCAAGCAAGACCGAGGCGAGACGGGCGACGCCGAGCAAAGCGGGGGCGAACAACCCCCCGCCTGCGTCGGTTCACATGGACCCGGAACAGATCCGCGCGCACGTGAAATTTCTGGCCAGCGATCTACTGGAGGGGCGAGGCACCGGACAGCGTGGCGGGGACATCGCCGCGGAATACATCGCGGCGCAGTTTGCGCTGTACGGATTAAAGCCAGTAGGGGACGACGGCACTTATTTTCAGCATGTGCCGATGGTGGAGGTGAAAACGCTTGGCGACACGTCGTTCAACTTCGTGTCGGCTGACAGGGGAACCTGGACACTGAAAAATCTCGACGATTACGTGACCAACAACGAGAGCCAAAAAGAGCAGGCGGATATCGACGCTCCGATTGTCTTTGTGGGATACGGGATCAACGCGCCGGAGTACGCCTGGGACGACTACAAAGGCGTTGATCTGAAAGGCAAAGTGGCGCTGCTGTTCGTGAATGAGCCAATTTCAGACGACCCGAAGTTTTTCAAGGGCAAGGCGCTGACGTATTACGGACGCTGGACCTACAAATTCGAAGAGACAGCCCGGCGAGGAGCAGTGGCTACACTAATCATCCACCGGACGGACTTGGCGAGTTACGGATGGGAGGTGGTTCGCAACTCTTGGGGGCACGAAAAATCGTATCTGAAGCTGGATGGATCGCCGAGGCTGCAAGCGGCTTCGTGGATGCGCTTCGAAGTGGCGAAAAAGCTCGTAGAGGCGGCGGGGCTGGATCTGGACAAGCTGTTTGAGCAGGCGCAGTCTCGGGAGTTCCATCCCATCGAATTGCCAGTGCACTTGCAAGCCCGCGTGGCGAGCCAGTTGCGGCCGTTCGTTTCGAGGAATGTGCTGGCGGCGCTGTTGGGGAGAGATGCAAAACTAAGAGAGGAAGCCGTATTGTACACGGCGCATTACGATCACCTGGGTCTCGATCCGGACAAGACAGACCACAACATTTACCACGGCGCGGTGGATAACGCGACGGGATGCGGCGTACTGTTGGAATTGGCGCGCGTGTGGTCGCAGGTGACGCCGCCAGCATCCCCACGGACAATTTTGTTTGCGGCTGTCACCGCGGAAGAGCAGGGGCTGCTTGGCTCGGAATACTTGGGCACGCATTCCCCAGTGCCCCCGGGGAGGATCTCGTTGGACCTGAACTACGACGCGCTGGCACCAATCGGTGACCCAGAAGAGGTGGAAGTAAGTGGGGCGGAGCGGACCACGTTTTATCCCACCATGGAAGCGCTGGCGAAGACGCTGGGATTAGAGATTCGGCCGGATGCGCATCCCGAAGCGGGGCATTATTACCGGTCGGATCAATTCAGCTTGGCAAGGGTGGGGATACCGTCGTTTTCAATTGGCGAGGGATTGAAATTCAAAGGACATGATGAGGCCTGGGGTGAGGCACAGGAACGGGATTACGTGGAGCACCGTTACCATCAGCCGACCGACGAATACCTCCCGGGAATGGATTTTACCGGCGATGCAAAGATGGCCATGTTCGGTTATGAGCTCGGAGTTAGGGCGGGTTCACAGCCCAAATTGATCGGCTGGCAGCCGGGCGATGAGTTCGATGCAATCAGGCAGGAGAGCCAAGCGCTGACTCGACCGCGGACACAGAAGAAGAGAGCCCCGCGTCGCAAATTCTAGCGCGCGGCGAGTAGAGAGATAGAAGAGAAACATCTTGCGGCGTGGAAGCCACCACGGGGTATCCCTAGCGTGACAGGCTCCCAGAAGGATTCGCTAGCTTACCGAAGACACTTACTACCAGGCAGTGCGCCTTGCCAATCCGGATATCGAAAGGGGGATTTTCTTTGCCCTGCCGAGTGTGCACCACTTGAAAGCTTTGCAAGTCGAGCGCATGCCGTACCTCGGCAGCAAACTCAACCAGGAGGGTTGCCGGCGCTCTTTGTGTTTCAGGCCGGTAACGCGATTCTTCGGGACTTAGGAAACCACTTCAAGGTGAAATTGCTGTAGGCCGGGGCTGTGGGGCTCGGCATTTTCCGAGAAACTTGCCCCAATAAGACGCTAATGGGACGAACCACGCCTGGCCTTCCCGGCTTATAGTCAAGGTCCGATGTGCGTCACACCCGGAAGACTGGTTCAAGCGAAGAAATCTTAGTCTTTAGTCCCGTCAGTTCAGCAGCGCTCAACTGGGGCAGCGGCGCTGATGCAAGTTCGAGCGCCAAGTCAAAAATACGTTCGTCACCAGGTGGCACCGCAGCAGTGACCTCCTCGTTTAAGGTGAATCGCAGTGCCAAACTGGCCATCTCGCGATCATCGATCGGTTGATACCAACACTTCGGATACTTTCGATCGCTCTCCTTCATGTCGGCGGGCCACTTACCAAACGCAAGGGCCTTCAAAGCCATGCGTGCCATGCCTTTCGATTTCGCTTTGGCAAGAATTTGGGGCCCGAAGCCTCCATTCTCCCAAGCGTTGACATTGACGGGGAACAGAACACTGTCCAATTCGAGCGCATCCATGAGACGGAGAGCGGCTGGCGCATTATGGGCAGAAAAACCGAGATGCCGGACCATGCCCTCCTTTCTGGCCGCAAAAAACGTCTCCGCGGCTCCGCCAGGAGCGAGAATCTTATCTACGTCATCCATCGAGCTAACGGCGTGAAACTGGTAGAGATCCACGTGATCGGTGTGAAAGCGTTGCAGGGTACGCTCCAACTCCTCGCGTGCACCCTTCGCGTCCCGATGCATGGTCTTTTCTGCAAGGAAGACCTTGCTGCGATATGGCTTCAATGCTTCCCCCAGCTTGCTTTCCGCCTCGCCATTGAAGTAGGACGGGGCGCAGTCAAAATAGTTCACGCCACGGTCGTACGCTTGGGCGACGCGGCGCGAAGCCACCTCCTGGGAAAGGCCACAGACAACGATGCCACCCATCGCGATGATGGAAAGATCGATTCCATTCTTATACGGGCGGCGGGGTAGGGGCGCCTCCCAACCGTGTGCGGTGGTGGCTGTCAGAGCCGCTGCAGCGCCAATGAACTCGCGACGATTCATAGCTTGTCCCTCCCTAGCCGCAGTGTAGTACGCGGAAACCTGTCACGCAACAATTGCCCCAGTCTCTCTTCATAGAGTGAAGTACTGGAACGCGATTTGCCCGCTTTTGCGCTAGCGCCAACCCCCTACGAGGAGCGCAACGGGCTTACACTGTTCCGCTGAAATGACACGATCGGTTAGGATGGTTAGGATCTCTACCCCGGCAGTGTTGATTAACCATGGCCGAGGAACCGGACGCCTCGGTACTCACTGCAAGAAGAACCGCGTAGCATTCTTATGCTCTCTTCGAGTGACGACGGTTACGAACGTTTGTATATTCTGACCCTACGACCAAGGGCCTGGGCCCGTTGCCTAAAGCTGGCAGATACACCGTGGTCTCAGGCTTTCGACGCCGCTCTTTACGAGGCCGGACGCCCGGCTTGATCGAGTTCCTCCTCTCCAGACAAATATTTTCAGTAGCGTTACAGGTCGCATTCCCAACAACTCTGATAGATTCTTCCATCCTGTTCGTTGAAGTTGAGGACTGTCTGAAGGATTTTTCATGATGCGGTCGAATCGTCTAGAGCAGGTCTTCTTTCAACTGTGGGGATCTCGCGACGACCTGAAAAAACATCTTCTCTACGACACCAGCCACAATCTTCCGCGCAACGAGTTCATCAAGGAAACCCTGAATTGGCTTGACCAGTACTTGGGACCACTACAGTAGGTTGCTGGGGCGCGATTGTCTCCACCATCGCAGCCCATCCCCGGGCGGCCTGTGCCCTTGAGCGATTCTTTAAGAATCGCAGCCGGGGCCGTCGGGGGAGCCGCACTCTTTCCACAGCTTTTCCCAATTCCAGATCCCGTACGCCACCTGGTTTGGCAACGGGAGTCCGAGCTGATGCGCGAGCATACACACCTGCCCGCGATGGTGGGCTTCGTGAGAAAGCATGTAGCACAGCATTTCCAGGCCAACCGGCCAAGGCCGAGCCCAGCCATCTCTACGAAACTTCTCGACGCGTCCCCCACAACCGCCGAGCGCTTCAGCGAGCATCTCCGCGCAGCGAGCGGCGCTCTCCGCCAATCCCGCACGGGCCTGCTGTGGCGTGCAGTGCGCGCGGTTGAGGTGTCGTGGAACCTTTAGGTGCGGAGCTGTAAGCCTGACCCACTTGGAGCGGACATTGTGCATGTGCGTGAAGATCGCCGCAATGGTGCGGGCCTTGCCGGGCGGTTTGGCTTTCCAGGCGGTAGGGTCAAGATGTTCGATGAGAATTTGGTTCATGCGATCATTGGCGGCAAAGATCTGGACTGCGGCTCGGCCGAGTTGAGTGTGAACCTTGTGTTGACGCGTGGTCACGGCTCCCTACTCCTTGACCTATAATACTTCCGGGCCGTCGGCAAGCGAGAAGTAATGCGGTTATTTCCGGTTTGCCTGACCACAACCGACGACACGACAAGCGCATCGAGTTGCGAAATCGCGCGAATGGGCTCTTGAGCAATAATGCTCTCCGAGCGTTCACCTAAATCGCTGCTATTGGTTTGACGAATTTGAGGTGCCGCGGTGCGATCACTCTCTCGACGGAATTTCATGCAAGGTATGAGCACCCTGCTGGCGCTGCCGGTCTTGCGCACAGAAGAGCCGGAAACCCTTTTGTATAACGGAAACATCTGGACGGTGGATGAAGCCCAGCCGCGAGCTCAGGCGGTGGCCATTAGGAGTGGGAGATTTCTGGCCGTGGGCTCGAACGCCGAGGTCCTGCCTCTGGCTACCGCGCGTACGCGCAAAATTGACCTCGCGTTTAAGAGTGTGCTTCCAGGTTTTAACGACGCGCATGCCCATCCTGTAGAGTCAGGCGTACAGCATCTGCGCAAAGTAGCCTGCGACACCGACTCCATCGAAAAAATACAAGCTGTTTTGCACCAGCGCGCGCTGCAGACTCCACCCGGAGAATGGGTGCTCGGATTTTTGTACGACGACGGCAAAACTCCGCGCCCCATCAACCGGGGTGATCTGGATGCGGCGGTGCCCGATCACCCGGTGCTCGTCCAGCACCGCGGTGGCCATACGGCCTTCGTGAATTCCTTGGCGCTGCAATTGGCACAGGTCAAGGACCAGACACCCGATCCTGCGGGTGGCCGCTTCGAGCACGATGCCGCGGGTCACCTCACGGGTTTCGTGGGGGATGCCGGGATGCAAGTCTTTTTCAAGCTCATTTCGAATAAAAATAGGCGCGAGGACTATCGCCAAGGCGCAGCACTGATCTCCAAACTCTTTGCCACCAAGGGAGTTACCTCCGCGTGCGATGCCGACGCCTCGACTGAAGACGTTCAGGGCTACCAGGACGCACGCGATTCCGGCAAACTCGCGATGCGTTTGTATTGTCACGTCTCCGCCGCTTCGCTCGATCATTTTATGGCCGCGGGGATGCACACAGGCTTCGGCGACGAATGGGTACGCATTGGCGGCGTGAAACAGTACGCGGACGGCTCCATCTCAGAACGAACGGCATGGCTCTCGCAACCCTATATCGGGATCCCGAATAATTATGTCGGCTTGCAGCTTTCCAGCCGCGAACAGCTGTACGAAACCGGGCGCAAGGCGCACGAGGCGGGCTGGCAACTGGCCACCCATGCCAATGGCGACCTAGCGATAGACCGTATCCTCGGAGTCTACGAGCAAATTCACAGGGAATTGCCAAGAAAAGACCCGCGTTTCCGCGTCGAGCATTGCACTTTGCTTACCGATGCCCTGATCCATCGCATGCAAGCCCTCCAGTTGATTCCCGCGCCGTTTTCCTCTTACGTGTACTTTCATGGCGATGTCATGCATTTCTACGGTCAAGAGCGGACACAACACATGTTCCCAATGCGGAGTTTTCTCGACGCCGGACTGCGGCCCACGGATTCATCCGATTACACAGCCAGCCCTGCAGATCCCATGATGTGGCTGCAATCGCAGCTCACGCGCACGGACATGAAGGGAAACGTTTGGGGTGCAAATCAGCGTATCACCCTGCAAGAAGCTATCCATTGTGGCACGGTCAATGGGGCGTACGCGGCCTTTGAGGAAGATCTGAAGGGCTCCATTCAGCCAGGTCAACTCGCGGACCTGGTGGTCCTCGCTCAGGATCCATTCAAGGCTGATCCCTCCGAGCTGCTGAAGATCCGGGTGGAGCGGACCATGGTTGGGGGGATCTGGAAATATGAATCCTGATGGAACATGCAAATGCCCATCGCTTGCAGACAGGCCGACCCATCCGGCACTCACGCGGCGCGATGGTTCTCGAAGGCTCGCTATCCCACTTTCCGACCTGCTTGACCATTCAAGAGCTTACCCCGAAGCGGGGCTCGTGCCCCCTGAAAGAAAAGTCCAACTGCCAAAAATCACACTTCCCACTCATTTTAGAAATGTGATTCAGAATATTGGCCGGTAATAATCGACTTATCGTCCATTACGCTTAAGCCTATACTGCGGGGATCGGAATTGGTCCTACGCCAGCATCGGCGCGAGTTTGTGAGCGGCGAAAGTTAAAACCTGAGGTGCAATCCATGGCGACCGTTCCTTGGGAGATAACCCATTCGGTCGAGACGAACGCAAGTCCTGCTTTCGCGTGGCACTACTGGACCGATATCGCCAATTGGGACGACCCGCCGGCAGAGTTTGAGTTGTACGGACCGTTCGCCACCGGTTCGCGCGGAGCCACACGCTTGCCGGGGCAGGAGCCGCTACGCTGGTTCCTCCGAGAGGTCACTCCGCCCAACGCAGCCACGATCGAGATGAGTTTGGACGGTGCGGCACTGTCGTTTGAGTGGCGATTTGTAGGACTACCCGATGGAAGAACCCGGTTCACGCAGCGAATCGTCTTGCAGGGCGACAAGGTCGATATATACCTTTCGCAGGTGAAGGCTGCGTTCACGGCAAACCTCCCTGGCGGAATGAATAAGCTCGCCACAGCGATGGCAAACGCTGATCCAAATCGTAAGAGCCCATCTGGTTAACGCCGAATGAACCGGGCAAGTGGAATCCGCCACGAAAGCTGAATCGGCACATGTCGGGTTTTGCGACATACAGGAGTTAGACACAACGTTACTTAGTCGCCGGGTGGTGGTCGGAGCTGATGACCCGCGTGATTTTCCATGCACCGTCTTTGTATTGCCAGAGATGTATGAACTTCCCTTCGCCAACGCGCTCCGTGTCCTCATGCCCCGGGTGGTGAAAACGATGAACACCCATTTCGACCGCGCCATAGCCCTTCATGGGATACACCTGGAGCGTCCCTGCAACGAGTTCCCGGGTCACCTTGCCCCAGATATTCTTCCTTACGCTATCCGTCAAATCTGCTTTGCCCAGGGTCACGCCACCCTGGTCGTGATAAAACTCCACATTGTCCGCCATGAATGATGCGAACCTTTCCAAATCGCACCGGTTATAGGCATCGAACAAGGCGGTATCAAGCGACGCGATGGCTTTGTCGAGTTCCATCTGGGAACTAATGTTTTCCAGCGCCGGGACTGCCTGAGCACCGGCCCGCACTCACCACAAAGCGAATACAGAGAACATCAAAAGCATTCTTGCCGTAATGAAACTTTTCTTCATGAAACTCCCTTTTCCGCCCGTGTGTAGAACACAAGGATATACGTCATGCCGGGACAGGAAGTTCCCCTGCATGGTTAACGCATTAGCGGCGTTTCCGACGTAGCGGTGATACAAAATAGCCTGAAGCCGGTCCCTTCTGGAGGCTATGAAATGATCGAACGGATTGCAGAAGCGTCGCCGCGTTTCAAGGCCAGGATTGCCGGTGTCCTTCCATTGTTTAGCTTACTGGCGGCAGCATTGACCGAGCTCTTCGTTCGCGGCAGCTTCAATATCGCAGGAGGCCTCATAGCGCTCGCGGGCATGGTCTCTGTGAGGCTGCACCTCTATGACCTCTTTAAGCCGGTGAACAGGGGCCTGTCTTTGCTCGCGGCGTCCTTCAACCTCGTGGGACTCACCTTTGGGGCTCTTCGATGAAATCCTCGGGGCGTGGACATCACCGTGGTATTTGACGGATTCTATTGCCTCCTGACCGGCTACCTCATTTTCAGGTCGACGTTTCTGCCTCGAATTCTGAGCGCGCTGATCGCAGTCGCGGGTTTGGGTTGGCTGACCTATCTGTCACCGCCGCTCGTAAACTATCTATCCCGCTACAATCTGGCCCTCGGCATCCTCAGGAAAGAATCGGTAATGCTCTGGCTCCTGGTGACGGGCGTGAGCGAACAACGATGGAAGGAGCAGGCCAGCCCAGCGGTGGAGTGAGGAACCACTCGAAGTAAGGGATCTGGTAAACGCCGTTCACGTCAATGTGGAATCCGTCGCGGATCCTGGCCCGCTCCATTCGACGTGAGCTTATCGGGACGTAGCCTATCGTTGCTAGATGCCTAGTGATCAGCGCGATATAGAGCTGCAGCAGATGAGCCACGAACATATCGAACGACAAGGGCGCTGTGACGCGGTCTGTCGTTCAAGAAGGCGTTACCGCGACAAAGGTGCGCGACCCGCAGCTGGAGTGTCTGACGGCTTGACCGAGGCCGCGGCGCGAGACAAAACGTAGGACTGGATCGCTCGCACTTGATCACGGTTGAGCGCGTCTTTGAACGACGGCATGCCCTGTTGCTCGCGAGCTCCCTGCAGCACGATGGACTCGAATTGCCGGTGCGTTTCCGCGGAGGCATAGCGGAGGTCAGGAACGCTGGCGCCGGCGACTGCAATTACGCCGTGACAATACCAGCAGTACTTGCCATAGAGGATCTGGCCTTCATGCACGGTGGCTGGCGTGGCACTCATGTGGATCGCGGCTGAGGGAGGCCCGTTATGTTTGAAGGGTGGAACGTCCAGTTTTGCGTGCCCACCAATGGCAAAGGTAAGGATGCGGCCAAAGCCCGGCTTGAACGGCCCCGTCCCAGGAGCATTGACTAACCCAGTCGCACCGCCCCATCCGACCATTAGGGTAAGGTGCTGGACACCGCCCACGAGATAGGTGACGGGCGGAGCCATGATACCGGTGCCGGCGTCGAACTCCCACAGCTTCTTTCCGTCCGTCGCACGATAGGCGCAGAGCATCCCATCAGCGCGGCCCTGGAAGACGAGGTTACCCGCGGTGGCGAGCACTCCGCCGCTCTCGACGACGGGAAAGCTGACGCGCCAGACCTCGCGTTGTTCGACAGGGTTCCACGCGATCAGATGACCGGTTGGAAGAGGAGAAGACAACAACTTGGCCAAGACCGGACCTTCGTAGCCAGGGTCGTTGCCGATGTTCACAAGCGTAGGATTCGACTTCCAGCCCTTCTCCGGAGCGTGCAGCGCTGTGTCTCCTTCTCTCGCCGGCACGTAAACAAGACCTGTCGCCGGATGGAACGCCATCGGATACCAGTTATGGGCCCCAGCAGGTGAGGGGGAAACGAGCACGGGACGCAGGCCGTCATAGGCGGTGGGCGATTCCAGAGGATGGCCCGTCTTGGGGTCAATCCCGGTGGCCCATGTGATTGTATTGACGAAGGCCTTTGCCGAAATGAACTGGCCTGTCTGGCGGTCCAGGACGTAGAAAAAGCCGTTTTTCGAGGCTTGCATGACCACTTTGCGCGTGCTGCCATTGATCGGCAGATCCGCCAGAATCAGGGGCTGCGTGGCGTCGTAGTCCCAGTTGTCTCCTGGCGTTGGCTGAAAGTGCCACACCAACTCACCATCGCTTGCGCGGAGCGCCAATATGGAGGCGAGGTACAGATTGTCGCCTCCACCCGGACTCCGAAGATCGCGATACCACGCGACACCGTTGCCTGTCCCCGTATACACCAGATCGAGATTGGGATCATAGGCTATGGTGTCCCACGGCGTGCCTCCGCCACCAGCGATCCACCACTGTCCGTGCCAAGTTTTGGCGGCACTCTCCAGTGCTTTGGACTCGAATCCCTTCGCGGGATCACCCGGCACGCTGAACGTGCGCCAGACTAGCTTCCCGCTTTCTGCATCGTAGGCGGAGATATATCCCCGGACGCCAAACTCGGAGCCCGCGTTTCCGATGAGAACCATACCTTTGGCGATGCGAGGAGCGCCGGTAATCGCATAGGGCTTGGATTGGTCGACGGTGATTACATCCCAAACGGGGTTGCCCGATTTGGCGTCCAGAGCGATGAGCCGACCATCAAGCGTGCCGAAGTATACCTTGCTGTGGTACAAGGCGACTCCTCGATTGACAACGTCGCAACAGATCGTGCGGACGCGGGCACGAGGCACCTTAGGATCAAAGGTCCATAGGATTTCGCCAGTCTTCGCGTCCAGCGCGTACGCCATGCTCCACTCACCCGTTGTGTAGATCACGCCGTTGGAGACGAGTGGCGTAGCTTCCAAGCCGCGGGTCGTGCCGAGCTCGCGACTCCAGACCAAGCCGAGCTGGCCGATATTCTGCGCGCTGATTTGGTTTAAAGGGCTGAACCGCTGCTCATCGTAAGTCCGTCCATGCATCGTCCAGTCGGCCCCATCGCTGAGTGTTTTTGAAGGACTGGACGACCTGCAAGCACCAAGGGTCAGGACAAAAGACCCTGCGAGTAGTAGGAGGATGTTGAGGCGCATGTTCACGACGATCGTGTGGTTGCTCACATTTTTACTGACGAGATATGACTGGTAACGCACTGCCACTTTCCGTTCGGCATCTTCACCCACGTATCGGTCCAGCGCTCGCGTGCATTGAGAGGCTTTCCCGACGCATCCGTGCCTTTACCAGAGAAGCCGCCCGTCGCGATGGCCGTGTCGCCAAATACCGTTACCTTTACATCGTCGTACTCGGCACTGCCATATTTGGTGGCTTTCGCCCTCGCTAACGACTCGGCCTTGCTCTCGACCTTCCCATCGCTTCCCGTACTCACGAATTTGTCGGCCAGCAGCGGGGCGACTAAGTCAGGATTATTTATCTTTTGTGATTGAAGCCACTGTTGTTCCCGTGCCGCCACGGCCTTCTCAGTCCCGCCGGTTGTCTGGGCCTGCGACCGCGTGGCAATCCCCCAGGAAAGTAGACCGACTAGATACAATATTAAGGTTCTCTTCATAGATAGCTGTCTCGATTTGTGTTGGCACCCTCGCCGAGCGGGAAGATGATGTGGGAACCTTCCCGCCCTCCGTTTTAGTTAGAACAGGGACGGGGAATTAGTGAAATGTGGCTGCAGCATAGGCCTGCCAGGATTCCTTGTCAAGCGGGCGGCACTGGGCGGCACTAGGCGGCAGCAACTCCGCACCAGGGGGCGTTATGTTTCGCCGCACTCTCGGAGTGCGATGCCCAGTTCATGCTGTGAGGACACAGGGGTCAGCCTGTGCCGGGCATCCAATCCACAGTGGCCGTGTTTTTAGCGGTACACCTCCTTCCAGTTCCAGGGAAGCTGGGTTCAGGCTGATTAGGTCATCGATGGCCGGTCCTCGCCCGCAGGTCGGGCCATCGGCGGGCCAGCAATGCGCCCACGAGGATCGAACTAACCAGACGGCTGGTCGGGTTGGAGCAAAGCTCCATCCAGGTAACGCACCCAGTCCTCGATGACGACCTGCTGAAACCATTGCACGAATCGGGAGGGTGCATTCTGGGAGCGCGCGGTCGCGTGGCTCCAGTAGGCTTGCGTCAGGAAGCAGGCGAACGACCTCATCGCCAGCAGGGCGACGATGGCGGCAACGGAATGATGATAGTTGTGGGTGAGGGAGTAATCGCGCGTCAACACATTGAAGGTTCCATTCTCGATTCTCCAGCGCGACCGTCCCACCTCCCATCCTGGGCCGGCCGGAAGGATCGTGACGGGGACCGACGCCACCACCCGCAGTTGCTTACGTTCGTGCTTCCAGGAGGGCGCCGCATAGCGGCGTTCACAGTGAATGACGCGGAGCTTCCGCTTTAAGTCCCGGCTCCAGGCCTCGCTTTCCATCTCCCACACGGCGACGTCGATCCCCAGGACTACCCGTGGGGCATCGGTCTTCCTCAATAAGTCGATCTCCTCATCCATCTCGGTCTGTCCGGAGCTGATCGCCAGGCCGTCCAGGCCCGCTCCGCAGACGGTCTTGAAAAATGGCCGGCAGCAATAGAGCCCATCGCCCAGGACCAGATCGAGACTCTTCCCCAAGCGGGGCAGAAGTCTTTCCAGAAGCCGCAGCGCGGCCGTCAACTCTCCTTCCCCGGGAGCCAGCACCTCCCATCCGATGACCAACGAGATCGGCCCGCTCACCCAGGTCAGTGCCACCACCTGGTGGTAATACTCCTGGACGATGCGCTTTTCCCCCTTCTCATCCTGGACGGTTTTCTCCCGGACCTGGCACTGCGGGCAGTGGATCGTTTCGCTGTTAAACAGCTCGTTCAGATCCACGACGGCGCAGCGCTTTCCATACAGGCCATCGTCGGTCAGGAGGCCCGCTCGGCGGGCCAGGAAGAAGTCCTCCAGCATCATCTGCTGCCATTCCTCCGTCGACAAGCCATCGAGAATCTGGGCCGCGCGGTCCGGGCTCCCGCCCTGCTCCGGCTGCAGACCCAGCCGCGCCCGCCAACGCCGGTCCTTCAGCAGATCGCCGATCCGTTCGGTGGAGGGCGTCTGGCGCAGCAATCCCCACTGCCAGGTCGAGAGCACCGCCGACAGCGGGAGGGTCGGGTTGCTCCGCCCATCGGTCAGCTGCGCCAGTCGGGCATCCTTGGCAAACACCTTTTGCGCATAGCTGCGCATCTGACGCATGCTCCCGTAGGCCATGGGGTACGCTCCTTGTGCCCAAGATCTATCTGACCATCTTATAAGTGTCAGATATGCATCAAACCAATCTGCTCCACGCTTCTCCCCTCGGCCTACGAGGCTCCGCGTCGATTTTCCGGCCTGGCCAGCCCCCCTATCCGCAGACGCAGCAGACGGCGGTTCACCGCCGCGACCTTCTCTAAGGCCGTCCACCAGCGGTTATAGTTGCTCAGGAATTGCCGGGCCACCGGCAGCATTTCCTCCGACAGAAGGATCTGCTCGGTCTTGCCCGCCTTAAGCGTGACCACCAGATAATGCGCCGGACCATGTCCCGGGCCTCTCACGCAATGGCAGGTTGCTTTACCGCACCGCCGGTATCGAGTCACCAGGCTGCCCCGCACGATTTCCGCAAAGGGAGGAAGTTCCGAGGCCAGGATTTGGCGCTGCTCTAACAACTTCTTGGCTTGAGCGCTCCGCTTCGTCATCCTGACATCTTAATACTGGTCAGACTAGCAGTCAATGCAATTTATCCCCACCGTCTTCGTTATTCAAATCCCGGATTATCACCAGTTAGGAGAGTAGTGCGGAGTTGCTGACTAGGCGGCAACTAGGCGGCACTGGGTTCACTGGGTTTGTCAAGGCAAAATAGAAATGTCCCCCTCCTTACCAGATAGAAATGTCCCCTTTTTTGGGTTCTGGTTCTTAGTTCTTTTTCTTTCCTGTAAGAGCTTTTCTCGAAAAAATTTCGCGCCAGGATGCTTTAGGAACGACGACCGCCGCCGCGTTCGTCACGCCGGCTGCAGACAAAAAGAAGGTTCTGAAGCCAACATGCCTCGGCTCACGGTGAAAGATCGCACATGCCGAGGCGGCCTTCTGATTGATCCGCCTGGCCGCTCTCAGTGCGATGCCTGCTCCCGCTGTTGTTGCGCCTCGCGCAGCCACTGCGCCATCTTCTCGTCCTTCACAGCGTAAGATGCCCAACCCTGGGCGGTAGAGCGCCAGCGATAATCGACGATCGTCATGTCGATGCCGCGATCGATGAGGAATTGCATGGCTTCGTAATTTTTGTGGAAATATACCAGCTCATGCAGGATGCTGGCGGGCTCATGGGAGCCCCAGTTCGTGTTGATATCGGCCCCGTGACCGAGAAGAAAGTCGGCGATCTCGAAGTGGTTGTTGAGGACCGCCCAGGCGAGCGCGGTGTCGAGAACCCGCTGCACACTGGGCTCGCCCCATTCAGGTTCCCGCGTGTGTACGCTATTGGCGGGAGAATGATTCGCCAGGTCGCCCAGTGCAGGCTTGCCCTCCGCGTCGAACCAGCTTTTCACGCGTGCCAAGTCTCCATTTCCGGCTGCGTGTGGCAGATCGTCGGGAAGGCGCCAGATGCGCAGCAGCGTCGGAAGCACACGGGTCTTCGCATACGTGAACGCGAATTCAATGGCCTGCGATGGCGGCGGCACGCGACGGCGGAGCACAGCGGGATCGAGATCAAGAAGAGCAGTAATGAAAGCTTCGCGATCACGCAGCACCGCCCGCTCGATCAGTCCGACCTGGAATTTCACGCATGCGTCTGCCAGCATCCATGCTTCGCCCCGCAATCCGCCGACAAAGGATGTTAGGTCGCCGTCGTTCACCGCGCGCACGACCTGTCGCATGACAAAAGCCTGCCAGGGCCCGGCCGGGGCGGCGTTGGTGAAGGCGAGCGTCTCACTTTCCGCCATGATGTATTGGACAAATGCGGAACGTCCTGGCCCGTCATCGATCTGCCTTCCCAGCTCGGCATCGAGCGTGATTGACCGATCCAGCAGCAGCGTCGCTGCGGTCGCGTGCTGGAGATGGCAGGCACACATGAACGCCTGGTTTACTGCTGCAAGATCGTCGCCATTCGCATCAAGACAGGCGCGAACGCCATTGACGTCGCCAAGCGCGGCAAAGAACCGGAGCGATTGGGGAAGAAGGACTCTGCGGTGGAAGAGGTCGAGCAGTCCCTTTGCGCGGGAAGCGATGAGGCCATCGCATACCGACGGCGCGACGACTGCCCCTGCATCGATCAGGAGCTCGGCACATGCCGCGCGCGTGAAGATCTGCTCCTGGGACGGGTCGAAGCTGTCGCCGTAGGACTCGGTAGCCATCCCGAGCAGCCCGCCGTCGTTTTCATCCGCCGTCCACGACAATAGGGCCGGGTATTCAGCCAACAGCTGCCGCAGACCTTCGATGTCACTGTCATGGATGCGGCGGCGGGCTTGGGACACGGCCCACTCGAGTCCGCTGCCCAGGCGTTGCTTTACTTCTCTAACCAGGTCCTGCCAGCCTGGAAACCCATATTCGCGCGCCAGCACCAACAGGGCATCACGCTGTGACAACGGCAGCTCAGCTTGCGGCAGCTGGGCACGCGCCCGGGCGACGGCGCTTGCATCGCCGGCTACGATGCCGCGCGCCAGTTTCTTGGCTTGCTTGCGCAGGGATTCCAGGGAGGGACGAGTGGGAAGCTTAGACGTGGTCATTACGACCTCCTTTCATGAGCGCCTGTGACCCGCTGATATAGGCTGAAAGAAGGTGCAATGCACGCTGTCTCAATCAAAGCAGGTGGGATTGTTCCCTTGCCGCGGGTCGGTGGTGCCCTGTCGCACGCTGGCGGTAGTATCCGCAACTTGCCACGGCACTGTCAAACCGGGGTTTGCCAACCAGCCGTTTCGGAAGGAGGGGCTGAAGGCGCAAGGAAAAGACGGCAGGGGCCAAGTATTCGCTGGGCAGGCAGCAAGTTACCGGATGAGTTGAATGAATATCGGGTTATAGTTCGCGGATAGATCAAAAGTCGCCTAGTGTTTACTGGCGGGGGG
>QHYZ01000237.1 GCA_003225295.1 Acidobacteriota bacterium | reverse complement strand
CAAACATCGGCGCCGAAATATTTGAAACCGCGGCGGCATAATCCCTACTAGTGTTGCTGGCTGGTTGTCGAGGATAAGCGTCGTACCTATGACGTTCGGGTCGCCGTTGAACTGCTCCTTCCAGAACTTATAGTTCATCAGGAAAACTGGAGGAGCGCTCGCGTGCCCATCTTCTTTTGTAATCCAGCGGCCCAGGATCGGCATCACACCTAGAAATTCAAAAGTATTCGGAGTTACCTTGGCGCACCTGAGCTGGATTGCGCCTTCATGATGGGTGTATAGGATACGCGAGTAACTGGTCCCGGCCATATCTTCGAACACATGGTTTTGCTCACGGTAGTCGAGAAATTCATGTACGGAGAACGCTCCTCGCCCGCCGACACCGGCCTGATCGAGATCGTGAATCTGGAAAATGCTTATTCCGTTTGCATTTTTGTAGGGGAAAGGATTGAGCAAGCCGTTGTAGATGATGCTGAAGATGACGGTCGAAGCGCCAATGCCGAGAGCGAGGGCAAAGATGGCGATGAGGGCGAAGCGGCGGTCTTTGCGAAGGCTGCAGAGGGCGAAGCGAAAATCGCGGAAGAGGTTGTCGAGGTGGACTTCCCATCGCGTGTCGCGAACTTCTTCTTTGATGCGGTCGAGGCCGCCGAATTCGAGTGTTGCGCGGCGGCGTGCTTCTTCTGGGCTGATTCCTGCGGCTATATAGTCGGCGGTTTGACGATCGAGATGGAAGCGGAGTTCTTGGTCGAGTTGTTCTTCTGCGTGAGATTTCTGAAAGAGGCGGCGAATCCAGCGCATCGCTAGGACTCCTTTGCTGGGGCGCGCAGGACCAGGCCGACGGCATCAACGAGTCGCCCCCAATTGACGACCTCGGCCTCCATATGCCTGCGGCCCTTCTTGGTGAGCGAGTAGAACTTGGCTTCGCGGCCGGTTTCGGATTCTTTCCATTCGGCTTGCAGCCAGTCTCTGTCTTCCAAACGATGGAGCGCGGGATAGAGGGAGCCCTGATGGACCTGGAAGAAATCTTTCGATATCTGCTGAAGGCGTTGCGCGATAGCATAGCCGTGGCTGGGACCCAGAGCGACAACCTTCAAGATCAACAGATCGAGTGTTCCTCTGAGGAGTTCTATTCTGGCTTCACTCATGATAATGCCTAGAAACCCGACATATATGCCTGAATCAATCGAATGTCAACAGCGGAAATCGTTCAGCGGTGGTCGTAGAACAATCGCGAAGATGAGGATTTCGAAAGCCCAAGGTCAAAGCCATGCGGTTCACTGGTTCCTCCCTCCACTTTGGCCCAAACGCTTTGCCTACGGCTTCGCAGGCCTTCGTTCCGGGACGGGCCAGTGCCAGGAAGTGTCCTGGAATCTTCACATCCTTGAACGAGCCGGTTGAAATACTGAGCTAATTCCATATAACGCAGACGCGATGCCACTCGGTCTTCGAGGCCCACTCGTCGTCGGTGTTCTTCCACGACCGCTGCTCGCGGTCGGCTCCGACAAAGCCGATGATCGTTACTGAGTTGATAAGACATAACTGAATTTTCTTCTTTTTCTTGCCCCATTTTCTCTTGGGGCCACCCAGAAGCGAGTGGCTTCTGCTTCCAAAGCGAGCGGCTGCTTTATGGAAGGGAACCCAATGGTGTGTGACTTGAAGCATCGTGTGGCCATTCTTGAAGCATCGCTTGGCCGAGATTCCAGAATCGGAAGCGTCCACTGGAAGGCATTCCGCGTTCACAGATCGGTCGAACCACGCTCGTACCGCCCGTGAGCGTCGGGCCACATAGGGGCGCCTTGGAATGGCCGCGAATGGCGCAGAATAATTTGAATGGTTTTGAATGGTTAGTCGCAGTTGACGAAGTTGCAGCAAAGAGCTATAATATGGCTAGATAATCTAGCCAAATAGGAGCCACCATGGAATGGCGACTTGCAGATGCCAAAAACCGCTTCAGTGAACTCGTTACCCGCGCTCTTGCCGAAGGACCACAACGGGTCCGCCGTCACGATGATGCTGTCGTCGTCGTAGCAGAGCGTGACTACGAAAAACTCACCGGGAAGCGCCCAGATTTCAAGGAATTTCTCATGGGAGGAGGCCCTAGCTTCGAAAGACTGAATCTTACCCGCGATGACTCTCCCATGCGAGACGTAAAGTTTTGAGAGTTCTTCTCGATACCTGCGTGCTTTCCGAATTGCGCCGCCCCAAAGGACATCCCGGTGTCCGCCGTGAGGTTGAGGCCCTCGAAAGCGATAGTCTGTTTGTCAGTGTCGTATCTATCGGAGAAATCGCCAAAGGGATTGCGCTTCTTAAGGAAAGCAAGAACAAACGCGAACTCCAGGCATGGTTGCAGGCGCTCGAACGCGATTACGCTGATCGAGTACTTCCCGTCGATCTCGAAACCAGCCACACTTGGGGAGAACTCACAGCCGCCGCGCAGAAAGCCGGTAAGATCGTTCCCGCAAGCGACGGACTGATCGCTGCTACTGCGCGACGCCATGGCCTTCACGTCATGACCCGGAACACAGAACACTTTGAGCCCACTGGTGTATTGCTGCTCAATCCCTGGGCGGTTCAAGATTCATAGCTTCCGAAGATGCAGGCGAAGTACGTCTTATCAAAAACTTGTTCAATAGTCTGGCGTCGGTTCTGACCTCCGGCTGCAGAAATGCTTCCGATTCTGCTCTTCCGGTCAAACGATGGTTCACACCTCCGAAAAGGCATTTAAGTGGACTTCGGATTTACAAGACTTACAGACGCCGATGTGACTTGAAGCACAAAATGGCAGCGACTTGAAGCATAAAATGGCAGCGCCAGGGCCGCAAGTCCGTTCCGATCAGCGTAAACGTTCCGGGTGATGGACCCGTGTTGGGAAGGATAAAGTGGCAGTGAGTGCGAAAAGGAAGGATAACGTGGCAGTGAGTGCAGATTGAAGCAGAGGATGGACCCTGCTGCGGTCTCGCCACTCCGCAGCAGTGATCCATCATGGTGCACCATCAATGCACTGGTTCACATTAGTTTGAGCGGAAAGGGCGAAACAAAAACCTTGAAGAATGGTTTGTACAGGTGTAATGTAGCACCTATACTATGGCCAAAGACGAAACGCCGGAAGAGATCAAACGCTGGTTCTTGAACGCAATCCAGAGGCTCTGGCCGATTGCCATGGGTTCCGTTTCGTTGCGGAAGAGCCCCTGTATTCGGGAGAAGTGTTCTGCTTGTGCATCGGGCATAGGACACAGCAGCTATGCCCTGTCGGGCTATCGAGGTAACCGGCGGTTTTCGGTCTACGTGCCTGAGGAACTGGCGCCGGACATTCAGAAGGCGGTTGAGAATGGCCGTCAAGTGCAGGATCTGATGAAGGAGGCCGGGCTGCGCTACGTATACGCCCGGAAGAGAGAGAGACTCGCGAGACCGCGGTGAGATAGGGGCGCTGAGTACGGTCTCCAGGTGCATTTATTAATCGCTGCAAAGCAGAAGTGGAATTCTGCCTTGTACGCAGCCGCGCAGGTGGCAACTGTGCTCACCAATGATGACCTGTTGTTGTGGTTCCAACGACTCGCCATTCCAGCGCAGACGCGTTCGATCATCGACTGCATTCGATCGTCAGGTCCTTCACGCCACGTGGGAGGCGGCCGATCGAATGTGAGCGGCCGGTATCCAAGCAGGAAAATGGGGGTCACCATCCAGTTCGAAAGCCATCGGGTGGAGCTGGCCGGAGTCTCAAGAGGATGGCCGTACTTCACACTCCTGACTTCTTTGTCATCCGAGATAGAGAGGCCGGCTGGGAAGAATGGAAGACAGAGGAAGAGCTGCGACGGCTTGCCGAGCGAAACCCCAATCGGTACTGTGCCGGAGCGGAAGGTCGCTGGCGCTGCCCGCCTGGCGCAGATTATGCGGAACGACTGGGGCTCTATTATCGTGTTCGATCTTCGGCCGAGATCGAGTGGGTGTACCAGCGCAACATCCAGTTTCTGGAGGACTACCTGCGCGTCGATTCACCTGCGATCTCGACCGTCAGCCGCGAATCCGCGGTCGCTCACGTCTCAGCAACGCACGGTTTGCCGTTAGAGGATCTGCTGCGCCTGAACACTGTTTCACCGGACGACATCTTCGCCATGATTGCGGCAAACATCCTATACGTGGATCTCCGGGCTGCACCGCTCGCTGAACCCTCTCAGGTGAAAGTGTTTACCACGTCGGAGGTGGCTTCAAGAACAAAGCGCGACAGTGCTCGAAAACTAGATATGTTCTCCTGGGGCGCTGTCCACTGTGGAAGCACGCTTACCTGGGATTGTCGTATCTGGAAAGTGGTCAACATCGGAGAGGCTTCGGTGGGACTGCTCTCGGAAGATCAGAGGCTAACGGAGTTGCCAGTGGCAGCGTTCCAATCGTTGATACGCCAAGGGCGAATCGAGGTGGCTCTCCGCAATCTCGAGCACGTTTCCGATTCGGCCGTCCACCAGCAAATATCCCGGGCAAGCGAACGCGACCTGCAGGTCGCTAATCACCGCGCAAGTCATATCAGTCGGCACCTCGATTTCGGAACGTTGCCGGCAGAGACGGATGTGCCGGCACGCACCTTTTATCGCTGGCTCGCCTGCTATCGAAGCGCGGAGGCGAGCTGCGGCAGCGGATTTGTCGGTCTACTGCCGAAGCATAGTCAACGGGGAAACTATACGCCAAAGTTGCCCGAGGCGTCCCAGCGTTTGATGGAGGAGTTCATCGACCTAGACTATGAGACGTTGAAACAGAAAACAAAATATGCATCCTGGGCAGGATTGAAGGCTGCTTGCGAAAAACAGGGGATACAGGTTCCGAGCTATAAGACGTTCTGTGTTGCGTCCACGCGGCGACCGACCTTCAATCAAACACTAAAGCGGAAGGGCCGGAGGGCGGCCTACCAGGTCGAGACCTTCTATTGGGATTTGGACCAGAAGACACCTCGCCACGGGGATCGTCCACTCGAGATCGCTCACCTCGATCACACAGAGCTGGACATCGAGTTAATCTCCCAATCGGGGCAGGCCCTCGGCCGTCCTTGGATGACGCTCCTTACCGATGCATTCTCCCGGCGGATTCTGGCGTTTTACATCACTTTCGACGCGCCGAGCTATCGGTCCTGCATGATGGTCTTGCGCGAATGCGTGCGGCGGCTGGGGCGCTTTCCACAAAGCCTGGTAGTCGACGGAGGACCGGAGTTCGGGAGCACGTATTTTGAAACGCTGTTGGCGCGATACGAGTGTACGAAGAAAACCAGGCCACCTGCAAAGGCGCGGTTTGGGTCCGTCTGCGAAAGGCTCTTCGGGACCGCCAACACCCATTTCGTGCACAATCTGTTGGGGAATACGCAGATTACTCGCAACGTTCGTCAAGTGACAAAATCAGTTGATCCAAAAAAACACGCCATCTGGCCGCTGGCGGGACTCTATGATCGCATGTGCGAATATCTGTACGACATCTACGACACCATCCAACACCCTGCGCTCGGACTGAGCCCTCGCGAAGCGTACGCCTCTGGCCTAGCGGCTGCTGGACAGCGGCCGCAACGACTGATTGCCTACGATCAGGATTTCCTGATCTGGACACTGCCGACCACATCCAAGGGAACGGCCAAAGTTTCGCCGGGCCGGGGTGTCAAGCTGAATCACTTTTTCTACTGGTCGGACGCCCTTCGTGATCCGGCAATTGAGCAGCAGCAGGTCCCAGTCCGCTACGACCCTTTCGATGCCGGGATCGCCTACGCCTATGTCGGCAAGCGTTGGGTCCAATGCATCTCCGAACACTACAGCAGCCTGCGGGGGAAGTCAGAGCGCGAGTTGATGCTGGCAACGACCGAGTTGCGTAGACGGGCGCAGCAGCATGCTGGTCAGTTCACGGTAACAGCAAAGAAGCTGGCCGATTTTCTCGCTTCCGTCGAGTCCGAAGAGACTTTGCGTGCGCAGCGATTGCAGGATCGCGAAGCCAAAAGCGTACTGACGATTATCGAAGGCGGCCTCGCCAACCCGGACCGCAGAGACATGACATTGAAGGAGGCGGGTGACATTGATCAACAGGATGTTCCCGACGCAGTGAACCTAGGGATTATGCCGAGAACTGCCGCCTCAGCCGAACTCAGAGTCTTCGAGGAATACTGAACGTGTCTCACGAAAACTTTCCGCGTGAGCTCCTCAACCGCCCGGTGAGTGAACGACTCGCCTACTTCCGATCTTACACGGTTGCTCATCCGCTGCTGAAAGAAGCGGACACCGCACTCAAACGAGCTATCCAAGAACCAGCTGGAGGGTCGCTGGTATTCGTGGTCGGCCCGACCGGCGTGGGCAAGACGACTCTGCGGCTGCGAGTTGAGCAGTATTTGAAGGAGGCGTTCCTGCCCGAGGCGAAAGAAGATGTGGGCCGCATCCCGGTGGTCGCCGTGGAAGCCGTGGCGCCGGATTCCGGAAACTTTAATTGGAAAGATTACTACCAGAGAGCCTTGCGGTCGCTGGAGGAACCACTGATTCGCCACAAGATCGGCTCCTGTGGACAGGATCTTCATACCTGCACGAGCAGAACGGCCGGCACCGAGCTACGCTACGCGCTGGAACAGGCATTGCGCTTCCGGCGACCGACCGCGGTGATGGTCGATGAAGCGCAACATCTGACGAAGATGGCAAGCGGACGGAAACTCTCCGATCAACTGGATAGTCTCAAGTCGCTCGCCAATCTAACTGGGTGTGTGCACGTGCTGATCGGGACGTACGAACTTCTGCCCTGCCGGAATCTCAGCGCCCAACTGAGCCGGCGCAGCATCGACATCCATTTCCGACGGTACCGGGCCGACGATCCGAAAGATGTCGAGGCGTTCCAGCGGGTGATCTTCAGTTTTCAGCGGCAACTGCCGTTGG
>QHYZ01000236.1 GCA_003225295.1 Acidobacteriota bacterium | reverse complement strand
TGTCTGGATCCAGTGACCAGCCGCCGTCCGCGGTTGGCGCGTAGCCCACCGGCAGAGGAAAGTGGAGCAGCCCTTTCCGCGCTTTATTCCAGCGACCCTCGTATAACCGGGTCCGCAGCGTGAACAATTCCGCCTCCGATAGTGTGCCCTTCACGCCCAGAAGCAAGCGATCATTCGGTTCGCGGGGGTTGTAGACGGCACTCTCGTCAGCGATCAACGTGCCACTCACTCCACAGATCTCAATGAGTCGATACCAATCGCTGTTGTTGCGCGCCAGTCGCGATGCCTCGAGCATCAGCACCATTCCTACCTTGCCTAAGACTACTTCCGCCGCCAAGCGCTGGAATCCGGTGCGGTAGGCTGCGGTGCTACCGGAGCGGCCCTGATCTTCGTCGATGACCTCCACGCGACTCGGTGGCCAGCCCAGCTCGATGGCCCGCTCGCGGAGGTTATATTGCCGCTCCGTGCTTTCGCAATTCTCCTTCACCTGCAACCAGGTAGATTGCCTTACGTAGACAAAGGCGATTCGCTCGCAGTGTGTGCTCTGAACCTTTGCTGTCGTCATCAGGGTCGCTCCTTTGCGGTGAGCCTGCGAAGGCGTCGCCGCGCCAGTTCGCTGAACAGTGTTTCTATGGGCGTGGATGACGATCCCGCGTCCGGCGCCGCGACTGACACGGAACCAGGTTTCGTAGGGGAAGAACCGATTCGTTGTTTGCCCGCAGCCGCGGAGCGATCGCGGGGGCGAACTTGATGCAGCACCAATCTGGCAAACAGACGGTTCGCACCAACGAACTCGGCACGTGTGGGCTTGGTTGTCTGGCCCGTCTGGGTCACTGTCGGGATGGGAGCGTATCTGGGATTCCAACAGTGCAGCGGTTCCTGTATCCCACAGCTGACTGGCTCGCCACGGCGGGCGGGCTGGGCTTGCCAAGTGGAGTCGACGCGGGGGAGGCGCTTCGGATGATCGTTAACCAAGCGCTCGGGTCTTTGCAGCGGCACAGAAAACTCCCACTGCTCGGTAATCCCCCGGCGAGACGTCGGAGGTGCCAACCGCGCTATGGACGCCTCTTCCACTTCCTTGGCCCTCGCCAAGGCCGTGTACGCGCCGATCCTGCGGTGTAACGGCAATAACGTTCGGACCGCCGCGCACTCCGACCCGATGCCGACCAACGCTATCACTTTCAAAAATACTCCAAAACATTCAAGCATTGAAATGTTTTTTATCGTTGGGCTTAGTGCAATGAGTACGAACGAAGCGGATCAGGTCCCGCAGCGCGGTCGGGGACAGGAGAATCATAGGCTCCTCATCCGAGGATGGACTTGGTTCCCACTGAGGGACCGGCAGATCTGTCCAGCCCCAAGGAACACCGGTTATGCCCCCGAGGCACAATCGCACCACCACCCACGGTGATCGCTCGCGCCAGAAGACACGCCTTACGCGACCCGACTGACCGCAGAAGGGGCTGTCTTCAGAAACAATCGTCACCGTAAATCCGCAGAGTGCAACATACGGTGCTGTCTGTCGCTGGCTTAAAAGGTACAATCAATGAATTCGAGGTGAATCTGTTCCGGCAGCGGTCGACCGAAGCCATTCTTCAGAAAGCTCGCCGTGGCGAACTGCAAATTCAGATTCCTGTCGGGTTCTATTGGGCGCCCAGCGGAAAACTGGAAAAAGATCCCGACCATCGTGTGCAGCAAGCCATTGAGCTGGTGTTTCGTAAAATGACCGAACTGGGCAGCGTTCGCCAGGTTCTCCGCTGGTTTCGAGAAGAGAACTTCTTGTTGCCCGCCTTTCCTCATGAACTGGGCGCACGTAAGATGATTTGGAAATTGCCCGGATACGCATCTCTTCACTCGATGCTCACCAATCCGATCTATGCCGGTGCCTACTGCTACGGGAAAACGGAAACACGGACCCAGATGGTGGAAGATCGTCCCCGCAAGTCCGCCGGTCATCGCAAGCCGCAAAGCGGATGGAAGGTGCTGATCAAAGACCATCATCCCGGTTACCTTTCCTGGGAAGAGTATGAACGAAATCAATCCATGATTGCCGCCAACGCCCATATCCACTCCGGTGCAGAGCCGAAGGCTGGCCGTGGCGGCGGGGCCTTGCTTTCAGGGCTTCTACGATGCCGACGTTGTGGACGGATGATTCATGTCTTTTATCCGGGCACAGTCATCCGCTATGTGTGCAATGCTGGACGCGCACAGTACGGTGAGAGCACGTGCATCTCCTTTGGCGGCTTGCGAGCTGACGCGGCTGTGTCTAATGTGGTGCTACAGGCAGTCAGCGGAAATGCGCTGCAGGCCGCATTGGAAGCCGCGGAGCAAATGCAGCAGAAGCGACAAGATCTGCGCAAGGCCATCGAGCTGGAACTAGAGCAGGCTCGTTACGAAGCACGTTTGGCAGCTCGGCGATATGAATCTGTCGACCCGGAACAGCGGTTGGTGGCCGCAGAATTAGAGGCTCGCTGGAATACTGCGCTGCAGAAAGCGAAAGAGCTTGAAAGTAAACTGCAGGAGTTCGATGATGAGCGCCAATCTGCGCCAGCACCGAATAAAGAAGTTCTTCTGAGTTTGGCGCAGGATCTGCCGGCGATTTGGAACTCACCTTCTACGGACATGCGACTGAAGCAACGGATCGTGCGGATACTGATCCGCGAGATCGTTGCCGATGTGGAAGAGAAGAGCAGAGAGGTTGTTTTTGTGATTCACTGGGCGGGCGGGTGTCATTCCGAACTCCGCGTGAATAAGGGTGAGACGGGTAGGAGCCGGCGGTGCACGGACCCCGAGGCGATCGAGGTCCTGCGGCAGATGGCTGGGAAATTTAGTGACCAGCAGATCGCCGCCACGCTGAACCGGCTGAAGCTGCGGACAGGAGTGGGCAACTCCTGGAACGTGATGCGAGTGCGGTCAGCACGGAGTTACTACCAACTGCCAGCTTTCGCTCAGAACGATCAGCCCAGAGAAGTAACTCTTCAGGTAGCCGCGCGGCGACTCAATGTAAACCAATCGATTGTACGGCGCATGATCGAAGACGAAGATACTGCCAGCGCGTCAAGCAGTGCCTTGTGCGCCGTGGCAGATTCCGATGGAAGCCTTGGGTTCAGAAACGATCCGCCAAGAGGCCAACAATATCAAGAACCGAGTGCAGGTTCCGCAAAGCCATAGTATTGAGGGTCAGCAATCAATGTTTTCAGAGAGATAGCGAGGTATAGCATAATGTCGCAACCACGACCGTGGTGTCGACGCGCAACTGCTTGCCATCCTCCAGGCCGAGCTGGACCGCACTCTGGACCACAGCCCGATTGATGGCTTGCAGGGTGGCCGGGGTGAGCCGGTTGAAGGCGCGGTTGAAGGCATCATGCTTGGG
>QHYZ01000284.1 GCA_003225295.1 Acidobacteriota bacterium | reverse complement strand
CCGCGCGACTTGAGGTCCCTGCCGTCGTCCTTGGTCATAGCTGGCGTGCCGAATCTTTGCGGTTTGGCCATTCTGGACTTCCCTCAGGATCACAAAATCCGTTGTCACCCACTGTGATCGCATATCGACTTGGCTGGCGGTGCAACAAACTTTGGCCACGCCACTTCCTTGCCGCCTGCCACCGAGAACAGATCTCCTACAGAGTCGTAAACCAGTTGCTCGCGCATCTCGTTCATCTCCTTCAGGTATTCTTGTTGTCCTTCACGCAGCCGATCCAGCTCTTCGATTTCTCTTTCAAGCTTTTGTTTACGGGACTGCAAGCGCTCTAGCTCATCCCTGAGAAATGCTGCCTGGTCGGGGCTTGTGAAAAACGCGGGATCAACTGACGGCAGTTTCGAGACGCATTGAGTACCTCTGGCGACATAACCAGGAAGGCATTTGCAGTACGTCTGCTCCTCATTTCCGGAGTGTGCGACGTGATCTAGTGTCGAACCGGGAGGGCACACCAGACCACTCGCAGGCAAGCACGAAGGCGCGAGGACAACCCAAGAACCGAGGAGCTCTGGCGTCGATCTGCTAAGCACGGCTGATCTCGCATCCGCAGAAAGCGAAAATTGATGAAGCCCGTGGGGAACAGAACCGGGAGCCGACTCAGTCGGACTTCAGTTGGAAGGGATCGCGTTTGGATGGTTCGGCTGAGTGCCGTGACAATATACCCAGGCTGAGAATTGTCAAGAGAAATATCGAAATTAAGAAATAATGCTCGTAATGGCAGTCCTGATGACGCTAGCCTCCTGCGTATTCGCTTTTGGGTTGGACCGTGCGGATTCCGGGGGACAGTGATCCACGATTCCCGAACGACCGAATGGACCGAAACGCCGAAGTTGGTTATGTCGAAGTAGCAACTATAAATGCTTAGCGGTTATACTGCGGGGGGGTAGCTCAGTTGGGAGAGCACCTGCTGAAACAAAAGGTGGTCGTTCTTCCAAAAATCTCTTAAAATCATGGGGTTATACGGGCGTGTAGCTCAGCTGGGAGAGCATCTGCTTTGCAAGCAGGGGGTCGCCGGTTCGATCCCGGCCACGTCCACCAACCATCTGCCCGCAAATCAATCACTTACTACAGACGTTTGGGCAGCTTGTTTCTCTGCCTTGGCCGCACCGTAGTAAGAACGTAGTACTTCTTTGTCCTGATAGGCGCGTTCGTTGGCTCGTTCGATGCCCTCACGAACTTGGTCAACCATTCCCAGTTGATAATGGCGCTTCGTTTCTGGACTGCTGTGCCGCATCGCCCGCTGCACCACGGCATCTGGAGCGACCCAACTGAGACGCGTGCAGAATACGTGACGCAGATTGTAAATCGGGAAATACGGCACGCCAGCGTTCTTCAGAGCGGTCCGCCATGCTCGTTTAACACTCCGAATTGGCTTGCCAGCCTTGCGAGGACTCGGAAACACGTATAGGCTGTCCGAGCTCTGTTCCTTCTTCCACTCCTTGAGAACGTCGCAAGCCAACCGGCTCAACGGCAAAGGCTGAGCTGAGTCGGCTGTCTTCACGCTGCTGCCAGGGTGAATTACGCTGTGAACCAAATCCACTTGGTCCCACCTGAGCAACAATCCCTCGCTATAGGTCCGACCACCGGTCTGAACCAGCAACACAATCGCAACCCGGAGGTGCGGTGGTGCCGCTTCGAGAATTCGATGTTCGTCGTCAACAGTGAGCATTCTCTTGGATGGTCTCTCGTGGCGCTCATCGAAATGCTTCACACCAGAGCTAGGATTCTCTCGGATGTACTTTCGCTTGAGCGCGAACTGGAAGATGCAGTGTAGGCACGCCAATTCTCGGTTGACCGTTGCTCCTTTCACTGTTCGTTTTGGGTTCCACTTCAACGGCTGGCGGCGTCGATAATTGCGATACTCTACGACGGCCCGCTCATCGATCTCCGTCAATTTGCGGTCCCCCCAATACGCTCGCAGACTCTTCAAAAAGATTTGGTGGTTTTCCTGGCTCTTTACGGAAAGCGTTGAACTATGGGAGCGAGAAAACTCTTCGCATAACTCTGCGAAAGTCACTCGCTCGCCCGGCCAACCCACCTGGAATTGCCCCAGCACAATCTCGGCTTCGCGTTGTTTCAAGATTTTCTTTGCGAGATCTTTGCTGGGCGTCTTGGTTGATTCGCACCGTTGTTCACCCTTCACCGTGTAGCCCATCCACCAGAACCGCGAGTCTTTCCTTTTATATAGTCCCACTAGCGCTCCTCTCACTTGCCGGAGCCGAGCGCCGTGGTGATTATACTCTTCCTGGGAAACCACTCGTGAGTGCGACGGACTTGCAGGTCCTTGAATCGGTCGAGGGTGGAACGACGGTATTCGAGGCGGCCGCCTAGCTTGCGGCACTCGATCTTGCGCTGACATGCGTATTGGTAGAGTGTGCTTTTAGAGATTCCAAGATAATTAGCAGCCTCCGAATGCCTCAGCCACGGGTCCTCTGAAAGCGATCGGAGCGAAGTGATCTCCGGAATAATTGGCATGGCCGGCGTCTGAGCAGCAATTGCAGTGACTGCCTCACGGATTTTCTGAATAAGGTGCTCAGGTGCCTGCGTTTGAAACACCACACATGCAACGAGAACCGGATCGTCGTGCTGGATTTTATCGGTGCGGTCTCTCGCGTCGCTCATAGGTCATAGCCTCCAGCGGAGGGCAAACCAAATCTCTCGGCTTGCGGCGATGGCTTGCTCTCGAACGAATTTCCAGTCTGACTTTCAGATCTTAAGGATGACGAATTCACTGCAGGGCGCAAGCCATGCACTCTTGGCGAGTCTGGGTTCTTGCGCACGTCGAGTTGGGTGTTGCGGTGTTTCATTGCCTCTTTTCCTTGGTTCCCCCGGTTGTTATTTTCCACTTGACATCCCGTCCACAATATTCTAGGTTGTTTGCAAACGTGCTGTCAAGATGCATCTTTCTTCGAAAGGGTTGCATCCTACGGACGAAACGGAGGAGGCGTACCAGATGCCCGAAAAACAGCAAAAGCCCGAGAAGCCCACCCAGGGGCAAACTCTCTCCCTGCGAATCAGCGATGCTCTCTTTGCTCGCCTGGAGCGTGCCAAGCAACTCATGTCCTCGAAAAAGGGCGACAGTGTTTCGACTTCGGAGGTTGCCAAGCAGCTCCTTGAGTCTGCTCGCGAAGACCGCTTTGAAGTTGCGGACTTGATGGCCAAACCGACAGAGACACTTCTCGAGATTCGCAGGAAAGGGGAAGCCCAACATATTCTGTCGCGAGCGGAGTGGATCCTGCTCTCGCACTTCGTGCAGAAGGGACTCGAAGCTTATGCCGAAAGGACACCCAATCCGGTCTCTAACGAGTCACTCATCGCCGTGCTGGATGCGTTCCTTGCCGTTAATGAGCTGCGCACGGAACGTGCTTCCTTGCGGGACCCGTATTACATGAGCAATCTGCCTTCCGAGTGCCGTCCTGCGAAGGCGAAAGGAGCAGACGATTCGGAGCGTGCCACTTCAGAGACGGTTCGCCGGACCGTGGCCGAGACTCGTAAGCGGCTCAGCGATCCGGCAGTAAAGGGGGACACGTTTCTGGCGGGACGCAACCTGCTTATCCTGCTGGAGG
>QHYZ01000019.1 GCA_003225295.1 Acidobacteriota bacterium | reverse complement strand
TGAGGGCCTATGTCGATGTCTCTGGAAGATGCCCTTCTGAATGTGTGGCGGCAATCGCTCGCCGAAAACAAGAAGACTGTCACGCTCGAAGGAGAGAGCTTTCCGGTTCGGTCAACCGCTAAGCGAAAACTAAAGCAAATCGACTTTCAATTCGATGGGAAAGATTTGCGAGGACTAGAGCAGAACCCTGACACGAAATCTCGTTGGGCGGCTATGGCGCGGGACGGCAAGAAGGTAATGCAGTTCTTGGAAGCTGGAAGGTATGTTGCGGTCGTAGCCGATGGGAAGGTGCATCTCTACGCACCCAAAAACTAATCCGGCCTGCTTAGGCAAGCTAGGACGATCAACCTAGATAGAATTCATCGTGCATTTACAGGGGCGCAGCACACAGGTTTCCCAAGCCCGGTGCGTCTTGGTCGACGCCAACAACTTAGCCACGCAAGAAAAGGCATTAAACGAGAAGTACGAGTTAAGGAGAAAGATAGGCGACAGAGGATGGGTTTAAGCCAGGCGGCGGGCGATGAGGAACCAGCCGCGCGGGTCTTCGCCGGAGAAGGCTCCCTGTCTATACTCAGGGCGGATTTCGAGGCGTACGGGCTCGAGGGATTCGATTTCCCAGTCATCGGCAAAGGCATGGCGCAACTCGGACTGCGAGACGCGTCGCGGTCCTTCCGTTCCCGGGGTGGCGTCGCTGAAACAAAGCAGGAACAGACGCCCGCCGGGATTGAGGACGGTCTTGAGCCCGCGCACATAGGGAATGCGGTCCGCGTCGGAAAAAACGTGAAATAGGCCGGAGTCGAGCACGTTATCGAAGCGTTCGCTCCATTCATGGAGTTTTAGGGCATCTTTGACCAGGAACTTGACGATGAGGCTGCGCTGGGCGGCTTTGCGCCGCGCCGCCGCCATGGGTTCCTCCACGAAGTCGAAGCCGGTGACAGCATGGCCCCGTGCAGCGAATAACATGGCGTGTTCGCCGGTGCCACACCCCGCATCGAGAACCGAGCCGACGACCTTATCGGCGGCGGCCTGGAACGCAGGCTGGGGCTTGCCGATGTCCCAGGGCGGGCTGCCGGCGTAGGAGCTGCGAAAGTGTTCGCGGTCGTGGGTCAAGACGTTGCTCGAGAAAAGATTTCTCTTGGTTCATTCCTGAAACGTCACGCACACACCATTGGGGTCAATCGCGCCGAACTCTTTCGTACCCCAAGGCTTGGTTTGCAGTGGACCATTCGGGTGCACTTTTCCCCCGCGTTTCTGATATTCGGCATAGATGGACTCAATACCTTGAACGGCGATTCGCACCATGGTTTGGTCTCCGATCTTGCGCGCCAGTTCTTTGTTGCTCATACCGGCTATGTGCAGGTAGGCCTCGCCGCGGTTGATTCCCGCGTAGTTCGGTGGCGTGGCATCGCGAAAAGTTTCCTTGAAGCCACAGATCTCCGTCCACCAATTCAAGGATTCCGCCGTGTCGGCGGCCGGAAGAACGGGTATCGCGCCTTTGATGATCGGGTCCATTGCGGAAGGATAACCGAATTCCAGCGCGGTTGCCTACATGCATCCCGACTTTCGGGTTAATTGCAACAGAACCATGTGGGTGCTAGTCTCCCGCCGTGACGCCCAAACGCCCACAATTGGACTCGATTCGGAACCCGACGCTCTTCGAAATGGACAAACCGGAAGATCCGGGACGGATCGCAAATTCACCCCAGGTCGAGCGCCCGTATTATGAGCCAGGATTGCTGCTCGGCACATCAGCTTTCACTGCGGCAGGTTGGGAGGGTTCGTTCTATCCAGTCGGTATGAAACCGCGCGATTTTTTGGCTTATTATGCGACCCAATTCGCAACGGTCGAATTGGACAGCACGTATTATGGTACCCCGAGCTCCTCTACAGTCACAGCCTGGTACGAGAAGACTCCACCTGATTTTTTGTTCGCTGCGAAAGTGCCACAAGTCGTGACTCACGAAAAGATGTTGGTGGGCTGCGAGGCGGAATTTGACGAGTTCATCGACCGGATGGGGTTGCTGCACGAGAAGTTGGGACCGTTGCTATTCCAATTTCCCCGATTCAGTAAATACGAGATGCAATCAGATGAGTTCTCCCGCCGTTTGCGCTTCTTTCTAAACCGTGTAAAGGATTTGCCGACCTGCCGATTCGTGGTGGAGATCCGCAACAGAACGTGGCTCGATAAGCGGTTCACGGACCTGCTCAAGGAATACAACGTGGCGTTGGCACTCACAGACACGTCCTTCATGCCAAGACCTTGGGAGATGAAGGAGAAATTTGACTTGGTGACGACCGATTTCGTCTACATTCGCTGGCTCGGTGACCGGCACGCCATAGAGGAAATAACACGAGTGTGGGATAGGACAGTCGTTGATCGGACTGAGGACCTACGCAATTGGGTGGAAATATTCAAGATGATGGTGGCGAACAAGAAAATATTGAAGATTTTTGCGTTCTCCAATAATCACTACAGTGGCAATGGTCCTACGACGGTTAAGCAATTCTGGAATTTGTGGAAGAAGTAGTTCGAGGCCGAACGCACACGTCCCGTGATCCGTCCAGAGTCGATGCGAAGCGCGGAGATCACTTCATACAAGCCGACTTCACAGGATTAATCCCGCCGTCGAAGCCGGATAGCAATCCGGTTAGCCGACTCGTCCAGAATCGTGGGATCCGCTGCGCGCCGGTGAACAGCGAAATCCGCGTTGGAAGGCGCTTTCACTTCAGCCACTTCACTCGCACGCCCGATGACTTTTCTTGTCGCCATCGTTGAAGTAGACGACCGGTCCAACAACGGAGATGTGCTCTACGGGAGAACCGATGCATGTGTTTCTCCTCTTGCATTTTTCCCTATGGGTCAGACCCAGCCACCGTTCCTTTCGTGACAAACATGCGTTAGGCTTGTCGCATTTTGAGTGTTCTTGGCAGCCCTGGAGAACGGGGCGTCGACGCCGCGACCTGAGGCCGACCGCGAGGCAATCCGGGCTCCCGACTGCCGCCCGGACGCGTCAGTGGAGTGTAATGCTACCGCTCAGCAAGCTGCCGGTGTTGATGTAGCCGTCGCTCAGCGTGATGCTGAACAACCCTGGCGGCACTAGCGAGCTATCCACGGCGACGATGGTGAACGCCACGGGAAAACCGTTGTTGGTGCCTAAGCCTGCGATGGTGACGGTATGCGCCACGTTGTCATAGGCCACCGAATTGACCTGCGTGGAATGGAAATCAGTTCCCGAACTCGGATCACTGAAATCCTCGCTTTCCGGTTGTTGATTGCAATCGTCCTCATGGAAGCTGAAGTGAGCACTGCCCCCTTTGTTGCCGGGTTCGTCGCCGTTCCCGTCTGCCATGCGGCACGGAGGTGGCTGGGGTGGCCGCGGGAGCGTGTTGTAGCAGCAGACACCGTCGACCTGGAGGGGAACATCGTCGGCCTCGGCCTGCGCGTTCGTCATGGCGCCGGACTGGTGCGCCGAGGCGAAGCTGTAGCTGCCGACTTCCTCGAGGAGACTCGAGGAGGTCGGGTTGCCGACGTCAGCGACGTTCACGTTGATCGTCAACGTGCACGGGTTGCTGGCCGAAGGCGTGCTGGGACACTTGATACTGCCCGTCTCCGTGGCGCCACCGAGCCCCGGCTCGGGGTAAGTAATCACGTGCGGGAAACAGGCCGAGACCGAACACAGGTCCACACTCTGCGCCTTTCCCGCGAAAAAGGTCGGGTTGTTCAGCGGCGTGTTTTCCATGGCCGCGAAGTAGATGGTGTTCCCCATCTGCCAGCGCGTGATGTACTGGAGGAATGCGGTGCCGGCGATCCGAAGGGCGGTCGCCCTCGGGTTTGAGAGGTCCACGATTCTCGTCGTCACCGTCAGGATGTTACCCGACAGACTGATGGAGTTGCTTAGGATGTCCATGCCAAGAACATTCGTGCCGCCAATCACTGGATAGAGCGCGTCGCCGAAGTTGTCGCTGATCCCGGTGGTCGGCGCGTTCGACGGCCCGGAGACGTTCGTGCCGAACAGGCCGGCGCCGGAGGATTGCCTCGCGACGGTGATAACACCCGCGCCAGCGTGGTCCACCGTTTGGTTGCCGGTGGGCGTGAATCCTTGCTGTGCCAAGCCATTCGACGTGTCGTCATAGACGATCTCCGCCGCACCGGTGTGGTCAATCGTGACGGCGAAAAAGTCGGCGAGGTTGCGGTTGCCTTGCTGCGCGATGCAGCCGGTCCCGGCAAGACATACGTCGTTGTAGTGCATCGGGTGCGGGCTGACTTTCACCAACGTAACGCTTGGAGCCGCACCTCTGACCGCCCCCATGGAATCTGTCGCATATACAACTTGGGACATGTAAACGTTCCAGGCTTGCCCTGACTGGCTGCTGGGGTCCACGCTCTTGTCTGAGCCATACCACACAGCTTCGGCGCGGCCAGCGCCGCCCGCCTTGATCCATGGAAAAACATTGACGGCATCGCCGGTGACCGTCGATCCGTCGCTCACCTGGACCGGAGTACTCCAGTTTGTCCAGCCGCTGGCGGCCGAAGATGCGCTTACGAAGACCTGTCGCTGAGCAGGGCTGCCGCTGTTCGGGCTGAGCGCCCAAGTGATGAACAGGTTGCGGGCGATGTCCATGGACAGCACCGTGAAGAGCGTGCTGGGTGAGCCGGGCAGGCCGTCCGCTATGTGGATTAACTTGCTGGAATCGCCGCACGGCTTGGCGCTACTTGGGAAGTCAAGAAATGTCAGGTCGCCGCTCGCGTCCGGCGTCCCAATATTAAGCAGCAAATTGAAGGTGCCATCTGAGTTCTGGCTACCGGCCGCCTGCAACACTTTTCCGGTCACCTGGTCGATAGCCGGATAACCATCAGCACCCAAGGGCGCGTAGAAAGATGCGTTCGCCGTACATGGCGAGGTGGTTCCCTTCGTCGCCACGACGTAGGTCAGGCCTGGACCACCCGGAAGCGGATCCACTGCGCTGTTGCTCATGTTCCATTGCGCCCCTGAGACGACGTTGTTGTATTCCAGATAGATCAGTGGCCGCGGGCCACGGTAAGCAGACTGGTTGGGCGTGCCTTCAGGCGGGTCGTAGACCGCGAGCCATTGCCGGTCAGCGCCCGGGATGCCCCCACACCCAGCAGGGTAAGTACTCTGGGAGACGGTAGCGCCACCGTCAGTGGTCGTGGCCGTGCGTAGGCACGCCAAGGCGTATAGGTCAGCAAAGTACTGCTTACCGCTGCGGTCGAAGTTGATGTCGGTGTCGCCGCCGCCCGGAGGAGCGTTAGTGCCTAGCAGCGCGTTCGGCGGGAGGCCGGGGTTAATGATTCGGAAGGTGTGGCCGCGATCCACCGATCCGAGCCACACGCTCCGCTGCGTCCCGGTCCCAGTCGGGCCGCTCACGAAGACTCGCCCCTGGGGATCGATCGCAATGTCCGGCTCGCCGTTCGTGTGGATCGGATCCACCACCGCTGGTACCTCAAACTTGATGGGCGGTGGAGTTTGTGCCAGGACGGGTAACGTCCCAGCGGTCAGTAGAAGTGCGCAACCAATGCCAAGAGTTGGAACCCAGCGCAAGCGAGCCATGATGACCTCCTCGATTAAGAAACACTGGGAGACCGGCTATGCGTCGGCCTCCCATGCTGACCTCCATCAGCTAGGTTAGTCTGGAGTTTCCTCCGCTTATTGTTCGCGGGCAGAACCACCTCCCAAACCTGCGCTGGCCGGATTGCGGCCTGCGGGAAGAATGGGCAGCGCATCAACGCGCTTGAGCGCCTTCTCAGCAAGAGCCTTCGCTTTCTTGATTCTCACCGACTCGTCTTCCCCGCCACCAATGCTAATTCGGAGGAAGGCGTCGCCCTGGAGCACATAGAGTGCGCCCGTGATCCGATTGCCCACCCAGTAGGCTTCCTCGCCGAGTCCATCGATGGGGCGCGGCTTTCGCAGCTCCTCCTCGCGGTCGACTTCAGCTTTCTTCGTAGCTTTCCCAGCAACGTGTTTTTCTTCCTCCACCGGCTCGGGAGGGTGGAACTGCTTTCGCCAGAACTCGCGCGGAGTGAGCGCGGAGGGCTTGGCAGGATCGGGCGCGCCCAGGGCGAGGCTGACCGATTTGGCGGAGGTTGTGGTGCGGTAGAAGCACTGCAACATCACGAACCCGCCGCTCGGCTGCACGCTCGGTTTGGTTTCCTCGACAGGCTCGCTCTGGACGACTTGAATTTCGGCGCGGGTGAGCAGCGCGCAGGCGTCAGTATTCTTGTCGGGCTCCTGTGCGGGGGCGGCGCCCTTCGCGGCGCTAGCGGTTTTCGGCGGCGAGCTGCTGGCGGCTTGCCGCGAGAGGAGTATGACAGCAGGCAGCAGAAGAGCGCAAAGCAAGAGGCTGATGGTCGGCCTGTGACTCATAACAAATTTTCCCGTTACGAAAAGAGTTTTCAAGCTATGTTCTCGAGTACGTTGGGTCCTCGGCGTTGAGATAACAAGTTCGAGCGTCGGCCCCGCAGCGCAGGACCGTCGCTGCTGGTGTCCGCGTTTATGGCGCGGCAAGGGAGAGGGGCTCAACAGGCTGAACCCCTACGGTTGAAAGCCGCGACGTTATAGGGGAGCTCCCGGCAAAAGAGAGGAAGCCCCGCCTTTGCAATTCGCCCTAATAGGTCACTTGCGGGGTGGCCGCTGTCCAGATATTGACCGGGCCGACTCCGACGTTGACCAACTGGATTACGTACTGGCCCGGCGTGGAAATCGGTCCCTGCACGGTGGCGATTCCATTGGGGGCGGAGTTCACCGTACCGAGCACCTTACCGGTTGGGTCAATCACCACGAGCTTGTAGGGCACGTTGGCATCGGCCTCCGCCGCCACGGAGAAGCCCAGCGCGTTCGAGGGCACCAGGACGTTCCGCAGCAGCGACTGGCCGAGAGCCAGGGCGCTAGTATTGGTCGTTGTCGTGCCCGGGCCAGCGGTGGCCATGCTGGTCGAGCTGCCGTTGGTGATGCAGATCTTGTCCACATAGGCGGGCCCGGTCAGGTTGACGAGCTCGAAAGTGTGGAAGCCTTTTCCAGTGAAGCTGTACGTGACCGAGAAGAGCGTGCCCGTGGTGTCCCTGAAGAACGGGTCATGCATCGAGCCGGAGCCGGCCGTGCCGGCACTGGCCTGGTAGTTAATGGTCCCGTTGGTTATGGGGGCCTTGCCGTCAATGAGCACCTGGGCGGTGCCGCCCTTGGTGCTCTTGGCGTAGAAGTACTGCAGCGTGCCCATGTCGCTCTGCAATTGGAAGGTGAACTTCAGCCCGTGCTGGACGTCCTGGCCAGTGTTCAGATGGAAGTGGCCGGCAGAGGCGTTCGGGTCGCTGACGGTGTGCCAGCCGTTGTCATACGCGATGTGCGAGTCGTCGTCTTCGAAGCACTGCGGCGGTGGCGGCGCGTTCACCGTAACGGTCACGTTTCCGGTCGCCGTGGCCCCGCACCCGTTCCTAATGGTGTAGGTGAAGGTGTCGGTACCAACGAAGCCATTGCTCGGGGTGTAGGTGACCGTGCCATTCCCGTTGTTGGTGGCGGTGCCGCGGGACGGCTGGCTCACGGCAGTAACCGTCAGCGGCGGCGAGCCACCGTCGGTATCGTTATTCAGAACGCTGATCACCACCGCTTGATTCTCAGTGGTCGTGGCCGAGTCGGGGTTGGCCGTCGGCGCGGTGCAGGCAGCGGCGCAGTTCTCACTGCCGACGATGGTGTACGTGCCGGCGCGTGACAGACTGTCCGGCATGTTATCCGGCGTGAATGAAGCCGCACCGGTCTCGACGCGGATGCGTACCAGGAACTGGGTGAGCTGCTGTGTCGGCATAGGGCTCCCGATCGCAATACGCGGGACGACGATGCTGATTGTGCCGTCGGCGTTGAAACCGCTCGCAGGATCGGCCGCGGTGCCTGGATTAAGGGGCAACGCAGACGGATTCGTACCCGTGCCATAGGCGAACTGTATCGCGCCCGTGGGGTTTGCGCTCGTGACGACGTTGGACATCCGGACCCAAAAATCCTGCCCACTGGGCGCTGCCGGTCCGACGTGGAAGATGATGGGCCAGGTGGTATCAGGCGGAACGTTCTGCAGGTTTACCATCTTCAGGATGAACATGATCTTGCCGGAGCCAAGCGAGGCGGGCTCGGCAATCGAGAGTTTCTCGATGTCGTGCGAGGGCTGCATGTCGGTCGCATCGCCGACCGTATCGGTTAGCACAGTGACGCCTGGCACCTTGCACGGGTCTTCAGGCGTCGTGACGGTGCAGGGCGTCGGCGTAACTGCGCTGCAGGCGGGCCCTTCACCGAAGCCATTGACGGCCGTCACTTTGTACTGGACGGACTGACCGGCGGTGATGATGTCAGTGTATTCGTTGGTGCCGAAGGCAGGCGACGCAATCAACGTGAACGGGCCACCGTTGGTGCTGCGGTAGATGTTGTAGCGGAGAATGGTCGAGCCGTGGTCGTCTGGGGTGGACCAGGAGATGTGGACGGTCGTGGGAGTCGTGCAGTCAATCGAAGCCTGCACCAGCGGCGCGGCTGGGACGCCCACCACGTCATTCACCGCGAACAGGCGGCGACCATTGACCTGGCGGGCGATGGTGGAGAGGGCCGTAAAACTGTTGGGGCCCTTGGTCACACACTGGCCGATGCAGCCGTCGGCGTAGGCAATGACTGCACGGCCGTCCTGGTCAACCGAGGTGTCGTTGAAGTCGAGCAGGTTACGCGTGCCGTTGCCGCAGCCGCCGAAGCCTCCCGCGCAAATGGTAGCGTTGCGCTGGACGGGGTCGTTCGGCGTCACATCTATGGTGGTGTAGGTCGAGCCGCCGTCATAGGTGTGCGCGACATAGAGGTGCCAGATGCCGGGCCAGTTGGGGTCGTCGCCCCCGCCGCCTTGTGCGGAGGTGGTGGAGCCGAGGAAGGCAAAGGCCGCGCGTTCGGGATCGCCGGCAACGACCTCGGGGAAAGCTGTCTGCTTCACGCCTTGGGTTTCGCCCGTCTGCTGCGGCGCGACGAACGCGCCCACGTTCACGGGACTGGACCACGTCTGGCCTTTGTTTTTGGAGACGGCGATCAGCGGCAGGCTATTGCCGTCGTCGGCGCCGAAGTACACCGTGCCGTCCGTGGCGATGCCGACCGAGGGGTCCCAGATACCGGCGCTAATCCCGGCCACCTTTTTCACTGTCCAAGTCACGCCGTTGTTTTCGGAGACGGCCACAGCCTGCAGGCCGTTGCAGCCTTTGTTGGGGACATAGACAGTGCCGTCCTTTGGCGAAACTTTGACGTGGCCGTGCAGGCCGCCGCAATCGGCCAGTGTCCACGTGGGAACGCCAGCGCCATAGGTGGCGCCGCCGTCATCACTGCGGGCGCAGAAGGCTATAGCGATGTCCTGCGAGCAGTAATAGACGGCGTCGCCATAGACGGTGCCAATCAGCGGGGAATGGAAGGGTCCGCCGCCGACGGTCTCATGGTCCACGCCGGAGGGAATGCCGCCCCCTTGGCTCGGAATCCAGGTGGTACCGTCGTCATCGGTGAACGCCGCGAGGCTGTCCTGGCCGGTCAATTGTGAGACGAAGGTGCGATTGGTGAAGCGGTCGGTGAAAAGAATCGCGTCCAGGCTGACCAATGAGGTGGTGATAAAGCTCGCGTCTTCCCATTTGGCCGTTGCGGGCGAGGTGCAGTCGTTGAAGCTCACGCGGAGCGTCGTCAGCCCCGCCTGATACATGACTTTCTTGGTCTTCCAGTCCACGCCGCAGGAGGGCTCCCCGCCGCTCACGCCAGTTGGATTTGGATAAACGGAGTAGCTGAGGGGCTCGCTGCCATTTCCTCCGAGCAAGGTGGGGGCCAGATGCTGGAGACTCGCGGAACCGCTGTAGGCCGTAGACACCGCAAACGGCGCGGCACTGACCGTGTAGGTGCCAGCAGGAGGATTGGTCAACGTCACCGTCTCCACTTCCGGATTTGATGGCGTGCCGGATCCGTTGCCGGAACTTCCGATCAGCTTCCCGTTGGGGTCGTACACCTCGAGGTCCCAGTCGTCGATATTCTGAGAGACGGTCTTAACAACAACGACATAGGGGCCAAAAGTCGCGGCAGGAGGAGTGATGGTGAGCTTAAAGTTGTCGCAGCCGGGATTGTTCGGCCCGCTGCAGCTAGAGGATCCCGCTGCTGGCGGGATCGGGATCTGGCCAGTCCAGGTCACTGTGGGGTTGCTCTGGGAGACGGTGCCGCTCGACGGAGTAGCGGCATAAACAAGGGCCGCAAAAAGGGCGAAAACCAGGCCGGTTAACACCAGGCGAACCACAGGAATCTTCATCTTTCACCTCTCTGTGTTCTTTAGTGTTCTTTCTTGCGGCGACCGCGGAGGCTGGGAATTAAATGCGGAACCGCCGACGAAAAGGTCACCAACGCAAAGTAGCATCACATTACCTATAAGTGGTTGCGTCACGACGCGCGATAGTGTCAACACTATCAGCCTTTGTCAAGTCTTTTTCCCGGGGTTCCAAGTGCCACAAAATGCAGGCCAACATGGGCAAAACCATGCCTGCTTTCTTGGAGCGTCGTTAACGAGGCGAAGTCGGTAGTATCATAGCTCTGCGGTTTAGTAGTTACAGTCGCATGAGGGCAGATAGTGCCGGTTCAGAAGACAGCGGTATTGACATCGAGTCATGACCGATTGCGAGAGGCTGCTAAGGATCTATTCGCCGACCGCGGTTACGAGAGCACTCCGACGGCGGAGATCTGCCGGCTAGCGGGCACCAGCCAATCTCAGCTGATCAAGCACTTCAGCAGCAAGCTGGGCCTGTTGGAGGCCGTTTTTGAATTTGCGTGGGAGCAAATCAACCCGGCCATCCGGCTGGCTGCCGAGAGAATACCTTCCCCTACCGACAAGCTGAAGATTGTCGTCGACATGGTGCTTACCTTTCTGGAAAGGGACCGTGCACTGCGGACGCTGTTCCTGCTTGAAGGCCGCCGGATTCGCGGCGATGGACATCTGGTCGTGGTCACTCCTGGCTTTCTGGAATTCATCAAATTCCTGGACGCTATCCTGAAGGAAATGGCAGCCAAGGGGGAACTCTCGCCAAACATTAACATCCAGGCGCTTCGATCGGGATTCATGGGCGCCATCGAAGGCCTCCTTCGCGATCAGCATTTGGCCCGGACATCGCGTTTCCCGGCTGCCTACTCGGAGGCAGATTCTCGCGTAATCTTCTCCACTTTCCTCTCCGCCTGTCTGAACAAGTGAATCCTGCTGAGTGAAGAACTCTCCATCGTGAGTAGCCGGGCTTATAAGCCTAAACACGCTCCCAGCGCTCAGGAGCCTGAGTGCCAAGCCCCTGAAGGCATTCGCTCGGCTGTCGGCTGGGGCAGAGCGAACGGGGAGACGCTACCGGACTAGAGCTGCACTCTCCAGGCGGGAAACCGCAAGCACGACGCTCGCGTTCTTCGATTTTTCCACCGTAGTCTGATAGCAGGCGCCGATGTTAATGTTCTTGGCGGCCAGCTTCTTCACAAACTGAGCAAGGGCTCCGGGCACGTTGGGGAGAGTGGTGTGAAGCACAACTTCCTCGTAGCAGGAATATCCCTCACGTTTCAACGCCTTCTTGGCCTTCGCTCCGTGGTCGACCACGAATTGTATGTATCCCATAGCGCCCGAAGCCGTGGCGTTCAGAGCAAGAATATTCACCTTCGCCCCGGCGATGATACTCGCGACGCGCGCCAGCGATCCCGGAGCGTTATCACAAGAAATCGTAAGCTGCTTGACTTTGGGCACTGGCGAACCTCCGCACGCTGAATTTGCGCAATCCTACCAGAGCCGTCTGTTGAGGCAACAAAGCTCGATTGCGGGCGGATGACGGGCAAACCGGAATGCCTCCAGGTTGGCAGATTGCTCCCGATAACGCGCAAGTGTCCACAAACCAGCGTCGCCATCCATCGCCATCCCATCGCCATCCCTCTCTTCTTGATATTTCGCTTTTTGTTCGCCTACTATGATCTAGGCTATCCCGGGCCAACGGTAGGTCGCCATGAATTTGCCCCTCGCAGGAAGTAGTGGGGAAACACAGCCCTCCCAGCAGAATATCTACATCAAGAGCGTGAGCGAGTCGCAGGTGAGCGCGATGGATTCGCTATCCGAAAAGCTGGGAATATGCACAGACCGTGCAACGTCAGGGGACGGGCCGGTTAATTGAAATGTGCAATGTGCTGGAAATAAAAGGAATATATGGAGCCGAGGGCGAGAGTTGAACTCGCGGCCTGCCGATTACGAAACGGCGCCCTGGCTCTCTAAACAAACGACTTAGCAATCTTTTCAACGATTTAACTGTCCGTCATTGCCAGTCG
>QHYZ01000283.1 GCA_003225295.1 Acidobacteriota bacterium | reverse complement strand
CAAAAAAGTTCGACAAATCGCGCCGTTGGACTGAAGTTGGAACCAACAACGGAACTGGCATCATTTCGATGGTTGTACTATAATGAAAACAAATATGTTGCGCGGTTCCCCGGTAGCTCAACGGTAGAGCATTCGGCTGTTGTTATCGATCATCTGAATTCGTCGTTTTCTGAACTCGATAGGCTGAGGCCCTTTTCGTCGATTCAGTGATCTTTTTCCCAGAAAATGGTTTCATCTTACTTCGCAGATATCCCACGTAGGAGTCCGAGAGAGGGCAGGCCAGCAGCTCGTCGATGACCGGTTGGAAGTAGGCCAGAGAGCGGATCGGCGACAAGGGCAGCGCCCCGGGTGATCGCAACAACCTCCGCAGAGAACCCAGCAGGAGAGCCGCTTCAATCAGATCCAGAGAGACGCCACGGAGTTGGAGTTCAGCGGCGCGTTGTTGATCGTACAGGGTGGTTCGCAACGGTGTTTCCGGCAGCTCCAGGTACAGGGTAAGGACTTTGCTGACGTAGGGAGTGAGGGAATCGGTCAGAATGTGTTTCATTTTTTCCTCCGGCGTGCCGCCGCTTCCTGTTCGCTTTCCCGAACCCGGTAGCTGTCGCCTTCGATAACCGTGACATCGGCGTGATGCAGCAGACGGTCCAGCATGGTGGCGATGCAGGTGGCATTGGGAAAGACCTCGTTCCATTCCTTGAAAATTCTGTTGGTCGTGACGATCAGGGATTTGCGTTCATAACGGCGGTTGATCACTTCAAAGAGGATGTCGGCGGCCTTGTCGTCATAGGACAGGTACCCGACTTCGTCAATGCAGAGAAGTCCCACGTTGGCATAACTACGGAGTTTGCGTCGGCGCCCTTCGATGCTCTCGGATTGGAGATCTTCGAGGATCGCCGGGGCGGTGCGGAACAGCACCGAGTGTCCGGCGAGCACGGCCGCATGGCATATGTTTTTGGCGATCAGGGTTTTGCCCAAGCCGTTTCGGCCGACCAGCACCAGATTGCGTGCTTGCTGCAAGAAGTCCAGGGTGAGGGCGCGTTCAATGACATCGCGATCGATCTTGGTCGGCCAGTTCCACTCGAAGTCGGCCAAGGGTTTGAAGCTTTTGATGGCTGACACGCGCAGCCGCCGTTCCAGGCTACGGCGGGAACGTTCCTGGAGCTCGCTTCGGCAGAGTTCTTCCAAAAGCAGGTGGGAGGACCAGCGTGCTTTGCTCGCACGGGCGAGGAAGTCGTCCAGGTTTTCTGGTAGGGCCCGCAGGCCGATCTGCTGCAGTTGAGCCGTCAGATCATTTTTCGTCGTCGTCTTGCTTGGTGAGTTCATCGTAGACCTCCAAGTTCTGGGGTTGCATGTCGAGAGCAGCCAGTTCCGGGTGTTGACTGAGGTCGACCGGCGCGGGTGCCCGTCGTTGTCTGGAGCGCTGGTACTTGCGGAGGAGGAAGGCTACGGAAGAGACTCGGGGCGTACCATGTTCCAGTGCTTCACGGATGGCTTCGCGCAACTCTGCGGGCCCGTAGGTGTCCAGCAGTTTCAGAAGTTGTGCGGTTTGGCTGTGGGTCGATTCCCCGCGGGCGAAAGCGGCCTCGAGCAAGGCCCCGCTTTCCGGCACCGCCTGTTCCAAGCGTCCACCCGGAGTCGAGCCGCGGGCCTTCTTTTCCTGCAGCAGTTCCTGCTGGTGAGTCGGGTCCAGCACCAGTTGACCCCGGTCGTAGAAACGATGGTGGCAAGCCAGTTCTTCCGTCCCATCCAAGATACGGACTTGTGAGTCGGAAGCGACCAGCGTGAGGGGACGTCCAACGGCGTGAGGTGGGATGGAGTAATCGTTCAGATCAAAGCGGATGTAGATGGTCTTCTTGCTTTGCACCGCACAAACCAGATCGGTGGGAAAGGGATGTTCCGGTAAAGGAAGCAGGCGGGACTGTTCTTCTTCGAACGCTTGTGCGACAGTTCGGGAATCATCTCCCGGCCAAGGACGTTGATGAGCAATTTGGTCGCGCCAAAGAAGGGCCTGACGATTGCACTCTTCCAAAGTGTTGAAGGTACGGGCGGCCCAGAAGGACTCGCGTACATAGCGGATGGCACGTTCGATCCGACCCTTTTGATTTCCCGCGCGCACCTGGCAGGGTCGGGCCAGAAAGTGGTAGTGACCACAGAGTTCGAGAAGTCGCGGATTAAAGAGGATGGCGTCGCCGCGGCGTTCCAAGACGACACTTTTGAGATTATCGTAAAGGGTGATGCGAGGAGTTCCAGACCAGGCCTGAAACGCATGGACGTGCCCGCGCAGGAAGTTTTCCATGGTTTGATCGAAGAAAAACTCCAGGTAAAGAGCACGCGAGTAAGAAAGGGTAATTAAAAAGCAGGAGAGTCGCCGGCGTGCACGGCCAACCCGAACTTCGCCGAAATGAGCCCAGTCGGCTTGCGCCTGTTCTCCGGGAAACACGCACAGTCGTAGAAACGCTTCCCGTCGTATCGGACGCAAGCGGGCCACCACGCGCCGCAGCTGCACGATGCTTCCGGTATAGCCGCGATCGCGGAGCATCTGAAAAATACGTGTGGCCCGCAGTTGCGGATAGTTCTTTAAGGTCTCCCGCACGAACTCCACATAGGGATCGGTAATGCAGGGGCGCAGGGCCTGTTCCCGATGAAATGAATCGGTCTGCAAAGCATGGCGCACAGCGTCGGGGTGAACACCGAGTTGTTGCGCAATGGTGCCGATCTTCCAGTGTTCGGCGAAGAACAAGTGACGAATGTGAGCTTGCGTCTCCAGATTGAGCATCCTGTACCTCCACTTCAGGAATAGGGATCGATGAAACGCCCCCGGCGGCCGCAAATGATGCAGCGAAGCCAACCGAAGAACGTGCGCGGCCTACTCTGGCGCCGGGCGGGCGTGGGAGTCGCGACCTGCAGCAGGATCCTGCAACGGAAAGAGGAACGAAGGGAACCTTGATCCGTCACACGGGCAGCGATCCGACGTCGGCGATACTCTCGCTGGCGGTCCCGGTGATCGAGTCTTCCTTCGGTGCTTTGTTGGTGGCGACGGTTGGCGAGGCGCCGCTGTTGCCGATAGGCTTGTTGGCGGCACAGCGAGCTGCAGTAGCGCTGTCCCCGGTCGCAGTGGCGGCAGATCCAGAACCGCTTGCCACAAGCGATGTCCCGGCAAAAGCGCTGACGTAAAACGAGTTCGCAGCAGACCGCCATCCTCGCCCAAAGGCGGGACTGGACAACGGCCACTGCTCATGGCAGGGTAGAACCGATTGGTTGGTTTACCCGACGAGGGTGAACGTTTGGGGACCTCGGTCGTTGAGATCGGCTGAGGTCCCACACTTCCCGCCGTGAGCTGGAAATTTACAACAGATGAATGAAGAATGGAGTTCTGTGCCTGCGGCACAGAAGATGACGGATGTTACTTTACCTATTTTCCCGATCGAAGTTTCAGAAAACGACGCATTCAGATGATCGATGACAGCTGTTAACTTTAAAACGATCCGTTGATTCGGCACCGTTTAACCCCGAAAAAGCTGCCTAAAACCGGGCCTAGTTGGACCCAATGTTGTGACCCAAAAAAAGAATGGCCCCGACTCACGTTCTACAGAGCCGGGGCTTTTCTTTTGCTACTGGCATCCTGACGGATCTTCTTTTTGAACCGGCGCGTGAATTTATGGTTAGGAAGTTGATTTG
>QHYZ01000018.1 GCA_003225295.1 Acidobacteriota bacterium | reverse complement strand
AGGCAATCACTGCAATTGCTGCTCCGACTTCGGTCTGCCCCATTATTCCGGAGATCACATCGCTTCGATCGGTCTCGGAGGACTCATGGCCGAGGCAAACGGAGGCCGCCAATTATCTTGGAATCTCTAAAAGCACACTCTACCAATACGCATGTCAGCGCAAGATCGAGTGCCGCAAGCTAGGCGGCCGCCTCGAATACCGTCGTTCCACCCTCGACCGATTCAAGGACCTGCAAGTTCGTCGCACCCACGAATGGTTTCCCAGGAAGAGTATAATCGCCACGGCGCTTGGCTCCGGCAAGTGAGAGGAGCGCCAGTGGGACTATATAAAAGGAATGACTCGCGGTACTGGTGGATGGGCTATACGGCGAAAGGTGAACAACGGTGCGAATCGACGAAAACCTCCAGCAAAGATCTCGCAAAGAAAATCTGGAAGCAACGCGAAGCCGAGATCGCGCTGGGGCGGTTTCAAGTCGGTTGGCCTGGCGAGCGAATGACTTTCGCAGATCTATGCGAAGAGTTTTTTCGCTCCCATAGTTCAACGCTTTCTTCGAAGAGCCAGGAAAACCACCAAACGTTTGTAAAGAATCTCCAAGCCTATTTTGGGGACCGTAAATTAACGGAGATGGATGAGCGGAGCGTCGTAGAGTATCGCAATTATCGACGCCGCCAGCCGTTGAAGTGGAACCCAAAACGAACAGTGAAAGGAGCAACGGTCAACCGAGAATTGGCATGCCTGCATTGCATCTTCCAATTCGCGCTCAAGAGAAAGTACATCGGGGAGAATCCTAGCTCCGGCGTAAAGCATTTCGATGAGCGTCACGAGAGGCCATCCAAGAAAATGCTCACTGTTGAGGAAGAACATCGGATCCTTGAAGCGGCACCGCCGTACCTTCGGGTGGCGATCGTGTTGCTAGTTCAAACCGGTGGTCGAACCTACAGCGAAGGACTGTCGCTTAGGTGGGACCAAGTGGATCTCTTCCACGGCGTTCTTCATCTTGACGGCAGCGTGAAGACTACCGACTCGGCTCAACCGTTACCGTTGAGCCGTTTGGCTTGTGATGTTCTCAAGGAGTGGAAGAAGGAACAAGGCTCGGAAAACTGTTACGTATTTCCAAGTCCGCGCAAGCCGGGCAAGCCAATACGGAGTGTCAGGGGAGCATGGCGGACCGCTCTGAAGAACGCTGGCGTGCCGTATTTCCCGATTTACAATCTGCGCCACGTATTCTGCACGCGTCTCAGTTGGGTCGCTCCAGATGCAGTGGTGCAGCGGGCGATGCGGCACAGCAGTCCAGAGACGAAGCGCCATTATCAACTGGGAATGGTTGACCAAGTTCGTGAGGGCATCGAGCAAGCCAACGAAAAAACCTATCAAAACCAAAAAGTACTACGTTTTTACTACGGTGGGCCCAAGTCAGAGAAAGAGGCTGTTCAGAAGTCTGTAACTAGTTAAAATAGAAGGAGAAACACGACGCGCCCGTAGCTCAGTTGGATAGAGCGTCTGCCTTCTAAGCAGGGGGTCGCCAGTTCGAGTCTGGCCGGGCGCGCCACTCTTTTGGAACTCATTGAAACCGAACGAGTTGGATAAAACTATGTTCACCCCGACCATCTGCTTTTTCGACAGATGGTCGGGGGATGGCGGCACTATGGCCTTTTTTGCTCTTTCTTCTATCGATCCAATTGCTTACGCGAACCGAACTCAATTCTGCATCCACTGAGAATCAGGTCCTGTCATAGAAATGCGTAAAAATGCGTAATACACGCGGAGCACGGCATTAGGACGTTCGGGAAGTCTATTTGATGAAGTGTAATGGGCCTCTAACGAATGTTCGCAGCATCTCCGAGTGGCCGGCCCATACTGCCTACATCGACATTTCTGGCCAGTGACGGGGACTTGTCCGATTACCCGGGATCACCCTGACAAAGAGGGAAACTCTAGACAAGTCTCTGACACTAGCGACGCGTCGATGACGCAGTTAGGGCTTACCGGGCACTGAGAAAATCAATGCGCGCAAATCACCCGCCATCACTGCAATTTTGCATATTCTTCTTTGGCTTGCTTCAAGATGGGAATATCTGGGTCAGCGTCTTTCCAGAGTGTGAGGAAATTCTGATACGCGGCCTTTGCCTTCGCAGTGTCACCTTGTATGGCGTACGCTCTCCCAATCTGGAGGGGAGCTAAAGCGGCGATTCTCGAGTTAGCCACAAGTCCTCGATGATCTAGGATCTTCTGAAATTCTGATGCGGCCTCGCTCCCTTGGTGTGAAGCAAGGTAAGCCATGCCCCTCACGTACGCAGGATAGAGGGCTGTGGGAACCGCCGCCGCCAGGTCGTACGGTGCCGCAACTTGGAGATACTGGATGGCTTCGGAGGAACTGTTGTTGCTGAGCGCAATCTGTGCGTGTAGCGTCGGCAAATAAATGAAATGGACAAGAGTATCCTCCGGAAATCGATTAGCTAAATCATCGCCAAGACTCTGAGACGTAGATACCTCTGAGGCCAGGGCCAGCGCCGCTAAATATTGCACATCCCTGCTGGTCGCAAGGCGCCGAGCTGATGCAGCCCAATCCCGGGCTTGTGCGACATTTCCGAACATCGCTTCTCGGAGCGCGGCATCTGCCGCATACCCCGCAGCTGTCTCTTTGAGTTGTGCTTGCTGCACCGAAGCTATTGCCTTACGAGATAACGATCGCGCTTTCTCCAACTTGCCCGAATAGGCTGCCGTGTCAGCGGCCGTGCTAAAGAACTCGTCCTCCAGCCCGGGCTTGCCCGACGCTAGGGCCACCTCCCGCTCCATTCCCGCGGCATCGTTCTGGAAGAAGGCTAGGTTGTATCGAATCCCAATCATGGCGGGGGAATTGACGTTTTTCACCACCGCTGCATCCGCCGCAGCACGCGCCTCATCAAACCGGTTTAGCGCGATGTAACTACCGATGATGCGTGGGTACATTGCTTCCGAATTCTCTGGATACAGTCGGAAAGCTTCGCGGTACCGTCCGAGTGCTTGGTCATATTGTCCGAGATCAGCAAGCAGGTCCCCAGATGAAACTAAAGCTGACCGGTCTCTTGGATAGGTCTGCACCCAGACTTCGCAGACTTGGTGCACCTTGTTGAGGTCGCCGGTTACCACGCGGTGGTACATCGACTCAATCCACAATTTCTCTCTTTCGCTCACGCTCCCACGCAGCACGTAGGCTTTCCGAATGTTCTCGCTCGCCAGGCTGCTTTCTCCCAACTTCCAGTATCTGTATCCGATTCGGAGATAAGCCATAGCAAAATTCGGGTCGAGCTGGATTGCTTTTTGGAGCAGGGGGATTTCGGCCGCAAAGTCTTTTCCCAAGGCCTCGTACGCTAAGGTGTAGGCCTTAAGCGCTTCCAGTGAGGGAGTCGTTGCTTGTTCCAGTGGCGTGTCAAACCTCTGAAGTGAGGCTGGTGATTCACCAAGCTTTTTGCGGATTTCCGAAGAGACCTTACCGAGTGCCTCAAGGACGCGGGCTTTGTCACTTGCCTGAGCCTCTGCACTAGTCAGTGTCTCCCCATTCGAGCAGTTCACCGCCTTTAGTATCAAACTGTACTGCGTGCCCATTTGGGCCATCGAGCCCTCAAGGACTGTGGTGCTGCTGGTTCGCAGGCAGACTTCTCGCGCAATTTCCGGAGTAAGCCTTGCATCCGAAGACTGCTTCATCATCTGCAGCGTTTGTTGAATCCGCTCATCTGAAACAAGGCTGAGGAAGGGCGATTGTTCCAGCTGCACAGATAACCCCTGGCGAAGTGTTTTGTCGAACGCCGGATCTCCTGTGGTGTTGGTGAAATCCGCCAGAACAATCGTGTCCTTCGCGGAGAGCTTCGGTACTTTATGCGTCCACCAATACCACCCACCTCCACCGATGAGAACTATTGCGATCGCAATCGCCGCCGCGAGGGCTTTCCCCCACCGTAGCGACGCTTCCGGTGCCCTATTGGTCACTGAAGTCGGGTGTATTCCCGTGGATTCCGTCTCTCTTTTTAGCCGCTTGAGGTCCGCGCGTAATTCAGACGCATGCTGATACCGGAGCTCCCGGTCTTTCTCCAGTGTCTTGTCGATGATGCGTTCCAGTTCCGCCGGTGATTCGGGATTCATCCGCACTGCGGGCGTCGGCGCTCGCTCCAAGATCGCGTTAAAAATCACTCCCGAAGTCTCCCCGCGGAACGGCAGCGTCCCCGTAGCCATTTCGTATAGGACGACTCCAAACGAGAAAAGGTCCGTCCGCGAGTCCAGTTCCTTTCCCCGCACTTGCTCCGGCGACATATATGCGACCGTTCCCAGCGCCGTCCCTGGGCTCGTTAAATGGTCTGGATCCTGGTCCACCGTGGCCAGCGACTCCGCTCTCGTCGAGGAAGTACCGGGCGTGCTGACCTTGGCCAATCCAAAATCCAATATCTTTGCGTGGCCTTGTTCGGAAACAAAGATATTTGCTGGCTTGATGTCCCTGTGGATTATGCCCTTAGAGTGGGCCGCATCGAGAGCCTCAGCTACATCTATTGCGACCTTCAGCGTCCTCTCCAATTCCATAGGACGACGCGAAATCAGATGCTTGAGGGTCTTGCCCTCCAGATACTCCATCGCAATGAAGCGCCTGCCCTCGTGTTCGCCAATTTCGTAAATGGTGCAAATATTCGGATGATTTAGTGCAGAAGCGGACCGAGCTTCGCGACGAAAACGTTCGAGGGCCAGTGGGTTTTTCGCAAGGTCATCAGGAAGAAACTTCAGGGCAACGAAGCGGCCAAGTTGGTTGTCCTCGGCCTTATACACCACTCCCATTCCCCCACCGCCGAGCTTCTCCAACATGCGGTAGTGAGAAATTGTCTGCCCGATGAGCGCGTCGGAGCCCGGCATAGCGCCGACATCTTAGGTTGCTAGTTGGGCCAAGTCAACGAACCAGCGCCGCTGTTGGCTGAATAAAGCGCATAGCGATTCCGAGTGCCATCTGGTAAACGCTAGTTACGCCTCGCCAAAACGTCGTACACCTGCAAAATGAATGACTTGGCGAAAAGCTGAATTCGGATAGTTCCGATAAGATTCTTGCTATGATCGTGTCGCTCCGGCATTTCCTCGGTTGGATGTTCAGCGCTTGCCGTTCCCGCGAGGATCTCGTCCTCGACGGCTCTCCGTCGGCAACTGCTGGCCCTGCACGCGCAACGACCTCGCCATCGATTGACTACCCTGCACAAGCTGTTCTGGATTGCGTTGAGAACGTTCTGGTCCGGGTGGACCAGGCCTCTCGTCTTGGTCACTCCTAGAACCGTCGTGAACTGGCATCGAGCGGGGTTTCGTTTGTATTGGGCATGGGTCTCCAGATTCAGACGAGCGGGAGGGCGGAAGCGTGTCAGCAAAGAGGTTCGCGCCTTGATCTTCCGTATGGTTGCCGAGAATGCGACCTGGGGAGCACCCCACTTTAATCAGAACTTGCCGGAGCGAGCGTAAAGCGAGGGAAAATCAGCAAAGCACTCCAAGAGGACGCTCGGGAAGTCCCATTGATGGAATGGCCTTCGCGAATGCGCCTAGCGTGTCCGAGTGGCTGGCGATCCGCAAGGACCAAAACAAAGTGAAATCTAAGCAAATCAATTCTGTCGAATGGTGAATCCGGTTCTTGCTCCGGCGCGACGCCAGCCGTTTGTGGGGGAGTCCGATGTCGCCGATAGAGGCTTCGTGGGTTTTCTTTCGAAAGGCTGTGGCGATTTTGAACGCGAGCCGGGGTCCGGAAAGCGTGCCGGTCGCTAAGCCATTCTGGCCTGGGGTTCCCCCGCAAACAGACATTTGATCCCAGTGGGCGATGAAGAAAAAACTGTGGTTTGAAAGCTCTTTTGGTTTGATAAGGAGCAATCAGCTCCATATTTTATACACATTTGTCAAAGGGTGGTGTTTGTTGGCCGCGGACTGGCTATCCTCTCCAGATTCAATTCCAGTTCCGTCCTGGGTTGAGCTGCGTGCTCTGGAAGATGCTGATTTAATACGCGAATTGGTACGTGGGAACCATGACGCATCTCGTTCTAGATCGATATCACAGGCTTATATTCAGCATCGCAGTCCGCATCCTGAAGAACGAAATTGAAGCGGAGGATGTAGTACAAAACGTATTTCTAAATATTTACCACAATTCGGTCGGCACGTGCGCGCTTTCAAATTCGTTGCACAGTCCCGTGAACGACATTCTGTCCCCGTGCTGGCCCACCTTGAACATCTGCATGGCAATTTCACCCTCGCGCTGCCGAGGCATTTCGAAGCTTCGCTGTGTTCGAGCCCAACGGTCTTCAATCGCTGTTGCACTATGGCTACCTGAGCGAATCGGAATCTGAGAACCTTCGCCGCGAGCTGTTCAAGCAGCGTCACCATGGGTTCGGCATCGCTCGGCACGAGCAGCAAACAAGTTATGTACTAGCCGGGTGCGCTGCGATGCATCATCTCCATCACCACGCTTCTCTGCTTGGGACTAGCAGTCATAGTCCTTCAACTCTTAGAATTATTAGATAGTTTCTACATCAAGTTTCTTCATCTTTGTTACTTGACTTCGCCAGGCACTAGGTGCAGCATTCCGCCACGTCTCCAAGCCTCTTATTCCGGCCACTTATTTATTTACAGGACAGTTCCCAGAGATCTAGAGTAAAGAGGAGTTGTTATGAGATATTGGTGGAAATTGCTGGCAGGTTTCGTTTTTCTCACCGCTTTGAGTATCGCAGGTTATAGCCGTATAGGGGCCAACGGAGCCCAAGAAACTCAGTACCAGGCAGTATCCTCACGGGATGGCTTTGACGGGGTAATTCGACAAAACGTGGGGCAGATGATCACGGAAGGCAAGCAAACTTTCCGTTTTGACACCTTCGGTGACGAAGCCTTTTGGGGAGATACGCTGCACCTTCACCAAGCCATCGAAGGCGCTACGTTCGGAGGAGTTGGCCAGGGTGTCGACCCGAGCACCGCGCTGGCCGTAGGCCTGAAGGTTGATGTGGATGCACTTCCCGAAAACCTCGTCCAAGCCTTAAGGGAAGGCACAGTCAATCTCCATGATCCTGCCACCACGCTCGCGCTGCTCAAGTTGAACTCCGTTGTCGGTGTCACCGGATCGTTCAATTCGAATGGAAGCTTGCGCTCGATGGGGATTCAATGCGCCTTTTGCCATTCGACGGTGGATGATTCTTTTGCGCCCGGTATCGGCCGCCGACTAGATGGCTGGGCCAACCGCGATCTCAATGTCGGCGCAATTGTCTCGCTTGCGCCCAATCTCCAACCCGTGGTGGATCTGCTCAACTCCACCGGCGGTCATCTCACCGTGAACGACCTCAAGAGCGTCCTAGCGACTTGGGGGCCGGGGAAGTTTGACGCCGAAGTATTCCTGGACGGCAAGGCGCTTCGCCCCGACGGCAAGTCTGCGGCGACTCTCATTCCTCCGGCCTTCGGCCTGGTCGGCGTGAACCTTCACACCTGGACGGGCTGGGGCTCGGTCACGCACTGGAACGCATTCGTCGCCAACCTCGAGATGCACGGCAAGGGCACGTTCTTTGACCCGCGCCTCAACGATCCCATGCGCTTTCCCATCGCGGCGACGAACGGGTTCGGCAACGTCCGCAATGATCCCGACCTGATCACCTCCAAGCTGGGCCCGCTGCAATTCTATCAGCTCGGAATTCCGGCGCCCAAACCGCGGAAAGGAAGCTTCGACGAGGAAGCTGCGGAGCGCGGCAAGGCGCTGTTCAATGGTACGGCGCGGTGTGCGACGTGCCATGTTCCACCGCTTTTCACCGAGCCCGGCTGGAACATGCATACCCCGTCAGAAATCGGCGTCGATGACTTCCAAGCAAACCGGGCGCCCGATAAGCGTTACCGAACTTCGCCGCTGAAGGGGCTTTGGACCCACCAAACGGGCGGGTTCTACCACGACGGCCGTTTCGCGACCCTGAGTGATGTAGTCGAGCACTACAACAGCTTCTTTGTATTGGGCTTGGGGCAACAGGAAAAAACGGCACTGGTTGAATACTTGAAATCCCTCTGAACCCCAATTGCAAACGGGAGACAGAACCGAAAGCACGACGGCATTTAGCTCAAGCCCGGTCAGTTCGTCAATTTGACGCTGCACTACCCACCGGAGATGGATGCCGACGGCAATTTCCGGACCTACATTCCTCACTTTCTCCACAGTGCCGTAACCAGGACATGAACTCTGTCCAACCTGCGAGAACTTACGTCGTTGCTGAGGCTGGAGATTCCAAAGGCCACTTCCAGTTCTTCCTTTTCTCCTTGCAGATTCGTTCTGTGACGCTCGATACGGGAAGACCTGGGCCACGAAGGGGATTTCCAGATAGCCGACCAGTTCCGTGCTGGTCCAGATCTTGCGGGTTTCGATGCGCCCGTGGCTCTTAGTCATTTCCGTGTGCTGAGGGGAGAAAAGCCTCGAGCCCGAGGTCTTGAATGTCTTGTTTGAGGGTCGGTTGGTTGTCTTTGACGGTTAACACGTAGTCCGCTTTTTTATCTTCGACCAGGTACCTGGCCGTCTAGATCTGCGTATGTGTTGATTCATCTATATATAAATGAAACAGACGTGGGTACTGCCGTGTGCGTCCTCCGGGATAGCTGACCGTCAGAATCCAGACGCGGTGGCCTTCCCCTCGCCGACGCTTCCGACAACCCCGCCGATGAAAGATTTTCCGGTGTAACAGGGAACCCCGCACGATCTCGGAAGTGTCTGGCAGCTGCCGGACGAGCCGAGCGCGCGCCTTAATACCTTCTTGGCGTTTCATCTAGACGCATGAAACAGCAAGAGATAGTCCCTTGTCAAGACCTCGCGCAGAAAAAACAAACCTAAAACTGGGGGAGGGCAAGCTTCCAGGCAAGCATCTTTCGTACTTCTTTCTTACTTGACTTCGCTAGCCACTCGCCGTAACATTCGTCCACGTCCTACGGTCTCTTATTCCGACCATTTATTTGTTTATGCAACATTTCCCGGGTACGGCCAGAGCAGCAGTCTAATCAAGATGGTAATTCCGGCTCGGATCCGCGTGAGCGTTCTGATCGACACCTACAATCATGAGCGCTTCATCGAGCGGGCGGTTTCGAGGAGCGTGCTCGATCAGGATTCCCCCACAGAAATGAAATCCTTTTCTATAGGTTCTATACGTACTGCCAAAGAATGTTACTTGACAACGGACTTGTATGGGGAAGATAGTCCAACGAAGTCGGTCCCGGTTCCTGCCCAAGTGAAAAAGCTTACTTGTATCTGTTAGCCTTTACTGTCGACAATTGGTGTCTGCGTTTTCGCGTCGGTGATGTGTCAGCCTTTCCTGGGGCATAAGTCGTACTGACTGCAACGCGAACTTGGTGTCTTTAGTCGGGTCCTACTTGTGCGCAGAAATGGAGTTGAAATCGGAAATTCGGGTTCAAATCGTAATTCCCCGCATACGGGGGAATGTGTAGATTGGAGGAAATCAGATGAGAGAATCCAGTCCTGCATTTGGGCTGTTTGCTGTGGTCAGGTCGTTGCTCAACATTTGTTTGGGGACTCTATTGCTGTGGCCAGCTGTTGCTGTGGCGCAGATGGTAGACAACACCCAGGCGATTAACCCGATAAACGCTGGGATTAACAAGTCGTTGAGACAGGAGATCGGTGCTAGTCGCGGCAGCGTTAACACTCCTGACTCCTCGCTGTTCATCATCAATCGCGACGCTTTTCGTGCTGTGCGTCGTGGTCGTCAGCTTTTTCAGCGGAAATTTACAAGGGCACAGGGGCAAGGTCCGGGCATCGACGACGGCGTTGGTAACATCGGTACAACGATTGGAATTGGCGCTGGATTGGCCGATTCCTGCGCTGCCTGCCATGGACGTCCCCGAGGCTCAGCCGGCTTAGGAGGTGACGTGGTTACCCGGCCCGACAGCCGAAATGCGCCACACCTGTTCGGCTTAGGTCTCAGAGAGATGCTAGCCGATGAAATGACCTCGGACTTGCGTGCGGTTCGTAGCCAAGCTATCGCCAGCGCAAAACAGAAGCGTCAGCCCGTCAGTCTTCCACTTGTCACGAAGGGCGTCTCTTTCGGATCCATTACTGGCAATCCTGATGGATCGGTGAACACTTCCCAGGTGCAGGGGGTCGACCCCGACCTTCGAATTCGCCCCTTTTTTGCTCAGGGCGGCACAATTTCCATGCGTGAGTTCATTGTGGGTGCTCTCCACGGAGAAATGGGCCTTGAGGCTGTAGATCCGGACTTGGCAGCTGCAAGCGCCGGAGCCAGAGTGGTAACGCCCTCGGGCATGGTGCTGGACGGATCCCAGGATGCAATCGAAGCTCCGCCACCACCGGATCCACTAAACGGCAATGAGATCGACGTTGCTCTGGTGGATCACCTCGAATTCTACCTGCTTAACTATTTCAAACCGGGAAGCTCGCACCAAGACATCAGGGCACAACATGGTTTGCAGGTGTTCAATCAGCTTGGCTGCACAACGTGCCACGTCCAGAATCTTACGATCAATCACGATCGCCGTGTGGCCGACATAAACACTGTCTACGACCCTGTAAACGGGATTTTCAATCGCATGTTTGCCACTGCGACCGCATTGATCCACACCGTGAACGATCGTAGCGGACTTCCGCCTTTGATGGTGCCGAATGGGCAACCGTTCGTGGTTCAAAACATCTTCACCGATTTCAAACGTCATGATCTTGGACCTAATTTTCACGAACGCAACTGGGACGGCACAATCCAAACCGAGTTCCTCACTAGGGCTCTTTGGGGCGTGGGAAGTGTCGGATCGTTGGGTCATGACGGTCGTAGCATCAATTTGGTCGAGGTGATCCTACGCCACGGTGGCGAAGCCCAGGCGTCGCGAGATGCATTCGCCAATCTCTCCAGCCAAGATCAGCAGGACCAAGGAGATGCTGGTGCCCTGCGGCACTTCCTGGAAACGCTCTTATTGTTCCCACCCGATGACACAGCTTCTAATTTGGATCCGGGGAACCCAAGCGCGCCTAACTTCCCGCAAAACGGGCATGGCAGTATCAAATTGACGGTTCTTTTCAATAACCCCAAAGACCCCGAATGAGGCACGTGAGTTGTAACGCACCGGCGCTGATTGCGTTCTGTTTTCCGGCCTCTCCTCCAGTCTGGCCGTGCCTTCATGCAATGTTGTCGGAAGTGATTCACGCTCAGAGAGAAGTTGGGCCGGATGGCGCATCGCAGAATGCTAGCAGGGCGGGGAATTATGGGCGAAATAACAATTCGCCAGCCACAGGATTCATATCCCCCGAGATGCGCGTTACGCCACAATTGAGCGATGATCTTGACCGCGGGTCGAAGCCCGATGATATCTTCGGCCTGAAGCTCACTATTGCGGTGAGAGGTCTATGCTAACGAAGGACCTATCCGCAAATTCCGCTGGGAAATTTCTGGTCGAAAGTCTGTTCCGCGATTTTCGGTTCGCCCTTCGCGGCCTCGGAAGAGATCGCCGCCTTGCTCTGGCGGCCATTTTCGCGCTCTCGCTAGGGATCGGCGCGATGACCGTGATGTCGGCGTTGTTCACAGCACCGGCCTTCCACATAAGGGAATAGGCGTAGATTGCCTCTGCTTCGTCGAAGGCACAGAAGTCATACCCAGTTTCGAGATTTGATGGCAAAGTGATCAAATACCGCACATGGGTGGCACTGGACGGGTGGATAAAAGTGATGGCCGCCATAGGTGATGGCGGCCACTTCGATTCAGCGTCTTGCGGTTGCTCAGATTTTTATTGGCGAGCCATGACTCGCAACACACTGCCACTTTCCGTTCGGCATCTTCACCCACGTATCGGTCCACTGGACTTAAGTCAACTATCTTGCCTGAGGGATCCTTCGTCTTCGCTTTCAAGATTCCTATCGCCGAAATCGTGGTATGGCGGTCGAGAAATCCCTTCCACCCAAAACCCGAGCAATTAATTGTTCTGATTGGTCCTCGCATTCCTTCGCAGTTAAGCAGAATCCTGATTCCGTTCGAGGAAGTGTGATTCCACTGAATGCTGCCCCCGACCCCCATCTCCCAAAAAGCCGTTTGGACCGTGAGGTCGGTCAGCAACTCGAGAAATAGACCGAAATAGATCAATAGGTCCTGTGTACGATAACTTGATTGGCCCCACGATTTTCTCTGTCATAAGAATGTAATACTAATTGTGACAAATGGCGGCAAAACGGCTGCCTAAAGGTGATGAAAAAGGAGTAAGTAGCTTGTCACCGTTAATCACAAGTTGCTGATTTTCCCTCGCTTTACGCTCGCTCCGGCAAGTTCTGGTTATTAACTGGCCAATCTTTCCTCATTTTTGCTCTGTTTGGATCCTCTGCAGTTGGGAAGCAACAGTGAGGAGGCGCTTGCCGAGGCGTCGCAATCGACGGCGGATTTTCTCATCGCCCAACTGACGGCGATACATTTCCAGAAGATGACGTGTGGCCTCCA
>QHYZ01000017.1 GCA_003225295.1 Acidobacteriota bacterium | reverse complement strand
GTAATGACTTTGCTATAAGGATAGTTGAACCCAAAGTCGTTGTTCGGATACATGTACCAGTTCAGCTGGCGCACCCCAAACGTTTGTTCATAGGAGGTCAGGATGGCCATCCCCGGTAGCGTGTAGACGTAAGCGCCATAGGCAAAGATCACGCCCTGGTAGTAACCGTGGCAGCTGCCATCGGACAACATTGCGGAAGTGATTCCTCCGGTGTTGACGGACATGTCCAACACGTCGTAAGGCGTGCCCACATAGTCGAGGATCTGCTTGATGGCCGGATAATCCGACTCCGTTTTTCCATTGGTGACAACCAGTAGCTTCATGTCGATCGTAGTTGTCGAGCAGGAGGTCGGCGGGGGTGTGGGAACGCGGGCTTGCACGGTGTGGTTTGCGGCCGAGAACAGCAAGAAGGTGGCAACAAGGACCCCGGTCAAGATAGCGCAAAAGCGTATTGGCTGGTTCATAACAATAGCTCCGTTTACTCAGGGCCCGGACTTCAAACCAAGAAGTCACTGTCAGGCTAGCGAACAGCAAAAGAGCCCGCAATCCGGTGATTGGTCCAATTGGCTGAAAAAAAATTCTGCCTACAGAACGCTTAGTCGATCAAATTAGTCCATTGGATTAGGGCAAGTTCCTCGCGAGAGAACCGGGAAGAATATGCATGTTGGCATTAATGTTCACAAAGAAGCGATCTCGATTGCCGTGGTAGATTCCACTGGAAAAGGCTGGTGAAGGAGTCCATCCGGCGCAGCAAGAGAGATTTGGTGAGTAATTCAATGAAGGCTATGCGAGTAGCAAGAGGAGTGTCTCGTATTATTGCTGTTGACCTGCCCCGCGCTCTCAGCGCAAGAGCAAGAGCATCGCGATCGCAATGTTGTTATGGTCCACGGCGCATGGGCCGATGGTTCTGGCTGGAAAGGCGTTTACGACATTCTCGTCAAGGATGGCTACAACGTCAGCATCGTCCAAGAGTCGGAGACGCCCTTTAACGAAGATGTGGCTGCCACGAAGCGCGTCCTAGCCTCAGTTTACCGCCCCCAGAGAGCGAACACGACTCCAAGCCGCTACTAGCGCGGTCGCGCCTGGTGGAGGGTTGTATGACCTACGCGCTGCGATAGCGCGCGAGGCCGAGGGTCTCGACGATTTTACGCTGCACCGGGTCCATGTCCGCGAGGACGGTTCGCACGAAGGGCTTCTTGGAGCCAGATCCGGCGGGGTAGAGGAGCGTCACCTCGTGAATATCGGTGAGTGTGTCCATCATCTTCACAACGCTTAAGGGGATGCCGGCCTTGGCGAGCTTGCGCCGCAACAGGTTGAGCAGCAACAGGGCGAGCACGCAGTAGAAGGCGTGCACCCTGAGCTTCTGGTCCGTCCAGTGGAAGGTGGGTCGGAAGGTTAGATAGTGCGGATCCTTTAAACGTCGAAAGTCGGCTTCGATGTGGTGTTGGGCGCGGTAAGCGAGCACGATCTGCTCATCGGACCAGTCGGTGCGGTCGGTGAAGAGCAAAGTCTTGCCCAGCAGGGTCGAGCGGAGCTGCTGATAAGCCTTATCCCGAAAGCGGAAGGAGAGTCGCGGCAGGCCCGCGCGCTTCTTGCGCACCTGAACGGCAAAGAGATCCGCCAGGTGGCGACCTCGCAGAATCTCCTTCACCTTCTTCTGCACCCCCTCGACGGTTGGCGCTTTCCCCCGTGAATCGTTGCGGCGATTGGCGAGCCGGATCCTGAGTTTCTGCAATTTCCGCTTGCGCTTGGCGATCTCGCGCGCAAGGGTTTGCGTCTGGGAGTCGAAGAGCTCTTGGTTGAAGGTGCACAGGATGGTGCGCTCGATTCCGAAGACCACTTTACGGGTCCGGTAGGAGCAGACGGCAGGGAGCTGGGTGGGATCGAGTCTGTGCATCACTTTGCGTGAGATGCTCAGTAGATCCTTGTGCTCGGTGGGAACTAAGGAGCCCACGAAGTGAAAGGGGCTGTCCCCGACCTGCTCCAGGTTTTCCTTGGAGTTGTTGCCTTTGTCGAAAACCAGAGTGATGTCGTAAGCCCCGTGGGTCAGAGAACGGCAGCGTTCGAACAGTTCCTCGGCGACGCTGTGGAAGGTTACGGAGTCGTGCTGATTCCCCGCATAGGTGTGATGAAACAGGGGAACCTCGCCATCGGAGGTAACCAGGAGGGCCAGGCCCAGAATCCGAAGGTTATCTCGTCCCTCTTTGCTGTGACCTCGCTGCGGCAGCTTGGCACCGGCATTGAAACTGTCCAAGAAGGTGAAAAAGTTGGTGGCGTCAAAGAGCAGGCAATGCAAATCCAGACCGAAACGCGAAACCGCGGCGCGGGAAAGATCTCGTTCGATGGCCGCGATTTGCTTTTCACCGACGCGTTCCATGTTGTCCCAAAACCGCTGACTGGTGAGTTGTCCGGAAGACAGGGGCAGGAGGCGGTGCAGAGCGGTCTTCTGGTACCAATCCGCGATCTGGGCTTTGCTACAAGGGGCGATGCAGCGGTTGAGGGCCGCGATCAGGAGGTAGTGACCGACGGAGGGTCCCTGGGAACCCCGTTTGGACACGTGCCGATCAATGGTGGCGAGGAGATCGATGGCCTGAGCCATATCCCACACGGCTGCGGAGGCGCCGAATTCATAGATGGCGACCCGGAGCGGTTCGGGACGCATCAGGCGATCGAGGATGCTTTGCGGAGGGCCGAGGTAGATGGTCGAAACAATCTTGGGGTGGCCGTTGACGCGCTGGCATTCGCGCAAGTAGTAGTAGGGTTTGCCGCGAATGACCTTTTTGGTGAGGCTCGGCATATTGTTAGGTCATACTATACCCCACAGGTAGTATGTCAAGAGCAAAAACATCCAAAATAATGGTGAGATAAACAGGACAAACTGCAAAACATAGGAGTCCACCGCCAAGGAATTGGATCTACAAAAGCTAGGTCATACCAAATCTTGCTACATGGACTGAGGCGAGGTTGGCCAGCGGCCTAGCAGTACAAGATGGACCGTCGATTCTTGTCGCTCACAGTTATGGGGGAGCTGTAATCTGTAATCACTGAAGCCGGGACGGATCCATCGTTGCCGGTTTGGTGTACATCGCGGCGCATATGCCAGACGCTGGAGAGAACGAGGCTGACGATGGAAAGCGCTTCCCAAGTGATCTCAGCAAGTTTGGTGCGATCAAGAAGACGGCAGACGGTTTCACTTACCTCGACCCCGCGCAGTTTCATGAGTACTTCGCAGCCGACTTGTCTGCCGAGCAGGCTGCTTTCATGGCGCGATCGCAGGTGTCCAACTTAGCTGACAATTTTAAGGCCGTCATCACCACGCCTGCATGGAGAAGCAAACCGAGCTGGATGTTGGCAGAAAGCGACAGAACCATCAACCCCGACCTGGAACGGTGCTATGCCACACGAGCCAACAGCCACAAGGTCGAAGTCTTCGGCGCCAGTCACGCGGTCAATGTCTCGAGGCCGAAGGAAGTTGCAGCTCTGATCGAAGAAGCCGCATGGCATGCTCGGTAGAAGAACTCGCAATGTTAGGTATCAAGTCGCTTCAGCCCTGCTGCTAAGCCAGCCGCATTCGGAGGCGCTTACCGCCTCGGCCCAGCACGCGCAGCCAGCTCACTCAAACCAGATCTCAATCTCGTAGCCATCCGGATCGGCGACGTACGCGTAGGGGAGGCCAGGAGCAAACTCGCCGCGACGGAGCAGCCGCCCACCGGCGCGCTCGACCTCCGTAATGGCGCGGTCGATGTCGTTCGGGTCCACGAGCCGAAAACCGAAATGCGCCACGCCGCCCACCGCGCCGGCCGTGCTGGGGTCCTCCGCGAACGTCAGGATGTCGTGCCTTCCCGCCGCCTGCGTGTGAACGAGGCCATCCCCGCGCCCGTACTCACGGAGACCAAAGACTTGCTCGTAGAACCGCAGTGCACGTTCAGTGTCTCGAACCGCAAGGTTGATATGCGTGAGGCCATACGTGGGAACCATGAGTCATCCACCTTTCCAGTTATCAGTCGTCGCACTCTGTGACGGCACGGTATTGCTGAACCACTGACACACTACTACGACCGTTCTGAATGAGCAGCACCGGCGACTTTTTGGCTCACTTACGCCGGGACTTCTGCTTCACCGAAACTGAACGGATGAACAGCCTTCCGCCGCCTGTAGTTGGGAGAGGCGTTTTGGCCTGAGCAATGGCAGCCGTGATGAGCGCCTCGATTTCGGGACGCGCCAAAACGTCAGCGGATTCAACGCGGATGAATCGATTTTGAGTACCTGAACCGAGCAGTATTTTCTTCGGATCGGGGAGACTCGCACCTCGATAGAAGGACAGCCCCACTCCGTTCGCCGCTGCAGCAATCGTGACAATGCAATCTGAAGGTCGTTCCGTTGAACCGTAACTCAGAACGAAAAAGTTGTAATTGTCCCAAACCAGTTCATTTGCAGTGGGCATGCGCTTCCGCAGCACCTTGCGCACCGCTCGAATCAGCGCACTGTGCTTCGGCTCAAACTTGTTGATGAAGCTTTGGAGCTGTGTCTCGGGACGGATCGCGGCCTTCGTTCCTGGTCTCATCGTACCAGCGCAAATTCCGCAAATAACTGCTTTGCTTCTGCGATGGATGCGACCGGAACATAATCACATACGTCGCTGAACTCTTTCCAAAGCGCTTGCACCGCAAGGCTCTTATGGGCGGATTCGATGGCCTCTTTGGATTTCCATTCAAATACCTCGGCCATGGTTCCGTCACTTGCCTCCATAACGACTGCCTCACGAGGAGTGACCAGACCCGCGGCTCTCCAACGCTGAAAGTGAGTCCTCGCCAGGGATCTGAGAGCCTGTGGCTTTCCGGGCTTCGGTTTATAACCCACGATTACGACTCGCCCCATGACTTGACTCCTTGCCGGTGCTTGTTCTTGGGTGGCTTTTGCCCAACTTCCTGACGCGACTGACACAGCAAGAGCGAGGACTGGCGACACAAACCATTTTAGATTCATACCTCGCGTGCTCCTTCCCTGTGGAGAACCGGTCTCTTTCGAATCACTTGAGACGACTGGTTTGCGTTCAGTCATTCAAAAATAGCAGTTGTAGATTTGGGTTTCTCTCGCTATTGTGACAATTAACGTCGGAAAAGTGTCAAGCATTTTGCGCGTCCACGGACGCATTTTGAGACTTATCGATTTCGTTCTGGAGTACGTTCGTGCCCTGGCCTATGGCCCTGGCACTAGAAAAGGGCAGATAGGCGCTCAGGTCTTGGGGCATTAGGACTTCCTCCAGAGCGCTCTCCGCTCCATATCCCCCGGCCTGCAACAGATAGTACTGCGAGTTGTGGCGATTGACGATTCGGCTCTGCAAGTCCTTCTCAAGGACTCACTTTAAAGAAAAATGGGTCGATCGAAACGTCGACGTGCGTCACACCGTCCACGTCGAACAAAGTCTTCGTGGCCGTGCTATGGTTTCTCTGAAAAACCACGCCATTCGGAAAATTCGCCGGGTCCGGAGTATTATTGGCAGAGAAAACGCCGTAGAAATCATTTCCGATAGCCATGAGATGGAGATAGTCACCTAGATAGGGAAGCGTCACGTTTGGAGGATTGTTCGGCGGCACATTTGCGGGGGTCGTCGCGAGGACCAGATCATTCCACGTTGTGCCGCCATCTTTTGACGTTTGGAAATGTGTTACCCAGCGGTTTGCCGCGCTCACATGGTTTGGTTTGAACGGCCCCGTCAGTTGCTGATATACGAAGCCCACCACACCACTGCTATTAATCGCCACTGCTGGGTTTGTTGCGTTTGTGACGGTCAGCAAATCGGCCTTCGACCAGGTTTTGCCGCGATCCACGGACTTGACGAGATGGATTGTGTAGTCGGTCTTTCCTACGCGGTCGGCCCAAGCAAGAAAGACCGTGCCACTTTGTCCGCTCCTGGGATCAACCGCAATCGTAAGAGTGCTCCCAATACGCTCTTGCCCAAAGACGGGCTGGTTTAAGAACGGAATCAACCGATTCTGGGCTACGCGTGTTCCCACAAGACCGTCTGTCGGATCGGTAAGCGCTGCGAATGCCGGATTGCTGCCGGCGAGCTTGTCGTCGCGGACGACAACCACGTCATAGCGCAGATTGCTATTCGTCGTCCCGCTAACCCTGCGCAGAAATGCACCGTACACGGTACCGTCCGAATGAATCGCCGGACGGATCGAGGGGGCATCCCCGCCAGCGGCCGGGCGCACGTCAACAACGCTGTTCTTAAATGGAGCCCGGGCAGTACCTGCGTTTCCCGATACATCCATCGTGGCAGATTGCGGCTGGTGATTGAAATCGTTATCCCCGCAAACGACGACGTCCACGGACCCGCCTTTGCCATCCGGCACAGTGGCCGCTTGAATGTACGGCTGGTCCACTCCCTGACCAGTACGGTCAACGAGTACATCCATTGGCAAACCGCTTAAGACGTTGTTCGTCCGCAAAATGTTTAGCCTTGGTGCATTCGAAACAATTGGCGTTCGGATGATCCCGGCGTAAAGATTGTTGCTCGAGCTGCCGAATCGCAAAGTAATATCTGCGGTCATCTGGTCGCTCGGCACAATCGCATGTAAAGACCAGGTATTACCTCCATCCGTCGAAACATAGATTGGTGCATCCCCTGATCCTCCGGGATTCGGGGTGAAGGCAGATGCGACCATCAGTTGGGGATTTGCAGGATTCACAGCAAGGTTTGGCTCGCTGTCCGGGTTGCTCTCGCCGCTCAAGGATCTTGGGATAAGATTTACAACCATCACATTCGCAGGCATGGGACTAGCCCCCTATGTCGCACTCGTCCGATTCCGAGACTTAACGGGTCCCAGTTCCAGGTATTCGACTGAGAAGTTTCTGGATTTGGCCAGGGTGATCCCCTAGTTCGAAATCTTCGGGATGCAAGACGATATAGAAGTCAGGAGTTGCGCCCACCGGTACAGCGCGAGCTTCAGTGCCCGTTGTATTGAATCCGCCGTGGAGAAGGAAGTAGCCACTCTGACCAACCTCAAGCTTCGGCGCTTTGTGCCACATTCGGTCTTGGCTTGCCGGAAACCGCACAACAATCTCCTTTTTCCCCCGGTCCCCTTTGTGGACCTGATCGATGTCAACAACAGCCTCTCGCCAGTCGGGATCATGTTCGCGAGTGGAAGGACCCGCTTTGGGATCGCCGAAAAGACGAACGCTGACGATTCTTCCAGACACAACCATGTCGGCTCCGTCGTAGTGCTTCCGAGTGTCGCGGTCCTCCAAATGGGTAATTGGGTCCTCTTCCGAAGGACGCAACGCTGCTGTTTGAGGGCCCGGCGGGTGATGGCCGAGGGATCGAACCGCGATGCCTTCATTGCCAAACAGCCAGGCGTCGGTGAAAAAAACCGCTTCGTCTCCGACCTTCACCTCAGCCGGATTAGCGAACTGGACGGTAATGCTGTGTCCGGTGTAGTGGCTCAATGCCTTTGGAGACTGAATCGTTTCTTCTACGCGGACCACGGCAGTCTTCGAGGTATCGCGAACCTCAGGTAGAGTCGCGGCATTCAGCTTCTCTACTTTGCCGCGGAAGACGAATCTTGCCTTATCAGCCAAATCTTCAGGACTGGAAGTATTGGGCATCGTCCCCTCCTTGGTCCAATGGCAATGCTTTTCGTTCCGGGCTAGGATCGCTGCACTGCTTGCCGAGAGCGTCTTAAGAAGCCTAAAATCCTTGGCATCACAAGCGGAGCCAGTAAAATCAGAAGAAGCGCCGAAATGCAGGCAGCTTCAAGGCTACCGCTCCCGCCATCGGGTGAGATCCCAAAGAATCTTTCAAAGTAGTCCATATGGCATCTGCGTGATTCATCAAGGTCACTTGACACATTGCTCTGAGGTTGGCCGGAAGCCGAGGGGTAATACTATGGACATTGGTATTTGAAGTCAACGGTATTTGCGATGAACTGAACAACTGACGCTTGCACCATTGGTTTCCTCAAACCCAAAGCGTCGTTGCTCTCGAGCCTTCCATGAATTTCCCGGCGCTAGAGTGAAACCAACCGCGGTATCGACATGTAGTGCAGATCAAACTGCCGACGTTTCATTCAAGCAGAAAAAAATAACGGTTTCTATCTAAACGTGCTCAAGAATGCTTGCCAGACGCGCTCATCAAGGGTAGTGCTGAGAATGTTCCGGGTTGAAGGAGAGTGGCCGTACGGATAGAGTAGCTGGGCATGGCCAAGCGCGTGGTCATTCTCGGCGGGGGCGTGCGGCGTTGAGCGCGGCGCACGAACTCATCGAGCGAGGACCGGACCCACTGTGACCACCTGCGGTCCGGCTATACAGACTGTTTGCGGACCTTAGTTTCTGTCTTCATTCCAAGCGCATACTTCACGAAATCTTTGAGCGCGTAATTTGGGCTACCCTCTGGATACCAGTTGGGCGCCAGGCTCAACAGAGAGTGGTTGTCGCCAAACATGAGACCGAGGAATACCTCTGCCACGATACGGCCACCGACCTGCCCCAGCTTGGGCGTTGTAATTGAAACATTCTCTTTCACAGGAATCCTGACAGCCTCTTGCTTCTTCATCGCTTCCGCCAGAACATAGACCCAGAGCGGACAGTTGTTCGAAAACGCCTTGCTTATGGTCGTGATACTGACTGGTTTTTCGCCCGCCGCCGGCTGGTCGACTCCCTTACCAATGAGGATTTCTTCGTCTTCCAAGGGCTCCACGCCCATGGCCTTGGCAACATGTTGGGCCGATGGAAGGTCCATGCGCCAACCACGCAATAGATTCCGAGCAGGGAGGGAGGAAGGATTGCTCGCAACCGAGAGCGGGAGGTTCGAGAGCGGATTCGCCACGGATGTGTCGATCCTATAAGCGAACTGAAGCCTCTTTTTATTGTCATCGGCACTGCCATCGTAAGTACGCACATCAATATCGATGAAACGTCCCCAATCAATGCCCCAGGCCGGGTTCATCGCGCGGAACCCGGTCAGCCCTTCGGGGAATCCCGGCGCTGGCGCGGGCGGGGCGCCGACCGGGAAAATGGGCAGAAGAACAGAGTCGTTCAGACGATAGTCTGGCCGAATCATAGAGTGGCCCAGTCGGTACCCAGCAACCGAGAACTCCACCGGCAGAAATGGCTCGTTCTTCCAGTGAAAGAATTTGAGTTTGCTCTGATCGTAATGTCCGTCAGTTTTCAGGTCGTTAAGGACAGACGAACGAATGATCCGTGGCAAGAAATCGTTGAGGACCACGTACTGATAGTGGAAGCGAACTAACTTTTGAATATCCTCAAACGGCAAACCGGGATTGTCGGCAAGAGTACGATTGTGGAAGCGCAGGAAGAGCCCTTGGAGTTGAGAGACAATAGTGTTCTCATCATTTCGAGGATCTCCGATGAGAGCCCTGCTGGGATTTGCATTATTGCGCGGTAGGTCCGTCGCATGGGGGTCACCGCCACCCTTTATGGGACTTCCAAGAAGAAAAGCATTCCCACCGTCGTATAGATAAGGTTGATCATCCGGTCCCCGTCCGTAGACATTGTCCAAATCAAAAGCAGGGGTACGAAAATCCGTTAACGCATCCGGATCGTCCTGTTTTTGCAGCTGCTCGCGGGGTCAAACGTTATGTCGTGATCGATGAATTGGCCCAAGTACGTATAGAGTGATGGAATTCCGCTCTCTTCTTCGTCCTTTCCATCTTTCGGCGGATCAAACCCAGCCGACATTGCCTGCCCTAGCTTTGTAAGGTTGGCCACATTCTCGTCCTCGGTGACGCCGAATTTGGCCGGGGCAAGTGAGCGAAACAATCGCCCAAAACGTCCTTGAAACAAAGGTGAACTCTTGGCAGACATCAATCCACGGATAGGTGTGCCGTGTCCCTGACTCATTTGGGGACCTCCATGTAGGTGCTTAAATATGGAGTAATTCGGAAAAGCGCAATCTCTGCAGCGAGAACTTGCGGAATCTCGAAACTCCAAAGTTAGACTAGCTACCTGCGACCGCAGTAACTCATCTCCGATTGCCCAGGTGGCGATAGTGCCGAGTCTACCTATCCTCTACCTTTTGTCAAATGAAAAGAGCCGTGCGACACGAGCGATCCGCAGTTCGACCCACTGGTCAATCAGGGCCTGGACAGAGCGATGAAAAAATGGGCGGGAGATACGTCCAACGCGGGATAGTTGGAGAGGTTCGGAGTAATTCTGAGGAGAGGAGCGCGCCCATGGAGTCCCTACGATTTTTCCCACAACGAAGAAGAGGCGAAAGCCAGGCCAAAATCATCGCTAGCCACATCTAGTTCCTATGGTCTCTAGCGAGGTTTGGCTTGACCCTCCTCTCCTCGCTGTCTCGACCAACTAACCACCACCGCAGCGGCTGGTCTGCGGGGCCGATTGCTATTTCGCTGTACATGAATCCCTTCTGGGCGCAAGCTATCTGCCATAGAGTTTGTGGCATCGTAGGAACAGGGGATGCCTTTGCTGACTGGGCCAATGGCCATAAGCAATACACTTTCGCGACGGATCAATGCACAGGGCTACAAGACTATGAGAGCCCAAATCGCGGCATGTTTGTTGTGCCTGCTGATTGTTGGGGCATCTCTCGACGGGCTGCCCAATCCACCGGCAGTCAAACCGCAAGGCAGTCGGAACAACCTGGTTTCTCAGCTTCATTCCCATGTGCCCTTTGCAGCGAAGAACCACACATCGGATTGCCCAGCCTCCGCCCCTCACATTCAGGCCGGCTTGTTTTCGTTTGGGCAGATTTTCGAAGGTAGAGGACCTTCCTACGACCCTACCTTTGTGCATCAAGCGACAGACACCTCTCCTCCCTCTTTTTAATTCAGGTACGCGGATCAAGGGATGATTGAGGGACGGATCCGGCCATGAATTCTGTAGACAGCGAAGTCCCTCTTGTCCACGGTGAATATTTTGCGCATACCTTCTCGTTCGGCAATCCGGATAAGCGCTGCGTCGGCAAGATCCATCGGACGATCGGCATATTTCCGCAGAAGTTCACGGATGCGAGGCAAATCGACCAAGCCAAGCGGCAGCAGCCCCAGCGCCTTCCTCACCAACATCTCCCATAAAGCTTCCTGGGCCGCCGGCAGATCGTTTAACAGGTACATCGCTTCGGTCAGCGGCGGCCACACCGTTGCCAAAGGTTCCTGCAAACTCTTCAGAGTCGACACACATTGCTCATGGTATTGGTCATCTGCGTCCACGAGAGCCACGAGGGGCCCCGCATCCACCAAGATCACTGAGAGCCCCGTCGGCTCTTTAGCAGGACGGCGAACTGACGGCCCGCTCCCGCCGAGCGTTTTCGGTTTCCGCCGTGGACAATTCCGATCAAATCCGAAACCATTTCATAAGGCGATCCAGTTGGTTCCTGCTCTTCGATCCATGTCTCGATCGCCTGGCGAATCACCTCCGACGCGGACACTTGCTTGCGGCGCGCGATGCGGGCGATACGCTGTCTGGTTTCCTTATCCACCCTCAATGTCACTGGAGATGGCATAACATTGCCTCGGAGTGTTAGCTTAATGTATTACGGGCTGTAATACAAGAAGGTTGCGCCAGGTTGCGCCTGAGAGACGGCATCGCAACGCCATTTTTGTCACGGTGTGCTCCTGATTCCCGCCCCAGCCGGAAACGGTCACACCGCGGGGCGGGGTAGCGCGTGTGGGAGACTACTTGAGCAGGTGCACTGTTTTGTGTCTATTCTGATGGGAATTAAGTGCGGCGCGCTCGAAAGTGTTTTAGAATAAAACGGTTACAAGGATGGGCGTGTAGCTCAGCTGGGAGAGCACCTGCTTTGCAAGCACGAGAATTCATTCTAAGCACTCCATTTGCTGCTTGAATTTCTATTGTTTCCAACAAACTGGGGAACCTGCTTCTCGTTCAAAGCTAACTCCAAGGGCCTCAATTTGATTCATAAATGCACGGTTCGTGCACGGTAGCGCACCTGCTTCTGTCAATTCTATGGTCTAGCCGGCATCGATTGTAGTAGCTTTCGATGAATGCCTCGAGGTCTCGGCCAGACATGCCTTCGGTTTGGCGACAGAAGGCCGCCGGAAAGCGAAGCGGCCTTACCTCGTCTATCAGTTTGCCGAACCCACAGAATAACAGAATACGCCGAACGGCCAATCGATGATGGAAGGAGACGGAGTCACCGCGCCGAGATTACCCGTTTCGCCGCCGCGGTCAATGGGAGCCGAGGTCGGCTTTGGGGCGATAAGCTACCGGGAATGGCTCGACAGCTGGTCCGATTTGGACCGAGAACTCGTAGGTCACCGCGCCACAATCATCGACGCTCTCCGGATTGGAAGGACGAAGCAGGGTTGCGGGCATTCGTGCAGCATCCGCCGCACGTGTGCCTGATGGCCGCTCTTGCTCCACTATGCTACTTCCTCCGCCACCGCAGCCCGACAAAGTTGTCAGAGTGGGGAGGCCACAATAAAGAAAGACTGCAGCGTAGCCCACTTGCGGCCGTAGAAGTCGATTGGGGGTATCCTCGCGGTTAGCCCCCACATCTCTAACCGCTTGCGCGTCAAGTCAACCCGATCCAAATCGCGCGGCCTGTTTTCTGCTCGCCCAGACCGCGCTAGCATTCCGCCCGCATCGAGTCGGCGTCTACAGCGCTGAAGTGGAAAGCACCGCAACCATGTTTTTTGTAGGCAATGGCGCGTATCCGTGTGCCCCGTCTAGGGTAAT
>QHYZ01000054.1 GCA_003225295.1 Acidobacteriota bacterium | reverse complement strand
CGGCCTGGTCGAACCAGGAACTTTGCCGTGGGTGAATACTCATTTTCACTCACAAGAAAGATAGCAGGGCTAAGAGAGAGTTGTCCTCCCCCGAGCGAGGCACCTGTTCAGCGGCTCCGCGGCATCGTAGAATAGGGAAGATGGGCCCCAGCCACGTGGGGGTCCGTAGTGCTTATGTCGAACTGGTTTGCCATGCCTCTGGCGTTTTTGCTCTTGGCTGACGCGGACATCCCGCGGGTCAACAGCCTTCGTCCGCCCACCAACGCCGCGCTGGACTTTCCTTCGTCTGAAGAGATTCCCCTCTTCCCGAACGCCGCTGCATCCTCGGACAACACGCAGTCCCAAAGCCAGTCCCCATCGAAAATCGCATCCCCTTCGAAGAACACCACGCTCCAGGAGAATTCGAAGCTGGCCCTGATCCGCTATGTCTCCGGTGAATTTGCCAAGGCGATCAAACCGCTGCCCGCCGGCAAAGAAGGATTTCATGTCAGCGTGGGCAAGCCGCTGGAAACGGAGATGCTCGATCGCGCCGTCGCCACACATGGCTCGGCCGTGAGTACTGGCGATAACGTACAGATTACCAAGCTGGAGTTCCGCGACCATCAGATCATTGTCGATTTGAACGGCGGCGGGCGCGGCAAGAGGCGCTGGCGCGATCATATTCAGTTCGGCATGGGAGGCGGTTATCCCCCGATGCAGACCACCTCGACGCAAGATCAGGGCCCGCCGGGGATACAGCCTGGTATGGGTAGCACCATCTTCCTGGAATTCAACAAACCGCTTCCGGATCTCAACCCCGACGAATTAAAGCAGCTCCTTTCGCCTTTCTTGAATTTCTCGAAAGAGCGTTCCGCTGCTGTGCAATGGTTCGACACGCTGCCGCCGGAAATGAAAAAGGCCATTCAGGACCGCCGGCCCGTGTTAGGTATGGACCGCGAGGAGCTTGTTGCGGCTATCGGGAAGCCCGACCACAAAGTACGCGAGCGCGACTCCGACGGCAACGATATTGAAGACTGGATCTACGGCCAGCCGCCGTCGAAGACGGTGTTCGTCCGCTTCCTGGGCGACCGCGTCACCAGTATCAAGCAGTTCCCCCAGTAGTCCAGGTCTGGACATGCTGATTCCGAGGCGGCGCCAGTCGGACGCGCTCCTAACGCTCAGTCACCAGGTTCGCTGGTGACCGATGGTTGGCATCTTCGATTGCTCGACCAAGATGGCCAGTTCTGGTTCTTGTCCCTCCTCCCGGCAGCCCAGTAGAGATTCAGGCTACTCGTGCGGTTCCATCGCGGGGGGCCACTGAAGCACGACAATTCTGCCGTCGGATTGGCGCTCCAGCGTAGGGGCGTACAGGCCCAGAAGCTGCCTTCGCCACCACCTTCCTTGTGAACGCTTTTCCGCTGGCGTCGTAAACCAGTATTGCCACACCACACAACGAACTTGCCGCGGCGCAGCGTGCGGGAAGGGATTCCCCGAAAAAAGCAGCAGCACCTCCGCATCGCCCCGAAGCAAGCCCTGCTCCGTGCGCACCACGATCGGCTCCTGTCGCCACGAACTCAGCGACGCGAACCACAAATTCCAATCGAACCGCGGCTGATACGGAGCGTAAATGCCCGGCGGCTTCGCGGGGTCCTGCGGTTTGAATCGAAATGGGTAAGCGAACCAGTTTTGTCCATCGTCCGAGCCCTGGAAGTCGATTTCATAGCGGCCGCGCGTCATCACCGCAAACAGCCCATAGCGGTTCGCGATGCGAAACGGCTCCAGCACCGACACGGGCATGGTCGGAAGCGGCCACGGCTTGACCATCCACACCATTTGCGCGAGCGTGGCATAGAAAATCCACGTGAGCAGCACCGCCGTCACGGCGAGCCTTAGTGCAGAAAGTTGCTGGCGAAGTTTCTTTCGCCATTTGTCTTCGAGAGTCGGCAAGGCAAGAGGTTTGGCTTCTTTTGTGGCAAGGTAACTCTTTTTCAAGAAACGCGGCAAGAAACGCAGCAGAAACTGGTCATCGAGCAGCAGAAACCCCAGTGCAAGAACAAGATAATTCAGAAACGTGTAGTTCGCGGAGAGGATGATGCCGATCTGCCAAGGCGTTATGATGAGAAAACACAGGATTCGAATGCGCCGCGGCAGGAACATCGTCCAGGCTAGCGCCAGTTCCACAGCCAGCGTTCCAAACGCCGTCGCTGCATGGAACCAATGCGGGAGGTGCTGCATGTACCATCCGATCCATGTCGGCAGCGGGCCGTTCTGGTAATACTCGTCGAGCGCGGTGAAGTTCCGCCATTGCGGGTCGCCGCCCAAGATCTTCGCCATGCCTGATTCGAAATAGATGCGGAAGCATTCCCACACCAGCAGAAATAAGCTCGCACGCGATGGCCGGCTTTCTTCACCCCATTCCGGGCGCCACCCCGACGGAGCGAAAAACATGGAGATGAATCCCGCCTCCAACAACATTCCGTCCGATTGATAAGCAGAAAAATCCTGGGCCGCGCTCACGAACGAGAGGAAGCACACGAAACAAACCGCAAGCATGCCGCGTGGCCAGACGTTCAAGACCAGCAACAGCGAGGCGATCATACCTGCCCAGCAAATTCCCGTGACCATGTGCGAACTGCTCGAAAGCCACAGCAGCGTCGGCGCATACCAGTAGCATGCCTGCCCGAATCGCTCCGCCAAAGCCCGCAGGTATTCCCCGGCGGGGAGAATCCCGTGCGGCCCAATCAATCCGCGGATTTGAAAGACCAGGGAGAAAAATGCGGAGTAATAAATGAGCCCCAGGGCCCGTAAGAAAATCCAGCGGGGAAGCAGGTGGTCTGAGGCACCTCGTTCCGAAGCGAACAGCCGACGCAGGATGGACGCAGGTGACCAGTCGTTCATCGGCGCTATTATAGCGGGCCAGATTCTCCGCGCGCGCGTTGACTTTTGTCTGCGCAACTCATAGCATTTTCTGTTCACCTGCGGCCGTCAAGCGCTCCTGTAAGGCCGCAATTTCGGACACCTCATCGGAGGAAGTAATGCCCATTAAAGTCGGTATCAATGGCTTCGGCCGCATCGGTCGCAACATCATGCGCACCGCGCTTGACGACCGGGACATTCAGTTCGTCGCCGTCAACGACGTTACCGACGCGAAGACCCTCGCGCACCTTTTGAAGTACGATTCCGTCCTCGGCAATCTGCCACACACGGTCACCCATACCGAGGACACTATCGCCGTGCAAGGGAAGAGTTTTAAGGTCTTCAAAACCAAGGATCCCGCCGAGATCGATTGGGCTTCTGTCGGCGCGGATATCGTGGTCGAATCGACCGGTCTCTTCACCAAGGGTATTGACGCCAAAAAGCATCTCCGCCCGCCGGTGAAAAAGGTGATCATCTCCGCGCCCGCCGACGGCCCGGATGCGACCTTCGTCCTCGGGGTGAACGACAAGACCTACAATCCTGCCGCCCACCACGTCATTTCCAACGCTTCTTGCACTACCAACTGCCTCGCACCTGTAGCCAAGGTTCTCCAGGAGACCTTCGGGATCAATAGCGGCACCATGACCACCATCCACTCCTACACCAACGATCAGAAGCTGCTCGACCTTCCGCACAAGGATCTGCGCCGCGCGCGTGCCGCCGCGATCAACATGATTCCCAGCTCCACCGGCGCAGCTAAAGCCTTACATCTTGTCATCCCCGAACTGAAGGGCAAGCTCGACGGCTACGCCATGCGCGTGCCCACGCCCAACGTCAGCGTCGTTGACCTGACCGTATTCGTCGAAAAGCCCGCTACCAAAGAGGCCGTCAACGCGGCCCTAAAAGCTGCGGCCAACGGCCCGATGAAGGGCATCCTTGGCTACACCGAGGAAGAACTCGTTTCCGCCGACTTCAAGGGCAATTCAAATTCGTCTATCGTTGATGCCGAATACACCAAGGTCGTGGGCGACCGCTGCGTGAAAGTTCTGGCCTGGTACGACAATGAGTGGGGCTACTCCTGCCGTTGTCGCGACCTGATCAAGCTCTTGGCCTCCAAACTCTGAGGAAGGTTCTCTGTTATCTGCTTACAGTTGACTGTAAGAGCAGAAGAAACTCTTGGCATGTTTCTCCTCTGACTAAGACTGACAATTTCAATCATGAACAAGCTCACCATCACCGATCTTGATCTTCGCGGAAAGCGTGTCTTCATTCGCGTGGACTTCAACGTTCCGCTAAAAGACGGCGTGGTCGCTGACGACACTCGCATTCGCGAATCGCTCCCCACACTCCGCCTCGCCATTCAGAAAGGCGGTCGCCTCGTCCTCGCTTCCCATCTCGGCCGCCCTAAGGGCGGACCAGATCCGAAGTGCTCGCTCCTGGCGGTCTCCAAGAAGCTCGAAGAACTCATCGGCCGGCCCGTTCGGTTTTCCTCAGACTGTGTCGGTCCCGTTCCTGAGTCGAAGAGCAAATCACTCGCCGAAGGCGGTATTCTCCTGCTCGAAAACGTCCGCTTCCATCCCGAGGAAGAAAAGAACGATGAGGCTTTTTCTAAACAGCTCGCGACTCTCTCGGACGGCCTTTTCGTCTGTGATGCGTTCGGCTCCGCGCACCGCGCCCATGCTTCCGTGGTTGGCATCACGCGCTTCGTCCAGCGATCCGCCGCTGGCCTGCTCATGGAAAAAGAGCTGGCCTACCTCGGCGAAGCGGTCACCAATCCCGCGCGCCCCTTTGTTGCCATTCTTGGCGGCGCCAAAGTTAGCGACAAGATCGAAGTGGTCGAAAACCTGATGAACATCGCCGACGCCATGCTCATTGGCGGTGGCATGGCCTATACCTTCCTCAAAGCCGAAGGTCAGCCCATCGGGAAGTCGCTCGTGGAAGACGACAAGCTGGAGCTCGCCAAGCGGCTCCGCGCCGAAGCCCAGCAGAAGAAATTCGCTCTGCTTCTTCCCGTCGATCACGTCGTCGGCGCCGAATTCAATCCAGGCACGGCCACACAGACGCTGCCGGTTTCGGCCACCCCGGATGGCTGGATGGGGCTCGACATCGGTCCCAAGACCATCGACACCTATCGCCAGAAAATTGCTTCGGCCAAGACCATCGTCTGGAATGGTCCCATGGGTGTGTTCGAAATGCCTGCTTTCTCCAAAGGTACTCTGGAAGTGGCCAAAGCCGTCGCCGCAGCCACCAGCGCCGGCGCCACCTCCATCGTCGGCGGCGGTGATTCCGTCGCTGCGGTCCATCAATCCGGTGTCGCCGACAAAATCTCACACATCTCCACCGGCGGCGGCGCCTCCCTCGAATTCCTGGGCGGACGCAAACTCCCCGGCGTCGAAGCCCTAACCACCAAGTGAGCCCACAGACTCTTCGCGCTGCTCTGCGAACCAAGCGTCTCTGCGTTATATTTATCTTTTCCGATCCTTCACTCAGGAGTCTCGCATGCGACGCCGCGTAATCGCCGGCAACTGGAAAATGTACAAAACGCTCACGGACACTCGCGCGTTTTTCTCCTCATTCCTTCCGCTCGTTGCCGGCGCAAAGCCCTGCGACATGGTCGTCGCGCCGCCGTTCACGGCAATATCGACTGCGGTCGAGGCCGTGAAGGGCTCCAGCATCGCCATCGCTGGCCAAAACGTCTCCTGGAGCCAGGAAGGAGCATTCACCGGCGAGGTTTCCGCTCCCATGCTTGCCGAGGCCGGCTGCCGCTACGTGATCATCGGCCACTCCGAGCGCCGCCAGCTTTTTCGTGAGACGGATGACAATGTTGCCAAGAAGACCTTGATGGCGCTGGCGAGCGGCCTCACTCCCATCGTCTGCCTCGGAGAAACGCAAGAAGACCGTGACGCTGGCCTTACCGAAGAGGTTCTCAGCCGGCAATTCAGCGGCGGCCCGTGCGCGTTGACCCCAGAGGAGTTCTCCCGTATTCTGATGGCATACGAACCGGTCTGGGCCATCGGCACGGGCCGCACCGCGACACCGGAAATTGCCGCCGCAGCTCATAGGTTTCTCCGGCGATGCGCGGGGGAGAAGTTCTCCATCCGCCATGCCTCCGCCCTCCGGATTCTCTATGGCGGCAGCGTCAAGCCCGACAATATTCGGGGGTTGATGGCGCAGGAAGAATTGGATGGCGCACTTGTGGGTGGAGCGAGCCTTGACCCGGAGTCGTTCGCTGCGCTCGTGAATTTCGCGTAGCGCCCCCGCACCGCGCGGTATTTCTTGATTTCTTGATAGAGGGTAGGTATGGATACAAAAATATTTGTCAAGTGGGGAGTCGCCCTGCTGATTGGCGTGGGGATCGTTGTCATCGGCTTCCGATTCGCTGCTTGGCTGCTCAGCGGCTTTTTCATTCTAAATTGTCTTGTGTTGATCATCGTGGTGCTGCTCCAGAGCGGCAAGGCCGCGGACCTCGCCGGCGCATTCGGCGGCGCAGGCAGTCAGACGGCCTTCGGTCCGCGTGGCGCGGCCAACGTTCTCTCGAAAGCCACGACTTGGTGCGCCGTGATGTTCATGCTGTGCGCGATGGCCATGGTGCTGCGCACGGACAGGGCCGTTGGGCAAGGCAGCTCGATCCTTGAAAAGGTTTCGAAACCCGCGCCAAAACCGGTGCCGGGAACACCTGGCAGCAGACCGGCAACAACGCCAGCGACCACACCGGCGACGGCGCCATCGGCGCCGCAGTCCAACTCGCAACCTGTTTCCCAGCCTCCGGCCGCTTCGCAGCCAGCTCCCGCGCAACCGAAAAAACCATAGCTGGTTCGAAATTGCGTTTTCGAACCGGTGATTTGACACTCTGCACCGTTGCCTTTACGATGGGAGGTCATCGCGGTCGTGGCGGAACTGGCAGACGCACTAGCTTGAGGTGCTAGCGCCGCAAGGCGTGGAGGTTCGAGTCCTCTCGACCGCACCAAAATTTTCCAGAAAGCGAAATTTTGCCCTGCGCGAGGCCGGAGAGCTCTTCTGCTTTATTTTCTCTGGATTCCCAACCTGCACTCCAAGCAAATCCATCTGCAAAGCGAGCGAGACGAGGCGAACCGAGCCGAAGGCCTCACTTATCTCCCAGCTGGTGTACGTACAGGCCCATCTGCATCGACGGCTCCCTCGTTCATGCGGGGGAAGGATGTCAACTCGTGTTAAACTCCTGGCGTTTAAGCCGTCGTAGTCCGAACCGCACCCGGCGAAGCGCAAGCCATTGCAATGTCTAAACTCGCAGCGACCATGACCAGTATCTTGTGTTGTGCAATCCTGATGCTCGCGCCCCTCGGCCACGGCCAATCCCCTCCGACTCCCGCACTCCCCGAAAAAGTAATCCTCGACACCGACATCGGCGACGACATCGACGACGCCTTCGCCCTCGCGCTCGCCTTGCGCAGTCCCGAATTGCAAATCCTCGGCATCACTGCCACGTTCGGAGACACCGAAACCCGCGCCAAGCTCCTAGACCGCTTCCTTGCCGAAGCCGGTCGCCCGGAGATACCCGTAGCCGCCGGCGCTTCCTCCCCGGCCAAGACCACGCTCACTCAGCGGCGCTACGCCGAAGGAGGCCACTTTGCCAAGCCTTCTCACCTCGATGCCGTTGCCTTCCTTCTCGAACAGACTCACCGCTACCCAGGCCAAATCACGCTGATCGCCATCGGCCCGCTGATGAACGTTGGCGCCGCCATCGACAAGGACTCTTCCACCTTCCGAAAGCTCAAGCGCGTCATCCTCATGGGCGGTTCCATAAAGCGCGGCTACGGCGACCTCGGCTTCGGACCTCCCCAAGGCCCACAACCAGAATGGAACATCATGAATGACATTCCTTCTGCCCAGAAACTCTTCGCCGCGGAAGTGCCCCTCTTCGTTATGCCGCTTGACGCCACCCAACTGAAGCTCGACGAGGTCAAGCGCGCCTTCCTCTTCGGCCAAGGCACACCGCTCACCGACGCCCTCACGCTGCTCTACCACCAATGGGGCCAGAAAACGCCAACCCTCTTCGATCCCATGACCATCGCCTTCCTCGTCAATCCCAGCCTCTGCCCCGTCCAACCCATGCACATTCGCGTGGACGACAAAGGTTTTACTCGCCCCGAACCAGGGCCTCCCAACGCCCAGGTTTGTCTCGATTCCAATCCTGACGCCTTCTTCCGCTTCTACCTCAACCGCGTTGCCGCGCCCTAGCTCCGGAACACCCTGCTCCAGCGTCCCCTTCTTGCGCTGCCATTGATTGAAATGTTGTGAATCCCCAAATTGTGCAGGTAAATTCGCTATCAATTTCCTGGAAGCTTCGAATCCTTCAGAACCTGCAGTGATTGCCGCCAGCGGACTCGTCGCTCACCACTCTTCCATGCCCTTGCCTTTTCCTCGCCGTTGTATTCTATTTATCCCGCGCCCGGCGACCCTGGTTCTTTATCGGGCGGGCGAGGCTCTTTCCAAGACTGGCATGGCCAACTACGACAGCGGAGCAAGTTACCCGGATTCATCTCAGGGAGGGCTTCTGACCCGCTGTCTTTTCAGCACTCGCCACAAGACCATTGGCCTCCAATACCTTTGGCTCGCACTCTTCAGCGTTTTCCTCGGCATGGCCATGTCGCTGCTCATGCGTATCCAGCTGGTGTGGCCGAGCGTGCATCTCCCGTTCCTCTCCAGCCTCGGCAACTCCCCGGATCGTTTTGCAGCTCTCACCACGCTTCACGGTTCGCTGATGGTCTTTCTGGTCCTGACTGCCGCGCCCCAGGCCGGCTTTGGAAACTACTTCTTGCCTCTGCAGATTGGCGCACGCGAAATGGCCTTCCCGGCACTGAACCTCCTGGCCTTGTGGGTCACGATGGCCTCGTTCGTAGGCCTGACAGGTGCGTTTTTGATTTCCCCGCAATCCGGGATCGCGCTCTGGATTGTGGGCGTTGCCCTCTTCTGCGCTGCGTCCCTCCTCAACGCACTCAATTTCAGTGTCACCACCATCGATCTGCGCGTCAAAGGCATGACGCTGCCCCGGCTCCCCTTGACCGTGTGGGCCTGGTTCATCAATGCCATCCTGGGAATGTTGATTTTCAGCATTCTCCTGGCAGCCTGCGTCTGCTTGCTCTCGGATCGCCTATTGAACACGCACTTTTTTCCCCCATTTCATTTTCCTGCCATGCAGCAGGCCGGCGTAGTCACCGGCGCTGTTCCAGTCCTTTGGCAGCGGCTCTTTTGGTTTTTCGCCCAAGCCGAAGTCTACGTGGCCATGCTCCCGTCCTTCGGCCTGATCACGCATCTGATTTCCACGTTTTCCCGCAAGTCGGTCTGGCAGGAACGCCTCGTTGTTCTGGCGCTGTGCGGCGTGGGCCTCTTCGGTTTTTGCGTGTGGGGCCAGCACATGTTCTCGAGCGGCCTGAACCCCTTTTCTCCCCTCGGTTTTTCGCTTCTGGCTTCTTCCCTAGGACTGCCCGCCACGATTCTCATGGTCAGTTGGCTGGGCACACTTTGGAACGCGCGCATGCAGCTCAACACCGCAATGCTTTTCGCGCTCGGCTTCATTTCACTGTTTCTCTCCGGCGGACTCTCCGGGATTTTCCTCGCCCGCCACGATCTCGCGTCTGCTGCCGTTAGCGACGATTTTGTCACCGGCCACTTCCATCTGGTCATGGGCGTCGCGGCCACCTTCGCCATTCTTGGCGCATTGTTCTTCTGGTTCCCCAAACTTTTTGGCCGCCGCCTGAACGAGCCCCTTGGCAAACTCCACTTCTGGATTACCTTCGCCGGCGTCTACTGTGTCTTCATGCCCATGCACTGGCTTGGGCTGATCGCCCATTCACGAGTTTCGCCGGGCACTCCGGTGGCTTTCGTCGCCGCGGCCGGCTCCGCAATTCGCACCTTCATCACCGTCGCGATTGTCCTCACGGTTTTCGCTCAGGGACTATTCCTCATCAATTTCCTATGGAGCCTGTTCCGCGGCGAAAAGACGGAAGAACGCAACCCCTGGCGTGCCACCACTCTCGAATGGAGCGTCCCCTCACCGCCGCCCCCCGACGATTTTGGCCCGAGCGACCCGGTGGTGTATCGTGGGGCTTACGAATTCAGCGTGCCGGACGTGGCCGAAGATTTCCTGCCACAGCACCTTGCGCCGGAGCAAGGTGCCAAGGCCCGCGAGTCTGTAGAATAGGGAAGATCACCATGCCGGGCACAACCGCATTTCCGGACGTCGAACTCGTAGTGGACGACGTCGGAGGAGGAGGAGGCGGCCCCACCCCGCCCCCAAGCGGTGGGGACGACGACAAGCGCCGCCGCCCCGGTACGCCCTCGCCGAATCGCTACTACACCGGCATCACTCTCGGTATTGTTTCCATTCTGATGTTCTTCATGGCCCTCGCCAGCGCCTTCCTGGTGCGCAGAGGCACGAGCGGCGACTGGATTCCCGTGCATCTCCCCGCCGTGCTCTGGCTCAACACGCTCGCGCTGGTGGCCAGCAGCGTCACGCTGGAGCGCGCGCGGCGTTCCCTCTCAGGGCTTGATCTTTCGGGCTTCCGCAAACTGTGGGCCGTAACGACAGGGCTCGGCGCTCTTTTTTTGATTGGCCAGCTCGTCGCATGGCGGCAACTGGTTGCTCAGGGCGTCTTCATGGCCAGCAATCCTGCCAGCAGTTTCTTCTACATTTTCACTGCCGCCCATGGCGTGCATCTCCTCGGTGGAATCGGCGCGCTGTTTTACGTTTTGGTTCGCAAATTCGACGGTACCAGCATTGCGCTGCCCACGGCCGCGGAGGTCGTTTCCTACTACTGGCATTTCATGGATGGACTTTGGATTTTCCTGCTGGCCCTTCTTTACCTGGGCAAGTGAAATTCTAATTTTCCAAAATTCAACACTTCAGAAATTCGGCGACGACTTCCACCACTCGCGCGATCTGCTCTTTGCGTAGTTCAGGATACATCGGCAGCGAAAGCACTTCTTGCGCCGCTCGCTCCGCGTGCGGGAAATCTCCTGCCTGGTGACCCAGCGCCGAGTACAGTGGCTGCAGATGTAAGGGGTAAGGATAATAGACCGTGCTCTCGATTTTTCGGTCCGCAAGATAGCGCTGGAGGGCGTCACGCTTCTCCACGCGAATGGTGTACTGGTGGTAGACGTGTTCGAAGCCCTCGGGCGCGAGCGGCGGCATGACACCGGGGATGGCAGAAAGGAGCCGATGGTACTCCGCGGCGTGCGATTGGCGGGCCCGCTGCCAACTCGAAAGATGACGCAGCTTTACGCGCAGGATGGCCGCCTGGATTTCATCGAGTCGGCTGTTCCAACCCGGCTCGCTGCTCAGATATTTTTCTGCCTGGCCGTGATTCCGCAGCGATCGAATGCGCGCCGCGAGCTCCGCTGAATTCGTCAGTACCATTCCCGCATCGCCGTATGCGCCCAGATTCTTGGTGGGATAAAAACTGACGCACCCCGCCTCGCCGAGCGAACCGGTCCGCCGGCCTTTGTGGGACGCGCCGATGGCCTGGGCGTTGTCTTCAATTACCGGAAGTTTGTGTGACTTCGCAAAGGCTAAGATAGGGTCCAGATCCGCTGCGAGGCCGTAGAGATGGACGACCACGATGGCGCGCGTCCGCGGCGTCACGCGGCGCTCCAATTCGGCCGGATTGATATTGTAGGTGTCCGGCCGGATGTCTACGAAAACCGGCTTCGCGCCGAGAGCGCTGACGGCGCTTCCGGTGGCCACAAATGTAAACGGCGGCAGAAGCACATCGTCTCCAGCGTGAACGCCGCACGCGCGCAATGCCAGAATCAGCGCGTCCGTTCCCGAAGCAAGGCCCACGCCGTGAGCGACGCCGCAGAGCTTGGCGAGCTCTTCTTCCAGCGCCATGCCCTCGCGGCCCAGCACAAATTGCTGCGATGCCATCACGCGCTCGACGGCCGTTCGAATCTCACCGCCGATCGCGGCGTACTGCGAGGACATATCAAGCTGCGGCACGGTTTCAGGTTGGAAGGAAGTTTGAGGCTGAGAGGTCATGGCTTTGTGGCGCGTCCAGTATACGACAATTGGGTTTTGGCTTCGGGCCGGGCCCGATTACAAACTGGCTTGAGGCCCGCCGCGGCGGACGCCGTTAGAAATGCGGCCATTCCCCTATAATGGTGCGGCTTCAAAAATGTTTGCAAAACGCACCAATTGGAATATGGCGCCCAACCGGCTGAGCGAGGCGCTGGTAGCGCATCGCGCGGCGGGGAAGCCGTTGCTCGATCTGATTGTTTCGAATCCTACCGAATGCGGTTTCGACTACGATAGTTCCGCAATTCTGGACGCGTTGAGCAATTCCGCTGCGCTTTGCTATGAAGCCAATCCGAGGGGGCTGGAATCCGCTCGTCGCGCGGTCGCTGGCTATTACGCCGATTACCAAGTGGACGTTTCGGCCGGGGATATTTTCCTCACCACCAGTACCAGCGAAGCGTATTCCTATGTTTTTCGAACGCTCTGCGACCCGGGCGATGAAGTCCTGATACCTTCACCAAGTTATCCGCTGTTCGATTTTCTGGCGGACATACAAGACGTCACCCTGGTGCGCTATCCGCTGCTTTACGACCACGGATGGCAGATCGATTTTCATGCGCTGGAGCGGGCCATCACCCCGTCCACACGCGGCGTCATTGTCGTTCACCCCAATAATCCGACGGGACATTTCACAAAACATGCGGAAATGGCAAAGCTGAATTCCATTTGTTCCGCGCGCGAGATGGCCATTATCGCCGATGAAGTGTTCCTCGATTTCCTGCTTGAGGAAAATCGGCCGGCGAGCTTCGCTGCGAATCACGGCGCGCCGACATTTACACTAAGCGGTCTGTCGAAGATTTCCGGGCTGCCGCAGATGAAGGCCGCCTGGTTGATCGCCGGCGGACCGCAGGAATGGAAAAAGGAGGCACTCGCGCGTCTCGAGGTAATTGCCGACACCTATCTCTCCCTTAACGCGCCCGTGCAACTGGCGATACCCAGGTTTCTCGAACAGCGCCACACTTTCCAAAAACAGGTGATCTCGCGCGTGCGGCGAAATCTTGCTGAACTCGACCGTCAGTTGGCAAAGCAAAGGACCTGTTCCCGGCTAATCGTAAAAGGTGGCTGGAGCGCGGTGCTGCGGGTACCCGCGACGCGCTCCGACGAAGACCTGGCGATTGAACTCTTGGCTGTCAAGGGCGTCTCTGTCCATCCAGGTCACTTCTACGAATTCCCCGGGGATGGTTATCTCGTTGTTAGCCTCATCACGCCCGAGCGAACCTTTGCTGAAGGAACCATCAGATTACTCTCATTGTTCTAACCGTTGGCGGAAAACCCAGAGTCTCCAGGCCCGGTAGCTCCAGTAAGAGAAAAACTGTAAGAGCAAGCATCGAGGCAGCGCTCTCATACATAAAATCCACAAACAGTTGACCTCCTCGCTCGTTCTTCTAGTTTCCATAGGGTCTATGGTCCATGGTATGGAAGTACTAGGGAAGAGTTTAGAAACAAGTTCTGAACTCGCGTAAAGCATAGATAACCCACCAATTGGTCCCTGTTAACGTTTACATCAACGGCGGGAATCTTTGGAATTTAGATTGCACCCATAGGCGCTAACGTTACCAGATAAGTGTCCAGTAGTGGGGGTTCGTCGAAATTCTTGAAAATTTAGGAGGCTTCAGTGATTAAGAGGTATCGGATTTTTTTGACGTTGCTCAGCCTCATGGTTCTCGTGCTGGGGCTCGTTGCAGTCAGCCAAGTCAGCGCCCAACTTATCAGCGGCAACTTGGTGGGCACAGTTCTCGACAAGACCGGAGCTGTCGTGCCGCATGCAGCAGTCGAGGCGGTAAATACGCAGACCGGTGCTAGGTACAGCACAACGGCCAATGACGCCGGCGAATACCGATTCAACAACATGGCGGTTGGCACTTATAACATTTCGGCGTCTGCTACGAATCTTGCGACTACGACCATCAATGGGTACGCCATCGAGCTCAACATGACAAAGTCCCTGCCGATCACTCTAGAGATCAGGGGCGCTATTACCACGGTAGAGGTATCCGGCGTCGCGGAGGCGCTGGATACGGCGAGTTCGACACTGGCGACTACTTTCGACCCGAAAATGAACGCGGATCTTCCCAGCACCACGCTTGGCCCCAGCGGGATTCTTAACCTTTCGCTCTTGAGTTCCGGTGTGGCGAGCAGTGGCGCGATTGGTGCCGGTTCGGGCCCCAGCATTGGCGGCCAGCGTCCGCGCAACAACAATTTCACCGTTGAAGGTATTGACAATAACAGTAAGAGCGTAACTGGACCCTTGGTTCCCGTACCCAATGACTCGATCGCGGAATTTACGGTGCTGCAAAACCAGTATTCGCCGGAATTCGGCCACTCCTCTGGAGGCCAGTTCAACTTTGTGTTGAAGAGCGGAACGAATTCTTTCCATGGCGCCGGGTACATCTACTCGCAGAACCGCAACTTCAATGCCATGGACCAGGCTACGAAGAACAATGGCTTTGCATCGAATCAGCGTTACGACAATAACCGCTTGGGCGGGAACATTGGCGGCCCTATCCTGAAGAACAAGCTGTTCTTCTTCGGGAGCGGCCAATACAATCCCGTGGGCCAGGCGAGCGTGCCGGGCGCCCCTGTTTGTACTCCTACAGCTGCCGGTTATACAACCCTTGGGGGCATCTCCGGACTCTCCGCCACGAATGTGGGTGTTTTTAAGACCTACGCAACGCCAGCTCCAGCGGGGGGGAAGCCCTGTCCGACGGCCCTTACCGGAATAAAAATCACTGATCCGAGTGCTGTGACCGGATTCACCAACGTGGAGGTCGCGGTTCTGCCCGTAGCAGCGCCCAATTACAACAATGGTAAAACTTTTATGGGCAAGATTGACTACGACATCTCGCCCAAGGATCAAATTCGCGGCAGCTACCTTTACAATGACTTTTTTGCAATCGACGCTACGCCTTCGTTGCCGGCATTTTTCTTACCAAATCCGGCTAATATTAACCGACTAATTACGGTAAACGAGTATCACACATTCAACGCTAGCCTGAGCAACGAGCTGCGGCTCGGCTTTAACCGCTCGTACAACCGGGTGTCAACAGGCAACTTCAAATTCCCCGGACTGGATAGTTTCCCCGATTTGCTCTTCGATCAGCTCAATACCCTGCAGCTAGGACCCGACCCGAACGGGCCACAGTTTGGATATCAGAACGTTTATCAGGCCACCGACAACGTCATCTGGACCAAGTCTCATCACACTTTCAAATTTGGGATCGAAGGGCGCAAATACATCTCGCCGCAGTCTTTCACACAGCGTTCCCGCGGCGATTATGAATACTCCTCCATGGACCGTTATTTCAGGGATCTAAACCCCGACCTGCTAGCCGAACGCAGCAACGGAAATCCCATCTACTATGGCGACCAGACCGCTCTCTACTGGTTTGCCAATGACGACTGGCGCATCCGCCCCAATCTTACGCTAAACATCGGGGTGCGTTATGAATATATGACCATCCCATTTGGCGAGCGTTCACAAGCACTGAACCAAGCCGCGAGTGTGCCTGGCCTGATCAGCTTTGCTGAGCCGCAAGCCGCCAAGAATAACTGGGGCCCGCGGATTGGCATTGCCTATTCGCCGGGTTCGAGCGGGACGACTTCCATCCGCGCGGGCTTTGGCATCTCCTACGACGTCCTTTACGACAACATCGGAATCCTTTCGCTGCCCCCACAACTGAGCGGCACGATTGATACGCCGTTTACCCCGGACATTACGAATTATCTGGGCAATGGCGGAATCAAGCCGGGCGCGGGAGGCCTAAGATCTTTCACCCCAGCTACTGCCGACTGCGTTAAGAAAAATGTCGCCGCCGGAGTACCGTGCCAAATCTTTAGCACGGGCAATCACATCGTAGTGAACCAACTGTCTCCGAAATCGCTCCAATGGACTCTCGGTTTGCAGCACGTATTCGGCAAGGACTACACGGTGGAGCTCCGGTATGTGGGCACGCGCGGCATCCATCTGAATACCCAGGAGCGTATCAATCGCTCTTCTTTAACCACGAGTACTGTCGGCTTGCCAACGTACACAGCAACTCCAGGCCAGGCAGCTCTTGACGCACTTCCCTATACAGCTGCGGGAATTGCGGCTGGTGCTTACGGCAATGGCGACAGTCTCGTTCCGGCTTTTGAAAATGCTGGTTTCTTCGGGGCTAACCTCGTTCAGTTCACTCCAAATGGGGACTCGAACTACCATGGCCTGGCGGAGCAGGTAACCCGACGCATGGCCAACGGCCTGACGTTCGTTCAGTCCTATACTTACAGCCACACAATCGACAACAGCACGGCGGACTTCTTTACGTCGGTGCTGACGCCACGCCGCGGCCAGGATTTCCAGAACCTGGCAGCCGATCGTTCCAATTCCGCGTTGGACCGTCGTCACCGATTCACCCTGGCGGCCATCTACGACCTGCCCTACTTCAAGAGCGGCAGTTGGCTCAAGAAAAACCTTCTCGGGAACTGGGAAGCGGGCCCTATTTATACGTACCAGTCACCGGAGTGGATGACCGTGCAGTCCAACCGCGACGTGAATGGGAATGGCGATACGGCGGGCGACCGAGCGGTGTTCAATCCAAAGGGCACACCTGGGACAAGCTCGGACGTGACAGCGCTGCACAACACAGCGGGCGCAACCGTTGCGTACCTGGCGAACAATTCCAGTGCGCAGTACATCCGAGCTGGGGCATTCGCCTTTATGAATCTTGGGCGGAATACCCTGCCAGCGCGTCACATCAACGACCTCGACTTCACCGCGTTGAAGCGTTTTTCGCTAACCGAATGGAAGAAGATCGAATTTTCGGTCCAGGCACTCAACGTGCTGAATCACCCGCAATTCGTGCCAGGATCATTGAACGATGTTCAGTCGATCGGCTACACTGCAAGCCGGAGTTTCTTGGTACCGGGTAATGCCGAATTCAACAATCCGGAAACTGTGTTCGCGAGCAACGCGCGGGCATTGCAACTGGCTCTGAAGTTTATTTTCTAAGCTAGTCCAACCTCTTCCGCTTGCGAGCGTGAGCGGGGCTTTGGAAGGGCGTCCCTCTGGACCGGGGTGCCCTTCCTCTTTTTTTGGAGCGCGGGCAGCTAAGCCGTTGTCCAGAGGTTCCCTGCCGGCGTTTAACGAAGGCGGCCAGGAGGATCAGCAGGGGAGGGCATAGCGGCAGACTTGCGGCTGTTTGGCGCATTTGCGGAGACGTTTGCAGGCGCCGGGAGCGGAATGCCGACGCCAGCGTTTAAATCGACGTGATCTTTCCCGCAGGCAGGGCAGTAGCCCTTGCCCGTGTCTTCATCGCGCAGGCTGGCCAGCTCATAGCAGCCGCAAATGCAATCGCAGTAGCCCGTTTCGGATGCCGTCTTGATGGGTACCAGTGCCATGACATACAGATAGTACGTTTTCTGTTCGCACCCTGCAAGAGAAGCGACAGCGCTTGGGACTTAATTCCTTAGTGGTGGGTCATCTCGCGAAGCAGCACACTGTTGGTGAAAGGCTAGCTATCTACTTGTCCTGCTGTGCGTTGCAACTGTCCTTCAAGTTACTCGAGAGTGGCCAGCCATGCGTCTAAAATCAGAAATTCGGGCTTTGATTTTCGGTCCGCTTGCGGCGTTTGCTGCCTCGCTGCTATTTGTCCCGGCCGCGGCGGCGCAAGACAATACGGGCATTCCGGGGGATCCTTCCTTTGCTAACACCGCAACCTGGCGCGCGCCTTCGGCGAACCTCTTCGTGAGTGTGCGTGAGTCAACTGGGCTTCCCGTGGGCACGAATGCGATAGTGAAGCTGTCATGCCCCCTTGCGGGAATAGACGTGAGCGGACCTGCGCAGGGCGCTGGTGCACAGGTCCAGTTCCGCAACGTGCCGGTAGGGGATTGCAACATAGAAGTCATCGCGCAAGGCTATCGGTCCGCCAAAGATCGCACCGAAGTCACTCAATCGATGACCTCTCACAATCAATACGTCTTCATCTACATGCATCCAGAATCGGAGAGCGCGACGGCCGCGGCGCGACCTCCGGTTGTTCCGCTTGGCCTCATTAAAGAAATGGATAAGGCCATGGAAGCCATGCAAAAAAAGCACGACGAGGACGCGCGAAAACACTTAGCCAAAGCGGCAAAAATATCGCCGACGAATCCGGATGTGGCGTACCTTCGAGGCATGTTGGAACTGGAACATCATGATTTGCCTGCCGCGGAACAGTTTTTCCAGACGGCAAGTTCCTCCCGCTCGCAAGAACGTGTCCTCCTTGGGCTGGGCTATGTTCAGGTGCAAATGAATCAGGCTGGGGCGGCGGCGCAAACGCTCGAGAAAGCATTGCAGCTGAATGGGGCTTCGGAGCGCGCACATTTGCTCCTGGCCAATGCATATGCCCAACTGCGGGAATATCCCAAAGCGCAAGAACATGCGCAGCGGGCGGCGGCCTTCAATTCGGAGAACTCCGCTCCCGCGAGAACATTGCTTGCACAGATTTTGGCAGCGCAGGGCAATCGCGAAGGCGCCAGGTTGGAATTCGAAGGAGTGCTGCGGGAATATCCCAAGTCGACCTCCGCGTCCGTGGCCAGAGACTCTCTTGCCAGCATGGCAAGGACGACGCCCGGGAGTACCACAGAGGCGGCCGTGCCGCTCTCAACCGTGAACGCCTCTCTCCTTCCTTCCGTCTCTGCCGCTTCTGTAACGCCGTGGGCTCCGCCTAGTGTAGACACTTCGGTGCCCGGGGTGGCACCGGACGTGACCTGTCTGGCAGACGACATTGTCGAACACACCAGCGCAAGCACGAATCGGCAACTTGGAAACCTCGAGAAGTTCCTAGCCACCGAGCACATTCAGCACCAAGAGATTAACGGGCGCGGCGAAGTCTCGCAAATCCGCGATAAGAATTTTTCTTACATGGTCTTCATCGAGCACGCAAAAGACGGCCTTGTATTCCTTGATGAGAAACGCGACGGAGGCACGGGTACCGACACGTTTCCCAGTTCGCTCGCGACCGTCGGACTCGTCAGCCTCGGCGTCGACATTTTTCATCCCGGCTTCGCCAAAGCACTTGACTTCAAATGCGAAGGTCTTGGCCAGTGGCGCGGGAAAGCGGCGTGGATACTACATTTCGAACAGAAACCCAATGTGAAGTCTTTCCTGCGGCTTTGGGAGACGAAAACCAAGACCGTCGAAATTCCGCTCAAAGGCCGTGTGTGGGTCGCGGCGAGCAGCTACAACGTATTGCACGTGGAATCCGACTTGCGCGAGCCAATGAAAGAATTGGAATTGATGCGCGACCATTTGGCAATCGATTACGGGCCGGTAAATTTCCAGAGCGGAAAAACCGAACTTTGGCTGCCTTGGTACGCCGACATGTATCTTGAGCTGCACGGCAGGCGCTATCATCACAACCATACCCTCAGCAATTTCAGTCTTTTCGCTGTCGACACGAACGACAAAATTAATCTCCCGAAGGATCTCCCTCCTCCACAAGAGAACCCGAAGCAACACCCACTGCAAGAGAAATAACAGGTTCGGTGGGAGTGAACACTCGAACCGGCCGCAACATAACGGCAGGTTTGCTTTCAGGCCTTGGTGAGCGCAGTGCGCGCGCGGGCAGCCGGGCGCGAAAGGCATTGTGCGCCTACAGGTTCTTCAGATGGGCCAGGCGGAACGGGGAGCCGAGGTGTTCCCGCAGATCCAGCCAGTGCTGTTCCGGAATGGTCATAAACACGTCCACGACCGCGGGGTCGAACTGGCTCGCGGAGCAGCGTTTAATCTCGTCCCGGGCATGAGACATCGGTAAGGCTCTGCGGTAGGGACGGTCGCTGATCATGGCGTCGAGCGAATCCGCAATGGTAAAGATGCGCGCGCCGAGAGGAATCTGTTCGCCCTTCAGACCGCGGGGGTAACCCGAGCCATCAAAAAACTCCTGGTGCGCGAGGACGATTTCCGCGGCATCGCGTAGAAAGGGAATGCGAATTAGCATGTTGTAGCCAATTTCGCAGTGCTTACGCATAATCTGCTTTTCGTCGTCGTTGAGGGGACCCGGTTTGCGCAGAATACCATCGGGAATGGCCATCTTGCCGATATCGTGAAGGAAAGCAGCGCGTGCCAGGATGGGCAGATACTGGTCCGGGACGGGCACAGACCTGGCGATCGATATGCAAAACGCCGTGACCCGCTGGCAATGTCCTTCCGTTTCGGCATCCTTCAAATCCAGGGCGCTTCCCAGGGCCTCCAGCGTGTCGTCGTAGGACTGCTCGAGTTCTACGTGCTTGGCGGTGAGCTGTGCGGTGCGCTCCTCGACGAGCTGTTCCAGGTTGCGCTGGTAGTTACGGTTTTCGATGATCAGCCGGCGGTGCTGCAGCGCTCGTCCCACACCCAAGAAGAGTTGATCCTTTTCGAACGGTTTGAGGATGTAGTCATAGGCTCCGCGGCGAATGGCTTCGAGCGCCGTGGAAATGTCGTGGATGGCCGTGACCATGATGACCGGCACTTCCGGGTCGTATTGCCGCATCCATTCCAGCAAGCGAATCCCGTCCATCTCCGGCATGATCATGTCGCTCAAGACAAGATCGGGCGTTGCTTTCTTAACCTGGTCCTGCGCGACGCGGCCGTTCTGCACGGCCGTGCAGCGATAGCCCTTGGACTCGAGCATGGTCGAGACGACCTCTCGAATCGCCTCCTCATCGTCCACGACCAGAATGTTTTCCATCTCCACGTTAGGTTGGCCCCCCCTAGCCATTATATGTGACGGCACACACAAATGGGGACGACCTTGCCCAGTAAGAAAATAGCGTGTTAGCGTCATTGATAGGGTTATCTCGCACAGCTTCTCGCCGTCCACGTCCAGCTTCGCGGCAGCACGAGTACCGCAACGACGGCACTACCAGCCGGGAGGCGGGGCATGGTGTTGGCGAATCAAGGGCTGCTAGGGATCGCTTTCTTCGAAGCGACGGCCTTTATCATTCTGCTGGTGCTCTTTCTTCTTTTCCGCCGCGATCATCATGCGGGCTATTTCCGTTTTTGGCTTGCCGGATGGTGCTGCTTTACTTTCTCCTCGTTGTGCGAGGTGGCACTGCTGATTCGTCAGCTCCCGGGATTGAATCCGGCAAGCGTCTTGGGGCAGGCCGCCGCCTTGCTTCTCTTCCTGGTAGCCGTGGTGCACTGCTCGGCAGGCTCGGAGCGGCGACGGTGGTCTCCGGTTCCGCTGATGGGCTTGATCCTGGTAGCCATCTACTATACCGAGCGCCGTGGCCCACAACAGGTAGCTTCTCTTCATTGGGAAACTGCGATTTTCGAGACCGTTGTTTGCCTGCTTGCTGGCTGGATGATGTGGAGGTCTGATCTGGCGCGCCGCAGTCATGGGGCACAGCTTCTTGCCGGGATTTTCCTACTGAGTGGCCTGCATGGGTTGAACCGTCCGCTCTGGAGGGATAGTCCGCTTTTCCTCTTGCACGTGGCGTTCGACCATATTCTGGGAGTGGCCTTGGGAATCGCCATGGTGGTGGTTGTCCTCGAGGGGGCGCGCACTCGAAGTGAAGAATTGAATGACAAGATGCGTCGCCTGACGCTGTTGACAGCCGCAAGCATGCAGACGCTTTCCGTCCAGGAAGTGATTGATCAGGTTCTGTCGCATCTCGTGGAGAGTCTCGGCGCCACGCACGGCATCGTCCGGCTGAAGGAAGGCGAAGGAAGTTCGGCGCAACTGGTGGTGCGGGCCTCGGTAGGATTCGACCAGTCGTACGTGACTCGCTATGCCAAGCTCTCCGCGATGCAGCCCTGGGCGCAGCGCGTCATGAAAGGAGAATGCGAATTTCTGCAATCCGAAGATGAGTGGGATCCCACGGCTCGGAAGCAGGTCGACGAAGCCGGATTGAAAGCGCTGGTTACTCTGCCTCTTCCCGGCAAGCAAGGGCCATTGGGCGTCATCGCCGTCGGTTCGACACGCCACGGACCGTTTCACCCGGACGAGCTGTCCTATCTGGTCAACATCGCGAACTTACTCGGTTTGACGCTTCAGAACGTGACCTTGCTTGAACAAGTCACCGCCGCGCAGCATCAGTGGGAATACACGTTCGATTCCATTGGCGATCCCATCCTGGTCCACGATCGCGCAGGGCGCATTCTGCGCAGCAATCAGCGGCTCAGCCAGCTCCTGGGGCGTGCGGGCGGAGCTCTTGTCGGCCGCAGCGTCACGGAACTCCTCCCCGTACAAAACGCTGCCTACAAGAGTTGCCCTTACTGCGAGGGTGTTGGTGGGGAAGGCGACGAGCCTGATCCCTGGCTGGCCGGGTATTTTCTGGCTTCCAACTCTACGTTTACAGATCCAAGCGGACTACAGCTCGGAACCGTCCACGTCTTGAAGGACATCACCGATCGAAAACGCGCCGAGGAAAAATACCGTACCCTGGTCTCCAGCGTTCAGGAAGGCGTGTTCATCTCCACGCCCCTGGGGCGTTTCCTGGATTTCAACGACGCGCTTCTTCGAATGACCGGCTATGAGAACCGCGAGGAGCTGCTGGGGATCGACATTCCCGCTGCGTTCTACGCCAATACATCCGATCGCGAAAGGCTCACGAAGCTTTTGCAGCAGCACGGGGCGGTCGCCGATTTCGAATTCGAAATGCGGCGCAAGGATGGCGAGATACGCACCATGCTGGAATCTTCCATCGCGGTCCGCGATGCCGCCGGCAACGTGACCGCGTATCAGGGTTTCTTGCTCGACATTACCGAACGGAAGCAGGCCGAATGCGAAATCCGGCGCCGCAACCGGGAGCTCATGGTATTAAATTCGATCGCCCAGACGCTGACGGAATCGATGGACCTGAGCGATTCCCTGCACCGCACGCTGCGTCAGATGGCCGAGCTTTTCAATTTGGATGCCACCTCGCTGTATCTGTTCGATCAGGAGGGCGCGCAGTTGCGGCGCATCGCTGCCGTTGGCCATCGTTCAGAATTCGCAACGCACTTTCCGCCCGTCTCCCTGAACCCGGAGCTGATGCAGCATATCAAATCTGTGCGCGCGACGTTTCTCTCCGCCCAGGGTTTGTCACTGCCGCCGATTTTCCGCGACGTCCAGCTAAAAGAGGAGATTGCTGCCGCATACGTGGTCGTCTTGTGGTCCAAAGACCACGTTATCGGAGGTCTGGTCGTCGGCAGCCGCACGCCTAGGGAGTTCTCCGCGGCCGACGTGAACCTGCTCATCGCCGTCGGCAGCCAGATTTCCAGCGCTATCGAGCGCTCGATTCTCTATGAGCAGACTCGCCAGGCCTACGAAAATCTGCGCCGCACCCAGGAGCAGTTGCTCCACAGCGAGAAGCTGGCGGCGGTCGGGCAGTTGATCTCCGGGGTCGCGCACGAACTGAACAACCCGCTTACCGCCATCCTCGGTTACAGCCAATTGTTGACCTCCAGCGGACAAATGGGACAGCAGGGCATGGAATACGCCGACAAACTTTACAAGCAGGCACAACGCACGCACCGCATCGTGCAGAATCTACTTAGCTTCGGCCGCCAGCATAAGCCTGAGCGTGTTCCCGTGCAGATCAACCAAGCCCTCGAGGAGACGCTGGCGCTGCGTGACTACGATTTGCGTATGCACAACATCCGCATCCATCTGGACCTTGCGGAGAATTTACCCGTCATCTCCGCCGATCCACACCAGCTGCAGCAGGTTTTTCTAAATATGGTGAACAACGCGGTTGACGCTATCCTGGAACATTCGACTGAAGGCGATCTGTGGGTGCGCACGGGGCTTAATGGTGACCGGTTCTCGATTGAGTTCACCGACAGCGGACCCGGGGTGAAAGACGCCTCTCGGGTTTTCGATCCCTTCTACACTACCAAACCTGTCGGCAAAGGAACGGGTCTCGGTCTGAGCATTTGCTATGGAATCATCACGGAACATGGGGGAATCATTCGGGTAAGGAATATCCCGGCCCGTGGCGCGTCTTTTACCATCGAGTTGCCCCGTCAACCAGAGGCTTCTCCCGCGCCCTTTACACCGTGGCAAAGCACCATCTTAGGAAGGGATGGACGAATCCTCCTAGTGGATCACGATGATTCCGTGTTGGAAGCCGTCGGAACCATTCTGCGAGGCGGCGATCATCGTGTATGGACGGCAAAAGATACTCGTCAAGCCTGCGTCTTGCTGGAACAAGAAGACTTCGATCTGATCGTCGCGGATCTTCAGAGTTCCGATGGCGCGAGCGGAAACGGCCTGGGCGAATGGCTGGCCCAGCATAAGCCCGCGCTCAGTCGCAATTTGATCTGGATGTGCGCCGTCGCGCCGTCTGCAGACCGAGGCGCGCCTTTTGCCGGAGATGGCCGTCAGGTTCTCCAGAAACCACTCAACGCCACCGATCTCCTGGCGGCGGTGAAGGACTTGCTGCTAAGTAACGTCCAGACTGCGGCGATTCACCGATGAAGCCAACTCTGCCGCAGCCGCGGCGCGCTCCCCGAGCTCGTTCATGGCCTTTTCCATTCGAACGCTTAGTCCGCTGACCAGATTACTCAAACCGTCCAATTGCGGCACCGGGGCCAAGCCCGCCAACAGCTTCCATCGAATCACCTCGTATTGCCATACAAACTTTGCCGTCAGACGAAGCCTTTCGAGCTCGTGTACTGCAGCCACCTGTGGAGACATCGCGGCAATCACCCTGGCCATCCGCAATAGACTCTGGAAATCCCTCCGCAATGCAGCCAGATAGCCGAGCGCGACACTCTGACGCTCCCGACGGACCCGCCGCACCATTTCTTTCGAGGCTCTCTTGGAGAGGAATTCGTAATCTGTCGCGGCGAGTGCTTGCCGGATCTGCGACAAGTACGTCATGTGTCTGCGGCCGTCGTCGTCGGGGATTTCCGCGCGCGTGGAGGGTGGCACGCGCCTCCTGGTGCTTCGAACCGACCAAACAAAGAGGATGAGCAGCAGCGCGATCAGTCCCGAGAAGAGATAGAAAAGCAGGCTCACGGTCTCTTGGCCTCCGGGCCCAGAATTTGATTCAGGTGTTCGTTTAGGAGCTTCAGGCGGAGGTTGATCTCCGGCGCCAGGGTCTGGTAAACACCCTGGGAAAGCAGGGCAGGTCCAAGAGTGATCTCGGGTTGCCATTCACGAACGGCCCAATTCCAAAGTAGCAGGCTCGCCAAGTACGCCAACATGCCGGCCAGATTCCAGTGTGTTGCATAGCGATTCCTCCAACTCTCTAGAATCGTATCGTTGAGCACGGCAAAGCATGAATAAAGGAAGAAGCCGATCGCCAGCGAGCGGACTGCGGGCTCTATGGTTACCTCGTAGTAACGCGCAAACAGAAAGAGCGTCACCAGGACGACAGTCATCGTCAGTTCGAGGCCCCGGTCCGCGTTCAACACGAGTAACCGCCATTCAAAGCTGGCAACGGCCAAGGAATACAACAACACGAGGACGGCGCTTCCGACAAGCATGCGCCAGGCCAGCGCCCAGATGCCTCGATAGCTTTCCAGCACTCGCCGGCTAATCTCCGCAACGGCCAGCGCCCGCCCAAGAATCACCAGTCCTTGCGTCCCCCATGCAATCCTCACGGCATTCGACGAGGAGAACGCCCAGATCCTGTAGCTCGCCATGGTGACAACGTTTTGCAGGAATGCAATAAGCAGGTACACGAAGAGGAATGGGAATATGCGATGGTTCTTGCGGTTGAGGAGCAGCACCAAGAGTCTGGCTTGCAGGCAAACGTTGAGTCCCCAAAGCACCTTGTCGAAAGCATCGATCTCATTCATTCCCGGCGCATACTAACACTTGTGTAACGGTGCGGTAAATAGTCAGTATGCGCCTGGGAATAGCCCTGCCAGTACTGGAACGGCTCACGCAGTTCCGGCCGAAAGGGGCATTAAAGATTCCTTAGACTAGAACAGTGCTCGGCAAAGGTGTTGGCGGGATCGGTGGAGGCAGCGGCCCCCCGTCTGCCACCAGCGTATCCACGTTTACTGAGGGTGGTTTTGGTGCAAGCCGCGGCGGCCAAGGTGCGCCGTCGGCATACAGCGTGCGATCGATCGTGACGAGGTCGCTGGCTGAAACGTTGACGAACCGTACAACAGGCAGTACCATCAAAACGGCCAACACAGAAACTGCCACTGCAATCATTATTTTCTTCAAGGGTGGAGCCCTCCTCGGAGCCATCATGAGGAGGGACAGTTTTGGCGGGATGCTGTGCTTGGAAATGTTCCGTATGCGGAACACGGGGCGGCATGAGAACGCTTACGCAGCTTCAGCAAAACCACAAAGTCATTCAGGATTTCACCCTGACAACCCTGGCCAGCATTCCCGGGCTATTTGCGCGGCTGACCTACATGGCTTCCTTGCGGGACCTCTCCAGCGGCCGATATGAACATGCTGGCCTGGCTGCCCTTTATCCGGACGCAGCCATCCAGCAGGCTTTGCAGCTTTGTCATGAACAGATTTTCGAGCGCATCCTGGAAACGCCGCTATCTAGCCAGCAGGAGGATTTGCGGGCCTTCCTCGCGGGTATGGAAGGTGGATTGCCTGGCGCGGTTTCACACTGGCGCCGCATGGAAGCCTACCGGGTCTTTCTGCCGGAGGCGGCGCCAGACTATCTCAAGGAACTTTTCTGCTCCAATCTCCGGGCTCTTCTGGAGATCTTCGAGGAGGAACATTCCCCGGCTCATTCAACCGCGTAACCACACCGGTCACGCGCCCCACGATTTCTGCCTCTTCCGGCACGCGCCACGTCTCCGGAAAACAATGCGACAGCGGATGCGGCTGCATCACCAGCCGCGAGCCTTCCTGATGGAACCACCCGCAACGGTATCCGTCGCGCACCTCCACGAAGTACATCGGCCGGTCATGCTCTGTGGTCCAATCGCCATCGTCGATTTTGTGTAGGGACGCATCCACCAGCACAATGCTCCCAGGACGCAGCAGGGGCATCATTCGCCTGTCGCACATGCCGATATACCCGTAAATGTGATGACCATTGCTATTGGTGAGCACACCCTCAAAGTGGCCCCACTTTTCCACCATCCGCGATAGGAATTCAGTTCGCCGCGGATCGAACGCCGGGTCAAACTTCATCGGTATCCGCAGCGATGTCGGCGCCGCCATCAGATGTGTCTGCGGCACCGCGAACGACGTGCCATCATGAAAGCACTCCTCGATGGGCACATCGTACCAGCGAAAGAGCTCCAGGGGATTCAATCGGTAAACGGTCGCTAGCGTATACAATTTGTGCAGACCCGGCACGACTCCGCGGTTTTCAATATCGGCCAGCCTGCTGATGTGGAGAATGAAGTCGGGACGTCCTCGGCGCGCGGCCAATTCATGGCTGGCGCGCTCTACATCGCGATAGGTTAGTCCAAGTCGTTCGCGGACCTGCCGCAGACGAAGACCGGGAAGCATCAGTACCCTCGGGGGCTGGGCGGATCCCCACGTGCACAGGGCAATCGAATCACCATACTGTTAAGTTTCCAGAACAAAGATTCGATGTCAACTGCCGGCCTGTTCAAAGCAGAACCGCCTCGCGAACTGAGTTTCACCGGACCCACGCCAGACCGTCAGGTTGCTTCCCCGTGGACACGTAGCCGGTGACTTCCAGGCTCTTCAAATCCAGGACGGCGACCTTGTCCTTCCCGCTGACGGCCACATAAGCTCGGGAGCGATCGGGGACCATCACAATACCCGCTGCACCACCTCCGAGATTGATCTGCTTAACCTCTTTCCGGGTAGCCGCATCCAGCACCACGAGATTGCTGCCCGTCGGGGCCGCGCCGCCTCCACCGGCGATCAAGACCCGTTTACCATCCGGGGTGAACTTCAGCCGGTTGGCCCCCGGCAGCGAAATGGGCAGAGTTTCGATCACGCGCTTGCTTGCAGCATTGATGATCGTCACCGTGGCGTCCTGCGCGTTTGCCGCCCAGATCTCCTTGCTGTCGGGCGACAGGTCAAAGCCTTCCGCACCGTGGCCGGCTGGGACGTTAGTTACCCGCCATGTTTTCCGAGGGCCGCCGGGCGGCGGGCCCATCCCGGGGGGAGGTCCATCACCAGGAGGTCCGCCGGCAGGAGGCGCGGAACCCGACGGAGCATTGCTGCCCGGCGGGGGACCGAAGCCGCTGGCGGGCGGAGAAACCTGCTCGATGATGCTGATGGTGCCCGAACTGACATTGGAAGTGACAATCCGGTCGAGACTTTCCGAGACCACAACCATGTGCGTTCTGTCCTGCCCAGTCCCGAGAACCCAATCAATGCTTTGCGTGGCAGGATCGTAGCGGCCAATGGCCTTGTTTGTCTCCACGGTGAAGTACAGCTTGCCGCCAGCGAACGCCAAGCCATGCGCGGAGCGCAGCGCGCCGAGATGGATCGGCGGCAACGCTTTCTGCGCTGCCAGATCGATTACCGAGATCGTGTTCAAAGCGCTGTCCAAGCCCCCGTAGTTCGAAATGTAAGCCAGTTTTCCATCCGGCGCTGCCACGATTTCATGCGGATCCGGCCCAGCGGGCACGCGCGCCACGATCTGCAAGTTCTCTGGATCGACAATGGCCAGCGAATGGTCGCTTTTCTCCAGCACCAGCAGCGCCGGCGAACGCGTTTGTGCCGCGGTGAAATTCGCACCCAGCAAGAAAACGCCGTAGGCGGCCGCGCGCCAAATCGAACTTCGCCCTGGGTTCATCCACCGCCTGGTCATATTTCCTCCCACTGGTTCCGAAGCCTCCTGCAAATACTACACTCTTGCTCGCCCTGAACGAATTGAAAGGGAACTTGCCGATCGAAGATTCCGTCCTCCGGTCGGAAAAGGGGCTTGGTTCTTTCCTCCTGTAGAAGCGGACTGCGGTCCGCCGTTTCCTTCTCTGGCCTCTATTTGTGCATTTCTGGGGGCGCGGGCGCGCCGTGGCGGTGCCGCAGGTTAGCCCGCCGGGGGGTTTCTGCGCAGCAGCGTGGCTGCACGCACCTGCTTCCATTCCCGCAGTTGCGGCGTCAAAGCGATCATATCGCGGCTCCATCGCTCTGTGTGGTCCTGCCGCGCCGTTCTCCTACGGGAGGCATCCGTGACACGACGCAAATACTCCGTGCTTCTGCTGCTGGCAGCATCCATCGCTGCGCCGCTGTGGGCCGGCGCGCATTCCGCCGCCGCCTCTAAGAAGCTGCAATCGCTTTCCGGCGACTGGGAAGGCAAGGACGGCCACGGCATGGCCGTGAAAACCAGCTTCCAAGTCCTGGCCTCCGGCACCGCCGTCATGGAGACGCTCTCCCCTTCAGGCATGGAGGAGATGGTCACCCTTTACAGCATCGACGGCGACGGCATCGCCCTCGTCCATTACTGCCCCACAAACAACCAGCCGCGCATGCGCGTGGTGCCCGATTCCGACGATGTCAAAGAGCTCAGCTTCGACTTCCAGAGTGCCGGCAACCTCAAATCGCCTTCCACGGGACACCAGCATCACCTGGTCCTCAGCTTCAACGACGCCGATCACATCATCGAAACCTGGACTTGGCGCCAGGATGACAAGGATATCCCCATGCTCTTCCACTTCACCCGCAAGAAAAACTGAACTAACGCTGGTTGCCGTTTTTGCCTTTGCAGGCTCGCAGCAAACGCCAAGGGATCTTGGCAGGCTGCGCCCCAGAGAAAAGAGCACGGCACTATTCACCGCTTCCGATGTTTGTAGGGGCACGATACATCGTGCCCGCAGTTGTCCGACGGCGCAATTTGGAATCTGCTATTCTGCAAAGCATATGGCCTCCCACGTGAAACTCTCCGGTCTCGGGCTGTGCGCTCTCTATTTGAGCCTGGTCCTTTTCCTCGGTGGTGTCGCCGTACAGGCACAGGAAGCGGCTGTCGCTCCGCCTTCCGCGGTTTCCAAACCGGTCACCGACGCCGACTTCATCGCTGCTGCCGATGAAGTTCTCGGCCAGATGAGCCAAATCACTGGCCTGAAATTGGTCACGCCATTGAAAAAATCCCTACGTTCGCGCGAGGAAATCCGCGCCTACGTCATCAAGCAGATGAACGAAGACAAGAATGCCGCCGAACGCTACGCCGACGAGCGCAGCGCCGAAGCCTTTGGCCTCCTTCCCAAGGGATTCGACCTCGATTCGTTCATGGTCAACGTGCTCACGGAACAGGTCGAAGGGCTTTATGATCCGAAGACCCGCGAGTTTTACATCGCGGACTGGAGCCCGCTTGCCGACCAGCGCATGGTCATGGCGCATGAACTGACGCATGCGCTGGAGGACCAGCATTTCCAAATCGAAGCGTGGGCCAAAGCAGCCCGGCCCAATGAGGATGCCGAGCTGGCGCGCGACTCCGTGCTGGAGGGCAGCGCCATGGCTGCCATGATTGATTACCTGATGCTGGGGACGGGCCGCTCCCTGAAGGACGTGCCGGACTTCGACCCGGGCGTCTTGATTGGCGATTTGGGCAGCACTCCTACGCTGCAAAAAGCTCCACCGTTCCTCAAGGACGCGCTGATGTTTCCCTATCTCGGCGGACTTACCTTCTCGGCTGCAGTCATGAAGAATACCGGCTGGTCCGCTCTCCCGGGCTTGTTCGAGAAGCCGCCGGTTTCCACACAGCAGATCCTCCACCCGGCGCTCTATCGGTCCGGCAAGACTCCCAGGAGTGTAACTCTTCCGCCGCTGGAAAAGATGCTCGGCGATAACTGGTCAAAGCTCGACGAAAACATCATGGGTGAATTTGGCTGGAAGGAAGTATTGAAACAATTCCTCGACAACGATCGGGCCAAGTCCCTGGCAGCAGCGTGGGATGGCGACCGCTATATGGTCTTCGAGCAGAAAGGAACCAAAAGACTCCTCCTGGCGACCCGTCTCTACCTGGACAGCGAAGAACTCGCGGCGCGTTTCTTCGGGCAATATTCGGAGGCGCTCGAGAAGAAGTACTCGGAGCGCACGAATTTGCTCCGCCGCCCAAACTTTTTCTCGTTTGATACTCCCGATGGCGGCGTGTTCCTGGATTGTCTGGGAGACGAGTGCGTGACCCTGGAAGGGGCGACCCGCAACATGTTCGACGGTTTCACCAAAACCCTGAACTGGCCTTTGGCTCCGCCACCACGCGAGCGTCCCGGGGCCGCGCCTGCGAAGACAGCCGCGATTTCCGCCCCAGCCGCGCCACTCGTTGCAGGAATTTTTCCTCCAGCCGCGCAAACCGCGCCGTGAGAAGCAGGTCGCGCGAATTGGCGCGCTGGCGCCGCAGCGCGGCAACCGCCAATTTGGCAAATTGAGCCGCCTTGGCCAGGTCTTTGGCGTGACGCTCGTAGTAAATGGCCAGTTGCTCGCAGGCGTGAATGCCCTCGTGCAGATCGGCAACCATGTCCAGCCATATCTCGGCGGCGCGCTCGTGTTCGCCGCGGCGCTTGGCCATCAGCGCAAGATCGCGGCGCGCCTTCGGGCGGAATTCCGCCGGCAGGCCAATCGCCAGGGCCTGCGCGCACGCGGAATGCGCGCGATCGGCGTCACCGCGCCGCTGCAAGAATCTTGAAAGCCCGAAGAGATCCAGGCTTTCGATTTCGTTTGCGGAATCGGCTGGCTCGGAAAGTAGCGTGTTGATCTTCCCGAACAGAGCGGCCAGCCCGCGTAAATCCATCTGATTATGGCGCACGACCCCCGCGAGCGGCTCGGCGGGCCCGCCGCGCAGGTAATCGAAATAAAATTGCGGGATCAGCGCCGACGCCACATCGTTTTCGCGATGCCAGCCGAGCCGGGGCGCGTCGAGGACATGGCGTTCGAGTTCCGCGAGCCGCACGGAACCGAGACGGAGCTTCCACAACGCGCGGGCGGGATGCAGCAAATCAAGGTGAGCGGCGAGTTTCGGCGCAGCGATGGAGCGCGTCATCGTGAAACGATTTTCGAGCAACGGCCAATCGAACGATTTGCCATTGAAGGTAACCAGCACGGGTCGTTCGACAACACGCGTAGATAACTCATGAAGTATTGAATATTCTTCAGTAAAATCACGCATGAAGAATTGTTCGACCTGCAAACCTCCCGCATCCCACCACCCCAGGCCAATCAGAAAGGCATACGTGCCGGTGCCGCCCGCGAGTCCGGTAGTTTCCGTATCGAGGAAAAGCCACTTCGTCGGGTCTTCCAGTGCGGTGCGCGTTTTGCGGGAGAGCGATTCATTGCGCGTGCGCGACAGTAATTCCAGCGCTATGCACGATGGCTCAGTAAATTCCGGAGTGGAAAACCAGTTTCGAATGGCCAGGTGCTCGCCGAAATGCGTATTGGCGACGCCCGCGCCGAGGAGCCGGCCGACCGAGTCTGCTTCGCCGGGTGTTAAGAGGGCGGCGGGCCGCGCCGGGATTGGTCGCGTGGGCTTCAGCGCAGCGAGCCTGGAGAATCTGTCGGTGGTTGCAGGCATTTTAGGCACGCAACCTGTCGAGGATGGCGAGGGCGGCTTCTTTGGCGCGCGGGGCGAGATCGCCGGCGGGGCCGACGCAGGAGGGGCAGCCTTGCTTGCAGGGGCACGCGGCGATAAGTTCGCGGGTTTTTTCTATGAGCAGAGCGTGCGTTCGAAAGAGGGCTTCGGAGAAGCCGATTCCGCCGGGGTAGGCGTCGAAGAGATAAAGATTTGGTTCGAAGAATTCCTTGGCATTGCTGGAGATGGCGTCCTGCAACCGAGCTGGAGAGCAGTCTGCTTCGAACGGAGAGGTGATCGAAAGTGACGCGTGATCCTTCGCTTCGCTCGGGATGACAGCGTGCGGATCTGACGAATAGGATGAGGGCCCTACAGCCACTTTCAGTGGCCGCAGGATAAACGGGCGTTCGCCGATGGCCGTGCCTAGGTCGCGGCAATCGCACATGAGGAGAAGGGTGGCGACGGATTCGAGGGCCTGGAGGAGACCGAACATGCCGCTCTGGCGCTCGCTCACGGTGAAAGGAAGTGAGTCGAGGAGCGGGCGTTCGAGAGTGATCCAGTAGGAGGTGGTGTGCATTTCGTTTTCGGGGAGTTCGAGTTTGCCGTCGCCGATGGTTTCGTTGGTGAAGAATTTGATTTTCTTGAAGCCCACGACTTGGGAGCGGACGAGCACGTCGCCGTGGGAGCGGGAGTGCGCGGATCCCAGGGAAACGGCGTCGGTCTGTTGTGAGGCGGCGGCGACTTCTAAGATGCGGACTTGCGTGTAGCGGACGGCGTCGGTGTAGTAGTCGACGTCGACGCGCTTGACGAAGGCTTTGCGTTCCTTGAAGTCGAGATGTTCGACGTGGTGTTGCTGGCCGCCGTGGAGGTAGATGGCTTTTTCGTGGACGTACGCCAGCGCACTGGGGAAATCAATTTCGCCGATGACATTTGGCGCAGCGGTGACGTCGACGATCACGAAATTGTCGCTCGTGACGGAACGCAGGCTTATGGTATCGGCGGGATAGGCCTCCTGCGTCCAATGGAAATTATCTCCCGCTAAATGGAGAAAACCGGCTTCGGCGAGCCGCGCGCAAAGATCTGGGAGGTCGACATCGCCGAATTTGTCGCGCGGCGTGATGGGCAATTCGAACGCCGCGCATTTCAGATGATTGATGAGGATCTCGAGATTGTCGGGCTGGATGAAAGCGTGCTCGGGAGTGTTGCCGAAGAAATAGTCGGGATGGCGAACAATGAATTGATCGAGAGGCGCAGAGGAGGCCACCAGCACGGCGCAGGAGCTTCCCCTGCGGCGGCCGGCGCGGCCGGCCCGCTGCCAGGTGGCGGCGATGGTGCCGGGGTATCCGGCCATGACAACAGTATCGAGGGAGCCGACATCAATGCCCAGCTCGAGCGCGCTGGTCGAAACAACTCCGCGGATTTTTCCCTCGCGAAGGCCGCGTTCGATTTCGCGGCGCTCGTTCGGCAAGTACCCGCCGCGATAGCCGCGAATGTTTTCCGGTTTTCCCGGCGGCTGGGGATTTGCGTCCTGCAAATAGGTGAGGAGGATTTCCGTGTGCAGGCGCGAATTGGCGAACACCATGGTTTGCAGATCGCGTTTCAGGAATTCCTGCGCGACGCGAGAGGCTTCGTTGATGTAGCTGCGGCGGATGCCGAGGGCGCGATTTACAACCGGAGGATTGTAGAAAACGAAAGTCTTCTCCGCGGCCGGCGCGCCATTGACATTCAAGACTTCGACTTCGGATTCCAGAAGGCGTGAAGCTAGGTCGCCGGGGTTGGCGATGGTTGCAGAGCAACAGATGAATTGGGGATCGCGGCCGTAGAAGCGAGCGATGCGGCGGAGGCGGCGCAGGACATTGCACAAGTGGCTGCCAAAGACGCCGCGGTAGGTGTGGAGTTCGTCGATGACGATGTAGCGGAGGTTTTCGAACAGGCGCGTCCAGCGCGTGTGGTGTGGCAGGATTCCGGTGTGCAGCATGTCTGGATTGGTCAGCACGACGTGGCTTTTTTCGCGGATGGCTTTGCGGGCGTCGGCGGGGGTGTCTCCATCGTAGGTGAAAACGCCGAAGCGATTTTGCAGACGCTGGTTGAGGTCGTGAAGTTCGGCGAGCTGGTCTTGCGCGAGCGCTTTGGTGGGGAAGAGGTAGAGCGCGCGGGTGTCGGAATTCTCGAGCACCTCGTTCAACACCGGCAGGTTGTAGCACAGCGTTTTTCCGGAAGCTGTGGGCGTGACGATGACTACGTTTTTTCCGGCGTGGACGGTTTCCGCTGCGGCAGCTTGATGGATGTACAGGCGGCGGATGCCCTTGGCGGCGTAGCAGAAGGCCAGGTCAGCATGCACCCAAGCAGGGAAGTCCGCCCATTGGGCATCGCGTGCAGGAAAATGGCGCACGGCGGTGAGGATTTCGCCGCTGTGGTCGCGGGCGGCAAAGGCGTCGAGGACTTCGTGAACGCGGGTGATGGTTGCCGACATGGGGGACCTGCGAACTGCCAGCGATTCGGGCATGAAGAGCGCCTTTTCTTGCTTCGCCTTTTGTTCGCTTAAGGTAGCACGGGGCGTTTGGCGACGCAAGACGGAAAATGGGTGCATTCAACGAGGACATCGAGAAGCAGCAAAGATGGGGATGCTGCGAGTGTCAGAAGGCAAGTTGTACGGAATAAGGGTTCCACGTGTTAGGGGTCCATGAATCTGGACTCTCGCTGGCGCATCACTCCGCGAGTGGCGCAACCCCGGACTCACTGAGAGCGACGCCCGACGGCGAAAAAGTCGCGCGGAGAGGCTCTCGGAAAGGTCGGGCATGGCGAAGTCTCAAAGACTTAGCGAAGCCGCAAAATGAATATAGCACCGATGATGAAAAGGAGCGCGGAGGCGGCGAAGGCGGTCTGGACGTTGAAGGCCGACCACATGAAGCCGACGAGGAGACTGGAGACGAAGTCACCGACGGCGTTGACGGCAGCGAGGGTGCCGAAGGCCATGCCGTGTTGCTCTTTGGGAACCAGTTCGGCGGAGAGAGAATCTTCGAGCGCCTCTTCGGTGCCGATGTAGAGACCAGCCAGAACAAAAATCACCGCGAGCAGCCCTAGGGAATTTGTTCCGCTGCAGAGAAGGAGCGCGGTGACCGCGGCAAGCGCGTATCCTCCTGCGAGGACCGCTTTGCGACTGGGCACATGGTCGCTCAGCCAGCCGCTGAGATACGCCGAGCCGGCATAGAAAACGTTGTGGAGCGTATAGAGGCCGACGGCGAGGGTTGCTGCGCGGGCCATGCCGTGGCCGGGGGCCAGCGTTCGCGTGGCGTAAAGAATCAGCATGGTGTGCGAGAAATCGCCCGCGCCGAAGACTCCCACGCCCGCGAGTAATTGGCGGAAAGGAAGCGGCAGCGCTTGCAGACCGAGGAGGAAGGATCGTGGAGGCCGGGCTGCGATGGGCCGCTCGCGGACGAGCAGCCAGAAAATCGCGACGGCGGTGAGGCCGGGCAGAAGCGTCCAGAGAAAAACCTTGCGATAAGAATGCGCAGTTGCTTCGAGCAGCCCGAGCCCAGTGAGCGGGCCGGCGATGGCGCCTAGCGTGTCCATCAAGCGCTCGAAACCGAAGGCGCGGCCGTAGGCGCTCGGCGGGACATCGGCGGCGAGCAGGGCCTTCTTGGCAGGCGAGCGCACACCGCGACCCATCCAGGCGGCGACGCGGCCGAAGAGGACATGATAGGCGTGGGTGGCGAAGGCGAACGACGCCGTCGCCAGCGCGGTGAAGGCGTAGCCAAAGACAGCAAGAGGCTTGCGATGCTTCAGGCGATCGGTGTAGTGGCCGGCGGCGAGTTTTGCGAAGCTGGAGAGACCGTCGGCGATACCTTCGATGGCGCCAAGCCACATCGGGCCTGCGCCGATGGCGGCCAGAAATGCGGGGAGCACAGCTGTAGCGGTTTCGTGGCTCCAGTCGCTTAAGAGGCTGGTTAGGCCGACGCCGAGTACGGTGCGATTCAGCCAGGATTGCTCTTCGGGGGCGTCGGGCATGGGAAGGCAGTTTATAGTTGAAAGTTCAAAGTTAAAAGTTCGGAGCTCGGCGGATAGTGATTTACCTGAAATTCAAAATCGAGAGGGGCGGAGCGTGCCAGAGCGGCAGCTCCGCCGCCACGCTCCAAATTTATTTCTTGGCCGCGCGGTAGAGGATGACGCGGACTTTTTCGAGAGTGATGAGGCCGCCTTCCACCATTTCGTCCAGGTGGGGGAGAATTCTTTCGATGCGCTCGATGGATTCGATGACTTCAAGAATGATGGGGAGGTCCTGCGACAAGCGCAGCAGCTTGTCGGTGTGATAGACGCTTGAGCCGCCGTAGCCGCCGACGCCCCGCAACACGGTTGCGCCGGAGAAGCCGTCTTTCCTTAGCATATCCACGATGGCTTCGTGGAGGGGTCTGCCATGCCATTTGTCCGATTCGCCGATGTGGATGCGCATCAGCGTGCGTTCGCCTTCGAATTTTTCGTGGGTCATGTGTGAACCTCGTGACTCGCGACACTCGCAACGCGGAGTGTCACAAACTCATCGCCCTAGCCTACAGATTGAAGGGCACGATGTCTGGTTCCCCTACGGGCGTCGCAACCAGATGCAATGGCCCAGCTGAATTCCAGTGCGACTAGAAGCGATTAGCTAGGCGAATTCCGGCAACCGACAAAAGCAGGCCAGCGACTACGCTTGCTCCCACATAGGCGGTGGCCCAGGCCCACTCGCCGGCTTCCAGCATCTTGGCCGTTTCCCAGCCGAAGCTGGAGAAGGTTGTGTATCCGCCGAAAAAACCGACGGCGATGGCCACGCGCCAGTCCGGGGAAATCACCATGCGATTGAGCGTGAATTGGCCGATCAAGCCGAGCAGGAAGCAGCCAGTCAAGTTGACGACCAGGGTGCCGACCGGGAAGGTGCTTGCCGCGCGGACTTGTACGACGCCCTGGAGGCCGTAACGCGCCAGCGTGCCAACGGCGCCAAAAACCGCGATCAGCGCAAGACGCAATGTCGCTCCAATCCGTCACTTGCCCCGGCGGGCGCGCCAATGGCCCGCGGTTCACCAAACAAAAAACTCCTGGCGCCACTGGGCTGCCAGGAGTCATCAGCACCGGGGAACATCACCGGGACGGTTATGGCGAACTCCATCGCCACTCGAAAGTCACTTCAGTCTAGCATTTTCCCGCATTGCTGGAAGGCCAATTCAATGCCTTGATCCATGGCTGCAAGCGGAGATTCAATCGTCTCGCCGTGTCCGACGGCCAGCCGCGCGGGCTTCACATTTCGAAGTTTCTTTGCGCTTTCGGCTGCGCACTCCCGGTTCCGGGAGAATAACGCGGGAAAAGGAAATTGAAGACTCCCCACGCCAAAAGGCGGGGGATTCTTTGGAGTTACTATTGGACATTGCAAGGTTGGTACTCTTGTTCGATGGCTATGACGCGGGGCATCGCAAAAAGAGAACCACTTTGGCCGCCCCAGCCTGCGATTCGAAACGTCTTATCAGGCTGCAGTGCGACCTTGCTACGGCTGCAGTTACGCTCGGCACCAAGGGCCGTGGGCGTAATGTATTCGTCAGACATTCTTTTGATTCTCCACGTACTGCTTCATGACTTCGAGCGGTGCACCGCCCACGGTTGAGACCAAGTACGAATTCGTCCACAGACTTGGCAGGCGCTTTCGGAGGCTGACGAATTCTTTTCTCAAGACGTGTGACGTTACAGCCTTGATGCGCTTGACAAAACGGTGGATCCCAAACTGAGGGTCCACTTCGCAAAGCAGGTGAACCTGGTCTGGCACGATTTCCAGAGCGCTGATCTCCGCTCGATACTTTAGAGCAGTCTTGCGCATGATTTCCTCAAGCCGTTTGGCGATATCGCCAACGAGAACTTTGCGGCGATACTTCGGGCACCAAATGACGTGATATTTACAGCTGTACACGACATGGTTGTTCGACTTGTAGCCTAGCATCATGAAAGGGATGATACAGCTTCGCCTTTCATTGCCAACAGATATCTTTAAGCTGCATACCGCGTCTTATATCCCCATGCCTGAAGGCAGGGGCTCTACGGCGCGACATGGTAGAACTTGAATACGCCGGCCACGATCACCCCCATTTGCGTGGTGAAAGCGTCTCCGGCGATCAATGAACCATCGCGGACATCCAGGTACGCCATGTGGCCCGGCGTATGACCCGGAGAAAAAACGGCCTGAAGAGAGCCTACGCGGTCACCATCGTTGAGGAGGAGCGCAGGGCGGGATTTCACGCCTGGAAAACCGAGCAGCTTTTTCCCTCTTTCACCCGCATCCAAATGAAAAATCGCGAGTGAGAAGGCGGGACTCACGCCGCCCAACAAAGAAATCGATACCTGCAAGTTCGCGGACAAGATCGTCTGTGGATCCCACATGATCAATGTGGGCGTGTGTGAGAACGATGCGGCGAATCGGCGCGCCCAGGGTTCGCGCTGCTTTCAGTATGCCGGGCGCTGATCCGGCGAGGCTGGTATCGATGAGAGTGAGCCCATCGTCTTCCCTAACCAGAAAACAATTGATCATGCCGAAGCGAGTCAGACGGAAAAGGTTTTTGGCTTCTTGCCTTGGTTCCACTCCACTACCCAAGAGAGGCATCGGCCTTCGATGGTGCTGGCGTTGGATTCGGTTTGGCTTTTTCGAGGAGGACGATTTTTTCGATCCGCGCGTTGCTGCTGGAGACAACCAAATCGGCGGAGATCTTGTCGCCAGGTCCCAGCGATTCGGCCTCTTTGGCGATGGTGTAGCTCATGGTCATCGCCGGCATCAATCCTGGAATGTCTCCGTGTTTTACGATAATAAGTTTCTTCGGCAATTCAACCGCGACAACTTCGGCCTGGATAGGATAATGCCTCTGTTCGGGCTTGGTTTCACACCCTGCCAAGACGGAAATCAATATTCCCTCGGCCAGTATCACGAATGTCTGCAAGTGTCGCATTGGCTTCTCACTCCCTTCGACGATTCTCATGAACAGGGCCGCGGCGGCAAGTGCTGGAGGGGGCTCCCCTCGAGCGGCCCGCCACGGCTCTGGCGCCGCCGCTACAAATGAAAACGGTAGCGCACCTGGACGTAGAGTTCGCGCGGATTCAAGTAGTGAGTTCCGCCGAAAGTAAAACTGTTGTCGAGGAGAACGCGGCGATTGGCGACGTTCAAGGCTTGAACGTTTACGGAGAACCTCTCACCGAAACTCTTTCCCAGCGCGAGGTCAAATGTGGTGTGCGGTTGGAGATGATCGCCGGGGACCAGCGGGTCGCCGTTGGTGAAGCCGGAGGCGTAGTAGACGTCGGTCGAAGCGTAGGAATGGAATGGGAAATCGTAGCGCACGCCGAGGTGCAGGGTGTGGCGCTGGTCGTGATCGAGGAGCTGGAAGCCCTCACCAAAGGAAAAGTCGGTGAGTCCGCCGTTGATGTTGCCAAAGGCGAGGGCCAGCTGATTCGAATAGGTTAAGTAAACCTGGGCGCGGTGGCGGATGCGGGGAGAGCGGAGCGTGAGCTCCCAGCCGTTGATGCGCGCACCCTGAATAGTTACGGGGAAAAACAAATCGGAGTTGTTGAAGGTGTTATGGTCGAAGAAATTCTCGGCACGAGTGAGAAAATTGCTGGCGTCGAGCGTCCAGCCGTGGAAGGGAATGGTGACGCCAAACTGGTGTTCTTCATCTCGTTCTCCGTGGAGCGGAATAAAGCTCAGATTCTGATTGTTGGCGGCTTCAAGGAGCGGACCGGAAACCGTCAACAAAGGCGGCGCCTGGTAGAAATGGCCGTAGAAGGCGCGGAAAACCCAGTGGAGCTTGGGAATCCGCAGGGAAGCGCCGAAACGCGGGCTGGTGGCATTCTCGACCACTCCGCCGGAGAAGTGCGTTTGTCGGAGGCCGGCACTCAAGTTGAGCCAGGGTGCTGCTTTGAACTGTTCTTCGGCGTAGACGGCCGCGAGCCCTCCAATTGGGCTATGTCTCTCTTGTGGGTCCACGTTCTGGCATTGCGCGGGGTCCTGGCAGATCAAACCAAAGAGTTGATCGTCCCGTTGAGAAAAGCCATAAAGACCGACGCGAAGGTTGCTGCGGTTCTTGATCCATGAAAGCGTGGCCTGGCCACCTTGGTACTTCGAGCGGCGGTCTTCGGTTGCGGAACTGGGGAAGTCCTCGAGGGCACTTTGATAATTTGCGCGGTTGTAGTGGTAGAAGGGCGAGATCGTGAGCATGAGCCCCGGACTGGATGTGCGGACCCAAGAAAAAGCAACAAAGGAGTCGTCCTCGCGGTTGGCGTCGGCGAGGAACTGACCCTCGGTGCCGGGGTGGTTTGGGTCGAAGGGGACTTGATAGAAGTCACGCCGCGTCTGCGCGAGCAGGCGCAACTGGTTTTGTGAATCCGCGTTGTAAATCAACGAAGTGAAGCCGCCGAAGCCGTTGGCCCCATCGTGGATGACCGCGGAGGTTGGAGTCTGCAAACCGAGATTGGTGCGGTTTCCGTTCACGCTGGCGTAATAGGCGAAGCGATTGGTGTGGCCACCGAAGTTCAGCTGGTCGTCGGTTTGATAGAAATTGCCGGCACTGAGGACGAGCTCGGCTTCGTTGTCGCGCTCGAACCCGGTGCGGGGGGCGACGTTGAAAATGCCGTAGGTGCGGTCGCCGTAGTCGGCCGAGTAGCTCCCGCGTTGCGCCTCCATGGTATCGATGTCTTTTGGGTCGACCTGAGGACCGAGGTTGCTGGCGATGTTGGTGTTGGGAATCGCCACGCCATCGATCAGCCAGGTCACTTGATGGCCGCCGCGGACGTGCAACTGATCGTGGACGACGTAGGAACCGGGGACGTAATCGGTAATCAGCGCCAAGCTGTTGGTTCGTGAGGCGCCGGGTGTATCGCTGATTTCCAGCCGGTTGACGAGCGTGCTGGGCGTGATGGACTCGAGCTGGCCCGGTCCGACGTCAGCGGAAACGGTGATTGACTCGGATTGGGAGCCAAGCTTCATCTCAAAGTGCAAAATGGGAGCCGTCCCGGAGAGCACACCGATGGTTTGTTCCTCGCTGGCGAAGGAAGCGGCAGAGGCGGTTACGCGATATTCGCCAAGTGGAACCGCATCGAAATGAAACTCGCCGTTTGCATCGGTTGGTGCGGTTTGAACGTAGCTGGAGGTCTTGGACTTCAGCGTGACGGTGACGTCTGGTACGGGCCGGTGCTGCGGATCGTGCACAATCCCTCGTACCGTACCGAAGACCGTGCCGAAAACTGGAAGAGCGACAAATAAGACAACTACTAATAGGAAAGTGCGTTTCATGGAATCCCATCCTCCAAGGATCAGTCGCACGGCATTGAAAGCCGCAGCTCGGGTTGATCAGCGAATGTGAGCAGACAGCTGTGCGTCAGATGGCCGCGGAGACGGAGCGAGGAGGAGGAGAGAGAGGTTCGATCGAACGCGGAAAATCGGAGGCTTTCGCCAGCTCCATGGGCGAATTGATCGCCGCCGCCACGTCAACTGCTACCGACGCGGGCAGCACGAAGGCAATCGAAGCGACCAGCCAGCGGTCAGAATCATGACAGCAAGACATGCTGCAGGCCATCATTCCGGACATCTCATGCGCGCAGTCCATGTGATTCGCGGGCACGGCGGGGGTCTTCTGGTGATGATGCGCGGGGATCGGGCACTGACCGGAGGTGCAGCAGGCGGATTGAGATGACGACCATGCGGCTCCGGCGAGCGGCGCGTAGAGTAAAACAACTACGAGCAAGCAGATACTTGCGGAAATCGAACGCCGGCGACGTTGATCGCGGAGGGTCATGGGTCTCCCGATAGCCATTCAATTATACAGGAAAAGGCTTTCCCATGCGCGACTGGTTCGATACCCATCGGCAAGGTGTGCTGTGGTCGCCTTCCTATTTCGGCGCCAGTTGCGGCCGTGCCCCCCCGCAACACTCTCAAGAGTTATATCGAGCAGCATAAGACGCCGCGCAGACGTTTTAAGGAGCCGGCCAGCAGTCCGGAGCCTTACGGCCACAGCGGTAAGCAAGGCGCTATCCTTCGAATCTTGACTTGGCGCCCGGCACGTCGCAGACTCGAATCATGGCTCACAGCTATATTCGGTTGGATTTTGGCACGGACGAGGAGAAGGCTCAGCAGGCTCGACACAAACTCGACGGCTGGAAGCAGGCTTTTCGCCTCGACAAAAAGCTGCAGTACAAGTTGGAGCGTCCTCAAAGCGCGGCCGCCGAAGACCGTTCCAAGCCCGAACCCACTGCCCAGGCGGCTCCACCGGGAAAATCCAAAGGAAAAGCCGCGGGAAAGACGAAAGGCAAAGCAGCATCCGCTAAAGCGAGCGAGCCGGCTGCGGAAAAACCGGCGACGGCCACCAACGGGAAAGTGGGCTTGCTGGTCAGGCTCTATTTTTCTTCGCACGAAAAACTTTCCGAACAGCGCTGGCTGGATCGCATCCCGTCCGAGGAGCCTTTCAAGAGCGCTTCACCGAAAGTTGTTCATCACCACGATCCGGAATTCGAATCGATCGACCGGCAATTCGAAACTCTTGAGTGATTTGACCGCGAGAAGGATTACCGGGCATCAAGTCTCAGGGCCAAATTGGCTGCAAAGTTCGGGGCCCAGGGTCAGCCAGCAGCACCAATTTGGACGGCGTCCGGTGGAAATCCGGTATAATTGAATCCCGCGAACGTCCGGACTCCAACTTGAGGGCAGAACGAATGGCGTTACAAACGCGCGTCAAACTAGCAAAGCTTGACGCCCCCAAGGTTAGCGGCCTCGATCACCATACCCTGATTCGCATCTACCGCACGATGTTCCTTTCGCGGCGGCTCGATGACCGCGAGATTCAACTGAAGCGCCAGAACAAAATCTACTTCCAGATCTCCAGTGCCGGGCACGAAGCAGTTTGTGCAGCCATGGGATTATCCCTGCGGCCGGGAGTTGACTGGATTTATCCCTATTATCGCGACCGCGCGCTCTGCCTCATGCTCGGCGTGACGCCACTAGAAACTCTTCTTGCGGCAGTGGGAGCAAAGGACGACCCCAGCTCCGGCGGCCGGCAGATGCCGTCGCATTGGGGCCAGCCCAAGTTGAACATCGTCAGCAAGTCCTCCTGCACAGGCACGCAATTTGTACAGGCGGTGGGCGCCGCCGAAGCCACGCTCTATTACGAGGGACGGCCCCAGGCTCTGACCCAAGCGAAGAACGCCCCGCTCGGCGAATACGTCAATAACTGCCGTGACGAAATCGTCTATGTTTCGGGCGGAGAAGGGGCAAGCAGCGAGGGCGAGTTCTGGGAATCCTTGAACGTCGCCTGCGCCAAGAAACTCCCGCTGCTGTATCTGGTGGAAGACAACGGCTACGCCATCTCCGTGCCGGTTGAAGTGCAGACCGCCGGCGGGAGCATCTCGAAACTTGTGCGAGGGTTTCCCGGGCTGCATGTGGCGGAATGCGACGGCACCGATCCGATCGAAAGCTATTCCGTCTGCAAGGAGGCGGCGCAGCACTGCCGCGACCGCCGCGGTCCGGCGCTGATCCATGCGCACGTGACGCGCCCGTATTCGCATTCGCTTTCCGATGACGAAAAACTGTATAAGAGCGCCGAGGAACGCGAAGGAGAGGCGCGCCGCGATCCGATTTCAAAGTTTGCGCTCTTTCTGGTGCGGGAAGGCATCCTCGATCAGAAGCAAATCGAGAGCCTGGAAGCGGAAATCGACAATGAAGTCCGCGAAGCCGCCGACCAGGCACTGGCTGCCGAGGCGCCGTCCATCGATTCGATTCGAATGAACGTGTATTCGCCAGACGTGGATCCGACGTCCGCCGCGTTCGAAGCAGAACCCCAATTGCACGGCGCGCCAAAGACCATGGTTGAAATGGTCGCGCTGACCCTTGCCGACGAGATGGCACGCGACGAGCGCATTACCGTTTTCGGCGAAGACGTCGCCGACGCCAGCCGCGAAGACAACCTCAAACACGTAAAGGGGAAGGGCGGCGTATTCAAAGCCACCGCGGGATTGCAGCGCAAGTACGGCAGCGACCGCGTTTTCAATACACCGCTTGCGGAAGCGAGCATCGTCGGGCGCGCACTGGGAATGGCCACGCGCGGATTGAAGCCCGTTGCAGAAATCCAGTTCTTTGACTACATTTGGCCGGCCATGATGCAGATTCGCGACGAGCTGTGCGTGATGCGCTGGCGTTCGAATGGGGCCTTCAAGGCGCCGGTCGTCATTCGAGTGGCCATCGGAGGGTACCTGACAGGTGGCGGGGTGTATCACAGCCAGAGCGGCGAATCGATTTTCACGCACTGCCCGGGGCTGCGGGTGGTGATGCCATCCACGGCGCTCGACGTGGCGGGTCTTTTGCGCACCGCCATCCGATGCGACGATCCGGTGATGTTCCTCGAACACAAGCATCTGTATCGCCAGCCGTATAACCGCTCGGAGAATCCCGGACCCGATTTTACGATTCCGTTCGGCAAGGCGCGGATGGTGAAAGAGGGCAGCGACCTCAGCATCGTCACTTACGGTGCGGTGGTCCATCGAGCGGAAGTGGCGGCAGCACAGCTCGAGCGCGAAGGTATTTCCGTTGAAATCATTGACCTGCGTTCGCTATCGCCTTACGACTGGGAGACCATCCGGCGGACCGTTCGGAAGACTCACCGGGTCATCGTGGCTTACGAAGACATGTTGAGTTGGGGCTATGGAGCGGAGATCACCGCGCGCATCGCGGACGAACTCTTCGAGGAGCTGGACGCCCCGATTAGGCGCGTTGCGGCCATGGACACTTTCTGCGCGTACCAGCCCAAGCTGGAGGACGTGATCCTTCCCCAGACCAGCCACCTTACGGCGGCGGTGAAGCAGCTTCTGGAGTATTGAGCCGTTTCGGTTTAGACTTCGAGGAAAGGAAACTTTTTCGGGTGCATTTGCGTACTTCGATAGGGACACCAAGATAAATCGCTCTGTGGGGGTGACTCAATGACTTGCGTAAACTGCCGAAAAGACATCGCGGTGGGCTCAAGGTTTTGCTACAACTGCGGCGCCAAGCAGCCGGATACTCCTGCGCCAGGCCTTTCGCCGGAGACAGGTGGCAAGAAGAAATTGATGCGCTCGAGCACCGACAAGAAGATTGCCGGCGTGTGCGCTGGTTTGGCAGACTATTTTGACCTTGATCCCACCATCGTTCGCGTCGTGTGGCTGCTGGCCATTCTCTTTGCCGGGACAGGCTTTCTTGCTTACATCGTTCTTTGGATTGTGCTCCCGGTGGCCCCAGCTGGAGTAATACCAACCTCGGCAACTGCGGTTTCCTAGACTGTTAAAACCAGCCTTCCGCATCGCCTTAGCGAACCTGGTCGTCCCGGCGCAAGACGAAGCGAGGGAACAAAGCATGTTCGAACGCGACACTAAAAAGGCTCGCTGAGTGATTTTCTTCGCACGCTACCAGGCAGTACGGCAGCCCCAGGGTCGACTCGGTCTACTTTGATCCAAGTAACACCATTATCGCAACTGACCCTGCGATTCATTCGCTCGATAGGGATTCACCTCGCTAGCTTCGAATTCCTGGGAAACCGAGACTTGCCTCCACGCTCTAAGAGGGGATGGTCGAGAGACAATAGTCCTGCGCCGACAGTGGCGAGAGCGAAGCTGCCGGCTAGCACCGCGAGAGGGAATTCGTAATTGTGCACGGCCAAGTAGCTTCCGGTACTGTGGACCTTCCAAATGGCCACACCCATTTCGATGGCCAGGAGCAATGCCGCGGCACGCGTGAACAACCCTAGCACCAAGAGAATGGCGCCGAAGACTTCCAAGACGCCGGCAATGTAAACGAAATATCCCGGCAGACCGTGCTGCACAAAGAAGTCCTGCATCTCCGCGCCGGAGTGCGCCAGCTTCGGATAACCGTGGGAGAAGAAAATCAGCCCGAGAGAGAGGCGAAGGACCAGCAACCCCAGCGGCTGAAGGGAATTGAGAGACTTCATGAAGGATCCTCCGCGATTCATTTCGGGAGTTTGCTTCGAACGCTTCGGAATTTTAGCAGAAAAGCAAAGGCCTCAGCGGCGCCCGCGGCGTGGCCAGGGTTTCAGGTACAATCGTTAGCGAATCAAAAAGAGCGACGGGGAATCATGACCGAGGTTGCGTCGATTGGCGTCGTGTGCAGCGGACGTGACGCTGGGGGATTGCCAAGCGTCCTTCGCGGCGTGGTGCGCCGCGCGAAGCGCGCTCGCCCCGGGCGTGCCTCCGGAGCGACGTTCGTGGGCCGCGCATGAGGAGGAAACTCCTCATTGCCGTGCCGCTGCTTGCCCTGGTAACGCTGGCGGCGTGGATGCTCCGGCCCAAGCATGAAACGCTGGGAGAAGCGTTTGTCAGCGATAAAGGCGCTCCGCTCCTGAGCAGCATCGCTCAAGTCCGCGAGCAAATGGTAATGCTGCATTACGGTGAGCGGGTGGACGTGATCGGCAAGCGTAATGACTACGTAAAGGTCCGCACCAACGCAGGCATGGTTGGCTGGGTGGAGAGCCGGCAGTTAATGGAAACAGCCCTATGGCAGCGCAGCGTCAAGCTGCTGGATCAAACCAGAGGAATGCCAGTGCAGGCGCGCGGCCGCACCAAGGTCTCCACCAATATGCGGGTCCAGCCTGGGCGGACGGAGCCACGCGTCTATCAATTCGGACGAAACGTGCCGGTAGAGATTGTAGGCCGCGCCGTGGCGGATTGGGAGCAAGTCACGGATGAGAAAGACGCATCGAGTGAGCCGGAGGAAACGAAGAAAGAAGACTGGTTTCTGGTCCGCGGTGTTGCGACCCGACCGCCTGGGGACGCCTCATCTCACGGAGCCGAGTCCGCGAACACCACGCAACCCGGCGACCAGACTGTGCCCATCGCCGGCTGGGTGGTGGCGCGTTTCGTCGAGCTGGATCTGCCAGATGCCGTGCGCGAAGGAGCGGCTTCGGCAAATATCCGCCCGATGGCGTGGTTTGAGCTGAATCGCGTGAACGACCCATCGGGAGCCAAGCCACAGTACCTGGTGGCAGCGGCGCGCGGGCCAGAAGGGCAAGTCTGTGACTTTACGGCGCTGCGCGTTTACACCTGGTATGTCAAGAAGAGCCGGTACGAGACTGCCTTCATCGAAAATAATCTGTGCGGCCAGCTACCTGTTCGCCTGGACAAAGGACCCAAAGGCGAGCCTGAATTTCGCTTCCGCGTGATGGAAGGGAACAGAGAGGAACGTGTCTACCGCTTGAACCAGACGGTTGTGCGCCGCGTACGGGCAGCCAGCGAAGCTTCCGGAAAACATGGTTCGGCGAGGCCGGCAAAGCCGGCGGCCAGATAGCTCATTTTGTTCCGAGTCTTGTTGATTTGAACAGGGCGGTCGGACGGATATCCGAGTTCCAGGGATGTCGCTCGCATTCTGAGATCACCGGGCTGGGGCGGAGAGTGAAACGATGACGCTGCATATCAGCGAGGCGGAAGCGCGTGCGGTGTTAACGATGCCGATGGCAGTGGAGGCCGTGGAAGCAATTTCGCGCAAGCAGGCGACCGGGGAAGTGGTCGTCCACCCGCGCAGGCGATTCGAACTGCCCGGTGGCGGATTCTTTCACTATATGGCCGCCGCGGATTTCTCCCTGGGCTTTGTCGCGATGAAGCAGTACACCTTTGTGCGTGGCAAGCTGCGGTTTCTTGTTCCTATCTACGAAATGTCGACGGGCGATTTGCTGGCGCTGATCGAAGCGGACTACATGGGGCAACTGCGGACCGGTGCCGCTTCCGGTGTGGCCACGAAATACCTGGCGCGCAAGGATGCTAGCGTCGCGGCAATCATTGGCACTGGGGGCCAGGCGAAGACACAGCTCGAAGCGGTTGCGACGGTTCGAAAGCTGGAATCCGCGCGCGCTTATGGGCGCGATGCGGCGAAGTGCGAGAAGTTCTCGGAAGAGATGGCCAAACGGCTGGGCATTCCAGTGCATATTTGCTCGTCTGCGGCAGAGGCGGTGCACGGTGCGGACATCGTCTCCACAGCCACAACCGCCTCGCAGCCGGTTGTATTTGGCGCCAATCTGTCACCCGGGGCCCACATCAATGCCATTGGAGCCAACCACGCGCACAAGCGCGAGTTGGACGATGAAGCAGTCGCCAGCGCCGACATCATTGTCGTGGATTCCGTGGAACAGTCGCGGCAGGAAGCGGGCGATCTGATCATCGCTTTTCATGGCGATGAGAGTTGCTGGACTGGGGTCAAAAAGCTTTCCGAAATTGTCGCGGGTAAGGCCAGCGGAAGAACTAGTGATACAGAAGTCACGCTCTTCAAGTCAAATGGGATTGCGTCCTGGGATCTCGCGGTGGCCATAAAGGTCTATGCGATGGCGCGAGAGAAAGGCCTTGGAAGGGAATTGCCACTCTGGAGTGACGGCGCGAAAGGCTAACTGCTTTTTTCATGCAGCTTGCGGCGCAAGGCATCATGCAGCCGGGACTTCACGTCACCCGGCAGATCGATCGGTTTCGAATCGCAGAAGACATCCACGGTCAGCCTGGTTTGATCGACCACCATCTTACACTCTTCACAGTGTTCCAGATGGCGCTCGAGTTCCTGCCTCACCGATAGAACGAGTTCACCGTCGATATAGTCGGAAATCTCGCGAATGACGCCCTGGCAATTCAATTTGTGCCACCCTGCCGAAAGTAGCGATTCAGCTTCTGGCGAAGTTTGAGCCGGGCCCGCAACAGCCTGGATTTTACCGCGGGAACCGAAATGCCGAGCACTTTGGCTGTTTCTTCGGTCGAAAGCTCTTCGACGTCGCGCAGCACAAAAACAACGCGGAAGTCCGGCTCGAGCTTATCGATGACCGCAGACAGGATTTCGTGCATTTCCGTCTGGGCAAACCGCTGCTCCGGGCTTGGCCCCCAATCCTCAAGCTCGCGGGGCATGAGGTCTTCGTCGCCTTCCACTGGCTCGTCGAGTGAAAACTGATTCGGGCGGCGTTTGCGGAGGCGCATCAGCGCTTCGTTCGCGGCGATGCGCACCAGCCAGGTGTAAAAGCGGGAGTCTTCCTGGAAGTCCTTGAGGTGCGCATAAGACTTGAGAAAGGCGTCCTGCATGGCGTCCTCGGCGTCTTCGCGATTCCGCGTGATGTTCATGGTCAGCCGGAAGATTTTCGCTTCATAGCGGTTTACCAGCTCTTCGAAGGCCTGCGCATCGCCGCGCTTGGCGGCGGCAACGAGCAGATGTTCGTCGTCGCGGGCAACGGTGGAAGGCAAACGGTGGGGATTCGGTGCGCTCAATGCTCCAGGCAGGCCGATGGGCGGCTGCATCCTCGCTGGTACTAAGGTAGCACAGAGCATCGAACAGTTCTGCCCTCCTGTTTTGATGATGTGGCTAGCAAATGAGATTCAGGAAACAAAACGGCCATGCCGTCTTTGAAAATGGACGGCACTTCACGGTCGTCGCAAAAAGTGCTTCTTAAATCGTTTAATGGAAGCTATTTAGAGTGCTCCGTGGCTCATCCTGGCATTGCCGAGGTGACGCCCATCATATGGACTGACTTGAAAACCCCAGCTCGCACGGAAGTTGCCGCTTGGGGGCACGGCTAGTACAATCTGGCCCGGGAGTTCTTCGACGAACCCCCTTTCGGCACGCTCGCTGCGGCACTCAAAGTCCGGTTCGCCGACCTAAGGGTTTCCGGCGCCATCAACTGGATTTGTGAATGGCATTGAGCGCGATCTCCGGCAGTTTCTTTTGCCCGCGAGGATACCAAGAAAGGCCGGCCGCCCATGTCGAAAAGCGCGCCCACCATTTTAAGCGTAAGTAGTAAAATCAAGAGGAATAGTAAGCTGGCGTAATGCGAACACTTCCCGACCACCTCCGCAAAGGCATGAAGCTCGTGATCGTTGGCTGCAATCCGAGCGAGTCGTCCGTCCGCGTGGGCCACTACTATGCCGGCCGTGGGAACGAATTCTGGCCGATGCTTTATCAAAGTGGGGTTGTGCCGGAGCCCTTCGATTACCATGACGACAAGCGCGTGATTGAGTTTGGCGTAGGGCTTACCGACCTGGTGAAGCGTCCCACGAAAGGCATTGAGGAACTGAAGCGCGAAGACTACGCCGAAGGACGAATCGTCCTCTCGCAAAAGCTCGAGGAATTTGCTCCTCATGTCGTGGCTTTTAATGGGAAACTGACTTACGAACAGTTTGCCCAGCGGAAATGCAAATTCGGGATGCAGAAAGAGCTGCTCTACGGCGCGCGGGTGTACGTCTTGCCTTCCACCAGCGGCGTGAACACCATAAGCAAGAGCGAGAAGCTGCGGCATTTTAGAAAGCTGGCGCAACTGGTGGCTCGTATCGGCAAGGAACACGAGACCCGAAGCCACTGAACGGAGTTGCCCGTGAGCAACACTCCACAACCTGCCGAAACTAGACCAGTCATCCTGGAAGGGAGGCACGATGGCATTGCCACACTGGTGATGAACCGCCCCGACCGGTTGAATGCGCTGAACAACGAATTGGCGATGGCCGTCAATGACGCGCTCGGCCGTATCGCGGATGATCAGAGCGTCGGCGTGGTGGTCATTACCGGTGCGGGGCGCGCTTTTTGCGCTGGAGGGGACCTCGGCGCGCTGGGGAAAGGCCGCCAGACCGGCGCCACGCATGAACTCGAACCGCTGCTGCGCGCCGGCATGCAAATGGTCCTTAAGATGCGCACCATGCCCCAGCCCGTGATTGCCGCTGTGAATGGCGCAGCTGCCGGAGCGGGCATGAACATCGCTCTGGCTGCGGATATTCGAATTGCCGCGGAAGAAGCGACCTTCGGGCAGAATTTTGCAAAAGTCGGACTGTTCCCAGATTATGGCGGGACCTATTTCCTGCCACAGCTGGTCGGGCCTTCGAAAGCTGCCGAGCTTTTTTACACCGGCGAGATGATTGACGCGAAAACGGCACACCAGCTTGGCCTTGTCAATCAGGTCGTTCCGGCTGCGCAGCTCGAAGGGGAAGTGAAGACACTGGCGCGAAAAATTACTCAGGGTCCGTCACTGGCCATCCGCGCGGTGAAGAAAGCGCTTTTTGCCAGTCAGGAAAAGGAACTTGCTCAGGCTCTCGATAATGAAGTCCGGGAACAGATTCGTTGTTACTTATCGGAGGACTGCAACGAGGGAATTCGAGCGTTCTTCGAAAAGCGGCATCCGAAATTTCAAGGTAGGTAACCTCCTGGTTTATGCGCCGCGATGATCATGACCACCGGCCATCAAACGATTCAGCTGCGGCTCGAAAATCGAGTGGCGTGGATAACGCTCCATCGCCCACCGCTCAACATTCTCGACGTTTCGATGATGCAGGAGCTTGATGCGGTGCTGGAACGCGCTCTTCCCCAATGTGATTTCGTGATTTTTCAGGGCGCGGGCCCCAAAGCCTTTTCCGGTGGGGCGGAAATCGCCGATCATACTCCGGAGCGCGTGGGGAAAATGCTCTCCGCGTTTCACGCCGTCTTTCGCAGGCTGTTTGCCGCGGACTGCCTAAAGATCGCCGCCGTCCATGGTTACTGTCTCGGCGGTGGCATGGAACTGGCCACCTTCTGTGATTTTGTACTGGCGGCCGAATCCGCGCAGTTTGGCCAGCCGGAGATTAAGCTCGGCTGTTTTCCTCCCGTATCCATGGTCACCTTGCCACGCCTCATTGGAATGCGCGCAGCAGTGCATGTGATCCTCACGGGCAATCAAATCGGAGCGGCGGAGGCCTGCCGCCTCGGTCTCGCCACGCGCGTGGTTCCCGATGCCGAGCTTCCCGCAGCGGTGGACAATTTGGTCGCTCAGTTACGAGCTTTGAGTCCGGCCGTCCTTCGGCTGACTCGCAGAACCCTAACGCGTGTCCACGCCGAAGGCTTTCGAGAGCAACTCCAGGATGTAGAACGCGTATACTTATCGGAGCTGATGCCAACCGAAGATGCTCAGGAAGGGATTCGCGCGTTCCTTGAAAAACGCCCGCCTGTTTGGAAGGGAAAATAGATGGACAACTTAGAAATCACGCCGGCCGACGTGCAGGCGCGTTTGGAACAGGGCGAAAAGCTAGTTCTCATCGATGTACGCGAACCCTGGGAGTACGCCTTGTGCCGGATCGAGGGCGCAAAACACGTTCCGCTTGGCACGTTGGCGGCAAGCCTCGAGACGCTTCCGGATGTGGACGAAGTGATTTGCTATTGCCATCACGGTATGCGCAGCCTAGACGCGGCGGCTTGGCTGCGGTTTCAGGGTATCGAAAGAGCTAAATCTTTGGCAGGTGGGATCGAGCGCTGGTCGATTGAAATCGACCCCCAAGTTCCACGATATTAGGAACCGTCTTCAAGGGGCGCAGTAACCCTACAACGAAGGAGTGAGCTTGCCAAATGTGAAAATCAAGTTTCTGCAGAAGCCGACGTGAACTACTTGCCGCAAAGCAAGAGGTCTCTTGCTGGAGATGGGTGCCAAACTGGAATCACGCGACTTGGATAAACAGCGATTGACCGGGGCCGAACTGGAAGAACTGATCGGCAAAGGCGACTACAGAGAGTTCCTGAATCCACGAAATGAGCTCTATCGCACGCGGAAGATGAAGGATCATCCGCCCTCTCGCGCGGAGGCCATCAAACTGATGGCCAAGGAGCCCAATCTCATTCGCAGGCCGGTGCTCCTTCGAGGTTCGCAGATGGTTCTGGGCTTTGATGAAGAGGCTTACAAGGAACTTGTGAAGTGATGGTCCGTCGAACGGAGACCAAGAAATGGATGTAAAGACGATCGCAGTGATTGGCGCAGGCACGATGGGGCGGGGAATCGCCTACGCCGCTGCTTTCGGCGGGTACAACACCGTCCTCGAAGACGTCTCGCGCCCCGTGCTCGAACAGGGCCTCGCCTGGATCCGGCAGTCGTTCGAAGAGGGCGTCACTCGCGGCAAGGTCGACGCCAGCGTCCGTGACCGGGCGCTATCCCTGATTTCGACGGCCAGCGACGTCGGAGACGCCATCCGTGACGCCGAGCTCATCATTGAAGCCGTCCCGGAAGAGTTGGAGATGAAGCTCGAACTGTTCACCATCTTCGACAAATTCGCCAAGACCGGCGCCATTTTTGCAAGCAATACCTCTTCGCTTTCGATCGCGGATTTCACGGACGTCACCGTTTCGCGTGACCGCTGCGTGGGCATGCATTTCTTCAATCCGGTACCGAAGATGAAACTCATCGAACTCGTCCGGACACCGCATACTTCCGATGAAACCGTGGTCACCTGCCGGGAGGTCGCTCGCCGCATGGGCAAGGAAGTCGTGATCGTCAACGAAGCTCCTGGGTTTATCACCACGCGCGTGAACGCCTTGATCGGCAACGAGGCTTTCAACATGCTCGAGGCGGGAATTGCCACGCCCGAAGACATCGACAAAGCCCTGAAACTCGGGCTAAATCACCCCATGGGCCCGTTCGAGTTGGTCGATCTCGTGGGCCTCGACGTACGACTCAAGATTCTTGAGTATCTCCATCAAACCCTTGGAGAAAAGTACCGGCCCAATTCCTTGCTGCGGCAATACGTTGAGGAAGGACGGCTGGGCCGCAAGACCGGGCGCGGCGTTTATGATTACCGTCAGCAGAAAGCCGCCGAGAACAAAACATAAGCGTGCCCGGAAAGAATGGATTGATTCCAAGATGAAATCACTCGCAGAGAAAGTCGTCATTCAGCAGGGCGACCTGACGGAGATGGATACGGACGCCATCGTCAACGCGGCCAACAACGATCTGATCCTGGGCGCGGGCGTGGCGGGAGCCATCCGCCGCAAAGGCGGAGAAGAGATCCAGCGCGAATGCGATGCCATAGGCAGTATCCCGGTCGGCTATGCGGCCATTACCACGGGCGGAAAACTGAAGGCGCGATTCGTGATTCATGCGGCCAGCATGCAACTCGGTGGGAAGACCAGTGCCGACTCGCTGCGGCATTCCGCGGCCCATTCTTTGAGGATCGCCAATGAACGCGGACTGAAGACCATCGCATTTCCGGCGGTTGGCACCGGAATCGCGGGATTTCCATTGAAAGACTGTGCGGAGATCATGCTTCGCGAGGCAGCCCAGCATCTAAAAGGAGAGACGTCACTCGAAACCGTCTACTTCGTACTCTTTGACGAAGCTGCGCAAGGAGTTTTTGAGCGGGCTTGGAGAAAGATCCAGGCTGAGCCCGCTCGAGATTCGGCGGGAGCCCTGGGCGCGTGACGCCACTCGCTGAACTGCTTGCCGACCGCATTCGCCGCTTCGGCCCCCTCACGTTCGCGGACTATATGCGCGAGTGCCTCTACCATCCGGTCCAAGGGTATTACAGCAAGGCAGAATCCAAGCGTTTCGCGGACTACTACACAAGCGTCGACGTGCATCCCGTCTTTGGCCGTCTCCTGGCCAGGCAGTTTGTTGAGATGTGGGAGAACCTCGGCCGTCCGGCGGAACTTATGCTCGTTGAGGCGGGCGCGGGTGTGGGACGATGCGCTGTCCACGTTCTCGATTTCTGCGAGGCCCAGCTCCCGGCATTTTATGATGCCCTGCGCTACGTCGCCGTGGAGCGCAGTGCCTCTCGCCGCGAACAGGCCACGATTCGTTCGGAGCGCCATGCGGCCACCGGACGCTTTGCCGCTTCGGCCGAGATTCCTGCGCGCATTCCTGTGGGTTGCTTCTTTTCCAACGAATTGGTCGATGCGCTGCCGGTGCATCGGGTCACCGTGGATGGAAGCGCTTTAAAAGAGATTCTCGTCGCCTTGCGCGAGGAGAACTTTGTGGACGTGTTGGCACCGCTCTCGACTTGTGCCATCTCCGAATATTTTGCGGTGCAAGGCATCGCTCTGGGCGAGGGTCAGCACGCCGAAGCGGGACTGGAAGCGTGCGACTGGATCAGTGAAATCGGCCGCCGCCTCGAGCGCGGCTATGTGCTCACCATCGATTACGGCCATCCTGCCGCCGATCTGTTCGACGATCACCACATGCGCGGGACTCTTCTTGCTTATCAAAACCATCGCGCCAGCGAAGATTTTTATGCTGCGCCCGGCGAGCAGGACTTGACCGCGCACGTCAATTTCACTGCGCTGGAGGCCTGGGGAAAACGAGCGGGCCTCGAAACGGCAGGTTTCACCTCCCAGACGGCCTTCCTGCTCGCGCTCGGGCAGGAAAATGAATTTGCGGACCTTTACGATGCCGGGCAAACCGAGGCGGACCGCACGCGCGCGCGGCTTCAACTCAAGACGCTGATCCATCCCGAAGGGATGGGAGAACGATTCCAGGTCCTGATCCAGCAAAAAGGCGTGACCGTGCCGCAATTGACCGGTCTGGCGGGCATTTCGCGGCGGGCCTAGCCAAATTCTTCGGCAATCTATCTCGGAGCAGGGTTGGGCTTTTTCAGAACCGGCTTTTCACCGGAGGCCGGAGCGGGAATGGCGACGGCGGGCTTGACGGTCCCGCCAGCCGGAGGCGAGGCGACAGAAGTTCCGCCTTCGGAGTAGGCCTTTTTCAGGAATCCTTCCGCGACTTGCTGCGCGCCTCCGGTGTCGTCGTTAGTTTGTTTTGCTTTGCTGTATTCGTTGACCGCCCGCTCGCGCTGCCCTAGCATGTCAAAAATCTTTCCGAGGTAGATGTGGCTCCAGACTTCTGTCCATTTTTCCGACGGCTCGGGAACGGTCTGCAATGCTTCGCGAAATGCATTCGCTGCTGCCTGATAGTTCTTCTGGTAGAAGAACGCCTCGCCCATACGAAAATTCGCCAGCGACCGGTTCGGCTGAATCGCAAGCGCCCGCTGGTACTGCGTCACCGCATCGTAAAACCGGCCTTGTTCGGCGAGATCCTCGCCCCGTGCGATGGCCGCGCGGGCACGCAGCGAAGTGCTCCCTTTCAGGATGACGTTGTTGGGATCGATCTTGATTCCGCCGGGCTTCGGCCGGCCAAACGTTTCGACCGTGAACCCTGATTCCGTGCCGATCGCGTCGATGGTTTTCTGCTCCGGATTTCCTTCCGTATCTATCCGCAGATCCACCGGCATGCGAAACGTGTCCAGGGGCTGCTTGATCTTGCCCACGACGCGAAATCCCTTCGGTGTCCGGTAAACGACGTATTCCAGCGAGAATTCCGGCACGCCCGTTGAATTCAGCCACTGCGCGAAAAAGCCGCGCAAGTTCGGCGGTTCCTGGGGCGGTTTCGCTGCGGCCTGTGCGCGGCGCTCGGCAAGGTTTTCAAAGTCCTCGATCCGCGCGCTCTTCTCCGCAAATTGAAAGTAGAAGTCGCGCAGGGCAGACTTGAACGCCACGTCGCCCATTTGCGCCCGCAACATGTGAAAGAGCATCGCACCCTTGTTCATCACCACCGAACGGTAGTCGGGGGAATAAGGAGCCAGCCGTGCCGCTTGCGCGATCGGCGCGGCATCCTCATACATCAGCGCGCCAACCGCGAATTCGTCCACGGCACGGAGTCCCGCTTCCTTGCCCGCATTTTGCTCTGCGTAAAGCGCTTCGGAGTACCGCGCTAGCCCATCGCTGATCCACACGTCGCCCGGCGTTGCCGGCAAGACCTGAATCCCCCACCATTGCGAGGCCACCAGGTGTGCAATCGTCCTGTCGCTGCTTTTGGGGTCCCAGATGCGCTGGCTGAGGAGCAAAACTCCAGGAGCCGCGTACTCGCGCAGGGTTCCATCGGGCAGCTGGATCACCGTGAAAGTTGGATCCGGTATGGGTCCGAACATGTCTGAAAAAATAATCGCCGAGCGTGCCACGCTGTCCGCAAATTCCTCGGCATTTGCGGACGACGCCCGCGGAGCGTAGACCGCGACGCTAATTCCTTCCGCCTGCTTTGGATTGAGCTGGAGTTTGCCAGCTACAAACGTGCCGTGCGGCGCGGGATTCTTGCACTCAAAGGTATAGAGCAACCGCCCGCCTTCCACGGCGTTCTTGCTGGGCATCGGTGTCGGAGCGGAGGCTTTGCCGGTTCCGGCCACGGCAAAGATGTCTGGAACGTTCAGGCGGAATGTCGCCGTATAACGGTTCGACGGAAAGTTTGTGAGCGGAAACCAGCGTGCCAGGAGAAGCAAATAAGCGCCATCTTTGTTGATCAGCGCGGCACGCACACCCGGTACCGGGCTGTTCTCTTCATTTACCAGCAACCCCGCATAACTGTAGGTGAGGGTGAGGTGGCCGCCCGTGGCCACCGGCGTAGGCAGCTGGACGACTACCATGAGTGGATTCTGATTGTCGCGCTCGAAGTTCAACGGCTTGCCGTCGGGTCCTTTTACCTCCTTCACAATCAGATTGGGGTGTAGCTCGACGCGCACGCTGCTGGAGGCTTCCACGGCTTTGAAATCGATTTTTGCGGTCGCCGAAATCGATTGTCCAATAGCATCCAGCGACGCGGATACGTCATAGTGTTCGGCGAGGAAATTCGCGGGCCGCGGAACCTGCGCCTCGAGCGGCACGGCAACGCACGATAGAAAGATCAGCGTAAAGAAGAAAAATGTGGCGCAAGCTCTTCGGAGAAGGGCCATCGGACCCCTTTCAATGGTTTTCAATTCTGCACCAATGTACACCCTATAAGATACCAAACCCATCACTTCGCGTTGCTTTGCACCGCGTTCAACAGCTTTCGAATCTCATCCGCTGCCCTTTCGACAGCCCCCGGCGGCCCCAGGAGCCTTTGCACCTCTTCCAGCCCACGCAGCATTTCTTCCACTCGCTGCCTGCCTTCTTTCGACGGAGAGAGCAGGTTTCCCGCTTCCGTGGCGACTCGCTGGGGCGTGAACTCTTGCTGGATCAATTCAGGCACGACCGCGCGGCCGGCGATCAAATTTACCATGCTTAGAAACTTGGTCCTCACCAGCGGTTTTGCCAGCCGGGCTGTGAGCGGAGAGAGCCGGTAAACAACAATCATCGGTTTCCCGAGCAGCGCTGTTTCTACTGTGGCTGTGCCGCTGGAAACGATCGCCAGGTCCGCGGCGGCCAGGGCGTTGTAGGTGTCTTTGTCAATAAATTTGACTTGCCACTGTGGTGGAAACATGGCCTTCAGTTTTTTCGAGTCCAGCCCAGGTGCCACCGCAACTACAACGCCATAACTGCCCGGCATGATCCTTTCGATCTCCACCAGCGCTTCCACCAGCACCGGTACATGGTGCGTGATTTCTCCGCGCCGGCTGCCCGGAAGGATGGTGATGATAGGGTCCCCGTCTTCGAGACCGTATTTTTTGCAGAAAAATTCCCGCGTCATGGTGGGTTTCACGTTCCCCACGAGCGGATGGCCGATGAATTTCACGGGCACACCGGCATCGGCGTAAAACTTTTCTTCGAAATGAAAAATACACAGCGCCTGCGCAAATCGCCGCCGCACCAGGTTCACACGCCACGGCCGCCACGCCCAGAATTGCGGGCAAATGTAATAGACGTTTCGAATGCCCCTGGGGCGCAGCTTGCGCGCCAGCCGCAGATGAAAACCAGGGAAGTCCGTCAGAATCGCGAGCGGAGGCCGCCGGCGCTCCGCTTCGTCCACGAGCCGACTCATCGCGCGGAACAACGACGGCAACCGCTTCAGCACTTCGGTGATTCCCACCACGGAAACTTCCGCATAATCGGTGATGATCTCGACGCCCGCAGCGCGCATGTGTGGCCCGCCCATACCGAAAATAGCCACGTCCAAGCGCTGCTTTAGCGCCGTCGCGAGCCGCGCGGCGTACATGTCTCCGGAAGCTTCGCCGGCGGAGAGCAGGAGCGGTATTGGTGGCATCTCGGTACCGCGCAAGGATCAGTCACTGGCCGGTAACACGGAGGGTTCAGCCGAGCCGTTGACATCCAGCGGAAGGTGCAGTTCCTGCTCCTTGTATTGCAGCTGGTAAAGCCGATAGTAAATTCCGCGTTGTCCGAGGAGTTCCTGATGCGCGCCCTGCTCGCGCAAGCGCCCTTTGTGAAACACGAGAATGCGGTCCGCGTGCTGAATCGTGCTCAGGCGGTGCGCGATGACCAGGGCTGTTCGTCCGGACAGCAAGCGGTTCAACGCTTCGCGGATTAGCAGCTCCGTCTTTGTATCCACACTCGAAGTCGCTTCATCAAGGATCAAAAAGCGCGGATTGTGCGCCAGCGCGCGGGCAAAATTGATGAGTTGCCTCTGCCCGACTGAAAGCGTTGAACCGCGCTCGTTTACGCTGGCGCCCACTCCTTCCGGCAGCGAGCGGACGAATTCCCCAAGCCCAATCTCTTCGACGGCCCGCTCAACTGTGGGGCGGTCGATGCCCGGCGTGCCGAGCCGGATGTTCGTTTCAATCGTACCGGTGAAGAGAAATGGATCCTGCAGCACGATGCCGAATTGCCGCCGCAGGTCCTGCAATTCGATCATTCGAATGTCTTGGCCGTCCAGAAGGATTTGTCCGCGCTGAATTTCGTAAAATCGCAGCAACAGTGAAATCAGCGTGGTCTTCCCCGCGCCCGTGTGTCCCACGATGGCGATGGTCTGCCCAGGCTCCACGCGGAACGAGACATCGCGCAGCACCCAATCTTCCTCGGTTGGTTCCGCGACGTTGCGATAGCTGAACCACACCTTGCGGAATTCAATCTCGCCTCGCGGATGGTCGAGCGGAATGGTGTTGGGATCTGACTCGGCCGGTATCGGCTCATCCAGTAATTTGAAGATGCGCTCAGAGGCCGCCATGGCGGATTGCAGGATGTTGAATTTCTCGCTGAGGTCCTGAATCGGACGGAAAAAGCGCTGCGCAAACATCGTGAATGCGGTAAGAACGCCAAGGGTGAGCGTGCCGGAGAGAATACGGTTTCCGCCGGCCCAATAAATCAGGGCGATGGTAGCGAAGCTGAGAAATTCGACGGCCGGATAGAAGAGAGCGTAGGCGAGAATCGCATCGCGCCAGGCGAGCATATTGTCGCGATTGCGCTTCTCAAATTCCTCCACGGCCTTGCGCTCACGGTTGAAGAGTTGCACAACGCTCATTCCGGAAATGTATTCTTGGAGAAAAGCGTTGATACGGGCAATGGCCGTGCGGATGCGGCGATTCGCGTCGCGGACGAATTTGCGAAAAATCATGGTGACGATCAGGATGCCGGGCAGGACGGCAAGCGTGTCGAGCGCCAGGCGGCGGTCGATCTTGAACAGCAAGCCGGCCATGACCACCAGCAGAAAGAAGTCATTGATCATGGTAACGACGCCGGCTGCGAACAGATCGTTAAGCGCATCCACGTCCGTGGTTACGCGCGTGACCAGCCGGCCGACGGGATTGCCGTCGAAGTAGCTCATTGGCAAACGCTGCATGTGGCGGAATATCTCGCCGCGCATGTCGTACATGGTTTGCTGGCCGACGCGCTGCATGATGCGAATCTGGATGTACTGCGCGAGGAAGTCGAACGCCAGCACGGCCAGAAGGAGCAGGCTGAGCCAGAGGATGCCCGACCATGCCCATCCTTCCGGGATGGCGTGCTTCAGCGCGGGAACAAAGTAGCGATCGATCGCATTTCGAAAAATGAGCGGCGGGGCAAGCTCAAGCGGGGTGACGATGGCCACCATGACGAGCGCGAGGGCCACACGCCATTTGTACGGCTTCATGTATTCGAGAAGCCGGCACATCAAGCGCGAGTCATACGCTTTGCCGAGGGCCTCTTCTTCGTGCTGGTTACTCATGCGCGCTCGAGCTCTTCTTCCAGCAACTGCTTCTGATACAAATCCGCGTAGTAGCCGCCGCGGGCCAGCAGTTGGTCATGAGTACCTCGCTCGGTGATGCACCCGCCGATCAAGACAACGATCTGGTCTGCGTCTCGAACCGTTGAGGTACGGTGCGAAATCAGAATTGTCGTACGCCCTTCCATGATTCCGCGCAGTCCGGTGAGGATGCGTTCCTCGGTTTGCGTGTCCACGGCAGAAAGCGAATCGTCCAGGATGAGAATTCGTGGATCGCGGACGACCGCGCGCGCAATCGCGGCCCGTTGCTTTTGTCCGCCGGAGAGCGTGATGCCGCGCTCGCCCACCATGGTCTCATAGGACTTGGCGAAGTCCTGGACGTCACCATGCAGGCTGGCAATTTCAGCTGCTTCGTGGACGCGCTGCTCGTCATATTCTGGCAGGCCGAAGGCGATGTTGCCGCCAACGGTCTCGCCGAATAAGTAGGTGTCCTGCGGCACGTAACCGATGGACTGGCGCAGCGTGGTGAGAGGCCACTCGCGGATTGGACGCCCGTCGATCAAGACCGAGTCATCCGGCGCTTCCCAGAGGCGAGCAATGAGAGCGGCGAGCGTGGTCTTGCCGCTGCCCGTGGGTCCGACGATAGCGAGCGTCGTGCCGGCGGGGACTTTCAAATTGATATCGCGGAGCACCGCGTGAGGACCGCTGCCATTGGATTTGGACACACCGTTCGATCCGGCTCCGGAAAGAGTGGTCGGATAAGAGAAAGTGAGGTGGCGGAAATCGATTTCGCCGCGCGGCTTGGTGCCTTCCGGGATTTTTGCGTGGCGATCATCGATATTCGGCTTGGCCGTTAGGATGTAATTCAAGCGGCCCATGGAAGCCGCGCCACGCTGAAAAATATTGGTCACCCACCCAAGGGCGATCATGGGCCAGACCAGCACGGCGAGGTAGCCGTTGAAAGCAATCAGCGCACCGAGGGAAATCTGACCGCGCAGGAGTTGATGGCCGCCCTGCCATAGCACGATCAAGAAGGTAGTGCCAATGAGCGCCTGAAGCGACGGCATAAACATGCTCCAGGTGCGGATGAGCCGGATGTTTCGGGAGACATACTCGCGGTTGGGCTCGTCGAAGCTGCGGATTTCCGCTTCTTCCTGCGCGTAGGCGCGCACGACGCGCACGCCGGCAAGATTCTCCTGGACGCGCGCGGTGAGCGTGGCCAGCGCCGCCTGGATTTTCTCGTAGAGGTCATGAATCGTCTTGCCAAAGTACCATACCGCGAATGCCACCACCGGCGCGGGGAGCAGAACCCACAGCGTGAGGGTGGGCGAGAGCGTGACCATAACCAGGATGGCCATGATCATGGTGATGATGGTCGTGGCGCTGTACATGATGCCGGGGCCGAGCACCATGCGGACGGCGTTCAGGTCGTTGGTGGCGCGCGACATCAGCTCGCCAGTGCGATTGCGGACGTAGAATTCGGTCTCGAGAATTAGCAGGCGCTTCAGGAGATCGTTGCGGATGTCGAATTCGATGTCGCGAGAGACGCCGATCAGCGTCCAGCGGGCCGAGAAGGAAAGAACACCCTTGATTGCCACACATAAAACAACGACCAGGCAATAGATGCCCAGCGTGTGGCGACTGCTAGCCGCGTAAAAGGGAATGGAACGGCTGAGGGTCGATGCGTTCAGGCCCAGGGCGAGGAGAGCTCCGGTCTGCGTGGGGTGCTCAAATGGAACCGCATTACCGGCGAGCGTGTCCGTCATGACGCCAGTGGCGAGCGGGAGCACGTTGCCGACAATGCCCATCAGCACGACCGTGAGCAGGCCGAACACAATGCCCCCGGGGTAGCGTCGCAGATAGGGCATCAGACCACGCAAGCCCTTGTCGGGAGTTGATTCCCGGTTACCGACGGCTGGTGAGACCGCGCTCATCGCAGCGTGGACCTCGCATCTTGCATTGACGGTGACTCCAGCAGGAAATGCTCGTAGGTTCGCTCCAGTGACTGGTAGCGCTTTGTCGCCGGATTCCAGCGCACACCGATCGGCAACACGTGCGAATCGATGGCGCCTTTTAGCGGCGTGAAATAAAGTTGCAGGCCCTTTTCATCGTTTTGCTCGTATTGCAGACGCCAGCCGGTCACCGGCACCAATGGCGTCAAGCCCAGAAAGCCTTTTTGGTTTTTCAAGTGTTCATCGCAGCGCAGGACTTCCGCCCACTTCCCGTCGGTATTTTCCGCCACGACCACGCGCGTAACGATCGTCCCCGGCAAATTGTTGGTTGGCGTCTTTGGCACGACGTTGGCCGCAAGAAATTCCTGTTTCCCGTTCTTTGCCAGGTCTCCGAAGGCCAGCACCTGCGACTCGCTCCCCAACAACGCGTTTGCCGCCAACTGAATTTCTTCGGGCACGACAGGTTCCGCGGGCTTGGTTTCCGCTTGCGCCGCGGGCTTGGGCGCATCCGCACCGCACCCGCCCAGAAAAGTAGACAGGGACAGGACACCCAGCGAGAATTTCAGGGAGATTCTCCACCTGCGGGCCGTGCCAACACCAGGGCCCGCTCCTAAGAAGGACGGAGCGTTGCCCGCCTCGTTAGCACACCAACAGTCGCTTTGCGAAGTTTTCCCCATTAGAGACTTGGCGCCGCAGGTGCAATTTGCTCCGGGCTTCCCATCTTTCTCCGGCGTGCCGAGCACTTCCATCACCCACGGCGCACCCATGCCTGCTACATCAATTCTAGCTGTTGCCCGCCGTTCGTGGAAGGACTCCGCGAATCGGGATTGTCCAAGACGTTGGATGGGCTACCTTTGCGCTAGAATCGCGTCCACCCGGGCTTCAAAGTTTTGCTCTCCTTCGGACCACAATTCGCTCCGTTCCACTGGGAGCGCCCGCTCGATGGCTTCCACCCATTGGACTAATTGTTGGATGTTCTCCCGGGTCTTAGCGTGATATTGCTTCAGGTTGGCGCTCGCCGCCATCCACTGCCGGAAGGTGTGCTCAATCGGATGATCCGACGAATTGAAAGGATTCGACGCCGCTCCGGGCGCCAGCAGGCCGCCGTGCCCCGTGAAAAAGTGCTCGAAGCCCAAGTCGGCCATGAAGTGCCCTGCCGTCGCCGCCAGCCCGCCGTCGAACTCCTGCCCGTGGCAAGCCAGCACCAGCGGCTCCGGCTTGTGCTGCCACTTCAGGCTCTCGATATCAAACCCCCACAGGTCCCATTTTGCGCTCGCGATGTACGCGCTGTCGCTGTTCAGGTGCTGCACCGCCAGCGCCGCAACCTCCGCAGGGCCCGCTTTCAGAGGACGCAAATCCCACTCCGCCACAGGTATTTCCGTTGCGTCCACGGCCTGCACGATCAGTTCGTCAAAGGCATTCTGCGTGGCCGAAAGCGGCGCGGTCGTCAAGAACCGCGCGAATTCGGCAAGCATCGTCTGCAGCGAGAAATCACGTGTCCACACGCGCAGGTAAGCATGGTTGGCCATGGTTGGTTAAAGCCTTTGGGATTATACCGGGCCAGCCAAGAAGTGGCGAATCGGCAGCCGGACAATGTTGAGCAGGTTTGCGGCGGCACAACCATTCTGGGCGGTGGAATATTGGTTTTCAGCTTCCCGTGTTGGCGCTCTTCGTGCGCGTGGGAGCCTCCGTCGGCGGGGTAAAACCTTGCGCCATCTCCTTAAGCCGTTCTCGTAGGGATTCTCCTACACCCGCGAATACCTGGGCGCACGCTTCGCGAAGTTTTTCTTCCGCTGTCGCAGCAATTCCTGAAATCATCTCCCTCGATTGGTGATCCAGTGACGCCACTGTCGCCAGCATCCACTGATTGGAAACATTTTCCAGCCGGTTCTTGTACTGCTCTGCGGCCTGCTCGCCGATCCGGCCGTAGATGCTCTGCATTTCCTGCTGATGGGCTATCGTCGTCGCTTTCCAGGAATCCAGCAGCGACCCAAATCCTTCAGATACTTTCTTCTGAGTTTCGGCCACACCCGCTTCCAGCGCCCCGCCCATGGAGGATTGGAAACGTCGCAGGAAACCTTCTTGTTCGGATGTGGTCTTCTCGGCCAGCTCCATGCGCGCCGCGTCCAGTTGCAACCGTCCCGCATCCGCGGAGCGCCGCACCTCCTCGTTGAATCCCTCCAGCCCTTGCCGCCCGGTGCGCTGAATCTCATCCGTGAACGCGGCTGCGGTGGTGTCTGCGGCTTCCGCGAAAAGCGCCCGTGCGCGCTCGAAGGAATCCCGCACTACCTCTTCGATCTGTGTCTGCGCGTGTCCCACGAAGTTGCGGCTTCGATGATCCAGCTCGCTCGCAAAGACACTGGAAATCTCTCCCGCTTTTTCCCGCAACTGGTTTTCGGCGTGCTCGATGGTTCTTTCCGTCAGATTCTGAATCTGCGTGTGCGCCTTCTTTTCATACCATTCCGCCGATTTCAAGAGCTCTTCGACCATCTGGTGCTTCAGATCGCTGGCTTTTCCTTCCAGTTCAGTCAAGTTGTCCCTGGTGATCGTCTGCGAGGATTCTTGCAGGATTTGCTCCACGCCGCCCAGATTCTCCCGGAAGCGCGCCAGTGACTCCGCGAACGCTTCGTCCGCCGAATTGCGAATGCGGTCCTGCTGCAGCGTCAGCGCCGCATCCAGCAGCGATCGCCCCCCCGCCAGCCGGTGAACGGCCTCTTCGGCGAGGGTGACGTGCGGCTGCACAATCTCCGCGACTTGCCGGTCAAGCTGCGCCACTGCTTGGCGGCTCGCTTCTTCAAATGTTGCCAGAATTTTCGCGTTGATCTCCTCCAGAATCGCTTCGGACCGGCGCTGCATTTCTTCACGACCGGGGTTAAGAACTTTCTCGATTTGCTCCTGGAATCCGGCCAGCGCCTGTTGCTGCACGTTGGCAAGCTGTCCGGAATGCTGTTCGAGTTGCTGGCTGGCCTCCCCGGCACGCGCCAGCGCCGACTCCAGCCGTTGCGTCTGCTCCTCGACGGTATCCCGCAACGCGGATATCCGCTGTTGTGCTTCTGTTGCCGCACTCGTCGCCGATTCGTGCGCCGCCATGGCGTGACGCGCCATCTCATCCTGCAACTGAGTCATCAACCGGCGCGCATGCTCGTTCAATCCGCCGGCGGCGCGATCCTGAGCTTCTGCGAGCGCACTCTCGATCGCCGCACGCCACCGCGCTTGCGCTGCTTCCAAGTCGATCGCAAGCTGCCCGGAGGAGGATTGCACGGACGAGAGCGCCGCAGTTACTTGCTGCTGAATCTCATTGGCCGCGGCACTCAACGCCTGGCGTTGCGCCGTCGCCGTTTCTTCCCTTTGCTTAGCCGTTTCCTCGAGCGCCCGCGCCGCCGACTCCGCGCGCGCAATGATTTGCTCTTCCGACCGCTCGGACTGGCCCTTCAACCGGGCGGCCGTTTCCTCTGCCTCCCGGCAAACTGAGCGCAGAGTCTCCGCCCTCTCCTCCATCTGCTGGGCGTTCTCGTTACGCTGGGCAGCCCCTTCCTCGGAGAGACTGGCCGCCAGGTCGCGTGTGAGCTGCTGAAGTTGTGGCGCCATCGACCGTGGCAATTCCGTTCGCAGCGCCTCGGCTGCCGCCGCGTGGGCCATCCGCGAATGCTCATCCGCTTCCTGCTGAAACCTTTCAATCGCATGTGTCGTCTCATTGGCGATTTCCGCGCGTCCGGCGGCAAACTTTTGCTCCCATTGTTCGAACGACAGCCGCCGCTCAGAGGAAACCGCCCGCGAAGCGGCTTCCCGCGCGGCCGCCTGAATTTGCTGTTTGGCGTCTGCCACCAGCCGCGCAACCTGACGCGCCAACTGTAACGACGCATCCGTGGTGCTTGCCGGGGAAGGGAACACTCTTAGATTGTCCGCCCCAGCCGCTGGCAGAGCCTCGGCTTCGCCCAAATGCGAGGCGGCATCCTTTTCGGCCACCGCCGGCGGCAGTGGCAGTGTTTCCGCTGCCGCATCTAACTTCGTCACCGTTTGCGCCAACTCGGGGAATCCCACCCAATCCTCCGGCGGAAAAGCGATGCCCCAGACGTTGCCGGAAACTTCCAGCTCCAGCGCCACCTGAAACAGCTGCCGCACCGTTCGGGGCCGTTGAATCCAAGCCACCCGCCCCCGCACCGTGCGCGGCGGTTGCCCTGACTCCTGGTGCGGGATCTCCATCGTTACCCACATGTTTTTCAGGACGTAATGTTTCGACTGGTAGCGGCAACCATGGCAATTGATAATGAGCGAAGACGTTCGTTCTACGAACGGGCGCCCCAGCGCATCGACACCGGTAACCACGAGAGGCACCGCCTGCACGATCCGCGTGCTGCGGCGCTTCCTTAACTCCGTACTCGCGCTGGTAACACTTTCGGACACCATTTCAGCTGTCTCATCGGCAAAATTGCCGCCTGGATCATTCATGCAAATCGCCGCCGTCCCTCAATCTTTTCAGATTTCGCGCAAACGGTTGAAATCTCTGCGGCTACTTCATTGCCTCACTTCGCGGAGTACCTTCCGAGGCCGGCCTGCGGTGTGTTCCGGTCAGAAACATCCATGCTTCTTTTGCGACCCAAACGGGCCCAACCAGCAAGTAAATCGGTCCCTGAAAAAACGCCGGATGGTTGCCCTCAATCCGGTGGCCGAGAAACAGAAACGCCCATCCGCCCAGAAAAAATCCCGCTCCCCAGATCCATCTCATGAAAAGGAGAAGGATGATCCCCATAAAAATCATCGGGATACCAACACCATGCAGGAATTTGTTCCAGCCGGATGCGTGCTCGTGATCGTACTGCGTCATGTAGTGCGCCAAGCTCGGCATTAGCGCACCTCCTGTCAGCCTTTTCGCGGCTGCCATCGGTTTGGTGGGAGGACAGCCACCCGTGGGAACTAAACTCTATACCCAAATGGCTGAATTGGCTAGAGCGTCCTGACAGTACTGAGAGTTATGCTGCTGTTCGCCTATTGTGCTCGGAAACCAGGCCATCCCTTGTGAGGCTAGGACCTCGTGTTTCCTACAGATCCCGTCGTCCTTCCATGGCCTTCAACATGGTCACTTCATCGGCATACTCCAGGTCCGCACCCACCGGAATCCCGACGCCAATTCGCGTGACGCGCACTCCCAGCGGCTTCAAGAGCTTGGAAAGGTAGGCCGCCGTGGCTTCGCCTTCCGCTGTGGGATTCGTCGCGATGATGATCTCTTCGACACCGCCACCCTTCAATCTCTCAATCAAAGTCTTGATATGAAGTTGTTCGGGTCCGCGTCCCGATAGCGGGGAAAGGGATCCGCCCAGCACGTGGTACATCCCGCTGTACGTCCGCGTTTTTTCAATGGCCATGATGTTGTGCGCTTCTTCGACTACGCAAATGGTCTTCTTGGTACGCGTCGGCCCCACGCAATACAAGCACGGATCGGAATCCGTGATGTTGTGGCAGATGGAGCACGCACGGATTTTTTCTTTAGCGTCGCGAATGGCGTCCGCCAGCGCTAGCGCATCCTGGGGCGCTGACCGCAGCAAATGAAAGGCCAGGCGCTGCGCGGTCTTCTGGCCGATTCCGGGGAGATGTTTCAGTTCCTCGATGAGTCGTTCGACGGGAGCGGCAAAATCAGGCATGCAGCATGTGTAGCATAGCCGCGCGTGTCAGCGCAAACGGCCTAGAGATCGCGATACATGATGAAGGCGTCGACGTAGCCGAGCGTCGGATGCTGGAAGGCTCCGGGCAGCCGCCCCACGATCTCAAAGCCAAAGCTTTGCCATAGCCGGACCGCGCGTTGGTTGGTGCTGATCACGAAATTGAATTGCATGGCGCGAAATCCGCGTTCGCGTGCGCGGTCCAGAGAATGCGCGCACATCGCTCGGGCCACGCCGCGGCCCGTCGCCGAAACGGCGGTCATATAGCCACAATTGGCGACATGGGCCCCGCCGCCTTTCTGGTTCGCTTGCAGCCCGTATGTTCCAACGATCTCGCCGTTGTCTTCGGCGACGAAAACCTCGCGCTCGGCCGAAAACCAGTACGCCAGAACGTCCTCTTTGCTCATTTCGCGTGGCAGGCTGTAGGTTTCGCCCGCCCGGATGATGGGCTCCATGATGGCCCACACTGCGCCCGCGTCTCCGTTGGCTGCAAGCCGGATCAGCATCCTGGTATCTTGCCACGTTGGTGCCTTAAACGCAGACGGGCCCCGACTTAGTCGGAGCCCGCGTCTCACATGGTGATTAGAACCGCTTAGTTTTCGGTGTGCGTCTGGAAAACCTCGCCGGGAAGCACAAATCTCTCGGACCTCTGAAGCGCCTCCACACCAGGCAGATTGACCGGCAGCCGTTCCTTTTTTTCCGGAAGGGCAGCCGTTTCATCCGTGCGCATCCGCTCGATCTTGATGCCCAGCGAGCGCTCGAGTTGGAACAGTTCCGACCGCTGCTCTTTCACGAACAGCGTGGAAGCCACACCGTGACCGCCGTTGCGTCCGGTTCGCCCAACGCGATGAATGAAATTCTCTGCCACTTCGGGCAGATCGTAGTTGATGACGTGGGCGATGCCCTGTACGTGGATACCGCGTGAAGCCAGGTCCGTCGCCACCAGCACGCGGAAGCGTCCTTGCTGGAATCCGGTGAGCGCCGCAGTGCGTTGCGATTGTGAGCGGTCGCCATGAATCATGGCGGCGGAAAAGCCCTTGCGATTCAGGCTCTCGGCGATGCGCTCGGTTCCGCGCTTGGTCCGTGCAAACACCAGGCATTTTCCCGTTTCCTTGGACAGTAAGCGTTGCAACATTTCCTGCTTGCGGTCCATGGCCACTTCAAACGCCTGCACCCGGACATTTTCCGATGGCTTGGAGATGGACCCGAATGAAAGACGCACGGCGTTGCGAAGATAATCCTTAACGATACGCACCATATCGCCTTCCATCGTCGCGGAGAAGCACATCGTCTGCCGCTCTTTCGGCAGGATCGATACGATTCGCTTGATCGCTGGAAGAAATCCCATGTCCAGCATACGGTCGGCTTCGTCGAGGATGAGAACACGCAGCGCGCTAAAGTGGAAGAGTCTGCGGTCGAGGTAATCTTCGAGCCGCCCTGGCGTGGCCACAACCAGCCGGGCTCCCTTGCGAATTGCTTGTAGTTGTGCGCCCTCGGACAAGCCGCCCACGACCAGCGCCGCAGGCAACAGTTGCTTGCCGCGCAACGCGTTGTATTGCTCCACTACCTGCATGGCCAGTTCGCGCGTCGGCACCAGCACCAACGCGGCGATTCCCGGTGTCTTATCCTTGAGGAGTTTTTCGATCACCGGAATCAGGAACGCCAGCGTCTTGCCGGTTCCCGTCTGAGCGGTCGCTAGCACATCTTTGCCTTCCAGCGCCTGCGGAATTGCCGCAGCCTGTACCGGAGTCGGGGTGATAAACCGCGTCGCTGCCAATCGCTCCTTCACATAAGGAGAAATCAGCATTTCGGAGAATCGCGCTGTTGCGCGTTCCGACAGAGCCTCCGAAGAGCGCTCTGCGTTCACTTCTGAAACATTCAACATTCAATATTGCTTTCTTGCTGGCAGAAGCCGTCACGGTGCGCACACGAATTCTCGGGCGGGCCGGCGGCTTGCTTTGCCAGTCTTGTTTTAGATTACGCGTAAAACGTACGGAGGAAACTGGAGGCGGGGAGTCTCAGAGCAAGCACTGCACCAGAGGGACCGCACAACACAACCGAGGTATTAAGCGCAAAGAGAGTATACCACATCTGGAGTTCATGGTGCGGGGATTTGACTGCCAGGATTGCCAGGGCAGTCTGATTCGACTGCCGTTTTCACTTGCGGAACGTATTCCTATTACAATCCTAAGTACCTCATTTTAATGCCCTTATATAGGCCGCGTTTACTGCCAGGGTGGTCCTGGAAACAAACTGCAAGATTCTTACCTGCCGTCGTTCTAACATCAGAATCAAGGATCACCCACGTCAAGGATATCCCATGCCCCTTGCTGAGCTGATTTTTGTGCTGTTTGCGCTTCTGGCACTGGCCACCCCGTTTATCACCCTCGTTCTGCTGGGGAAGTACAAAAAACTGCGCGAAAATCTGGACCAGCTCAGGGAAGAGAATTCCAGGCAGCACGTCTCCTTCCAGCGAGAGGTCGCCGACCTCCAGCGCCAACTCCTGGCCGCCGTCCATCCCGCTGCGCCAGCAGTTGGCCAACCTACGCAGCCACCTGCCGCTCCCGCCACGTCGGCCAAGAAAGAAACACCCGTTCCAGCAGCACACGTTGACTTGCCGGCCCCGCTCACACTGCCCGCGCCAGTGTTGTTTCCCATGCCGGAGAAGAAGCCTGAAGCGCAGCCGTTGCCCAAGCCGCAAGAACCTGCACCCATTGCGCCGGCTCCGGTGCCAATCGCTCCTGCGAGCACGCCCGCGCAAAAACTGCCGGCGCCACCCGCACCGGTAGAGCCCAAGCCCGTCCTGCCGGCGGTAGCGAAAACGAGTGCCGAAGTAAAACCGGCTGCCCGGGTCGCACCACAAGGCACTCCCCCATCGTTGACTTCGCCACAGCCGCCTGCGCCGCGCATTCCCGCGCCCACGCCGCGCGCACCGGCGGGGATCCCTCCCGCCACGGCCGCGCGCGTGTCCGCGCCACCACCGGTCTCTGCGTATCGCGCGCCCGCGCCAAGACCCACGTTTCAGCAGCGCATGAAAACAGTATCCGCCATCGAAGAGGCCCTGGGCACGAACTGGCTCCCCAAGATCGGCATCATCATGACGGTGATTGGGTTTGCCCTGCTGGGCATCTATGAACTTGGCGCTCTTGGGGCGCCCGGCAAGGTGGGCATCTCGTACTTCGCTTCTGCGGTTCTGCTTGGCGGCGGCATATTTCTCGAAAAGAACGAACGCTACCGCCTCCTCGGCCGCACGAGCATCGGCGGCGGCTGGGCGCTGCTTTTTTTCAGCACCTTTGGGATCTATCACGTCCAGGCCATGCGCGTCCTGCCAGTCAGTGTTGGCTCGCTCACCCTCGATTGCGTCCTCATGTTAATCGTCGCGGTGGCCATGGCTCTTCATACGCTGCGGTATCGCTCGCAATTCGTAACTGGTCTTGCCTTTTTGCTGGGATACACCACGGTCGCGCTGAGCCAGGACACCGTCTACAGCCTATCCGCCGGTGTCTTCCTGGCCATCGGTCTTGTTTCCATCGTTCTCAAAATGGGCTGGTTCGAGCTCGAGGTCTTCGGCATCCTTTCCAGCTACTTGAATCATCTCTATTGGCTTTACCGCCTCCTTGGCATCGAGGGCGCTCACGGCCGTCACTTCGAGGAATACCGCGCCAGCTTGGCGTTGCTTTTCTTCTACTGGCTGACCTTCCGTATCTCCTACATTGCCCGCAACATTAAGACCGACTTCGAGGAACACATCTCCACCCTCGCTGCTCTCTTAAACGTCCTGCTACTCCTCGGCGTCATGAAGTTCCAATCCGTACAGCCGGAGCTCGCCTATCTCGCGCTCCTGGTCGTTGGAGCGTTGGAATTCAGCTTGGCCCAATTGCCCATCACCAAACGCCGCCGCCAGGCTTTTGTCGTCCTGAGCGTGGTTGGCGCGACGCTGATGCTCGCCGCCGTTCCTTTCCACTATTCCGGAAACAACGTGGCCATCCTCTGGCTTGTCGGCGCGGAGGCTTTCCTGGCCGCCGGGATCATCGCGAAAGAAGTCGTTTTCCGCCACCTCGGTCTCCTAACCGGCCTGCTTGTCGGCCTGCATCTTCTTGGCCTGGACTTCCGTCATCTTCTCAACTTGCGCCTCGCGAACGAGGATCCAGCTCTTGCCGCCGGAGTCCTTTTCTCACTCTGTGCAGTGGTCTTCTACATCAATTCTCTCGGCGTCGGCTCACGCTGGAAAGACTTGTTTGATGGCTCGTCTGGTCGTCCCTTGCTGACCATCCATTCCTACCTCGGTGCATTCGCCGCCGCATCCGCCGCCTGGGCACTGTTCTCTCACGATTGGACCGCGCTCGCGTTCGGCGCCATCATGCTCATCCTCGCGGCTCTTGGCCGTGTCCTCGAATCGCCGAACCTGCAAGTACAGTATGCCCTCCTCGGCTTGCTCACTTTCTGTCGCGCCATGGTTGTCAATTTACACCTCGAATCCCCTGAACACGCCCATGTGCGCTTGCGGCTGCTTACTTTTCCCATTCTCGGTGCAGCGTTCTATCTCACCGCCAGATTGGCGGCTCTGCGTGATGAACCGGGGCAGCGCACCATTCGCGGCCTCTTCGCCGCCGCGGGCAGCGGTTGCTTTGTTCTTCTCATCTGGTTCGAAGCGCCGGAGCTTTGGCAGCCCCTCGCTTGCATGGTTTTCGCCGTGGCTCTGTCCGAGGCCGCGCGCGCGCTGCGTTATCACGCCCTTGCCTGGCACGCCCATCTTCTCACCGGCCTCGCCGTATTCACCGCGCTCACCGCTGATCCAGGCGCCATCCGCCTCTGGCACACCATTCCGGTGCGCTCTTTCAGCGCATTGCCTGTCGTTGTTGGCGGCTATTGGCTCGCCAAGCGGCTGGGCACATCGGATGAACGGCATCTCAAGCTTGCGCGCGTGGCCTACACTTGGGCCGGCACCGGCATCATGGTCTGGGTCCTTCAGGAGGCGCTTCGCGCGCCCTGGATTGCCGTTGGCTGGATCGTTTTCGCCGTCGTGCTCGCGCTGTCCACGCGCTGGATTCGTTACCAGCAGCTTGCCTGGCAGGCCAACGTCGTCGGTCTCTGCGCTCTGGTCCGCGCTTTCTTCTACAACTACGAACTCGAGCAAAAGTTCTGGGGCCCCATGTCCCTGCGCATCTTCACCATTTCCCTCGTTGCCGCGGGCTTGTACTTCCTCTCGCAGAAAGCCGCGCCTAAGGAGCGCTATGCCCGCGCCATCGCCTTCCTTCATTCTTTCGCGGCGACCGGGCTCCTGGCCCTCCTCGCCTGGTACGAAGCTCCCAACGGCTGGCTGGCCCCCCTGTGGGCCGCATTTGCGCTGGTCCTTGCAATTGTCGATCAGCGCTTCGAGCTCGATGAATTGCCTTGGCAATCGCACGCTCTCGCCGGACTGACGCTGCTCCGCAGCATCAGCGTAAATCTCTACGTCACCGCCACCTGGCACGGCATCAGCGTGCGGCTCTTGTCGCTGGCCATCGTCGCGGTCATCTTCTACGCGCTCGCACGCCTCATTCGTATGCCCGACGAATGGCGCAAGCGCGACATCCATCACGTGTACTCCTGGGCGGCATCTGCCATTGGCGGTCTGCTCCTTTGGTATGAGCTGCAGTCGCAGCCCACCGGCATCGCCGTGGCCTGGGGCGCATTTGGTCTGGTGCTCTTCGAGTACGGCCTGTTGCGCAAGATCACGCAATTCCGATATCAGGCGTACGTCGCGCTCATCGCTTCCTTCGCTCGGATTTTCCTTGCGAATCTCACCGCGGGAGAGCCCGGCGAGTTCTGGGGCCCGCGGATGTACACCATTCTTCCCCTCGTCCTGATTTTCTTCTTCGTCTACGCGCAATTGCCACCGAAGGAAGAAAACACCGTCCGCGACCGCCGCCTGCACTTCGACGTGCTCCTCGCCTACCTGGGCACCGCCACCATCGTGGCGCTTTTCTATTTCCAGTTTCCGATCGAATGGGTGGTCAGCTCTTGGGCGGCCGTCGTTTTTGCGCTTCTCGGTGCCGCGCTGCTTCTGGATCAACCGCTCTTCCTGCATCAAGGATTGCTTCTGACGGTCGGTGTTCTCGCTCGCGGCATGGCCCACAATCTTTTTGGCGCCGGCTATTTCGGCGAAGGCGATTGGCAAGGCCGCTACTTCGTGCTCAGTTCGGCGGCCGTCATTTTGCTGGCCAGCCTGTTCTTCGCTTTCCGTCTCCGCGGGCGCTACGGCATCCCTCAGAACGTGAATCCTTGGATCAGACCGCTTGCGCTGATTGCCGGCCGCCCGGAGCAAGTTGTGTTTTTTGCCCCCATCATCCTGATCACTTTCATGCTGGCTTTGAAAATGCGCTCGGGAATGGTGACTGTGTCGTGGGGTATTGAGGGCGTAGTGATCTTCGTGCTGGGGCTGGCAACCAGGCAACGCAGCTTTCGCCTAACGGGGATCGGAATTCTCTTGCTCTGCGTCGCAAAAGTCTTTGCTCTCGACGTTTGGGGTCTGCAAACGCGCGACAAATATATCACCGTGATCATCGTAGGCGTGGTGGTTTCATTCGTTTCGTTCTTGTGGGCGACGTACAAGGATGCCATTCGCCAATTTCTATGAAGCGCTCCGTCGTCTTCGTCGTTTTCTTTCTCATCCTGGGCTTCGCGGTCGCGGGGCTGTATTGGAGCCAGCGCCGCCCCAAGTCCAGTCCCGTCTCGGCCAACGCCATCTTGAATATGGCTGCCGACGCCCAACGCGACCTCTCCCGCGTTCCCATGCGCCTCACGCGCCTCTCCGACGAACGGGAAATCAGAATCGGCAAGGACCTCGCCTCTCGCTATGCAACGCAAACCCGGAACCTTACTCCTGAAGAAGAAGGGCTCGAGAAGTACGTCACCCGCGTCGGAGGCACCGTGGCCCTTCGCGCGCATCGGCACTTACCGTACACCTTTACCGTCCTCCCCGATCACAACCTGATCAATGCCTTTTCTCTTCCTGGAGGACCGGTCTACATCGGAGAAGGTATGCTCGACCTGATCACCAGCGAAGACGAACTCGCGAACATCCTGGCCCATGAGATCGAGCACATCGACCACTATCACTGTGTCGAGCGCGTGCAGGTGGAAGCGAAGCTGAAAGATCTCAACCTCGACGTTCTGGGAGCGCTGCTGCAGCTTCCGCTCGATTTCTGGGAAGCCGGCTACCACAAGGACGAAGAATTCGAAGCCGATCGCGAAGGAATGTATCTGGCGGTTCAGTCGGGCTATTCTCCGTACGGTGCCGTCGATTCGTTCGAGCGCTTTGCCAAGTTGTGCGACGAATACGTCATCCACGCGCAAAGCCCGGACCAGGAGCTTTCCGAGCTGGCCATTCAGAGCTTGAACGGCTATTTCCGTTCACACCCGCTCCCTTCCGAGCGTCTCGCCGAAGCCAACCGCCTCATCGCCCAGGAGCATTGGGAAACTCGCAAGGAGCGGAAGCCGTTCCGCGTCGAGTATGAAGTTCACAACGGGGAATACGTGAAGTAAAACGAGGAAAGGAAATCTGGCCAGGGAATCTTTGGCCAGCTAAAACAACCCGGGGATCTTCATCCCCGCGATCCCGGGGATTCCGCCGGCGAGGTTTTTCATCTGATTCGCCAGTTCTTCATCCACGCGCCGTGACGCTTCATTGACCGCCGCGCGGACCAAATCTTGCAGCATCTCTTGGTCTTTGTTTGCAAAAACATCCGGCTCGATTTTCACGTCCACAATCTGTTTTTGGCCGTTCATCCTCACCGTGACCATGCCTCCGCCGGCCGATGCCTCCACCGTCACGGAATTCACCTGCCTCTGCAAGTCTTCCTGCAACTGCCGGAACCGCGAAAGCATCTGTTGGAGAGCGCTGACTTCCATCAGGAATCCCCTTGGCTTCGTTTCACTTCTGAAATTTTCCCCCCGAAGCGCTGCAGCATAGACCGCACTATCGGATGGCGCTCAAACTGTGCACGCAACTCTTGCGTGCCGGACCCCGAGCGCGCCGCCGAGGCGGTTGCCGCTTCAACTGCTTCCAGTTTAGCACATACTCTCACGGCCCGGCCCAGCACCTTGCTCGAAATGTTACGGATCCTTTCCAACGTCTCTCTGCCTTCCATCATTTCCGCGAACGACCTCTTCTCCGGCGAAAAATAAATTCGCAGCTCCGTGCCCTCTAGTTCCCACAGGCTGCTCTGTTCCACCAGCTCGCCCAGAAATTTCTGTTGCGCCTGAATCGTCGACTTGATCTCCGCAACACGCTCCTGCGAAATTCCAATCGCCCGCGCCGCCGCGCGGGTACTGTTCGGTTCCTCCGCCACCGGTGCCTGCTTGACCTCTGTCGAAGCAGCAACGGTTGCTGGAGGTGCGGGTGCAGCGAACGGGGACGAAAATTGCACTTTCGTTTCCGTCTTCGGCTGCGCGGGAACCGCTGCCATAAAACCCGGCGCCGTGCTCCTCGACGATGGTGCGGACGCTCCAGCCCGCGCCGCGCTTCGCGGGGCTCCAGTGTTTGCCCCGCCGCCGGACACGCCGCTCTTCAATTCCGCGAGCAGTTCCTCCAGCGGCGCCAGGCGCGACGCATTGATCAGCCGCAGCAACCCCATCTCCAGATGCACCCGCGGATCGGGCTTCCGCCGCAGATCATCATCCGTCTCTAGCAAAATCTGGAAAAATCGCGTGAGGTCTTCTTCCCCGAACAGCGCTGCCGCCTTGGCCAGGGCCGGACGCTGATCCGCGGTCGCCGCAATCAAATCCGAATCCGCCCCGCACGTTCGCGCAATCAGCAGATTGCGCATGTGCCGGATCGCTTCCCGGCAGAAGTGTTGCAGGTTCCGTCCTTCTTTCTGGAACGTGTGCACCAGCCCCAGCGCGCGGTCCGCCGATCCTTCTGAAATCGCGCCCACCAGCTCCTCCAGCGCATCATCCGGTACCACGCCCAGCAATTCGCGCACCTCTTGGTCCGTAATCGTATTGCCGCAATAGGCCCGGGCCTGCTCCAGCAGCGACAGGGCGTCGCGCAAGCTGCCTTCCGCCATTCGCGCAATCACAGCCATCGCGCCAGCCTCGATCTTCAAGTCCTCTTTTCTGGCGATCTCTTCAAGCCGCCCGGTAATCTCCGCGAAGGTGAGCGCGCGAAAATGAAAATGTTGCGACCTCGAGCGAATGGTATCCACCAAATCTTCCGGTTGTGTCGTGGCCATCACAAAGATGACCCGGTCCGGCGGTTCCTCGAGCGTCTTCAGCAAGGCGTTTGACGCTTCTCCGGTGAGCATGTGCGCTTCGTCAAGTATCACGACTTTGCTTCGCGAAGCCGCTGGCGCGTACCTCACCATCTCGCGCAACTCACGGATCTGGTCGATACCGCGGTTCGAGGCCGCGTCGATCTCAATCACGTCCAGCGAAGTCCCCGCGGCAATCTCCTTGCAGGAATCGCACTCGCCGCAAGGCTGCGGCGTCGGCCCCTTCACGCAATTCAGTGCTTTCGCCAGGATTCTCGCTGCCGTCGTTTTTCCCACCCCACGCGCTCCCGAAAAAATGTACGCGTGCGCCACGCGGTCATTCTTGATCGCATTTTTCAGTGTGTCGGTTACGTGTTGTTGGCCGACGAGATCGTCAAAGGTTTGCGGGCGCCACTTGCGGGCTATGACCTGGTAGCTCATGGGAAAGTTTTCAGTTCTCAGTTTTCAGCAAACAGGGCAGAGAAGAAGTCAGCTGCACCCTCACTGTTTTCCCGCTTGACCGTGGTCAACAGTTTTTCAGTGAGAGGAACTCCGGGTGGTCTGCGGCACCCGAGGTGATCCCGGTACCGTTGCTCCCTTCCGGGCCTGGCGGGGTTCGCGGGACCTCGTTGCACAGAGCCCGAAGTTCCACGCTCCGGCACTCGCACAAATCTCGCGGGAGTGCAGAGAAAAGTCTAGCACAGCGTCCCCAGGCCAGCCAGAATGCGGCCTTGGCTTTATCCAGTTCCTTTCTGATTTCTTGCCGCTCCCGAATCTGGCGCAGATCAGGATCTCGGTTTTGCTGCCGGAGCATCCGGCGGCTGCACCTCGGATGGGTTCACCCAATTTACTTTGAATGGGCCCGCGCCGTGGACCTGTACGATGGTTTCGCCCTTGCACATCGCAAAATGGCGCATCTCTTTTGGCATCGTAACGAAGTTTCCGACGTTCATGGTTTGCAATTTGGCTTCGTCAAACGATTCTCCCGTGCTCACAAGAAATGTTCCCTTCAGCACGGTGAGGTGCTCGTCTGTGGGATGCCAGTGCGGTGGAATCTTAACTCCGTCGGCACAGCGGATGCGCAGGACAAACGGCGCTCCTTCGGCACTGGAGTCGCCGGCAACCGGTGCGAGTTCGCAGCCCTTCATGATCGGCGTCCATTTCAAATCGCCAAAGTGCACGATCTTGTGTGCCTCGGCGCTCTCCTTTTTCTCCTGGCCGTGAACTCCCGTTGCCGCTATTGCGATTCCGATCAGTGCCGCACACACACTTCCCAGTTGATTCTTTTTCATAACTATCTCCTCCGCCGGAATGGGACAACACAAGCTTCGCAAAACATACTCCTCTCGCGGCCGCGGGGCAATATGAGGACAAAGTTCGCTTGCCCAATTGGCAATTCCCGATGAGTCTTGACACCCAGGAAACATTTTCAAAAAGCCGCACCCCGCATTTCGGGAATCGAGTACTCTAGTCTCGGATGGAGTTCCTCCCCATCCTCCCCGCGTCCTGGCTCAGCTGGGATACCGGGTCCGCCGCGCCAGCGGAACGCACCGAGGCATCGCCCCGGTGTCGCCTCACGACACGAGACCAACTCGCACTCACGTGCGCGCAGGAGGAATCCATGAAAATCGCTTTATCATTTCTTTTGGCGGCTGCGCTCGTTTGCGCCGCCGCGCCCTGTTCTTACGCCGAACCGCGTCAAGTCATGCAGGGCACGCAGGTTCATCTCACGCTGTTAAGCGGAATCAGCAGCGCGGTTGCAAAGGATGGCGACCCGTTCGTCGCCACGGTCGCCGAGCCCATCTATCTCGGCAGCCAGCTGCTGCTTCCCGCCGGCACGCGTGTGAACGGCATTATCGGCACCGTCGAGAGGGCCCGCCGCTTTTCCATCTTTCGCGGCCAGGCGTATATGAACCTTACTTTTCGTTCCATCGAAGTCGATAGCCGCCTCATCCCCGTGCAGATGAGCATCATTGCCATCGAGCAACCGCGCGGGCAGGCCGAAGGCCAGCGCCGCAAAGATCTGAAAGTGGACGAAGGACAGGTCGTTCAGGAAAAGCATGACATCAAGGGCGATATTGTCGGCGCGACCATCGGGACCGGTGGCGGCACGCTCATCGGTGCGGTCTTCAGCCACGTCGCGCGTGGCTTCGGCCTCGGCTTGGCCGGCAGTGCCGCCTATATCGTCGCGCGCAAGGGCAAGGACCTCGAACTTCCTGCGCAAACCGGAATGCTGGTCCGAATGGACAACACCGTCACCGTGCCGGTGACCAGCGCCAGCAACGCCTCGCTCGCCAATGGCAACCGATGACCGAGGCTGGCAAAAAACAGGAGTGCGTCGCGAGGGGACATGGCCACGTGTCTCCTCGCGGCGCATGACTGGCCCAGTGTTCTGGCGCGAACTCTGGATTAGATTAATTTTCTCATTACTTCGGGAAGTTCGGATCTGCCTTCACTTCGATGATCTGCTTGGTGTGTCGCTCGCTATGCGCTGCGACGAGCAGAACAAATTCATACGCATCCAGCTTGCCCATGGGACTTTCCATCACGTGATCACGCATGCCCGGGGTGGATTTCAGGAAATCTTCCGTGGTTGCCCGGCTGTCCACGAAATGCTTTATCGATCCCTCAGGCGATCCAAAACGATTTGTCGGCAACAGCGGTTCCGGCGCTTGCGCCTTGTTGGTACGGTCAGGAACCATTGCCAACACGGCCTCGTCCGTCTTCTTCACGTCGCGACCGGGCTCCCCGGCGGGCGCCGACATGACCTTTTCCTTGGCCAGCGTGCGTAGAAAATCCTCTGCCGCCGCTATGTGCTCCATCACCTGCGCCACCGACCAGCGGTCTGCCGCCGGCTTAAAGTTCCACTGCGCTTCAGACAGTCCTTTTGTCGCCTCCAGAACATTCTTCTTCGTCGTTTCCAGATACTGTAGCGCCTTATCCTTTTCCGCCTGCGTCACGTCTTGTGCCGATACAGCCGCTGCTCCGGCCAGCAAGAGCAACGCGATCAGCACCCCTACAAGGGACTTGGTTCTCATCTTTTTTCTCTCCTTGTCATTCGCGACCGCGGAGCGGCCGACTTTCTCATCTGCAATTGGAGAAACGGGGATTTGCAGCATACCACATCATCTGCCCTTTCGTGCGCACCGGCGATTGAAACAGGGTCGATCAGCAGGAAGTTCTCTCCGGGGAAGTACAACCCGAACGCAAACAAGGACAACAGTGCTGCTCCGCCCACGAGGCGCATCGCAATTATGCCGGGTTGCCCGCGCTTCAGGGGCGGACAACTTGTTAGCGACCTTCTACAGGTTTGATCGCGACGGTGCGAATCAACTGCACGATCAGCGTCGCCAGGACGACGAATGCCGCACTGCACCCAACCCAAACCAGTGCTTTCTGGATGGCCTCATGGAGCGGCTCGTTCCCCATCCCCAGCAGCGCATCCAAAATCGGGTCCAACTGCGCGTGAATCCACCGAGCACACTGCCCTGTGAGTTTGAAATTGTTTAGAACATCTTGAAAACCGTATCCGCCCAGAAGACCAGCAGTTCCAGCGTGAATTTTCTCGCTGAGGGTCGCCACGAAAATGAAACCGAGGATGCCGCCATCGATTCCGCCCGCCAAAACGGAAAATATTGGGCTGGGACGAGACAGGTCTCGGATTGCCAGATCCAAGAAAAGAACATTTAGGAACACCCAAACCATCCCCGCGAGCGGAACCCAAACCGAAACAGGCAGGGACGTGAAAGATCTCCGGGATGAAGACACAGGCCCTATTGCAGTTGACATGCCCACCTCCGCTGGTTCATTGACCTTGTAGAATAGTGATGCTCATGAGGCTAACGTTTCACGCCATCTGTCTTGCACGGCCGGAGTTGTTAAGTGCAGGATGAGTGCCTAGAACTCGCACGACCAATCTGCGGATTTTTCAATGGCTTGGAAACGGCCTGGATATTCCATACCGCTTCATGCCGGTAAACTGGTTGGGGTTGGGACACTCCCGAAAATAGTGCGGTTGTCGCTCTTTCGGGGAACAAAAACCTGGTCGGGCGCCGAAGCCCGCACCGCCTGATTCAAATTTTTCGTCGCATCGCAGTTTTTGCTCCGCTGCGGCGCAAATTTGGTTGCTCCCTTCTCACTCCGGCACGGCGCAAACGAAATCAGCAGGAAGAGCACATGCTCCTGCGAAATCCGCGCCTCTTTCCGATCGTTGGCGTCCCATTTCTTGCCCTGGTCTTTCGAATTAGCAAAGGGCCTGATCTGTCGAAACACGGTGGGGTTGGACTGGCTTGAGCCGGAACTGTTGCTGTCCCTCCTGGGTGACCCCCATTGGCTGAGCATGGTAAGCCACGGGAGAGGAACGACCTGGAGAAGTGGGTTGCAGGAGACGGAGAAAGATCATCGATCCGCGCCGAGGTGCATGGGTGAGGGTGAGGTACTTGCCGGTTTCTTCGTTACATTCGAGCTCGCACCTCTCCACGAAGAAAGTATGCGCGCTATCCCAACCGGATGCTTCGACCGGGTAGGAATTGGTAATGGGACGCTCGGCAGTCAAGGGCATCGGAAACCTCTACCGGGGGAGCTGCAGCTGCCTTGCCACAGGTGTTTGGCACGAAGGAGTTGAAAATAAACCGCTTAGCGGACAATGAAGTTTGTGAAGCTGTGCGGGGACGGGACAACCTGGTGCGGGTTGTTTAGAAGTGGGGCAGCCATCCAGGATGCTCCGTCAGCACGCTTTAGAACTGACCACGAAGCAGGTAATGCGTGGCGATGGCCTTGATCGGGCCGTAGACATAGCGAAAAGCGACGATCGCCAACAGCAGCCCCACCATGGCGTAACTGTTCCCCCGAAGCCAGTCCAAATACCGCTGGGAACGTGTCTCGCCCATGAAGAGCATGATGGCAGTGCTGCCGTCGAGCGGAGGAACCGGCAGCAAATTAAACGTACCGAGAAGCAGGTTTAGCGAGAAGAAAGCGCCGAGGACACTGCCCGCAAAGTCCGGAGGGTCCTTGTGCAGCCAGCCTTGGGACCACCCCAGCCGCAGCAGGACGGCCGCGACCAGCATCAGCGTGTAATTCGTGGCCGGACCCGCCAGAGCCATCCACGCCGCCCGGCGCGGATGCCTCCGCTCCCACACCCGATCGTACGGCGCGCTGGCCCATCCGATAAGCGACCCGTTTATGATCAGTGAGAGAATGGGAATCACCACCATGCCCCAGGGTTCGCGCTGTATGTGCGGCACGGGGTTGAGCGACACTTGTCCGCCCGCGAACGCCGTATCGTCCCCACCAATTTTGGCGGCCAGCGCGTGCGCCGCTTCGTGGCAAGTGGTCGAAAAAAGAAACGCAACGTACCAGATAAATCCCAGCGCCAGCAGTTCGGGAGAGAGATCAGCCATGAAGGTAGTCTTCGTTCCCTCCGGCCCAGTAGCCTAGATGGCCCCGCGCCGCTTTGCAAGCAAAGCCCCTGGGGTTTCCAAGAACCGATGAGGAGGACAAGATCAAGGAAAAGCTCGGCCCCTTAGGGTTCAAACCGCTGACGTTTTTCGAGAGTAGGGACACGAAAGAAACGGTGCAACGCGCTGCTTCGTGGCCCTTCACGACGATGCAGGGAAAGAAGACCAACTGGCGATGGTCGCCTTCGGATACAGGCGATCCCACCGACGTCAATGACCGGGACGCGCGAGCTGGGGCCTTCAAAAGGCTAGAGTGTTCGACAGGTGGAAGGGCCCGCTCGCGGAAGTCCGAACGGATCTGTCAGCCGATCGATTACCGACTACTTTTCACTGGCCATAGGCTGGGGAGCGGCGCTAATAACCACGCTGTACATCGACCACGACCGCCACGTAATCGAGAACCCCGGATAGGATTTTGGATCGCCTGCGGGCCCGTGCTGATTATTTACCGCAGTACGCATGGACGAGCGGCAACTCCGCTAGCCGACCATGCGCCCATCAATTAGGTCACCGCGATTGCCGCGACGCCGTCCTAGCGGCTCTCACCAGCAGTCCCTACGGCGCTGTTTGTTTTGGAAAGGCCTTGGACCCGGATGGCGAGAACTGAAAACGGATGAGCCATTCGCTGGGGGCGCTGTGACCGCCGATTTCGGGTGAAGCAAATTGCCAGTTGCGCGCGGCTTTGAGTGCAAGGTCGGCAAAGTATTTACTCGGGCCGGCTGAATCGAGGGAAGCTTCAGCAACATTGCCCGTCGGGTCCACCTGGACGCGGACGCTGACGCGAACGACGCCCCGAATGGTGGCGCGCGCCTTCGCGGGGGCGTCGGGCAAAACCTGGTCGAGGACGTCACCGCGCGTGAGAGAGGACGCCGAGGTACTTGGCGCGTTTGCGGACGGGAACTTATCGACGCGCACCGAAGCAGGGGCAGGTGCGACAACTGGCGACCTCGCAGGCTGGGCCCCAGGCTTTTTCGCAGCGGCGGTCATCGGCGAGTTTCGCGTTGCGGAAGGTGCGGACGGTTTCGGTTTTGACTCTGACGGGGATTCACGACGCACTGGCTGCTCGACCGGCTTTGACGGTTCCGCCGGCTGAGCCGAGGTCGTTGCCGCGGACGACGAAGAGTCGGGGCGATGGCCGAGAATTTTCGGTAGCGCAAGAACGGCGACGAGGACAAGAACTGCGGCCGCAAGAGGAACCACATAGTTGGGGAGAACCATGGTTTGCCTTGGCGCCCTCGCGGCTTGCAGACGTGGCCGTTGCGCTTGCGCTCTCGGCGGAGGCGGGCCGGACTTTGGGACCTGCGGCTTTGCCGTTGGCACCGCCGGAACCGAAGCGGGCGGAACAGCTAACGGAGAAACGGACTGACTGGCGGCAGCGCCGACGGCCACGGGATTGAGGCGCGCGGCGATTTCAGCAATGCTCCAGCGGCGCCGTGGATCGCGGCGGAGTGCGTGACGCGCGATATCGAGGAACGGCTGGGGAAGCGTGTCGGGGACGATTGGGTCAGCTTGATTTCCGGGCTGCAAGACAGGTACGCGCTGCGTGAGTGTTTCGACCAGGGTGATGCCGAGAGACCAGACGTCGGCGGCCGCCGAGAGCGGTGACGCTGCGGTTTCGGGAGCGTCGTGGGCATCAAACTTGCCCGATGATTTGCGGCACTCACCGATGGGGAAGAGCGTATCGCTGGAAAGCTTGAGTTGATCGGCACTGGCGAGAATGTTGGAAGGTTTGATGCGTGAATGAACCAGGCCTTTGCTGTGGAGATAAACGAGAACATCGAGCAGGGGTTCGAGCGTTTCGCGGCCTTCGGAAGCCGTCAGAGGACGCAGGGGGAGAATCTGCGAGAGGTTTTCTTCGGCATACTCCAACACGATGTAAAGACGGTCCCTATTCTCAAGGCGGCAACGGCCGATGTCCAAGATGCGCATCAGATTGGGATGAGCCAGCTCTGTTGCGCGGCGCCAAAGAGAGAGCTGGAGATCAGAGGTGGGACCGGCGGGAATAAATTTGATGGCCGCTTTTTGAGTTTGCGGACCAGCGAGCTGGGTGAGGAAAACGGCGGAATCGTCCGAACCTCCTAAGTACTGCCGCAACCGGAATCGATTGTCGATGACCTGACCTTCGCACAGTTGCCAGATAGCACTCATATTGCACCTCCAACTGCAAATTCCTGCGAGCCGGCCAATGGGGACGGTCCCAACGGTGTGGCGTGCAACCGCCGAATGAACGCCGCCGCGTCTAAGGCAGAGCGGGAAGGTCTCGACGTGCGATTCGCAGGCGCCTGGGGCCGGGCGCTGTTCGCACACATTTTGGCATGAAATGGGTAGGAAGAGGCAACGTGATTCCTATCGGTTATGGAGAGACTACTAGGGGCAGTGTGAAAGGCGCCCGGAACGAGCGGCATGGATTAAGGCTTCGCAAGCGGAGATACAGGCGTGCCGGAAGTCGCGGGAGGATTTCTTATGAATGTCCACGGAATGAAGGAGCGTAGCCGTGCCATGCAGGAGCGCGACGAGCGCCAGAGCCAGGCGAGTGTGCCGATCGGGCTCACCACCAAGCTGCATGGCAAGCCGCCGTTTCAAGAATTCGAACGAAGGCATGTGTTCCCTGCGGGCGAAGGCGATAGCCCAATCTTCGGAGATCAGCCGGAAGTCGTTGGGATGCGACCCAAAGAAGTCGAGAACGCGGCGGCAAGCTTGCGTGGGAGTACGTGAGGACTGGATGGCCGCGAAGAGCTTCAGGCGCGCGCGGCGGCGCAGGGGAGCGAGAAGGCCGCCCTTGTTGGAGAAGCGCTCATACAGAGTTGGGGTAGTGGTGCCCGAGGCGCAGGCGACGGCGCGCATGGTAAGGGCGCGCTCGCCGCGTTTGCTCCACATGCGGTACGCGGCGTCCAGGATGCGGCCTTCCAGTCGGGCATCGGGCTTACGAGGCATGCAGCACCTCCACTCATCCTGGGCAAGATTATATTCTTTATATCGTTAAAGATACTACGTATCAATAATGAAACCGAAATGTCCCTCGCGGCTTCTCTCTAAATATCCAAAGACGGGAGTATGCGATAACAAGTTATGTTTCGATTTCAATATGGTGTGACCACCAAGGCCAGCCGGAAGCTGACCTGGGAAGTTTTCTCGAATTGGCGGCGATGGAATGAATTTGCAAACGTCTCTGGAGACATGAACTGGCGCGAAGGAAGGCCGTGGGAAGCGGGAAGCCGGCTGGAGATTGAAGTACGGGAGCCGGTGAAGACCGTTGTGAGTCACGTGATTACGAATTGCCAGCCCGGGCACAAAGTGGGATGGATCGACCACGCGCTCGGAGTGGTACTGGCGCAGTGGGTCAGCTTCGAAGAGCAACCGAGAAATGGGAAGCGCGTGCATACCTGGGGCGACATCGTCCATTCCGGTGTGAAGATCGCAGGGCGAACCGCCGAGCAGGTCATCATCAGCTTCAGGAGAGACATGGTACGAAAATCTTCGATCGGTGTGTGACCGGCTTGCGGAAGCAAGCGGCGACTGAGCAAATTGCGGGAAACGTGAAGTGAGCCGAGTTCTGGGGCGCTGCTCCCGGATGCTCTTTATCTCTGCCCGCATTTCTCTGCCGGTATTTCGAGTTTCCTGACGATGGAGAACCACAAGAGCCGTTCCGAGCGAGTGTAGCCGAGCTCCCAGTTGCGTCTCCTGGATCACTCGCTGGCCAAACGAGGCAGCACCGCTCAGGCGAATAACGCGTCGAGGTAGAACGCTCCGCGAAAAGCTTGTTGTTCCCGTTTATTATATTTTCCATGGATTAGCAAATACCGAATTTCTGTCAACAGTCCCAAAACAAGAAAACATTGATAGCCAAAGAAATGACGGCCGATTGAGTTGCCGTCACCGATGACTCGCGTCGAGAGATGAAGGGCGGGAGAAATGGTGGGCCTCGGGAATGGATGGATGTCTCACAAAACCGATCCGCCCGTAAGTTCGGATGAGGTTGTAGAAAGCCATCTGGCACGGCGAGCGGAAACTAGGGAAGCCCAAATAAGCACACCGAACAAGAAAGAATCAGACGGCAGCACGCACCGACAATGGAAGTGCGAGGAACGCGACGATGGGACGCGAGCGCATTTTCGGGCTCGGCTCACTTTGATCGGGACGACGATGTCTTGCTGGTCGTGCCGGGGAGGAGGAGGCTCTTGGGGCCGCTGACGAAGGGATTGCCACGCTCGTAAAAGCGAAGGGGTCGATCGGCGGCACGAGTAATACCGATGCGGACCGTGCTTTCGATGGAGCCAATCGGATGACTGGTTTCGCCCAGCCAGAGCGGGCCAGGGCCACAAAGGTCCAGGCCATCGTGGCGGCGATCGATTTGGAAGGCGGCGGCGAGGCGTCCGGGCCCGCGGGTGAGATCGAGAAGTAGAGTGGTCTTGCGGTGGCGCTGCATGAGCTCGATGCCTTCTAGCGGTTCGATGCCGCGGATGAGGATCGCGGCAGCGGTTCCGGCGGGCTCGCTCACGACGTTGAGCATGAAGTGCGCGCCATAATTGAAAAAAATGTAGGCGTGGCCAGGGGCGAGATACATCGAGCGAATACGCGGAGTAGGCCCGCGGAAGTGATGTCCGGCAGGATCGCCCGGCGGATAGGCTTCCGTTTCCACGATGCGGCCGCTGAGGCGACCCGCAGGGAGATTATGGACGACGACTCTTCCGATAAGGTAGCGAGCGAGATTGACAGTGTCGGAGGGAAGGTCTCGGCGGCGGAGACGGCGAATCGTGAATTTCGCCGATGAGCATTTCACAGCCGCGCGCGACGAGGACATGGGATCTCGACTCAGCGGGAGAGCAGTTTTTGGAGGCCGCCGGAAGAAACCAGATCCTGGTATTCAGGGTGCTTGCGAATGAATCTGGAGACGTAGGGACAGAGCGGGACAACCCGGAGACCATTGACGCGGGCGAAATCGAGCGCCGCGCGCGCGAGTTTGGCAGCCAGGCCCTGGCCTTCGAGTGGCTTCGGCACTTCGGTGTGGGTATAAACGATACGGCCGGGAAAGCGGCTATAAGTGATAAAGGCGCAAAGGCCGTCAACGCTGACTTCGAAGCGTTGAGCATTTTCGTTGTGGGTGACGGTTACATCGTTGAGATTCACGTCCACGGATCACCCTGAGGCCTTGCTGGTTTTTTCATTCCGAACATAACCGAGCGCGCCGGAGGGGCACTGCTCGACCTGTTTGACAATGCTATCGCTTCCAGAGCCTTGCATATTGATCCACGGGCGAGCGTTGACGTTGAAGACTGGGCCGAGGCCCTGCACGCACTTCCCGGAGTGAATGCAGACGCCGGGTTTCCAAATGACGGTGATTTCGCCGTTCGTATAGGTTTTCTCGGGTGCGCTCAAGAGGACCTCCTGCTGACCGGGAAAGTCTATCAGGGAATTCACCAAAACTACGGGGTGGAGGAGTCGGGAGGCTCGTTGTTGAAGAGGCGGGCGAGTTCGGCGTGATCGATGACCACAGCGGGGTCGCGCTGGATGGCGTCGAAGTATTTCTTCTGGAAGGCGTCCCCGGATTCCGTGGGAACGAACATTTTCCTAGCGAGAGAGATGGTCCCGCTGGTGTGTTCCGGGGTGATGGGCTCCTTGGCAGCCAGAGTTTCGTCGATGCGCACGACGAATTCGGAGAGGTTGTGCAGCCAGGCGAACTGCGAATGGTCGATTACGAGGCGGAAGAGCTCGCCGGTGTTGACATGGCCGTGCTCGCGCTCGTACTCGCGGCGCTCCATGTTGAGAAGAGTCTTGTGGAGGCGCAGAAGAGCGAGGCGAAGGGAAAGCAGCTTCTTGCGGGCGGGGGAATCGTTGTTCGCGGGATATAAATTTGAGCTTGGAGAATCCATTTTCGAATGACACCTCTATTCTCCGATAGTCGGCATGCAATTTCAAAATGAAAGCGAGAGGGCTTCGACACGGAGTTCACCGAGCACAACGAGAAGAGAGCCGAGGATCAATCGTGATAGCGCTGCTCGCCGACCGGCAGAGGGATAGGAAGGCGGTTGCCGGGCGGCGGGAGTGGGCAGGTCGAGTAAGGAGTGTAGGCGCACGGAGGATTTTCCAGGCGATTGAAATCGAGCACTAGCTCGCCGGGCTTATCGAGGCCGTTGGTGGGGGAGCCAGTATAGAGAAATCGGCAGGCACCGTAAGTGGTCGTGGCGCTGGTCGTGTCGCGAAGTATAAAGAAAAGTTTTGCAACGGCAGGATCTTCAAGGACAGGCTCCAACCGAAAAGTTTTTCCTCCAAGAGTGAATTCCGCGGCGCCGGGAACGGGCTGATCGTAGCTGGTGCCGACGAGGGTGGCGAGAGTGATCGTCTTTTGCGGCGAATAAGGAATCCATTTGGCGGTCACCCGATACCGAGCCTTGGGCGCATACCACTTTAGCCCGTGGAAGCCGATGAGGGCGGGAGAGTGAGAATCCTTGGTGCGCAGAGCGAAACGGGCTTCCCGCCGAATCACGTACAAGTTCAGAGTACCGATGGTGAGATGGGGAGAAACTTTATCTTTGTTCGCCTCGGTCCGCAGAGTTTGCGGTTTCGCAGGAGTCCCGGCGACGAGGAGGTCCGGAGGGAATCCACCCTCGGGAGGATTCAGCGTGACGGTTTCGCCGTCGAGTCGCAGGACGGCGAGGCGAGCGGGTCCGGAAGCGAGATGGATTTTGTTATCAGGAGCGGAGCCGACGGAGTTGTCTCCGGGCTGGAGCCATTCCAGGCCGGCGAGAGAAAGCCAGCCGTCCGGCTTGAGGAGCTCTACTTTATGTGCCTCGCGCCAGGCTGCGTTGTCTTTTTGCCAGGGAGTATCTTGCGAGGCCGCCGTCGGCGGGAGCAGCGCGAACAGCAGGGCGATGAAAGCCAGGCAGGCCAAACGATTCCTGAAGGGCATGAGAAAGTATACCGTGGAAGAGAAAACGCTGAAAATGAAGATGAGCCAGAAAGAGCATGACCCCCGAACAGATTATTTGGAGGCCAGGTTCTTTGAACTGCAAGCGGATCGGCGAGCAGCAGAAATATTCGTCCTCGACATCACTATTCCCAATGAACTATACGGCCAGCTATGGAGCATGTGCCGTTGGCTAAATCGATTTTTCAATGCATTCGTGCAATTCTTTTGTTGCTGAAGATGCAACCTGGAGGCGCGTTTCCTTATCACATGGAAGTAGTCAAATCATGCTCTCCTCAGCGGGAATAATGCTCTTGATTCGCTTCCGCAAGGCGAGGACAAAAGGAAAATAGACTCCATGAGAAAGACCAAATTCACCGCAGGACTGCTGACATTCTCACTGTTGCTTGCAGCCCACGCCATCGCCGGTAATTCCAACAAGGGTACGCTCCATGTCGACGAGACCGTCACTGTCGCTGGCAAGCAGCTCCCGGCCGGCGAGTACCAAGTGCAATGGGCGGGAAGCGGGTCGAATGTTGAAGTCAGCATTTCCGACGGCAAGGACACGGTAGCCAAGGTGCCGGCGCAGGTTCTTCCGCTAAAAAAAGCCGAGGCCGTGAGTGGGTACTCCACCAACATCGACCAGGCTGGTAACAAGGCGCTGACGGGAGTTTTCTTTGCTGGCAAGAAGTATCAGCTGTCCATTGGAGAAGCGACCGCTCGAACGGCCACCCCTTCCGATAAGACGCAAGGGAGCAACTGACCTGGGCATTTCTTCCCGGAGTTCGCAGACAGAAAAAAAGAGGGACCTCGGAGCGGTCCCTCTTTTTTTCGTCTATGTGTAATTAGGCCACAGGGACTCAAGAGCATAGCAGCCTGGCAGTAAGACCGACTCGCGATTCGGACCATGATGTGATCTAACAGAACCAGCTCCCATGAGTGTATGATTTGGAGCGTTTGGCCCAGCGGAGGGTTGGCCTTTTCTTGAAATTGATTCAGTTGATTGCCTCGACCGAGTGCAACTCCCGACAGCAGTTCTGGTTTTTAGCATCGGAGGAACCTTCATGATTGTAGGTGTGCCCCGCGAGAGCTTTCCGGGAGAGCGGCGCGTGGCGCTGGTGCCCGCGGCCGTTCCCAATTTAACCAAGACGGGTTTGCAAGTGGTGGTGGAGGCCGGAGCCGGCGCCAGCGCCGGCTATCCAGACGCAGACTATGCCGCAAAAGGCGCAAAGATTGTCTCCGACCGCGCCGAAGTGTTTCGCGCCGCGGACATCGTTGTGCAAGTTCTATGCTACGGATCGAACGACCGGACCGGCAAGGCCGACGTTCCCCTTTTCCGCAGCGGGCAGGTGCTTATTGGATTCCTGAGGCCACTGGGCTCCATCGCGACCATTCGGGAAATCGCCGCCAAGGGAGTGACTTCGTTTTCGGTGGAGTTGATGCCGCGGACGACGCGCGCCCAGAGCATGGACGTGCTTTCATCGATGGCCACAATTTGCGGCTACAAGGCGGTCGTGCTTGCGGCGGATACTTCGCCCCGCATTTTTCCAATGCTCACAACGGCCGCGGGGACAATTACTCCGGGCCGCGTTTTTGTGATTGGAGCCGGTGTTGCGGGTTTGCAGGCGATCGCCACGGCGCGACGACTAGGCGCCGTGGCTTCGGCTTACGACCTGCGTCCTGCCGCAAAGGAGCAAGTACAGAGCCTGGGCGGAAGATTTGTTGAACTTCCGCTCGAGGCCAAGGATGCCGAGGATGCGCGCGGCTATGCGCGGGCGCAGGACGAAGCTTTTTACAAGCGCCAGCGGGAATTGCTGGGAAAAGTTGTAGTAGAGAGCGACGTGGTGATCAGCGCGGCGGTTATTCCAGGGAAGAAGCCTCCGATTCTGGTGACCAAAGAAATGGTAGCGAGCATGGCGCCAGGCTCGGTGATCGTCGATTTGGCCGGCGAGCGCGGAGGCAATTGTGAGCTCACTCGCCCGGGAGAGATCGTCGTCGAATACGGAGTGACCATTATCGGATGGTTCAATCTGGCCAGCACGGTGCCGTATCACGCCAGCCAGATGTACGCGCGAAATGTGAGCGCCTTTCTGCTGCACCTGGTGAAAGACGGGAAGCTGCAACTAAATACGGATGATGAAATCGTTCGCGAAACCATGCTGACCCAGGACGGGGAAGTCGTCAATCCGCGGATCAGAGAGTTTTTTTCGCTCCCCGCCTTGCCGGGTGAATCGAAGGGGGTGACCAAGTCATGAAGCTGGATCTGCTCACCAGCCTTTACGTCTTCATGCTGGCCGCATTTATCGGATTTGAAGTCATACGGCGTGTTTCGCCCCTGCTGCATACGCCCTTGATGTCGTTGACGAACGCGCTCGATGCCATCGCCGTTGTGGGCGCCATCATTCTTGCCGGTGAGCACCATGCGCACGGGGCGATGCTTGCGAAGGTTTTGGGAACGATCGCGATCGTTGCGGCCACGAGCAACATCGTCGGTGGATTCCTGATAACCGACCGGATGCTCAGAATGTTCAAAGCCAGCGGGCCGAAGAAACCATGACCAACCTGACCGGCACGGAACAGATCATCGAGATCGCCTACCTGATTGCCACCGCGCTCTTCATTCTGTCTCTCAAGTGGCTGAGTTCACCGACGACGGCGAGGCGCGGGGTGTTCGCCGGCGAACTGGGTATGTTGCTGGCCATTGTCGGAACTCTATTGCATCACGGCATCGTTGAATACAAGTGGATTCTGATCGCGCTGGTCCTCGGAACGATTATCGGCGTGCCGCTCGGCGAAGTGGCGATGACTGCCGTGCCGCAGCGGACGGCGCTGAGCCACGCGTTTGGCGCGCTGTGCGTGACGCTGGTCGGTACGGCGGAGTTTTATTTGCGTACGCCGGATGTGCCGCGCTTCATGATGGGCGTCCTCTCGCTGGAGGTCATCCTCGGGTCGCTGACGTTCACCGGCAGCTTGATGGCCGCAGGAAAACTGCAGGAAATCTTGCCGCAGCGGCCCATCACATACAAGGGACAGAACATCGTCAACCTGGGGCTCCTGGGTGTGGCCATAGCTGTCGCGGGTATGCTGGTGGCGCACCCGGAAAAGGCGCAGTTTTTCCCGCTGATCGTCGGCATCCCTTTGTTGTTCGGCGTGATGATGATCATTCCGATAGGCGGCGCCGATATGCCCACGGTGATATCGCTGTTGAATTCCTATGCGGGGCTTTCGGCAGCGGCGATGGGTTTCGTACTGGACAGCAAGCTGTTGATTATTGCGGGCGCGCTGGACGGAGCCTCGGGCTTGATTCTTTCCGTGAACATGTCGAAAGCAATGAACCGCTCATTTTCAAATGTCCTCTTTGGCGCTTTTGGTCAGGAGCATACAGCGGCCGCGGGCCAGCAAGAGGCGCGGCCGGTGCGCAGCGCGACACCCGAGGAGGCAGCGGCGATTCTTGCGGCGGCAAACAAGGTGGTCATCGTACCGGGGTACGGAATGGCCGTGGCGCAAGCACAACACAAAGTGCGCGAATTGTACGACGCGCTGACCAAGCGCGGCGTGGATGTGAAATTCGGAATTCATCCCGTCGCCGGCCGCATGCCGGGGCACATGAATGTGTTGCTGGCAGAAGCGGACATTCCTTACGACAAGCTTCTGGACATGGAAGAAATCAACGGAGATTTTCCGCAAACCGATGTCGCTCTGGTCATTGGTGCGAATGACGTCACCAATCCGGCAGCACGTACCGACGCTGCCAGCCCGATTTTTGGCATGCCGATTCTCGATGTGGATAAGGCTCGCACGGTTATGGTGATCAAGCGCAGTATGGCGGCAGGTTTTGCGGGAATCGACAATCCACTCTACTACCTCAGCAGGACGCTCATGCTTTTCGGAGACGCAAGATCCTTTGTGGGCTCGATCGTGCGCGAACTCGGCGGTGGCCACGAGTAGCTCACCGTTGTGGTCGACTGGTCAGCCCCTCCTCAAGGAACCATTTGCGCACCAAGACACAAGAGCCGCAGTGTTTGATTCGGCAAGACCGAGACGCGGACTCTATCCATGGTGGTCCTCTCTGGGGACCATGATTTACTCATATCGCAGTGCCACGATGGGATCGACCCGCGTGGCGCGGCGAGCGGGGATGGAGCAAGCGGCCAGCGCCACGACGAGCAACAGAACAGCGACGCTCAAGAACGTAAGCCAGTCGCCCGGAGTGACACCGTAAAGCAAGCTCCTCAAGAGGCGCGTGAGCGCGAGGCCGGCGAGTACCCCGATGCCCACGCCGGCGACAGTTGCGCGGATGCCCCGGCGAAGAACCATTCTCATGACGTCGTGACGCTGCGCGCCCAACGCCACGCGGATGCCGATCTCCCGAGTGCGCTGCAGCACCAGATGTGAAATCAACCCGTACAAACCCACGACCGCGAGAACCAAGGCCAGCGCAGCAAGACTGCCAATCAGATAAGAAGGATACCGGCGGAGGAAAACCGAGGGAGATTGATTGGCTATTTGTTCCAGCGATTGCGGTTGGATCAACGGGAGCTGAGGATCCATTTCCTGCAAGGCCGTGCGGGCGGCTCCGATGAACGCGCCAGGCTCGCCTGCCGTCCGCACCACGTAGCTCAGAAACGTTGAAGGCCCCTGATCGTTGGGTGTGTAGATGATGGGAGGCGGTGGCGCGGCGAGATCGATGGACGCGGTGTCCCCAGCCACGCCGACGATTTGAAGAAAAGGATTCTGCGCGCTGTAAGTGAAACGGATGCGCTTCCCGATGGCGTTTTCCCCAGGGAAATAGGTGTTGGTGAACGCATGGCTGACCACCACCACGTCTGGCGCGCCCTGGACATCCCTGGCGCTAAAGAAGCGCCCGTCAGAGAGAGGAATTTTCAAGGAAGAAAAATAGCCCGTGCTGACGGAGATGATTTGGCATTCGTCTTCTTGTCCCGTGGCGGTGGGGCGGCCTTCGACAACGAATCGGATCGTGCCGCTGCCGCCACTGGCGGGAATTCCCGAGGTTTGACCCACATCCAGGACGCCCGGCAAAGAACGCAGCCGCTGCATGAATTCGTGGTCGAAGCGCACGGCGGCCGCACTGTAGTAGGGAGGGGTCTTGTCGCTGGGATAGGAAGAGTCCGGCAAATTCACGGAAAACGTCAAAACGTTGTGGAAGTTGAAGCCCGGGTCTTGTCCCAGAAGGATGTGCAAGCTCTTCAGGAGGAGTCCGGCGCTGACCAGCAGGACGAGAGAAATTGAGATTTCGGCAATGACCAGGGTGTTGCGCAGGCGAGCATGACCTGCGCTCGTGCCACCCCGCGACTCATCCTTCAAGACATCGTTCAGAGGCGCACGCGTTGCGTCCAGAGCGGGAGCCAGCCCGAAGACAATTCCGGTCAACACGGTGACGCCGCCAAGAAAGAGAAGGACCGGGAGGTTCATTGCCGCGTCACGGAAATAAGGCATGGACTGTAACTGAGATTCGGGGATGGCAGCGAGGAGCGAATTCACGCCCCACTGAGCGCCAAGAAGCCCAACGGCCGCGCCGATAGAGGACAGCAACAGGCTTTCCGTCAGCAGCTGGGACAGCAGGCTGGCCCGGCTCGCGCCGAGAGCCGAACGCACGGCAAATTCCTTGCGCCGGCCGATGGAACGAGTCATAACCAGGTTGGCGACGTTGGCGCAGGCGATCAGAAGGATGAATCCCACAGCTGCTAGAAGTATAAGTAGGATGGGCCGAACCTTGCCCACGATTTGTTCCCTGAGACTCTCCATGACAAAGAACGTGGAGCTGTTTTCCTTTGGATATTCGCTGGCAAGCTGTGCGTTGATGCTCTGCATTTCCGCACGGGCCTGATCGGGGGAGACGCCCGGAGCGAGCCGGCCGAAAACACTAAGCCATCGGAGACTGCGGCGCGCGAGGGGATCTCCGCTCTGGTGAATGGGAACCCACAGCGGCGCGGATCTGGCGGGCGCAAATTCAAAGTCGCGCGGAAGAACGCCGACGATGGTGACGGGCTTGCCGCCCAGGTGGACGATACGCCCGATGATGTTCGGATCAGCGCCAAACTCGGTGCGCCAGAAGGCATCCGTGAGGATCGTTACGTGTGGACCATCGGACTGCATTTCGGCGTCCAGGAAATCACGTCCGAGAGCGGGCTTAACGCCGAGAGTGGAGAAAAAGCTGGGAGTAACCTGCGCGGCGAAAGTGTTCTTGGGCTCGCCATTGGCCGTAAGTGTGAAGGCGTCGCCGCTGTACGCTGCTAAGGATTCGATGCTTTTTGCCGTGCGCTTCCAATCCAGATAGTCCGGGTAAGACGCTTGCGCACCGGCCGTGCGGTCGTCATATTGATTGCGTGACTCGCCGAGATGAAACAGCTTGTCGGGATCGCGATAAGGCAGTGGATGTAGGAGGGCCGAATACACCACTGAAAAAATGGCGGTATTGGCACCGATGCCGAGAGCCAGCGTCAGCACAACAACCAGTGTGAAGCCCGGGCTATTCCAAAGCGTGCGCACGGCATAGCGCAAGTTTTGCGTGAGTGTATCCATCGTCAGACCTCCCACTGCAAATGAGCTAAATGCGCAACTCGCTGACCATCCGCCGATCAGCTACGTTGCTGAACGAGAACGACTTAAGCGGGCACGCCAGGCAAGATCGAAGATGCCGGTGCCCGGAATTGGGACCGGGAGTGCGAATTCGGACAGGCGAATGGTCTCGCTGCTACATGGCGTCGTGGAAGATGATGCCCAGGGTGCAGCGCACACCGCGATGTACCCGGCTGACGCCGTGCCGTAGATTGGCGCGATAGTAGCCACGCGAACCCTTCACGGGCCGGTAACGCGTGGCGAAGATAATGGCCTGTCCTTGATCGGCAAGGACCACCTGCGGCTTGGACTGCGCGCGGGGTTGCTGCTCGACGAGGACGAATTCTCCGCCTTCCCAATCGCGTCCTTGCTGGCCGAGCAGGAAAACCAGTTGCAGGGGAAAACTGACGTCGCCATAGAGATCCTGATGAAGACAGTTGAAGCCACCGGCCTCGTAGCGGAGCATAAGCGGGGTTGGCTTGGTCTGCCCGGCTTGGTGGCAAATTTTCAAGAACGCTGGGTGTTCGCGAGGATAAGGAGGGGTATTTTCACCACTAACCTCCGCCCAGTGATTGGCGACTTCGGCGAGGTGGGGATAGATGCTGGTCCGGAGACTAGTGATTATTTCTGGGAGCGGGTTGGCGAAGTACTTGTAGTCGCCGATGCCAAAGCGATAGCGCTCCATGACGATGTGGCTGCGAAAACGGCTTCGATCGTTGAACAGCGCGGCGAGAGAGTCGCATTCCGCAGGCGAGAGAATGGGAGCGGTAACCGCACAGCCGCGCTCGGAAAGAGCCTGCTCGGCGTTGTTCCAGTCCAGCGCCTCGACTCGCTGGGCGATGGCGAGGGTAGCGGGAGTATTCCCTGCTGCTTGAGCCATGCGGCCTCCCAAGATTCACGATGCGCGCTCGAAATGGAAAGTTTGGAGCAAAGCGCCCGTGGGAATCTATCCGATCTTCGCCGTCAAATTAGACCGCCAGGGCCGGCCAAAATCCAGAGGAGGGTCCGGTCGGTGACTGATGCGACTGCCGCTTAGATGATCCCCCGATTCGGTGTTATAGTGAGGCGCAGGCTGGGTGGTCGTTTGCATAGAAAGATTCGCGGTTTCAGGAGGGCCGGATGAAGACGAACGAGATGCTTTCAAGAGGTTCGCGGAGGGCGTTTCTCCAGTTGTCGGCTGCGGCTACCGCAGCGGCAGCTTTCCGTATCGCTACCGAGGCATCTCTCGCGGCGGAAGATCGCAATGTTTTTCATCCTGGAGCGGTGGTGATAGACGCGAATGAAAATCCCCTGGGGCCGTGCGACGCCGCGAGGAAGGCAATCGTGGATATGGCACCGCAGGGCGGGCGATATTCCTACTGGTTAAAGGAAGAACTCGTCAAAACATTCACGGAGATGGAAGGCCTGAAACCGGAATACCTGCGCGTCTTTCCGGGCTCGAGCGAACCGCTGCATTTCTCGGTGCTGGCGTTCACTTCGCCGGCCAGGAGCTACGTCACCGCGGATCCCGGCTACGAAGCCGGAATGCGCGCGGCGAAAATCTCCGGAGCCCGCATCGCCAAGACGCCGCTGACCAAAACGTATTCGCACGATATCAAGGCGATGCTAGCGGCGGCGCCGGACGCCGGGCTTTTCTATGTGTGTACGCCGAACAATCCCACAGGAACGATGACGCCGCATTCCGGCATCGAACAGTTATTGGCCGCGAAACCAAAGGGTTCGGTGGTGCTCGTGGACGAGGCCTACCTCCATTTTTCGGACGGCGTTTCTGCACTCGACCTGGTGAAGGCCGATCAGGACGTGATCGTGTTGCGAACGTTTTCGAAGATTTACGGCATGGCCGGGATTCGCTGTGGAATGGCCATCGGGCGCCCCGACTTGCTCGCCAAACTGGAGACCTTCGGAGGCTGGAGCGCCATGCCGATCACCGCAGTGGCGGCCGCAACCGCGAGTCTGAAGCATGAGCATCTCGTCTCCGAGCGCAAACAGTTGAATGCTTCCATCCGGCAAAAAACATTTGCTTGGCTTGCGCGCCAGGGCTATTCCTACGTCCCTTCGGAGTCCAACTGTTTCATGCTGGATGCCCAGCGGCCGGCGAAAGAAGTGATCGACCGGATGGCGGCGCGAAATGTGTATATCGGGCGAGCCTGGCCCGTTTGGCCGACGCACGTGCGCATCACCGTCGGCACGCAGCCGGAGATGGAGGCCTTCCAGGAGGCTTTTCAAGCCGTAATGAAGAATTCCACCACCACTGGCTTTGCTCCGGCGCTCCCAAGGCGCCGGTCTTATCCCGACGGGCAGTCGTGGCCCAGCGTTTCTTCCTGATTCCTATCGCGGGTGTGCTGCTTCTAAGGCCAGGCCGGATTGGTGCTGCCAAACTCGCTGGAATCCGCACGCGGGGTTAAGTCTTGGTTTCACCCGCATTTTGCGATAATTAGAGTGATGTCGTCGTGCTGCTCGTGAGGGCTGAACCGCTGCACGTCAGCAACGATCGAGGCAAGCAGGGCCGGTGAAGGCAGTTCTCGGTGTCGCCTCAATGCTTCGATCAGGCGGCTTTCCCCGAATTCCTCTTCTGCACAATTGTACGACTCGGTTATGCCATCGGTGTACAGTGCGAGCGTGTCGCCGGGGTGAAGCTGGCACTCCCCGATCGAGCAATCCCACTCTTTGAAGATTCCCAAGACCGTGGCCGTAGAATCCAACCGTTCCAGGGTGTTATCGCCCCGGAGGAGCAGGGCGGAGAGATGCCCGCAATTCGCGTAGCGCAAGCGGCCCACGTTGTCGTCGTATTCGGCAAAGAAGAGTGTGGCAAAGGCGCCGTCAGGCGTATTCTCACAAAATAGCCGGTTTACCGAGCGCAACAGCCGTTGCGGCTGATCCAACGCGATGGCGCACTGGCTGCGGAGATTCGCCTGCAGATTGGCCATCAAGAGAGCGGCGGCGATTCCTTTTCCCGAGATGTCGCCGATCACCAGACCGAGCCGCCCTTGCCCTAGATCAAGGTAGTCGTAATAGTCACCGCCAACCTTGTGCGCCTGGATGCAAGTACCCGCATATTCCAGCGTTTTCAGCGGCGGCAGTGTTTGCGGGAAGAGCCTGGCCTGCACCTGCTTGGCAATTTCCAGTTCCTGGGCGGCGCGGCGCTCCGATTCCAGCTTCTCGGTCGTCGCGCGGCGCTGCGCTTCGACAGCCTGGGTCATCTCGTCGAAGCTCACTAGCGAAAAGGAATTCCCGTCGACATCTCTGAAGCGTGCGAACACTCCACCCCAAATGGGTTCCTGCTCTCCGAGCAGCATCGATGATGGCGTTGAAGCAGGGGCTTGCTCGGGGCGCTCATATTTGATGCGCTTCAGCCGAGGCGCAAGCTGAAAACGCACCCCGCGCTTGGACCATTCCTGAAACTTGGCAGCGACATCTTCTGTGACAAAGACAACTTGCGTGGAGCGGCCGATGAGATTGTACTCACGAGAATTGGGCTTGGGAACAACAAGCGAAAGGATCGCGGACCCATCCGGAGGGGCGACGGCCACCCAGCGGTCACCGGATTGAAGCCTGGTATCAAAGGCCAGATGGAAGCCTAGCTGATCGAGGTAGAAACGCAGACTTCGATCTTGATCGCGCACGAAAATGTTAACGCAATGCAGGCGAAGGTATAGGTCCGGTCGACTCGCCCGAAACGCGGCCCCGTCCGTCCCATAGGATGAGGGAGAGCTGCCCATCGGCGTCATTATATGTCCGAACAATATGTCCGAACACTGTTCTTGGTTGTGGTTCGCGCGCGAGGGACCTAGCGGGTTGGATTGTGTTGGTGGTCAAGGCGACAAAAACAACTGGGGGCAGGAAAGACTCTTTCCTCCGAGCACAGCCTGAGCTGTGCCACTCTAAACCGTTCCTCACGCAGGATTGAACTCCGCGCGGCGGATCATTTCTTCGCTGATGCCGCGGGCTTCGCGGAGGGTGGTCGCCAGCTCGGGGTCATTGCTTTTCGCGTTCTCTCGCAACAGCCGTCCGAGTTCTTGGTCAAAAAGATCGCGGATGAGTTCCGGCGTGTGACGAACCGGCGCGCCTCCCTCATCGAGGACTTCCACTTTGTCGGAATGCTTCATGCGCTGGGCGATCATCAACCGGTAGATGCGGTCGGTGGCGAGATCTTCCATGTAGCCATCAAGGAGACTCGCACCCTTGCCGTTGAGCACGCCGTGGCGGTAGCGAATGACGGTCCGAACTGCGGCGCGCGTTCCGGCTAGCGTGCGTTTGCCAACCCCCGTGGGAATCGGGCGAAGATCGGGATGTGTGCCGGCGTTCGCCGGCCGCGCCTGAAGCTGGTTGGGGGCAGGGAACTGGCTCACCGCAATTTCGTTTTGATCGGGATGCCCGGTCCAGGCGCCGTCCATCAGCGAGTTGGCTTCGTTCTTCTTGTCTTCCGCGAGGGCCTTCAACGCGCGAGCGTTCAGCTCCGGGTCTTCGCGGCTGGGGAAGAGTGCGGTCATGCCACCGATCGCGAGCATCCCGTGTTTGTGGCAAATCTCCGGCAGCAGATTGCGCAAATTCTGGAAGAACGCAACATTATGCGGAATGGTGTTGCGATCGGGAAGTACCCACTCGGGATTTTCGAGATTGAAATGGATCAAGCTGGCCATATAGTCCCAGCGGCCGAGATTGAGTCCCACGATGTGGTCACGAAGATTCCAAGCAAATTCTTCCATCTGGAAAGCGAGCGGATGCGATTCGACCAGCGCCATGCACTTGATGGCGTTCGTTGGCAGGCCCTTGAGGCGGGCAATGATCTGGAAAAGATCGCGCCACCAGAGAGCCTCGTCGGCGGATTCGGACTTGGGAATGTAAATACAAAGAGGATGCTTCAGCGCGCTGAAGTCCACCTGATACGCGACCATGGCGACGTCGAAGAGCGAAGCCGGAAGCAATTCCCCGGGCAGAATGCCAGCCTGGTGTAAGTGCAAGCCACGGGGCCGCGTGAAAATTACCGTGGCGCTAGGATGGATGCCCACGGCTTTGTTGCGCTTGCGGTCGAAGTAGGTGAGACCGCCGGCGAGCGCTTCGAGAATATTCTTGATGCCTTGCGAATGGTGCTCCCAGGCGTTGGCGATGGAGTCCTCCAGATCGAGCATCACCCCGGGAGCGCCGGAATTCAGCATTTTCACGACAAGATCGGCGTCATCGGCGGGCCCGGTCATCTGGTTCCGCTGATCCGCGCACCAGGCGGGAAGCTCAATGCGCCACGAATTTGTTGTCGCCACGGCGGGCGGCAGGAAATCGGGAACCTTGCCGCCGTGGGCCTCGCCCAGGGCGTAATCGCGGCGGGCGATCAACGCGCGCTGCCGCAGTGTGAGCGCGGCGTGTAGCGGCGCAAGAAATTCGACAAAGCCCGCAGGGAGATCGCGAGCAGCGTCGAACTCCGGTGGAGCGGAATTGACCGCCACGACGCGATTTGAAAAGGGCCAGGGAGCGAGCCCCGGATTTGGCTTGCTGCTAGCGGTAGTAGCCATGCTGTAGGTCAGTCCTTTCCAGTACGAAATTCGAACGGAAGCGGGTTGCCGAACTAGCAGGGCACCATCCCCCTTCCTTCTACAGGAGCATCGCCGCAGCCACAAGATGGTGTTCAGTATGCTGAACAATTATTCTATACTTGGGCGATAACTATTTTTTATGGGGGCGGCCATGGCGGCCACGGAGACCAGTCCGGCCACAGCGGTGGAGCGGGCACTGAGTATTCTGGAAGCAGCCGCGCAAAGGCGCGAGGGGCTGACCAACGCGGAGATCAGCCGCAAGCTCGGGATACCGAAGAGCTCCGCGAGTTACATCCTGAGGACTCTAGAAAAACGCAGCTACTTGCGGCGTGAAGCGGAAACCGGGAGGTATCGGCTGGGCTTGAAAATATTGAGTCTCGGTGGAGATGCCCAAGCCAACCTGGACATCGCAGATGTGGCGCTGCCGTTTATGAGGTCGCTGGTGGAGCGAATTCACCTGACCGTGCACCTGGCGGTCTTGGACCAGAGCGAAGCGGTTTATATCGAGAAGGTAGAGGCGCCCGGATTTTTCAAGGTGAACACGTGGGTGGGGAGGCGGATGTTTCTGCATTCCACGAGCGTCGGGAAATGCTTGCTGGCCTGGCTGCCGAAGCATGACGTGGAGGCCATCGCCAAGCAGCACGGTCTGAAGAAGAGAACGCCGGAGACCCTCACCAGCCTGCCAAAACTGCTCGCCGACCTGGAGCACGTGAAGCAGTCGGGTTACGCGGTGGATGACGAGGAAAACAGTTTGGGTGCGCGGTGCCTGGGAGTGCCCATCTTCGACACCCTGGGAAATGTAACGGCAGCGCTTGGCGCCAGTGGGACGCTGACGCAAACGGATCAGACCAATATGCCGCGGATCATCGAGGCATTGAAGGAAACAGCGCGGCGGATATCGCGGCAACTATACAAAGCCGGAGTACCAGGAGCCGCCTAGCGAGTGGCCCGGTGCGCGCGAAGTATACCTTGGCCTAGCCCGCGACGACCAAATTGTTCCTGACACAGAAAACGTTGGGAACTTGATTAGCTCGCAGGCCGGCGAGATTCTTGTCAGCCTCGTTGTCGACAACCCCTTCCAGCGTAACGTTGCCATTCTTCACGATGATATGAATGGAAGGCACGGCCTGAATGGAGTAACGCGAGAGCCCGGCGTCCCCATAAATGGCGCGGTACAAGGCACGACGGAGCTGGTCATCCATTGGCGAGAGTGGAAGGACCTCAATGTTGTTCACGACCGAGGCGACTCCCTCGATGCTCTTCACCGCAGCCTCGGCGTCGGATTTCAAGACCGGCCGGGTCACCTGGCCGGATAGAGTGACCTTGTCGCCGTCCACCTGATACGCGAGATTGTCGAACACGGAATACCACGGCAGCATGACCAGCTGGTGACGGACTTCCTTGTGTAGTTTTTCCCGATACTTTGATTCGCTGCGTTGTTTTTTTTCATTCTGCGGCCGAGCGGCGGCGGAATAGGGCAACGCTACCATCGGCGTGGCAAGCAGCGCGGCTACAAGCAGGGCACAGAGTTTCTTTCTCATGATGGCCTCCCGGACAGAAGTTCTATGGTTCTTGCACCAGTTAGATTCAAGATGCAAGCCAAATGGGTGCACGGTTCGGTGCCAGGGTCAGGTGCTAGCATACTCTCTACATTGGCCGCAAGGAGTGTGGGATTGTTTTCGGAAAGGGAGACTTTGTGAGAGTAACAGTGTTGAGCGGACGTGGTTTGAGGCGTGGAGAATAGCTTGATGCTGGTCATTGCGCATCGCGGAGCATCGGGGAACGCGCCGGAAAATACCATGGCGGCGTTCAAGAAAGCTGTTGCCCTGGGAGCCAATTTCATCGAGACGGATTTGCAGCTTTCACGCGATGCGCGTTTGGTTGCCATTCACGATGCGACGGTGAATCGAACGACCAACGGGCAGGGGACAGTGCATGATATGACGCTCACGGAGCTGCGGCGGCTGGATGCCGGGTCGTGGTTCGGGAGTGAGTTCGCCGGAGAACGCATCCCCACACTGGACGAAATCCTAGCGTTTTCCAAGAAACATGATGTGGTGTTTTATTTGGAGATCAAGCCGGGCGGATCCTGGGGCGGGGAACACGCGTTGATTGGCGCGCTGCGCGAATCGGGAGAGATACCGCGGGCGGTGGTGATTTCTTTTGACGCCGCGATCGTACTGAGTTTGCGGAAAATCGAGCCGACGCTGATGACCGGGCTGCTGTACGACGGACAGATCGAAAATCCACTGGAGAAGGCCGTCGCCATCGGCGCGCGGCAGCTGGCCGTGCGGGGAGATCTGGTGACGCCGGCGCTGATTGCCGAAGCCCGCAGGAAAGATCTGCAGGTGGTGTGCTGGACGGTGAATCATCCCGCGCACATGCGGCTGCTCGCCGCAGCGGGAGTAGACGGAATCATGAGCGATTATCCGGACCGCTTGGTGGCGGCGGTGAGAAAAGAAGCCGAGAGCATCCCCTGATAGCGAGACACCCAAGTCGCGAAGTTCCATCCAAGAGATGAAGGACCATCGAAGGTCCATCACGAACCAGCCAGCAGAGAATGAATCGCGGCGAGTTGGGCGACGGGGAGCTGTTCGGCGCGAGAGTCGGGACGCAGGTTTAGCGTGGCGAGCGCTTCGCGGACACGATCGGGTTTGGCAAGAGACCGCAGATTATTGACCAGCGTCTTGCGTTTCTTCGAGAAACACAATTTCACAAAATTCAGGAAACCAGATACGTCGCTGAGGGACAGCTTTGCGCGTTCGCCGGGCAGGCGGAGGGTGACGAGGGCCGAGGTGACTTCCGGTGGCGGCGCGAATGCTTCCCGAGGAATTTCGAAGACAAATTCGGGACGCGCGTAGAACTGGGTGACGACGGAAAGGTAGCCGTAATCACGTGTACCCGGTCGCGCAGCGAGGCGTAGAGCGACTTCGGTCTGAATGACGACGTGTATTTCGTCGATGAAATCGGCAAACGTGAAGAGGTGATGAAGGATCGGCGAGGTGATGTAGTAAGGAAGATTGCCGTAGAGGCGGATGCGGCCGCCGGAAGCGATGGCCGCGAGGTCGGCTTCGAGAATGTCGCCGGGGATGACCGTGAGATTAGAGAATTCTTGCGCCAGGTGGCGAAGGCCCGCGATGAACATGGGGTCGATTTCGATGGCGTGAACGGGAGCGCCAGCGGCGAGGAGGTGTTGGGTCATCTCACCATGACCAGAACCGATTTCGATCCAGCAATGTTGATCGTCGCGCGGGAGCGGAACGGTAGAATGACGCGAAACGCGGATGGCGCGAGCGATCTCTTCGCGCCAGTGGAGATCGGCGAGGAAGTGTTGGCCGAGGCGTTGACGAGCCATGGGAGGATCAGTGTAGCAGGGGAGGTGATGAGTGACTCGTGTCCGCGCGAGCGAACATGGGCAGCGCGAAACCGGACAGAAACGCAAAGTGGAGGATGGGGAATATGGGAAGCCGCCCCACGCTGGGAGTTATCTTGGAACCCCATGTGGCCGGCGGTAAGCTCGATTGCGGCTATTCGCGATCGTTATCCCAGGACAGAAGATTTCGAGTCGTCGACTGCCGGTTGGCCGTTGCCGTGGTCAGCACGTGCGGCCGAGTTGGCGGAAAGCGCAATCAGGGCTTCAGCCAGTGGTCACGGCCTTCGAGGACGAAAGCATCGTCGTTTAGATGGGGATACGCGGCGTAGACACGATCGATCTCTTCTTGCTGGCCGGGGCTTAGGGTTTCCTGGGGATTCAAGCACCAGATTCCTTCAAGCAGGCCTTGTCGCCGCAGGACCTCATGCAGGCCGGCGATGCAGCCGGCGAAGTGGTGCGACACGTCGAAAAAGGCCGCATTGGCATCGGTAATTTCGACGCTCCTTTGGAGCAGGTTCTTGGGAACGCTTCCTGTTCCGGACACGACGGCATGGCATTCCTCTAAGAGACCGACGGCGCGGCGAGTCCATACCGCCCAGTGGCCCAAAAGGCCTCCTACAATGCGGTATTCCTGCGCGCGTCCGTGGACCTGGAAAACATAGGGGCTGACGAGATCCAGAGCGATATGGTCATCATTTCCGGTGTATAGCACGATGTCTCGCCCGGATTCGGCCACGGCGCGGATGACATCCTGGGTTTGGTAGCGGTTGAAAGGCGCAATCTTAATGGCCACAACATTTTCAATCTCGGCGAACTCGCGCCAGAATCTATAAGAGAGTACCCGGCCGCCCACGACGGGCTGCAGGTAAAAACCGATCAGCGGTATGACTTCCGCTATTTTTCGGCAGTGGGCTAGGAGCGCCGAATCCTCCGCATCTTTCATGGCCGCCAAGCTCAACAGGCCGGCACTGTACCCAAAGTTCGTGAGCAACTCCGCTTCCGCGACGGCTTGCGCTGTTTGTCCGCAGATGCCTCCGATGCGGATTAACGGCTCTGCGCGGCCGCGATCGGCGCGGTCCATTTCTTCCCGCGCCAATTGTAAGACCGGCGCGAAGAGCCCGATGCGCGAGTCTCTGATGGCAAACTGCGTGGTGTGAACCCCCACCGCCAGGCCGCCTGCGCCAGCGGCGACGTAGTAACGCGTGAGAGCTCTTTGGTGCCGCTCGTCGAGCCGCCGGTCTGCGGTGAGTGCCAAAGGATGCGCGGGAATCACCGTACCTCGCGCCAAGACTTGCCGAATCCTTGGATCCAGTTCTTTTGCCATCACTAACGCTCTGGCCTCTCCTACTGGCCGCTCGTCCTAAAAGCGTCCGGCACGTTCCTCAAAATGTGTGGGTCTCGCCAACGTGGCACCGCCACGGCTAACCCAGTCCGCGATCCAGGTGATCATCTGCTCGGCGTCGACGCGGGGACGGCCGAAGAGCTCGTACGATTTTTTCGCATTGCTCAAGAGAGCGTCGGCCGATTCCTGTCCTTCAAAGCGAACCGGCTTATGCCAGCATTCACCAAATTGCTCGGCAACGCGACGCACACTTAACAACTCTGGTCCGGCAAGGTTGATCACGAACGGAGGCACCGACGCGCTGCCAAGAGCTTGCAGGCTCATGCCACAGGCGTCTCCCTGCCAGATGGCGTTCAAATAGCCCATGGAAAGCGGGACTGGCTGTCCGGCGTACACGCGCTGCGCAATGTCCACGAGCACGCCGTAGCGGAGTTCGGTGGCGTAATTCAGCCGGAGTATCGACATCCTGGTTTCGTTCCTTCGGCTGAAGTGTTCGAAGATGCGCTCGCGGCCGAGACAACTCATGGCATATTCACCGGCGGGATTCAGCGCGTCCTGTTCCCCGGACCCGCCAAGAGAAACTGGCGAGAGCCCGTAAACATTACCGGTGGAGAACGCCGCAATTCTGCTGTGGCGATATCTTTCGCTCACCAGGCCGGGCAAGAAACTGTTCATGGCCCAGGTCTGCGATTCTTGCCCGGTCGTCCCGAACTTCATGCCGGCCATAAAGACAATGTTGGCGGCATCCGGGAGCGCGGAGAGCGATTTCGGGTCCAGCAAGTCACCGCGCACCGTCTCTACGCCTTGTGCTTGCAACTGCGATTCCAACCTGGGGGAGGAGAATCGGGAGACGCCGATCACCCGCCGCGAAACTCCCGCGATCTCCGATGCCCGTTTCGCCATGCGGGCCAGGGTCGGCCCCATTTTCCCGCCCACGCCCAAGATGACAATGTCGCCATCCAGGGCACCCAGGGTGTCAGTGGCAGCCTCCGTAGGCTCGCTCAGAAGTTCATCGAGTTCCTCGATACTGCGGACGGAGGTCCTCTGGCGCGATCTTGCCGTTCGTCGCTGTGGGTTCATTCGCATAAGCCGCCGAGTGATGACGGTGAGAATGGGATTGTACTCGAAGCGCCCAGGCATCGTCTTCCGGCTTTGTCTTCTCTGTTTCTGACTTTTCTCTGCGGTCCAGATTCCTCAGGAGGCCATTCGAATGGGTTTACAATCTCCCTGAGGAATTCGGCAGCTATGCCCTTGCGCACTATGACCATGGCGGACATCCCGGCTGGATTGCGGCTGAAGGAGATCGCCGGTTGGAATCAGACCGCGGCAGACTGGAAACGGTTTCTGGAAGCCAGCCCGGAAGGTTGCTTTGTCGCGGAGGAAGATGAGCGGGTGTGCGGCACGGCAACGACTATCTCGTTTGAAAATCGATTTGCGTGGGTCGGAATGGTATTGGTTGACCCGCAATACCGCGGCCGAGGCATCGGAACCCAGCTTCTTAAAAGGGCCATCGAATATCTTGACGGGCTGAAAATTCCTGCCATCAAGCTCGACGCGACGCCGCAGGGAAAGCCGCTCTACGAAAAGCTGGAATTCGTGTGCGAATATGAGATTGAACGATGGACTCTGCGTAGGCCCCCCTCCGAAGCGGCGAAAGTGTACGGTTTCGGCGCGGCCGTGCCGCTATCCCCGGAACTCTTGGAATCCATCTGCAAGGCGGATCAAGAGGTTTTTGGCGCAGACCGAGGTTTCTTGCTTAAGTCCCTCCACGAGGATGCGCCTGAGTTCACCGCCGAGGTTGGGAACGATGGACGGATCGAGGGTTATGCATTCGGGCGGCGCGGATCTTTCGCGGATCATCTCGGTCCTTGGATGGCGAAAGATGCAACCGGAGCTTGTCAGCTTCTCGAAAGATTCGTGGCCCACTCCTCGCGTGGGGTTCAGACCGTGGATTACTTGAAATCAAACGCTATCGCTGGCGACCTGCTAAGGTCCTTCGGATTCTGTTTCTCCCGCTCGCTCACCCGAATGTACCGGGGATCGAATGACCATCCGGGACGATCGGAACTTCTTTGTGCAATTCTAGGCCCGGAGTTCGGCTGAGAGTGTTGGGGCGCTGGACGGATAGTTCACTTCTTCTCTCCCGAACGTAAAATCCTGCTCTCGGGAAGACACGGGGCTTTCATGACGAACCATCGATCAACGCGCATCTTTTACGGGTGGTGGATTGTTGTGGCTGCGTTCCTGAATCTTTTCTTCGCCGTCGGAATCATCTTTTACGGGTTTCCCGTTTTTTACCCAGCATTTGTGGAGTCTCTGGGGTTCCTGCGCGCTCAAGTCACCCAAGGCTTCCTCCTCGGGTTTCTTGTGGCGGGCCTGCCGTTTGGCTTGCTGGCCGGAGCGGTGATCGACCGGATAGGAGCGCGCGGGGTCATTCTGTCAGGAGCGGGCCTCGTCGGCATTTCTCTGCTGCTCATGGGGTCCATGACCAGACTTTGGCATTACGAACTATTTTGCATCATGGAGGTGCTCGGATATGTGCTCGCGGGGCCCATCGCCAATCAAGTCCTCGTTGCCCACTGGTTCCATATGCGCCGCGGCCGGGCGATGGGTTACGCGTATCTCGGGTTAGGGCTGGGCGGAGTCATTTCCCCTCTGCTGGTTCATTTTTTGATGCGCAACTTCGGTTGGCGCCATGCCCTGGAGATTGTGGGCTTGCTCATTCTGCTCGTGCTCTTTCCGGTGGGGATCTGGATTACGCGCTCCACTCCGGGCGAAATGGGTCTGCTGCCAGACGGGGCGGAAAGCGTTGGCCTGACCGAAGAGAGGAATAGCGCCACGGTTTCTCCCGCAAGCGGAGTCGGAGCTGCGATTCGCTCGGCCAATTTCTGGCTCATCCTGGCGGGGTCCACGCTCGTGATGGGCGCTATCGGCTCGGTGATTCAACATTTCATTCTTTTTCTGAAAGATCAGGGCTACTCGGTGACCACGGCTACTCGATTCTCGACAGCTCTGTTGGCGTCCAGTCTCGGCGGCCGGGTAGTAGTGGGCTATCTGGCAGACCGTTTTCGAAAAAAGAACACCATGGCGCTGTTCTACGCATTGCTCAGCGCATCGCTCCTGTTCCTCGGCATGGCCCGTCGGCCCGTTGCGGTTTGGACCTTCGCATTGATTTTCGGCTTCTCCATGGGCGCAGACTATATGCTGATTCCGCTCGTCACGGCGGAATGCTTCGGGACCGCCTCGCTTGGCAAACTCTTGGCACTGATCATCATGGGTTATTCCCTTGGTCAGTGGGGAGCGCCATGGATGGCAGGAAGAATCTTCGATTCGCAGCACAGTTATGAATTGGCTTGGAAAATCATGGCCGCGGCGGGCTTGTTCGGAGCCGCCGCCATTTACGCGGTCTCGGATCGACGAAACACCAAGCGCGTCTAACCGGAAGAAGAGTTGCAGATCGAATCCAGCCTGGAGGAGGATCATCCCGATGCCGAGATCCGCGGTTGCTGTTATTGCCTTGGCTGGGACGCGGCTTCGCCAAAGAGCAAGGTGATTGTGCCCAAGTACTTTGAAACGATTCCGCTGGAACCTGTCGCCAAATGAGGGTCTAGCGATTTTCGGGGTACTGCCGAGTTGCACTAGTTTCTTGACGAGCCGATATCGGCGCAGTAGCGTAAAATAGATGCGCAAGGGGTGATGAGCGATTCATGAAAATTCTGTTTGTGGCATCGGAGGGGCTGCCGTTTTCAAAGACCGGCGGCCTAGCGGACGTGGTGGAAGCGCTGCCGAAGGCGCTCGTGGCCGGGGGCCACGAGGTAGCGGTGGTGTTGCCGCGCTACCGCGGGACGAAGGCCACGGCGGTGTTGATGCCGAGCCTGACGATTCCGATGGGGGGGACGCGGTTGCGTTTTCCAGCGATTGCCGATGGCGCGCAGCTGAATGGTGTTCGTTACTATTTTGTGGATGATCCGGAGTATTTCGACCGCGATGGATTGTATGGTAGCAGCATCGGGGAATATCCGGACAACGCGGAGCGGTATGCCGAGTTCTGCCGCGCGGCGATTGAGGTGGCAAAGCATGTCTGGCCGGCGGATGTGATTCATTGCCATGACTGGCAAACGGCGTTGGTGCCGGTGTTGCTGCGAACGTCCTACGGCGATGATCCACTGATGAAAGATGTTCCCGTAGTCTTCTCCATTCACAACATGGGTTATCACGGACAGTTCACCAAGGACGTGCTGGAGCGCGTGGGAATTCCCCCCAGTGTATTTCATCCCGGTGGTCTGGAGTTCTTTGGAAATGTGAACCTGCTGAAGGGTGGACTGGTTTATTCGGATTATTTGACGACTGTGAGCAGGAAGTACGCTCAGGAGATCCAGACGCCGGAATACGGACACGGACTGGACGGCGTTGTGCGAAGCCGCGCGGACCGGCTGGTGGGAATATTAAACGGCGTGGATTACACGGCGTGGAACCCCGAGAAGGACAGGCTGATCGCCGTCACTTATTCGGCAAAAGATTTGAGCGGGAAGCAGGTGTGCAAGCAGGATCTGCTGAAAGTGTTTGGATTGTCCCCGGAGCACTTGAGCCGGCCGCTGATCGGAATCGTGTCGCGCTTTGCGGATCAAAAGGGCTTCGATCTGATTGCGGAAAAGGCACACGAGTTGATGCGCGAAGACCTGGTGCTGGTGGTGCTGGGATCGGGCGAGCGCAAGTACGAAGACTTGTTCCGGGCTTTGGCGGCGGCGTATCCGGGCCGGGTGGGCGTGAAGATCGCTTACGACAACCTGCTGGCGCACAAAGTCGAGGCCGGAGCCGATCTGTTCCTCATGCCTTCGCGCTACGAACCCTCGGGGTTGAATCAGATGTACAGCCTGAAGTATGGTACGGTGCCGATTGTGAGAGCAACCGGCGGGCTGGACGACAGTATCGAGCCGTTCGATGTGGAGCACGGCACGGGAACCGGGTTCAAGTTCAAGGAGTATACCGGCGAGGCGCTCTTGTCTGCGATTCGGCAGGCGCTGCATCATTACATGGATGAGCGGATCTGGAAGCGCATCCAGTTGAACGGGATGGGCAAGGACTTTTCGTGGAAGACGGCTGCGGTCGAGTATGCGAAGCTGTACGAGGCCGTGCGAGCCCTTCGAGGCTCAGGTCAAGCCGCTCGGGGAGTATCGTGGCCTGCGCAGAGTTCAGGAAGGGCCGCTACGGGATCGGGACAAACGGGCCGCGGGGCGGGGCAAGCCACGCGAAACCAAAAGCCTGCGGGAACATCTAATTGAGCGGATTGAGGAGAGATAGGCGGCGGCCCGCTTGAGGCGGGCAAGCCGCTGAGGACAAAGGATATGGCTGACAATACGATTCAAACAGCGGATGACGGAAATTTCGAAGCCGAGGTGTTGACGGCCAGCAATTCGCAGCCGGTGATGGTGGACTTCTGGGCGGAATGGTGCCGTCCATGCCACATGCTCGCACCGACGGTGGCTGAAATCGCGCACGACTATGCAGGCAAGCTCAAAGTGATGAAGTTGAACGTTGATGAAGCCATGAATTCGGCAGGCCGCTATCGCGTACAGGGTATTCCTACATTGCTGCTGTTTAAGAACGGACAGGTCGTCGAACAGATCGTGGGAGCAGTGCCGAAGGAGCAGATCACCAAGGCGCTGGAGCGTCACATCGCTTAAATTCGAAGGCCATCGCGGGGCGCCCCTGATTCGATCGGGGCGCCCCTATTTTTAGTTGGTTACGCTAGCGCTGCGGGCAAGAGTGCTGACATAATCTCGGTCGGCTACGGGTGACTTTCTTGCGGCGGAGGAAGAGTGCATCATCTGCGACGCTTGCGCGCGGAACCGCAGGGTTCACTCTCTCCGGCGGGCGCGCCGCCCAACTCCAACCCTCGATTCTTCTTCTGGTGTGTGGCCCTGGTTTTGGGTCTGTTGAACGTATGGGCGCGTCGCAATGAAGTGTCCCCCGATAGCATTTCGTATATCGAAATCGCCTGGGCTACTGCCCGCTCTGGCTTGCACCAGGTGGTCAACGCCTACTGGAGTCCACTCTATCCTTTTCTTCTCAGTCTCGTCTTTCGGTACTTACATCCGCAGGTGCAGTGGGAATTTACGGCTGCGCATCTCCTGAATTTTGCGGTGTATGTCGCGAGCCTGGCCTCTTTTGAAATGTTTTTGAAGGAATTGATTCTGCAGCGGCAAACTGCCCGCGAATCGCCCGAGAAGTCATTGGCGGTCCCCCCGCGAGCCGTGTGGATCTGGGGATACGTCTTTTTCCTTTGGGCTAGCTACTTTTGGCTGGGCCCCGTGTGGGTAACACCGGACTTGTGCGTTGCCGTGCTGGTCTATCTCGCCACGACGCTGTTGTTTCGCATCAGGCGCGACCCCGGCGACTGGCTCGTTTTTGCGGGGCTTGGCGCATTGCTTGGTCTCGGCTACCTGGCGAAAGGGGCGATGTTTCCCTTGTCCTTCGTTTTTCTGTTCAGTGCTTTCTGGCTCAGCCGCATGGCTGGCGCCTGTTTCCGCGCCGCGGCTCTCCGCGTGCTGTTGGCGGCTGCCGTATATGCCGGCTTCGCGCTGCCACTGATTCTATCGCTATCGGCAATGAAGGGACGGCCGACGTTTGGTGACGCTGGACGCATAAACTACGCCGAATTTGTCAATCGCGCGACGAGATCCGTGCATTGGCAAGGGGGCCCTCCCGGAACTGGCACTCCCCTTCATCCCACGCGGAAAATCTTTTCCGACCCGGCTGCTTATGAGTTTATTTCTCCCGTACAAGGCTCGTATCCGCCTTGGTACGACCCCTCGTACTGGTATGACGGCGCTCGCCCGCATTTTTCAATCAGGGCCCAGTCCGGGGCCCTGTTCCGCGCGTCAAATATGTATTTGAAGATATTCTCGAAGAGCGGCGCACTTTGGGTGGTGTTGCTGGCGGTGTGTGTTGCCAGGAGAAAAGCACTCACATGGGGAAAGTTTGCTTCCGGAGCGGGGCTGGTGGTTTTGCCTTCGGTCGCCGCGCTGGTTATGTACTCGCTCGTGCTCGTCGAGTTTCGCTATGTCGCGCCGTTCGCGCTGATGTTGATGCTCTGGATGCTAGCGAGAATGAGGATTGTCATGGGGGCTGACCCGCAATTGCTCAGACGCTTCCATCTGGCGGTCAAGCTCGCTACCGCGCTCACCGTGGCGTGGGCGGTGGGGCGCGATCTATATGCTGCGATACGCAACAGGCCTTATGAGCCGTGGGTGGTCGCTCAACAGCTTCACGCTATGGGTATTCCACCAGGAACGGACGTCGGGTATATCGGCACCGGACTGGACGCATACTGGGCGCATCTCGCGGGCGTGCGGATCATCGTGGAGATCCCGGACATCGAACAAGTGCGCTTCGTTGCTGCCGATGCTGCGCGCCGCCAGCAGGTGCTCGCGCTGTTTTCCTCCGTTGGAGCGAGAGCCGTCGTTACCAGGAATGCAGATGCCGCGAATCCTACCGACGGCTGGCGTCAAATTCCCGGGACGCATCATTTTATCTGGCAGCAGCCGTGGCTTATCGCGGCCCCCGGGAAGACGTGAAGATTGCCGCAGGAGTGAGACCACCAAGTCCATGACCGGAAGCCAGCAAATCAACAGAGTCCGTTGTGACTGGGCGAAGAAGGAGCTGAATATTCCCTATCACGATGAGGAATGGGGCGTGCCCGTGCACGACGAGCAGAAATGGTTCGAGTTCCTGACCCTCGAAGGTGCGCAAGCGGGCTTGAGCTGGGACACGATCTTGAGGAAACGCGCGCGGTACCGCGAAGTGTTTGACGGATTTGATCCCACTAAAGTCGCCCGCTACGACAAGGAGAAGGTCCGCGAACTGCTCCGCGACGCCGGAATCGTCCGCAACCGCCTTAAAATCCACGCCACCGTCGGCAACGCCCGCGCCTTCCTTGAGGTCCAGAAAGAGTTCGGCACCTTTGACGCTTACATCTGGCGGTTCGTCGGCGGTCAGCCGAAGCAAAACGCCTGGAAAACCCATAAGCGCGTCCCCGCAAAAACACTTGAATCCGACGCCCTCAGCAAAGACCTCCAGGAGCGGGGTTTTCGGTTTGTGGGATCAACCATTTGTTACGCACTCATGCAAGCCACTGGCATGGTCAACGATCACCTATTCTCCTGTTTTCGTTTTGCGGAGCTTAAGAAGTGGAATTCCCGATGATTCCCTAAGGTTGAGGGATCAACTCGATGGCCCGCCTTAAAGATTGCGCTACGATCTTGCGCTCCGGCAGGGAACTCTTCTGTTCTCCCTAATGCCCACCTGCAGCCTGGCCTCTCTGATTGGCTTGATCGTTTGGCGGCGGTGCCGAGAACCAGCGTACCGTCCAAGGTCGGAATTGCGCTTGCTTGCGTTGAGGGCGAGGCCAGCTTACGATAAAACCTGCCGTTTCTTGGTGCTTTCCAAAGCAGTAAAGGCGCAGTACAAGTTGGGCCGCTGAAGTGTGGTCGAGGAGAAGGATTGCATGAAATCGGTAGTGGTGGTGGGCGCGCAATGGGGCGACGAAGGCAAAGGCAAGGTGGTCGACTACCTTGCGGGATCGTTTGACTACATCGCGCGTGTCGCGGGCGGCCACAACGCGGGGCACACAGTCATCATCGGCAAGGACCGCTATGTGCTGCAGCTGATTCCGTGCGGTATTCTTCGGCCGAAGCGGCAAGCGGTGATCGGAACGGGCACGGTGGTGGATCCGGCGGCGCTGGTGGCGGAAATTGCGACACTCTCCAAGGCCGGGATAGACGTGAAGGGACGCCTGCATGTTAGTAATCGCGCGCATCTGATTTTCCCGTATCACCGGGAGCTAGACAAGGCCCCGGAGGTGTTTCGAAAGAAGGCGGCCCAGGTGGTCGCGGAGAAGAACCGGCTGGCGAAAGGCGCGTACGGCGCGGACATCGACTTTTCGCATGAAGTGGACGAAACCTTGAAGCTGGGCGAACGGATTCGCGAGTACATTTGCGATACGGCGGAGCTGTTGAACCGCGCGCTGGACGCGGGGAAGTCCGTGTTGTTCGAAGGCGCGCAGGGGACCATGTTGGACATCGACCATGGAACGTATCCGTATGTAACGTCTTCCAGCGCCACCTCCGGGGGTGCGGCGACGGGCGTAGGCGTGCCGCCGACGAAAATCAAGCACGTACTCGGAATTTCGAAAGCCTACACAACCAGAGTGGGTGGCGGACCATTTCCGACGGAGATGCCCGATCTCGATGCCAAAGAAGTGCGCGAACGCGGAAAAGAATTTGGCGCGGTGACGGGGCGGCCGCGGCGTTGCGGCTGGCTGGACTTGCAGGTCTTGCGATACGCGAAGATGATCAATGGGGTCGATTCGATGGTAATCACGAAACTGGATGTTTTTGATACTAAGCGGGAAATCCAAGTGTGCGTGGGGTACAAGTACAAAGGGACGCCGCTCGACGAAATGCCGGCTCTCGCGGAAGAATACGAGCACGTCATGCCAGAATACAAGACGCTGCCAGGGTGGAATGAAACAACCTACGGCCTGAAAGATGGGGCCAAGCTCCCAAGAGCTGCGGTCGACTATCTGCGCTTTATTTCCGATTTTCTACAAGTGGAGATTGGAATGATTTCGACTGGACCCGAGCGCGACGCGACGATTGTGCCGGCGGGAACGCTGTTAGCGCGGTGGCTGTGAAGGGATGCTGAACTAGAGAGACCAGAGCGAAGCCAAAGGACGCCTGAAACGCGACGCCACAAGACCTCCCTCATGCTCAGCTACGAGCAAGCTCGGAACCGACTCATTGAAGAAATTGGAAAGAAGAAAGGACCGCGCGCAACTGCGGTTGTGAGCGTGTGGGATGCGCTGGGGTTGGTGCTCGCACAGGAAGTTCGGACGGACCGCGAATATCCGCCATTTGACCGCTCGACACGCGATGGGTACGCGCTTCGTTCGAAAGAGGCCGGGCCAGGCGCACAACTGAAGTGTGTGGGAGAAATCAAAGCCGGCGACACGGTGAGGGAAGCCCTGGCCGCGGGAACCTGCCTGCAAATCATGACTGGCGCCGCGGTTCCGGCAGGCGCGGACGCGGTCGTGATGATTGAACACACAACTCGCGAAGGCGATCTCGTGCGATTCGAACGAGTTGTCGAGCTCGGGCAGAACATCGTACCAAGGGGAAGTGAAGCGGCAGCAGGGCAGTCCATTTTGACGCCGGGCATGCGCCTCGGATACGCGGAACTGGCGCTGGCGGCACAAGTCGGCGGCGTGCGCCTCGAATGCGCGCAGCGGCCACGCGTGGCCATCCTTTCAACCGGGGACGAAGTAGTCTTGATCGACGAATCACCGGGAGAGTTTCAGATTCGAAACAGCAATAGCGTCTCGCTTGCTGCGCAGGTTCGCATTGCGGGCGGCCAGCCCGTTGTCCTGGGGAATGCGGCGGACCGAATCGAAGATTTGGGAGAGAAAATCGAGCGCGGACTCAAAGAAGATGCGCTGGTTCTGTCGGGCGGCGTTTCGATGGGAAAGTACGATCTCGTTGAAAGCGTGCTCAAAGCCATGGGAGCGGAATTCTTCTTCGATGCGGTGGCCATCCGGCCGGGGAGGCCGGCCGTGTTCGGAATGTGCCAGGGCAAAGCGGTGTTCGGCTTACCAGGGAATCCTGTCTCAACGATGGTGACATTCGAACTGTTTGTGGCGCCCGCGATTGACTTATTGAGCGGTGCGGAGGCCCGCGCGTTGCCGTTGGTCGAGGCACGGCTTGCGGAAGCTTTGAGGGAAAGGCCCGGGCTGACGCATTTTCTGCCCGCGCGCGTGGAGTGGCGAGAGCGGGCGCCGGAAGTGAAGGCGCTAAGGTGGCAAGGGTCGGGCGATATCGCGGCGCTGTCGAGGGCCAATTGCTTCCTGGTGGTGCCCGCAGACCGAGAAAAGATCGACATCGGCGAGACCGTTTCCGTGCTACTGAGGAAGGACCTAGTATAGGCTCACGAACATGGCCAAGCTGTCCCATTACACACCCAAAGGCGAAGTGCGGATGGTGGACGTTTCGGAGAAAGCGGTGACCACACGAACGGCGGCGGCGCGAGGTTTTGTGAGGATGAAGCCACGCGTGGTGAGCGCGGTCCGGAGGCTGAAGAATCCGAAAGGGAATCCGCTGGAAGTGGCGAGGATCGCGGGAATCGCGGCGGCCAAGAAGACCGCGGAGTGGATACCTCTTTGTCATCCATTGCCGTTGACGCACATTGATGTGACCGCACGGCTGTGCCAGAATGGCGTGGAAGTACGATCCACAGTGACCACGGCCGCCCAGACGGGCGTGGAGATGGAAGCCCTGGTCGCTGTTACCGCCGCGGCCCTCACAGTCTACGACATGTGCAAAGCCCTCGATAAAGGGATGGAAATCACGAACATCGTTCTCACCGAGAAGACCGGCGGGAAGAGCGGGGACTTCCGTCGGGGGAAGGCTGCCGAGAGGCGGACGGGATGAGCACGGCGGGGCACAAAACGGTCAAGCTGCTCCTGGTGGATGACAACCCGCTCGTGCGCGAGTTGACCGTGAAGGGGCTTGAACCGTTCTGCGAAGTGGAGATTTCCACGGACGGCGCAGACGCGCTCCTGAAGGTCGTCGACGCACCCCCCGATGTCATTCTCTGCGATTACAAGATGCCCGGCCTGGACGGCCGGCAACTCTTTGAAAAACTGCGTGCACGCGAGTCGACGCGGCACATTCCATTTTTGTTCATGGCCAGCCGCCCGGACATCGAGGAGCGTCTGAGGCCGCTGGTAGACGGCGTAGAGGATTTCATCCCCAAACCATTTTTGATCAAAGATCTGGTACGCATCACGAAAAAGGTGGTCGATCGCTTGCACCTTGAAAAACTCCAGAAGAAAGCGTCACGGCCGGGTGTCATTCAGGGTCGGCTGGAAGAGATGAGCATGATCGATCTGATGCAGTCGCTGGAGATGGGTCAAAAGTCGTGCCGGTTGGTGGTGCAGCAAGGCAGCGCGCAGGGCGAACTGTATTTTGCAAGTGGGCAGTGCCGCGACGCGAAGATCGGCTCGGTAGAAGGGGATGACGCCGTTTACAAAGTTGTGTTGTGGACGGAAGGAGAATTCGAAATCGATTTCAACGCCGCGAACGCCTCGACGCGCACGACCACAACACGCAACACAACGGGCCTGTTGATGGAAGCAATGCGGCTGATGGATGAGGCCAATCGCGATACGGTCCAGACGTCGTGAGTCTCCTGAAGAAACCTTCCTGATGCGCATATCGGTCCTAACGATCAGTGACTCCGTGACAAAGGGCGAGCGTGAGGACTTGTCCGGCCCCGCCGTTGTCGCGTTTTGCCGCGGGCTGGGCTGGGAAATCACCTCGTCGTTGCGCGTTTCGGACGATCCAGCAAATATCCGCGAACAGCTGCGCGCCGTGGCGGATTCCGGCCGCGTGGACCTCCTCTTGACCACGGGCGGCACGGGGCTCGGACCGCGAGATAACACGCCGGAGGCAACCCAGGCAGTGGCCGATCGGATGGTGCCCGGACTATCCGAAGAGATGCGCCGCAAGGGCTTGGAGCACACGCCGACGGCCGTGCTGTCGCGAGCTACGGCTGCCGTGCGAACCAAGACGCTCATTCTCAATCTGCCGGGAAGCCCCAAAGGGGCGGTCGAATCGCTGCAAGCGGTGGCGCACCTGCTGCCCCACGCGGTGAAAGTTCTGCACGGGGCGCGGCACGACTAGTGGCGTTTGCCGGACAAGGCCACTTCGGAGGACACCAATTCTTCCGTTTGCCGATGGTCTTCGACTGGAGGACCACACGCCGGGCGGCCGGGAATCTCGCCGCGGCTACTTCGGGGAAAACTCATCGCCGGCGCTTGACACAGCACCACTCGTTGGCGTATTTAACCTGTAGGTTAATTACAGTATGTCGTCTGCTCGCCCCAGCACTACTTTCGCGGCCGCCAGGCGCACGCCAGCCAGCAGATCAGCTTTCGCTCCACCGATCCATCTCGCTCGGTGGTGGTGATTCCATGAGCTTTGAATTTCCGCAGACGATCGGCCAAAAATATTCGTTGCGATCCTTTCCAGGAATTCCTTGCAGGTTCGGAGTCCCCGGAGCATCATGTCGCGGATAATCGGCAACGACCAGGGATGGCCCAAAATCTCCACGCAAGCGTTCAGCGGACATCTCGACCGCCGCTTGGGACTGGCCTTCTTCTTGCGCATGACCCCACAGTAGTATATTTTCACTTGCATTTAACAAGTAAGATGGGCACACTGCTTTGGTTTGCGCAGGCGATCCTTAGTCGAGCTTAGAAGGAGTAAGTTATGAGCGGAGTACGAGTACTGGTTGGCACACGCAAGGGCGCGTTCGTCCTGACGTCGGACGGAAAGCGTCAACGTTGGGATGTAAGTGGCCCGCATTTTGCGGGCTGGGAGATTTACCACCTCAAGGGCTCGCCCGTCGATCCCCATCGGCTGTATGCGTCGCAATGCAGCGGCTGGTTCGGGCAGATCATGCAGCGGTCCGATGACGGCGGCAAAACTTGGACACAGCCGGGGACCCCGCCGGGCGAACGGACCACGCCAGAAGGAATGCCGAAAGGCGAGAGCAACAAGTTCGTGTACGACACTTCCTCGGGAACCGGCAAACCGCTCACCACTCATCAGTGGTACGACGGCACCCAGCATCCGTGGGAGTTCAAGCGCGTCTGGCATCTCGAACCATCGCCTACCAATCCGGACACCGTCTACGCCGGAGTAGAAGACGCCGGCTTATTCCGCTCGACCGATGGCGGGCAGAACTGGCAAGAACTCGCCGGGCTGCGCGGTCATGGCACAGGGCCCAAGTGGCAGCCAGGCGCCGGTGGCATGTGCCTCCACACCGTCATTTTGGATCCGAGCAATCCCCAAAGGATCTACATCGCCATCTCGGCCGCGGGCGCCTTCCGCACCGACGACGGCGGCAAGACCTGGCGGCCCATCAACAAGGGACTGCATTCGCAATACATCCCCGACCCGAATGCCGAGATCGGCCACTGCGTTCACCACGTCGCCATGCACCGCTCGCGCCCGAACGTGCTCTTTATGCAGAAGCACTGGGACGTCATGCGCAGCGACAACGCCGGCGACTCTTGGCACGAGGTCAGCGGAAACTTGCCCACCGACTTCGGGTTCGTGATCGACGTACACGCGCACGAGCCGGAGACCATCTACGTGGTCCCCATCAAAAGCGACGGGGAGCACTTCCCGCCCGATGGCAAGCTGCGCGTGTACCGCAGTCGCACGGGCGGAAACGAGTGGGAAGCGCTTACCAAAGGTCTGCCGCAAGACAACTGTTACGTAAACGTGTTGCGCGATGCCATGGCCGTCGACTCCCTCGATAAGTGTGGCGTGTATTTCGGCACCACCGGCGGGCAGGTGTATGCATCGGCAGATGCCGGAGACAGTTGGACCCCCATCGTACAACACCTTCCGGGTGTGCTTTCGGTGGAGGTCCAGACGCTGCCATGATCCGCGTCGTGCTTCCCGGACACTTGCGCGCACTGGCGCGCGTCAGCGCCGAAGTGCAAATCGACGTGAAAGGTCCGGTCACGCAGCGGTCGGTGCTCGACGCCCTCGAGGCGCAGTATCCGATGTTGCGCGGCACGATCCGCGATCATGTCACGCAGGAACGTCGTCCGTTCTTGAGGTTCTTCGCTTGCGAGGAAGATTATTCCCTTGAGCCGCCCGATGCGCCGCTGCCCGAGGCGGTCGCATCGGGTGCAGAACCCCTTCTCATCATCGGGGCCATCGCTGGCGGCTAGTGTTTCAGCACTGCGGCGCCTTTCCTGCATCCGTGAAACGATTTCACATGTCTGTTGTTTTTCATAGGAGTAAAGGCCAGGAGGAAAAACTCATGCCCTCGGACACGCAAACTGAACGCGCATCGAAGAAGCGGGTATGGGCTGGACGGATACTTAGCGGGCTGCCGGTGTTGTTTCTGCTCTTCGATGCGATCATCAAATTGATCAAGATTCGTCCTGTCGTAGAGGCTTTCACCAATCTCGGATATCCGCCGGACCTCGTTGTGCCGATCGGCATCCTCCTCCTGGTCTGCGTCGCCCTGTATGTGATTCCTCAAACCTCCGTTCTGGGGGCCATCCTTCTGACCGGTTATCTCGGCGGTGCCGTTGCTACCCACGCGCGCGTCGGCGATCCGTTGATCTCGCACGTGCTCTTCCCCACCTACGTCGCCGCGGTGATTTGGGGAGGGCTCTTCTTGCGCGAAGACCGGCTTCGCGCCCTCCTCCCTCTCCGTAGTCCGAGGGTGACCTGAGGGAAAAACCCACATGAAGAAAAAACTGCGCAACAGGCGCGCCCTCGTTCAGCAATCCGTTTAGCGAAAGTTCAAAGAGCCTGCCCCAAGGTCGACAGGGCGGAGGCTTGAACGGTGTTGCTGGTGCGGGCAGGTGCCGGGGGCACTTTGTAGTGCAGCCGGATGATGGTGAGGCCGGCAAGGTGATGGTGTGCTCGGTGCGCAGGACGTTTTCGCCGTCCACCTAGGCGTGCAAGAGCTCGTGTAGCGTTTTGACGGGCTTGACGGACAACTGGCTTCAGCCCACCGGGGCTCAGGAAAAGGCTGATGCGTCAGTATGCTGCTGCCAGCGGTTCGCCTGGAATCGGACTCTGTCCATTGAGCAGGCTCAGTACCGTCGCGGCGAGAAGAGGTTAAAAGGGAAGTTTGAAATGATGCGCCAGTTAACGATGCCCGCCGGAGTAACCGTGCGAGGACGCGGCATTTGAGATTCTTCGGTTGACCGATTGCCGAATCGAGTCAAGAATGTTTGCATCATGGCGCAGAAACTATCGGACAAGAAACTGGCTGTTCTGGGCACCGGAAAACTCGGCGGGATATTGCTGCGAGCTTACCTTAAACAGGAACTCTTCTCGCCGAAGCGCGTTACCGCGACGGTGAAGCACGAGGAAAAGGCCTCGGCGCTGGCGAAGACGCTGGGTGTGTCCGCGACAACCGAAAACCGCAAGGCGGTGCGCGACGCGGACATCGTGCTCCTGGGCGTGAAGCCGCAAGTGGTGGGCGAGGTGTTGAAGGAGATTGCGCCGGAGCTGAATGAGAAGACGTTGGTCATTTCCGTTGCCGCATCCGTGCCCACGAGCTACATCGAGCAGCGTCTGGGGGGCAAGGTGCCCGTGGTGCGCGCGATGCCCAATACCCCTTCGGCCGTGGGATGCGGAATGACGGGGATTTGCCCCGGGGCACACGCCGGGGCGGAGCACCTGGAGATGGCGCGCGCCATGTTCGACGCCGTCGGGCGGACGGTGGTGGTTGACGAAAAGAATATGGACGCAGTGACCGGGCTCTCGGCGAGTGGCCCGGCGTTTGCCTACATCATTCTCGAGTCGCTCGCGGAAGCTGGCGTCAAAGTGGGTCTCCCCCGGGATATTGCGACGCTGCTCGCGGCGCAGACTATGAAAGGCGCGGCGAGTGTGGTTCTGGAAACGGGCGATCACCCCGCGCTGCTGAAGGACGCCGTGACGACGCCCGCAGGATGCACCATAGATGGAATTATGGAATTGGAAGAAGGCAAGCTCCGCGTGACACTCATCAAGGCGGTGGTGAAGGCTACCAGCCGTGCCGGGGAGCTGCTGTTCGAGAAGTAAGCAGGCTCGGGATTGACATCGGTGGTAGGATGCTGCGTGTGAGGAAGTGATGCAGAGCGCGTACATTCCGGTGTTGATTTACGCGGCCTTGGTGATGGCGTTTCCCGCGGTAACACTGGTGCTGGCAAAGTTCATTCGGCCCGCATCCACGTCGTTTGGCGCGAAGCTCAAGCCCTATGAGTGCGGGATCCCTCCGGAAAGCGATGCCCGCGGACGGTATTCGGTGCGGTTTTTTATTGTGGCCATGCTGTTTGTGATTTTCGACGTGGAAACGATGTTTCTTATTCCCTGGGCGATTTTGTACAAAGGATGGGTGGCGGCGCACCAGGGGCTGTTTGCTTTGGTTTCGATGGTACTGTTCCTCGGAATCCTGCTCGTCGGATATTTGTGGCTGTACAAAAAGGGTGCTCTGGAGTGGGCTTGAGCCTTGATTCTCTTCTTCTCCCCAATTCTCATCATCCCGTTCGCAGGTTGTTCTGATTGACTGGGTTTGCAGCGTGTGTTAGAAACGCCACGTTTGAATTCTCGGCTGCTCCGCTGTTCGAGATTGTGAAGCGTAGCTGTTCATCGCAGCTTGCAGCACCCTGGGTCCATGGCTGACGAGTCTAAAGAACCTAAACCGCCTCACGTCCCCACGGGCGATAAGCCCGCCAGCAGTACGCCCCCGGTGTCGACTCCCTCTGGCAAGCCTGCGGACGCGAGCGAGCCCGCTGCTCCTCGGAAACCGCCGGCTCCGGCCGCTCCCAAACCGCCGGTGGTGCTGCAGACTCCGCTTGACAACGAATTCGTCACGCGATTTCGTGCCAAGTTCGGTGCGGCGCTTCTCCAAGCGATGGAGGACCGCAAGCAGGCCATTCTGGTCGTGGAGCGCGCCCGGTTGATGGAAATCGCGCTGCACCTGCGCGACGATGAAAAATTCGACATGCTCTCTGACTTGACGGCGGTGGATTGGCCAAAGCGTGACAAGCGGTTTGAGGTGGTTCTCAATGTCTACTCCTTCGCGAAGAACGAGCGGCTGAGGGTGAAGGTGTTGGCGGCGGACGCTGAAGAAGTGCCGAGCGTGGTTGGCGTTTGGCCCACGGCGAATTGGCAGGAACGCGAAGTGTTTGACATGTTCGGAATTGTTTTTTCCGGACACCCGGATCTGAAACGCATTCTGTTACCGGACGAGTGGCAAGGCTATCCGCTGCGAAAAGACTATGACATCTTGCAACAGGATGCGGCCTGGGTACGGGAAAACCTGGGAATTGAGAGCGGTCAGTGAGGCGGTCTTAGCGGTAAAGGGAAGACGACCCTGAGTATCGATACCACCAACGATCGCAAGACGCTATTGGGCGCGGATGAGCTGGTCATCAACATGGGGCCGCAGCATCCGTCCACGCACGGCGTGTTGCGCGTCAAGCTGAAGCTCGATGGAGAGCGTGTCATCGGCTCGGAGTGCATCATCGGATATTTGCACCGGGGCGTTGAGAAAATCGCAGAGAACCGCACGTATCAGCAATTTGCTCCTTACGTCGACCGCATGGACTATGTCGCGGCTGTCAGCAGCGGCCTGGGATATTGCGAGGCAGTGGAAAAACTGCTGGTTGTAGAAGCTCCACCGCGCGCGCGCGTGATTCGAACGATTCTGACGGAGCTGCAGAGGATCGCCAGCCACCTCCTGTGGCTCGGCACTCATGCTTTGGACATTGGTGCACTTACTCCGCTCTTCTATTGCTTCCGCGAGCGCGAAGAAATCTTGAAGATTTTTGAAAAGTACTGCGGGGCGCGCTTGACCACGCATGCGTTCCGCATCGGCGGGCTGCAATACGAGGCCTATGACACTCTCGAGAAGGATGTTGAACGGTTTTGCAAGGATTTTGAATCGCGCATCGTTGAATACGAAACTTTGCTCACGCAAAACCGCATCTGGATCGGGCGTACCAAGGGTGTTGGGATTCTGACCGCGGCAGATGCCATCGCCTTTGGTGTGACCGGGCCGGTGCTCCGAGCTAGCGGTGTGAAATGGGACATCCGCAAGGCCATGCCTTACGCGGCCTACGATCAATACAAATTCGAGATTCCTGTCGGGACGACTGGAGACACGTACGATCGCTATCTGGTCCGCATGGAGGAGATGCGGCAATCGCGACTGATCTGCCTGCAGGCCATCGAGAATATTCCCAGCGGGCCGATTATGGGGAAAGTGGGGAAGGTGCTGAAGCCGCCGCCGGGTGAGGTCTATCACGCAATTGAAGCGCCCAAAGGTGAAATCGGCTATTACATCGTGAGCGACGGCACGGTGCAGCCGTATCGTGTGCACATCCGGCCGCCTTCCTTCATCAATTTGCAGGCGTTCGACCGCATGGTGCGGGGACACCTGGTGGCCGACGTGGTGGCCATCATCGGCACGATTGACATTGTGCTGGGAGAAGTAGACCGGTAAGGTCCGAAAAAGAACCACCGGTAATGTGGCTGGAGATAGGGACCGATGATGAACGCACTCCAGGCAACCAATGAGTTCTTGAGGTTGTACTGGGCACCGCTGCTTTGCGGAGTGGCCGTCGTCGCGATTCTGCCGCTGATCGCCGGCTACATCGTGTTGGTGGAACGCAAAATTATGGCGGACATGCAAGCGCGTCTCGGGCCCATGCGCGTGGGGCCGCATGGCTTGCTGCAGCCGATCGCCGACGCAGTGAAACTGCTCATCAAAGAAGATATCATCCCGGACAACGCCGACAAGCTGGTCTTCTGGCTCGCGCCAGTACTTTCGGTTGGCGCGGCGCTGCTTTCGCTGGCCGGCTTGGCGATCGGACCGGCATTTCAGATTGCGCAGGACATTAACATTGGGATTCTCTTCGTTGTGGGTATCAGCGCAATGGGTATTTTCGGCATCGTGCTGGGAGGCTGGGCCTCCAACAGCCATTATTCGCTGATGGGAGCGCTGCGCAGTTCGGCGCAGCTGGTGAGTTACGAGACTGCGGCGGGGATGGCCTTGGTGAGCGCGCTCTTACTTACGGGCACGCTCAACATCAAATCGATCGTTGAGGCACAGAGCAAAGAGGGCATCTGGTTCGTGCTCCTGGCGCCGGTGGCCTTTTTTACCTATCTTGTCGCCTCCATTGCGGAGACCAACCGGGCGCCGTTCGATTTGCCAGAAGCCGAGTCCGAGCTCGTCGCCGGGTACATGACGGAGTTCAGCGGATTTCGCTGGTCGCTCTATTTTCTGGCGGAATACACGAACATGATCGTGGTAGCTTCCGTGGCAACAACCTTGTTTCTGGGAGGCTGGCTCAGGCCCTTCGCCAGCGTTCCCTGGCTGAATTTTCTGGATTTTGCGCCGCCGGTCTTGATCATGGCGATCGCCGCGTACTGTATGTTGCGCGTACCAAAGCAGCCGACGCGCGTGCAGCAGTTGTTTATGCTGGCAGTGGCGGGTCTCTGTTTTGTGACTGCGCTGGTGCTCGCCGTGCCGGTCGTTTTGCCGATAATCAAGCCGTCAGTTCGGGAAGCGGTAGCGCCGTTTTATGCAGGCATTCACGGCGGCTTCTGGTTTATTTTCAAGGTAAGCGTGTACATCTATTTGTTTATGTGGCTGCGATTCACCCTGCCGCGGTACCGGTTTGACCAGTTGATGCGCCTGGGGTGGCATTTCCTGATCCCTTTGTCCATCATCAACGTGTTGTTGGTTGGCGTGGCCTTGATCGTTGGAGCATACTTTCACTTGCAAGGCTGGGGACTGCTTCTGGTTACAACCCCCGCTGCCATTCTTGCGCTGCTGGCCGCGTTTTTTATTCTGGCTATCGAGAAGGGACACGACGCGCGGCAGGATCAAACCGCCACTTCGGATTTTTATGTTGGATAAGATCCTCTTTTATTTCTTTGCCGGCGTCGCCGTGGCGAGCGCGGTGCTCATGGTAACGCGGCGGAATGTCGTTCACAGCGCCATCTTTCTGATCACCGCGCTGCTGGCGACCGCGGGGATTTTCCTGCAGTTGCGCGCGGAGTTTTTGTTTATCGTCCAGATCATTCTCTACGTCGGCGGGATCATGGTGCTCTTCATTTTCGTGATCATGCTGGTCAATTTGGACGTGGCGCTGCAGCAGATCCAGTTCGCGCGTCAGAAGTGGGTGGCGCTCCTCGTCGCGCTGGCCTTGGCTGGCCAGGTCGGCCTGATGTTCTGGTCTTCCAGAAAAATGCCCGGGCAGGGGTTGCCGGTGTTGACGGCGGCGGCCGCGGAGCATTTGCCGGCCAATTCCGAAGAGGTGGCAAAAAGCTTGTTCGGCTCGTATCTACTGCCATTTGAAATTGCGTCAGTCCTGTTGCTGGTGGCCATGATTGGCGCCGTGGTAATGGCCAAGAAAAGGACGTAACCCAGCGATGCTTCCGATAGGACATTACCTGTTCCTGAGTCTCGCGCTCTTCATCATCGGCGTGCTCGGTGTGGTCACCAGACGCAACGTCATCGTTGTGCTCATGTCCATCGAGCTGATTCTGAATGCCGTGAACATCAACCTGGTGGCATTTTCCCGTTTGTACGGTGATGTGGCCGGGCAGGTCTTTGCGCTGTTCATCATTGCTGATGCGGCTGCGGAGGCTGCCGTGGGGCTCGGAATCATCATCGCGTTTTTCCGTAACCGCGAAACGGTGTTGGCGGACGAAATGGATTTGCTGAAGTGGTAGCGTGACGACAGAAAAGAAGAAATGAAACCGGCATGACGCCCACGGGCTACTTTCTCGATCATCTCTGGCTTATCCCGCTGTTTCCGCTGGCGACAGCGGCGCTGATGCTTTTTTTTGGCAGGCGGCTCCCGAAAATCGGCGTCAGCATGCTCTGCGTCGGTAGCGTGGGCTTGTCTTTCATCTATGCTGTCGGCGCGGTCCTTCAACTGCTGGCCACGGAGCCGGAGCATCGTGTCGCCCAACAAATCCTGTTCGAATGGCTGACGCCCGGGCCGATGCAGATGACCGGTGGACAGGCAATACCGTTTGTGGCCGATTGGGGATTCCTTCTCGATCCACTTTCCTGCGTCATGGTTTTGGTTGTCACCGGTGTCGGGTTCCTGATTCACGTTTACTCCGTCGGGTATATGGCGCACGAAGGCGGGTACTACCGCTTCTTTGGCTACATGAATCTCTTTATGTTTGCCATGCTGACGTTGGTCCTGGCGAGCAACATGCTGCTTATGTTCGTGGGCTGGGAAGGCGTCGGCCTATGCAGCTACTTGTTGATTGGCTTCTATTTTTTGAAGAAGTCGGCTTCCGATGCGGGGAAAAAGGCCTTCATCGTGAACCGCATCGGGGATGCCGGCTTTATCCTGGGGATTCTCCTGACCGCGGTAACGCTAGGCACCATCCGGTTTACCTCGCAGGGTTTGCCGGACGCGGAAGGGGCGGCAGGAATTCTGCAGGCGTTGAAGGCCGCGGTGGACACACACGCATTGGCCTATGGCGCGCCGGTTCTGACCAGCATCGCTCTTTTGTTGTTTGTCGGAGCGGTGGGGAAATCCGCGCAGATTCCCCTGTACGTTTGGCTCCCGGACGCTATGGAAGGCCCGACGCCGGTGAGCGCGCTGATCCACGCGGCCACCATGGTGACCGCGGGCGTATACATGGTCGCTCGCATGAATGCTATCTACCAACTCGCGCCCTTCGCGATGAAAGTGGTCGCGGTCGTCGGCGTGGTCACGGCGATATTTGCGGCCTCCATGGCCTTAGTCCAGAACGACATCAAGAAGGTGCTCGCCTATTCCACGATCAGCCAGCTTGGATACATGTTTCTGGCTCTGGGCGTGGGCGCTTTTGCGGCGGGAGTCTTTCACCTGATGACCCACGCCTTCTTTAAGGCCCTATTGTTCCTCGGCGCGGGCAGTGTGATTCACGCCATGTCCGGGGAACAGGATTTGCAAAAGATGGGCGGCTTGTGGAGCAAGATTCCCATCACCGCAAAGACGTTTGCGGTCGCGACGCTGGCGATTGCCGGAATCTTTCCGCTTGCCGGATTTTTTAGCAAAGACGAGATTCTTGGGCATGCTTTTGAAAAGAACCCCGCGTTGTGGCTCGTTGGTTTTGTCACCGCGGGGATGACCGCGTTCTACATGTTTCGGCTGCTGTTCCTTGCCTTCTTCGGTTATTCGCGTGCGGACGAGCAGGTTGAAAAACACATCCACGAATCACCGCCGACGATGACGATTCCGCTCATGATGCTCGCCGGACTATCGCTCATCGGCGGCTGGATTGGCTGGCCCCTGTCGCTGGGGGGAGACGCCCGATTCCAGAAGTTCCTCGAACCCGTATTGTCGGGCGTTGCGGCCGAGACGGGAGCGGAGAAGATCGGCCAGCACGAGCTGGCCGTCGAATACATCCTGATGCTGGCGTCCCTCTCCATTGCCGGCGCGGGAATCTGGTTGGCGTACCACTTCTACCGGACCAAGAGAATCGCTCCGGAATTGGCCGCCGGGAAATGGCCGAAACTCTACCAATTGCTCCTTCACAAGTATTATGTGGATGAAATCTATGATGCGGCGATCGTGGAGCGCACGAAAGACCTCGGTAATCTCCTCGGGCGCTTCGATGCCAACGTCATCGACGGTGTGGGGGTAAACGGCGCGGGCTGGCTGGCGCGCTCCGGCTCAACTCTGTCGATGTGGTGGGACAAGTGGATCATCGACGGGCTGCTGAATTTCAGTGCAAAGCTCATGCAGCTTCTCAGTTACCCGGTGCGGCTCCTGCAAACCGGAATGTTTTCCAGTTACGCAATGCTGATTTTGGTGGGACTGGTCGTTCTTCTGGCGTATTACGGGCACCATGTGCAGGTATTGCTGCGCAGCGTGCGCTGAGAGGCAATCAGAATGGACTTTCTTGCACATCACATCTTGAGCGTGGTTTTATTTACGCCGCTCGTGGGCGCCTTGCTTCTGTTGTTCATTCCTCGCGAGAGGGAGAACGCGCACAAGATCGCCGGAAACGTATTTGGCGTGCTCGGCTTCCTGGTTTCGCTTCCGCTGCTTCGCTGGTTTAAGCCGGAATGGGGCGGCTTCACCTTTGAGGAAGCCGCCGATTGGATCCCCTCGATTGGCGCGAAATACCATCTCGGCATCGACGGCATCAGCCTGCTGCTCGTCATGCTCACGACGTTTCTCGGGATGATCGCTATTCTCTCTTCCTGGAGCGCGATTCACCTGCGTACCAAGGAATATTACATTCTGCTTCTGCTGCTGCAGACCGGGATGATTGGAGTTTTCGTTTCTCTCGATTTCTTCCTGTTCTACGTGTTCTGGGAAGTGATGCTCGTCCCCATGTACTTCCTGATCGGCGTTTGGGGTAGCGACCGGCGCCTCTACGCGGCCATCAAGTTCTTCCTGTACACCTTGGCCGGATCGGTGGTCATGCTGCTGGCCATCCTGGCGCTGTACTTCTATGCGCCGGTGTCCGCGAACGGGACACGCACCTTCGATGTCCCGACGTTGCTCGCCGCCGCGCAGCACTTCTCCGATGCACTGAAGGTGTGGCTCTTCTGGGGTTTCTTCTTCGCGTTTGCCATCAAAGTGCCCATGTTCCCGTTCCACACTTGGCTCCCCGATGCGCACACGGAAGCGCCCACGGCCGGCTCCGTCATCCTTGCTGGCGTTCTCCTGAAGATGGGTACATACGGTTTCATCCGTTTCTCCCTCCCGTTGCTGCCTGCGGATGCCGCCATGCGCGCGCGAATCATTCACATCGTCATCGTACTCTCCTTGATTGGCATCATTTATGGTGCGCTCGTTTGCCTCATGCAAAAGGATATGAAGCGCCTGATTGCTTATAGCTCGGTCAGCCATCTGGGCTTCTGCACGCTGGGGATATTCGCGCTCACGCCAAACGGCCTGGCGGGCAGCGTGCTCCAGCAGATCAACCATGGCATCTCCACCGGGGCACTCTTTTTGATTGTGGGCGTGCTCTATGAACGTCGCCACACGCGCATGATTTCGGAGTTCGGCGGCCTGGCGACACCCATGCCGAGTTTCGCCGCGATCTATCTGATCGTCAGCCTAAGTTCGCTGGGCATGCCCCTGTTGAACGGCTTCATCGGAGAGTTCACCATCTTGCAGGGCGCTTTTCAGGTGAGCAAGGCCTGGGCCGCCTGGGGCTCGCTGGGCGTCGTACTGGGCGCGGCGTACCTGCTGTGGCTCTACCAGCGAGTGATGTTCGGCCCGGTTACGCAGTTTGCCAACGAAGACTTGCCGGACTTGAACCTGCGCGAATATGCCACGCTCGTGCCGCTCGTGATTCTGGCGTTCTGGATCGGCATCTATCCGAAGCCGTTCTTCGCCTTCATTGAAAAGCCGGTGCAGAAAATTGTCGAGCAGGTGAACCCCAACTTCTATCAAGTGCAACGCGCAAAATTGCCTCCGGCGGAATTCCACGCCGCTGCGGCGGAGACGAAATAACCCGCGCGAATGAACATCCCATTTATCAACGGGATTCTTAGCTATCTCCAGGGTGATGGCGCCGCCATCCTTCCAGAGATGGAACTTGTCCTCTTCGGACTGGGAATCCTGCTGATCGATTTCTGGATTGAACAGAAGGATAAATACTGGAATGCCGGGCTCGCCCTGGCAGGAACCATTTTCAGCGGTTTCACCGTCTTCAGGCTCCGCGGAGCGATCGTGGCAAGGGGCGACCTTCTTGGATTCCATGACTCTGTAGTGGTCGATCCGTTCTTTATTTTTTTCGCCGCGCTTTTTCTGGCCGCTACCGCGCTCGTCATTCTGCTGTCCGTGAAATACCTGCAGATCGAAGAGGAACAAGAGGGCGAATATTACGCACTTCTGCTGTTTGCCTGCGTGGGAATGATGTTCATGGCCTCCGGCATTGACCTGATTGTCATGTTCCTCGGCCTTGAAACCATGGCGCTCAGCTTTTACGTACTGACTGGTTTCTTGCGTCGCGAAAAGCGTTCGAATGAAGCCGCGCTAAAGTATGTGCTGCTCGGCGCGTTCAGCTCTGGAATCCTGGCCTACGGCTTTTCCTTGATTTACGGTTTGAGTGGATCGACCGATGTCCGAAATATTAGAGCTGCATTTGATCCGCGTTTTGGGCTGGCCAGGGCCATTGAGCTGAGCCGTCAATCCGGTGCAATTGGCGGTCAGATGCGCCAACTTCTTGTGACGCGGTACCCGGCTGCTTTGCATCTGGAACCGTCTTTGCTGAATCAGTTGACCGTTCTTGCCGCTGCCGCATTCGTTTTGGTAGCGGTCGGATTGTTTTTCAAGGTTGCGGCTGTGCCCTTTCACCAGTGGGCGCCGGACGTCTACGAGGGAGCCCCAACGCCCATCACCGCCTATGTTAGCGTGGCGTCCAAGACGGCAAGCTTCGCGCTGCTGCTGCGGCTGTTCGTCACCGTGTTCGCGGCATCGCAGGAGACCTGGATGCCTCTCGTCGCGGGCATCGCGGTCGCGTCGCTCACATGGGGAAACCTGGCCGCGTTGACACAGACCAACCTGAAACGCCTGCTGGCCTACTCCTCGATTTCGCACGTGGGCTACATCCTGCTTGGTCTCGTTGCCGGAAACGGTACCGCTTTGACCGGAATCTCATACTACCTGTTTGCGTACGTGTTCATGACCGCCGGAGCATTTGCGGTCATCATCGTTCTTCGCCAGAAAGGGCTCATCGGCGAGGAACTTGACGACCTGAACGGCTTGTACCAGCGCAGCCCCGCCGCTGCATTGCTGCTCCTGATCTTCATGCTTTCGCTTGCCGGCATACCGCCCACGGCCGGCTTCATGGGCAAGTATTTCATTTTCCTTTCGCTGATCGAAACGCACCATCCAGTGCTCGCGGTCTTTGCCGTGCTTTATATCGTCCCCGCGCTGTACTATTACTTCCGTATCGTCGTACACGCCTGGCTCAAGCAGCCCGGCGCCGCGCCGCGTCCATCGATGACCAGCGCGCAGGCCGTGGCCCTCGGCGTCGCCGTGTTTGTCACGCTCGCCGCGGGGTTGTATCCTGAGCCGTTCACGCGGCTCGCGCAATATGCCTTCGGACAATAAGCCCGAAAATTCCGATGCACCTTCGACGGTGGTGGAGAAAGCCAAAGACGTCTCCAACCAGGCTGCCATCGCCATGGAATTGCCCTTCGTGCTCGTGGCGGCCGTTGTCGTGGGCGGGCTTTTCGGTTATTTTCTCGACCACTGGCTCCATACCAAGCCGGTCTTCTTGCTCGTGCTTGGCGGCCTTGGTTTTTATGCCGGTGTGCGCGACGTTCTCCGGCGGCTTGCGGGAAGCGGCGATGGCGTCAAACGCAGCTGATTCTCCGCCCGCTGCGATGACCGAACGGCGCATTTCTTGGCTAACCCTCCTGATTGGATTGCTCGCAGGTCTATTGGTGGCGCTGCTGCGCGACCGTTTGTGGGGTGCGGGCCTGGGGATCGGTGCTGCGCTGGGCTGGCTGAATTTTCGCTGGCTCAGGCGGGGCTTGGACGCTTTGGTGCTGGCCTCCACCGCACAAGCCGAAAAAGAGAAACCCATGGTTCCGATAGCCAGCTACTTTGGCATGCTCTTTCGCTACGGGTTGATAGCCCTCGCCGTGTATGTTATTTTTGAATACCTCAGAGTTCCCCTGGTGAGCATGGTCGTGGGTTTGTGTGCCCTAGGAGCCGCAACCGTGGTGGCGAGTGTGTACGAAATCTTCGATCCGGCGGACTGAAGAATGGTTGAACACGTTACCGGACTCACGGAGTTGGTGAATCACTACTTCGGGCGATTTGCCTTGGCGCTGCTCTCGGCGCTCCACATCAGCCCGGAAAATCCAGACTTGCCCATCCCGGAGCACGTGGTGATGGGCTTCCTGGTGTTGATCATTGGCACGCTATTGGCGCTTTTCGTTCGTTCGCGGCTTTCCGTGGAGCACCCTGGCGGCTTTCAACAGATCGCGGAATTGTTGCTTACCAACCCTCTTGGATTCGGAATTAAAGATTTGCTGGAAGAAAACGTAGGGCACCAGGGGTTGAAACACGTGCCCTGGGTTGGCTCGATTTCCGTATTCATTCTGTTGGCCAATCTTTTTAGCGTTTTCCCGCTTTTTGCGGCGCCGACCGCAAAGGTTAGTGTCCCTCTGGCTTGCGCGATGCTTACCTTTCTCTATTTCAACTGGCAGGGAATCCGACATCACGGCAATATCGCCTACCTTAAACATTTCGCCGGGCCTGTCCCGCTGCTTTCCCCGCTGATTTTTCCCGTTGAGATCATCAGTACCTGCGCCCGCGTGCTCTCACTGACGGTACGTCTATGGGCTAATATTTTTGCGAGCGATCTGCTGTACTCGATCTTTTTGAGCCTGCTCCTCGCCCCCGTGCTTTGGGGATGGAACAAGACACCGGTTCTCGGAATAGTGCTGGCAGTTTTTCCTGCCCTTATCCCTCTCCTGTTTATCGGTCTGCATATTTTTGTCGCTATCATTCAGACCTATATATTTACGGTGCTCCCGTCAGTGTACCTGGGCATCGCGACGGGGGAGGAACACTAGACGTTTTGCTTACGTTTCCTGGGCCAAGTCTGTTGAGCCGTTCCAGTGTGAGCCCGGCTGCACGGTGTCCGGGAACCACCTCCTGGCGGCGATTCATAAGGAGGACGTGATGAAGAAGGCGACGATGGTGTTGGTAGCGCTGGCGGCGGCGATGTTGATTGCTCCGTCCGCGTTCGCGCAGGACTCCGCAGGCGCGGCAGCCGGAGGCAAAGGCCTGATGGCCATTGCAGCGGGCTTCGGTATGGCTCTGGCGGCTTTTGGCGGCGCGTTGGGGCAGGGCCGGATCGCTTCAGCGGCTTGCGAAGGCATGGCCCGCAACCCCGGAGCAGCAGCGGCAATTCGCGCGGCCATGATTCTCGGTCTGGTATTCGTCGAGACGCTAGCGCTCTTCACGCTGGTGATCATCTTCGTGAAGATCTAAGGCCAGCGAAAAGGTTTTCCAAACGGCCCGATGCGCAAGCCTCCGGGCCGTTTTCTTGTGCAGTCCGATTCACCTGGGTGGCATCCAATCTACAGGCGGACTTTGATCCTGAGGGAGAGTCGAAGGATCAGTTTGCCCTTCTTTCTTGGAAACGCGATATCAGCGCCCGAAAAGCGCTGGCTGGAGAATGAAGTTCAGCACCCGGTTGGGAAACAGTCCGAAGTACAGCGTGCCCACCACTGTGAAGGCCAGAACAAAATTCACGGTAAGCGGGAATCCTACCGGAGCTGCGGACTTCGCCTCGGCACTTGACTCGCGCATGTACATCATTACGATGACGCGCAGGTAGTAGTAGGCCCCGATCACGCTGTTAACCGCCATCAACACCGCCAGCCACAGCAAGTGCGAGTTCACTGCCGCCTTGAAGATGTAGAACTTCCCGAAGAAACCCGCGGTAACCGGCAGCCCAAGGAGCGAAAGCAGGTAGACGCTCAGCGCCGCCGCCACGAACGGCTGCCGCTCGGAGAGTCCCGCGTAGTCGTCCAGCGACAGATTCTTTTCACCGGTTCCACCCAGCTGCGAAACGATGGTGAACGCTCCAAGCTTCACGAGCGCGTAGCTGAGCAGATAAAAAAGTACCGCAGCGTAAGCGGGCGCTGCTTCCGCGGATCCATCGCGTGCCATGGATGTAACGGCCGCAAAAGCCACCAGAATATAGCCGGCGTGCGCAATGGAACTGTACGCCAGGAGCCGCTTGACGTTCGTCTGCACCAGCGCGCCCAGATTCCCGGCGAACATAGTAAGCGCCGCGAGCCCCCAGAAAGCCCAGAACCAGAAGTGCGTGGCGGCAGGAACGGTCGCAAAGATGCGCAGCAACAAGGCAAACGCAGCGGCTTTCGGTCCCGCAGAAAAAAGCGCCGTAACCGGCGTTGGCGCGCCTTCGTAAACGTCCGGGGTCCACACCTGGAACGGTGCCGCAGCCACCTTGAAGCCCAGCCCGACCAGGATCAGGGCGAGCCCAAGCTCGAAGAGCTTGCTGTGGAAAAGTTCCTCGGAACCCATCTTGGTCAGCATCGTCGTACCGCTCGAGCCATACACCAGGGCAATCCCGTAAAGGAAGAACGCCGTCGCGAACGAGCCCAGCAGGAAATACTTCATAGCCGATTCAGTGGACTTCAGCGAATCGCGGCGGTATCCCGCCAGGATGTAGCTGGAGATCGAACTCATCTCCAGGCCAATGAACGCCGTGAGCAGCTCTTGCGCCGAAGCAAGCACACCCATGCCCGCCGTGGCAAACAGCAGCAGCGCGTAAAACTCTGCAAAGGGAAGGCGTTCTCGCTCCAGATAAGGCCCGGCCGCCAGCACCACCAGAAACGCCACAGTGCCCACCAGCAGCCGGAAGAAGAAACTGAACGAATCGGACTGCACCAGCCCGTCGAAGCCCGGCCCTGCACGCATTGCCGCGGAGACGGATGCGGCTGTTCCCGCCAGGGTCCCGATCAACGCGAGAAACGTAAAAAAATGGCGGTTGCGCACGAACGGCTGCATCAGCACTACTAGCACGCCGAAGCCGCACCACACCAATTCCGGAAGCACGCGATAAATGTCGATGGCGCGGGGAAGCATTTACCGGATTCCCAGCCTTTCACTTGAGATGGCCTTTGCCGCGCCCGAGGAATCCAGCTTCGCCTGCGGCGTGGCGCTGTCCGGTGTGGCAGCCTCATACGGCCGCTGTGGTTCGACCTCATCAATCACGGATTGCGCGGCTGCGGCCGTCCGGGCGGTGATAAACGTTGAGCCCACGCCCATCCACAGTGTGACGATCGCCATGGTCGCCAGAATCCACTTCTCGCGCGCGGAGACGTCGGGGAGCGTGCGGTTTTTCTCCCGCGTGATTTCTCCGAAAAACACCCGCTGATACGACCACAGCAGGTAGCAGGCGGAGAGGATCACGCCGAGCGCGGCCCACGAAGCCCAGCCCCAGTGCCGCTGATAGGTGCCCAGCAGGACCAGGTATTCACCAACGAAACCATTGAGCATCGGCAAGCCCAGCGACGACAGGGCGACAAACAGAAAGAATGCCGCCAGCTTCGGCATCGGCGTGGCCAGACCGCCGTACTCGCTGATTTCAAAGGTGTGCCGCCGGTCGTGTAGCATGCCCACAAGCAAGAAAAGCGCGCCCGTCGAAATCCCGTGCGCTAGCATCTGGTAAACCGCGCCCTGCATGGAAATGTTATGAAATGCAAAAATTCCCAGCACCACGAAGCCCAGGTGGCTGACTGACGAGTACGCGACCAGCTTCTTCAGGTTCGGCTGCACCATTGCCACCAGCGCGCCGTAAATGATCCCGATGATGGCCAGCACGGCCACCCAGCCCGCGGCCCGGCGTGAAGCCTCCGGGAAGAGCGGCAGGCAGAAGCGGATCATTCCGTACGTGCCCATTTTCAGCAGCACGCCCGCCAGCATCACTGAACCAGCCGTGGGCGCTTCCACGTGCGCATCCGGCAGCCAGGTGTGCAGCGGGAAGAGCGGCACCTTGATCGCAAATGCCAGAAAGAACGCCAGGAAGAGGAGCATCTCCGTTCTGGGCGCAAGCTCAAGGCCGCCTTGGGACAGAGGGGTGTGCAACAGCGCCTCAACCGTCGGCAGATCAAACGTCCCCGTGGCGTTATACAGCCAAATAATTCCGACCAGCATCAGAATTGAGCCCGCCATCGTGTACAGCACGAACTTCACCGCCGCGTACACGCGGCGCTCGTGTCCCCAAATACCGATCAGGAACGCCATGGGAATCAGCATCACTTCCCAGAAAAGGAAGAAGAGGAAAAGGTCCAGCGAGAGGAACACGCCCACGACGCCAAGCTCCAGCATCAGCAGCATCACGAAAAATTCCTTGACGCGGTGCTCGATGCTCTGCCACGACGCTAGGATGGAAATCGGGGTGAGAAACGTCGTCAGGATCACCAGGAACAAACTGATTCCGTCAACGCCTAGGTGGTAATGGATCGGCGGCTGGTCGATCCACTTGGCGTATTCCTCCAGGTGATACCCGGTTGCGCCGACGGGCACCGCTCGGATCATCAGTAGCGAGAACAGAAATTCCGCCAGGGAAACGATCAGCGCAATGATACGAATGAACTTATGATCGTCACCGCGCAGCAGCAAGAGCGCCAGCGCCCCCACGGCAGGGAAGAAGATCAGCACGGAAAGCAAATGTCCGCCGGGCAACATCAACGCACCATTCCGATAACGGTTTTTCCGCCGAACGGCCAGAAGAAGATGACCGCGATGATCGCGATCGCGCCTACGACCACCCATACCGCGTAGCTACGGGTGTTTCCGGACTGCGTATGCCGCACTCCGTCGCCGATAGCAGTCGCGCCTTCCCCAATCCCGTTCACTGTTCCGTCGATTCCGGCGACATCGGCGGCTTGCCAGAGCACCTTGGTCGAAATCCAAAGCAGTGGCTTGACCACCACCGCAGCGTACAGTTCATCCACGTAGTACTTGTTCAGCAAGGTTGTGTAAGCGGGGTTCAGGGACTTGACAAGCCCGTCTGCCTTTTCAGGTCGCTTGAGATACAGCCAGTAGGCAACCATGGCCCCTACAAACGCGGTCACCACGGCCACGCCGGCCAGCCATAGTTCCAGCGAATGCGCACCGGCCTCCGCGGCAGCCACTTCCGCGCCGCCGTAAACAGGCTGCAGGAATTTTGCGAAATAGTCCGTTCCTCCCGGCAGGAATGCAGGCGCGGCGAGCCAGCCGCCCACGATCGAGAGCAGGGCCAATATCATCAGCGGCGCCAGCATGTTGTCCGGCGACTCATGCACGTGAACGTGATGCTCGTCGTAGCGCTGCTTGCCGTGAAACGTCAGGAACATCAGGCGGAACATGTAGAACGCCGTCAGCAGCGCCGTGGCCAGTCCGAACCCATACAGTGCGTACCCCACGGTGCGGCCGCCATATTCATTCTCAAAAGCGCTCAAAAGGATGGCGTCTTTGCTGAAGAACCCCGCGAACGGCGGAAACCCGGCAATCGCCAGCGTGGCCGTCAGCATGGTCACGTACGTCCGGCGAATCTTCTTGCTGAGCCCACCCATGTGGTTCATGTCCTGCTCGCCGCCCATGGCATGAATCACGCTGCCGGCCGCAAGGAAAAGGAGCGCCTTGAAGAATGCATGCGTCATCAGGTGAAAAATACCTGCAGAGAAAGCGCCAACGCCGCACGCCAGAAACATGTAGCCCAACTGGCTTACGGTGGAGTACGCGAGAACTTTCTTTATGTCCCGCTGCACCAAGCCGATGGTCGCCGCAAAGAACGCCGTCGCGCAGCCAACGATGGCGACGACCAGCATCGCCGTCGGCGCGTGCGTAAAAAGAATGTGCGAGCGCGCAACGACATATACGCCCGCGGTCACCATCGTCGCCGCATGAATCAGCGCGCTCACCGGCGTCGGTCCTTCCATCGCGTCTGGCAGCCAAACGTACAGCGGCAACTGTGCCGATTTTCCGCACGCGCCCGTGAAAAGCAGCAGGCAAGCGATCGTGAGCGTCCCAAGATGTCCCATCGCATCCGCGGGCCAAGGGTCCGCCTTGGCGAAAAGCGCTACGAAATCCAGAGTCCCAAACGTCTTAAACAGCAAAAACATCCCCAGCATGAATCCAAAGTCGCCGATGCGATTGACGATGAACGCTTTCTTCCCCGCATCCGAAGCGGACTTCTTCAGGAAATAAAAACCGATAAGCAAGTAACTCGAGAGGCCCACTCCCTCCCAGCCAACGAAGAGCAACACGTAATTCGCCGCCAGCACCAGGATCAGCATGAAAAACATGAACAGGTTGAGATAGGAAAAGAACCGGCGGTAACCGCCCTCATGCGCCATGTATCCGGTCGCGTAAATGTGAATGAGCCAGCCCACTCCGGTCACCACCAGCACCATCACCACCGTGAGCTGGTCCATCTGCAAGTCAAAGCCCGCGCGGAAATTGCCCGCCGCGATCCAGGTGAAGAATGCTTTCTGGAAAGGATGGTGATTCTCGGTGAAGTAATCGAAAAACTCGCGCACCGCTTCAAGGGCCGCGAGAAACGATAGTCCCGTCGATCCGATGGCCACCCAGTCAACAATCCTATTCGGCCACTTCGCGCCAAAAATTCCATTCGCGGCCGAGCCTAGCAGCGGCAGCAGCGGAACAATCCACAGGTATTCGAGCATCAGGTATTTCGGCATTAGAGTTTCAGCAGGTCCACGCGTTCCACGTTCAGCGTTTGCCGGCTGCGCGCAATCAAAATGATGATCCCCAATCCCACGGCCGCTTCGGCCGCCGCCACCACAATCACGAACAGCACAAAAACCTGCCCGTCGAGTTTCCCCAGCGCCTGGCTGAAAGCCACAAACGCCAGATTGACGGCGTTCAACATCAGCTCGATGGACATAAAAATGGTGATGATGTTGCGCTTGAAAATAAATGCCAGCACGCCCAGACCGAACAGGATCGCGCTCAGGATCACGTAATAGTTTGTCGGCACCATCTCAGCTTTTCTCCCGCTGCGCCAGCACCGTGGCTCCGAGCACCGCCACGAGAATCAGGAACGACGTCAGCTCGAACGGATAAACGAAATCCTTGAAAATCATGTTCGAAATTCCGAGCGTCGAAGCAATTTCTCCGGTTTGCAGCGTGGTCTCAACGCTTTCCGTGGACCGCGCAATCGTCGCCGCCACGAACCCCGCCAGCGCCACGACCAGTAGCAAACCCGGCGCTCCCGCCATCTTTGAAATGCTGGTGTGCTCCTCCACACCCGCATTCAAGAGCATGATCACAAACACGAACAACACCATGATCGCGCCGCCATAAACAATGATCTGTACAGCGGCTACAAATTCCGCGCCCAACAGCAGGTACAGGCCCGCCAGCGCAATCATGACCACGATCAGCGACAGCGCACTATGAATCGGATGCTTTTGCACGATCAAGCTGACCGCGCCAATCACTGCGAGCGCTGCCAGTGCGAAGAAAACTGCAAGTGACGCCGTCATTTCGCACCCCACCACTGCATCTTGGCGAGGATCACAAAGCTGGTGACAATCACGTTCACGATGGACAGCGGAAGGAGCAGCTTCCACCCGAAGGCCATCAGTTGGTCGTAGCGGAAACGCGGCAGCGTCCCGCGCATCCACACGTACACAAACAGAAAAACAAAAATCTTGGACAGCAGCCAGAACGGCCCTTGAATAAACTCGTTTACGTTGGGCAGCAAAACAAAAACCGCACCAAGCGCCGTAATTGCCGCTCCCAAGCCCGGCAATATGATCCGCCCGAAAGTCGTCTCATATCGTATTCCGTCCCAAATCACCCACAATCCAAACAAAATCAGAATCGCGGACGGCAAGTAATGGGTGAACAGCCACGAAGCAGGGAAGGGAGACAGCCATCCGCCGAAAAACAGTATCGAGCACAGGCATGAAACCGTGATCATGCTGGTGTACTCCGCGATAAAAAACATCGCGAACTTGAAGCTGGAGTATTCCGTATGGAACCCCGCGACCAGCTCCGACTCCGCTTCCGGCAGATCGAACGGCACGCGATTTGTTTCCGCGACCGCCGCAATGAAAAAACAAAAGAAGCCCAGAAACTGTGGCCACACATTCCAACCAAGAATTCCCCACTCGGGATGGTGCGCTTGCGCCTCAATGATTTTCTTCAAATTGAAGCTGCCCGCCATCAGCAGCACGCCGACCACCGACATCGTCAGCGCCAGCTCATAACTGATCATCTGCGCCGAGCTGCGCAGCCCGCCGAGCAGCGGATACTTGCTGTTCGAAGCCCATCCCGCGAGCGCAACGCCATAAACTCCCAGCGCCGTCACCGCAAAGAGCGCGAGTATCCCGATATTGAGGTCGGGAGGCGCGATCCCCAAGTAGATGTCGTGCCCGAACAATCGGATCGGCTCCGGCCCAAACGGAATGAGCGCGATCGACGTCAGCGCTAGCGCCAATGCCAGTAGCGGCGCAAGATAGTAGACCAACTTGTCCACGCCGGCGGGCGTGGGGTCCTCTTTGAAAAGAAATTTCACGCCGTCCGCCAGCGGCTGCAACAATCCGTGCGGGCCCACGCGGTGCGGTCCCCACCGCGACTGCATGTGCGCCACGACTTTCCGTTCGAACCACGTCAGATACGCATTCACGGTCAGGACGATGAACAGCAACAGCACAATCTTGACGAGCGTGATAACCAGCTCAGCATTCGCGTTTAAGAAAGAATTCACGGCTCGGTCGTGGCCTCCGGCAGGGAATCCAACATTGTGCAGAAGCGCCCGAGCGTCCCGCTGGTAAACAAAGTGTCCTTCGCGGATCGGATGAGTCCCACCGGCACGTCGTACGGCGCGTGGCCGTTTCTGGCAGACTGCACGTGCGTCGGTTCTGCGCCGCCCGTCAGCAGCCCCGCCGGCCGCACGTTATAACCGCTCACCGCGGTGCGAATTTCTTCAAACACCGCCGCTGGCGTCTTGTAGTGAAACGCCTTCCCCCGTCCCAACTTTTCCAGTTGATGCGACAGGATCTTCAGCAGATCGAAGTCGCCCCGCGGCCCCATCACTTCCGCGCCCTTGTGCAGCATTTGAACTTCGCCCGAAGTGTTGGTAACCGTGCCGTCCTTTTCGTACGCGGAAGCCGCGGGAAAGACAATGTCCGCCACCTTGGCCGTTTCTGTCAGGAACATCTCATGCACGATCAGCAACTCCAGTTGGCCCCGCCCGTATCCCAGCGTGCCGAAATGTGCCAGCGGATTTGCGCCCACGACATACAGGGCTTTCAGCTTTCCGGCTTGCGCCGCTTCCACCATCTGAGGCGTTGTCAGCCCTGGCTTCGTCGGAATCGCCCCGCAGCCCCACAACTTCTCAAAAGACTCGTGCGCCTGGGGATTGCCCACGTACGCGTAACCCGGCAAGCGGTCCGGCAGCACGCCCATATCCGCCGCGCCGCGCGAATTCGCGTAATCGCCCAGCGCCATGTATCGCGTCTTACCTGGGAGCTGGGAACCAAAAGTCACCAGCGGTGCGATCGCCGCGCCGGAAACTTCCGCGCCAAAAACAACCGCAACATCGCTCTCCGCCTCAAGCCCGGCCTTCAGTTGCACCAATTGTTCGACGAGCGCCGGCGAGAACTGTCCTTCCTCATGCGCCAGCCACCGCAGCGCGGCCGCCTCCTGGCCCGCCGTCACTTTCACAAACTGCGTGGCCTTGCGCTTCAGCCTGATCTCGTTGGCATTGATGATGAATAGCTTCGTGCCGTGATGGCGGATGCCGCTTCGGATCTGCCACCCGGCGAGCGGGTTCTGATTCGTAGGATCGTTTCCTACCAGCAAGACCGCCTTCGACTGATACAACTGCTCCATGGTGAGCAGGGAATCGCCGGCACGCTCGCCCAGCGCCGTGATCAATCCCGTGTAATCCACCGTCCGGTGATGATCAATGTTGTTCGTTGCAAACGTCGCGCGCGCCATCCGCTGCAACAAGTAATTCTCTTCATTTGAAGCGCGATTCGAACCGATGAACCCGATCGAATCTTTTTCGCTGGCGTCGTAGACAGCCTTCAGCTTCGTCGCCGCGGCCTGCGCGGCTTCTTCCCACGACACGGGATACAGTTTGTCTCCCTTGCGAACCATTGGTTGACGGATACGCTCGGCGTGTTTCGTGAAGTCAAACCCAAATCGCCCCTTCACGCACAGAAAATCTTTGTTGATCCCGCTCAGGTCTCGGTTGTTCGAACGCAGAATCTCGTGATTGCGCACGCTCAGCGTGGTCTTGCAGCCATTCGAACAGTGCGTGCACACCGTGGAAACGTAGGACATCTCCCACGGCCGCGTTTTATACCGGTACGTCCCGCTCGTCAGTGCCCCAACCGGGCAGATGTCGATGCACATGCCGCATTCTTCGCACTCCAGATGATCGCCGCGATTCGGAATGATCACGCTGTTCGCGCCGCGCATCCCCACGCCCAGCGCTTTCACGTCCATGCCTTCATCGCATACGCGCACGCACCGGAAGCACAGGATGCAGCGCGGTGCGTCGTAATAAACCAGTTCCGACCATTTTTCCTCCGGCCGGTGAATCTTTTCTTCCACGAAGCGGCTGGAATCCGCACCGTAGCGGAAGACCATGTCCTGCAATTCGCACTCGCCGCCTTTGTCGCACACCGGGCAATCCAGCGGGTGGTTGGTCAGCAGAAATTCCAGCATGTACTTGCGCGCCTGCCGCACCTGCTCGGTGTCCGTTCGAACGATCATGCCTTCGGTGGCCACCAGCGTGCACGCGGTCTGCAGCTTCGGGGCCTTTTCCACCTCCACCAGGCACATGCGGCACGCCGCCTGGAGCGACAGCCCGGGGTAGTAGCAGAACGACGGCACTTCCGTCCCAATGCGCCGCGTCGCTTCAATCACTAAGGTCCCCTGCGGCACCTGCACTTCGCGTTCGTTAATCTTCAGCTTGATTAGTTTCTGTTCGGCCATGGATTCCTAGCGCGATCCAACCAGCAGTCCCGCGGATTTGGACGCGCAGCGTCCCTTCAAATGTTCTTCAAACTCACCGCGCCACTTCTTCATGATGCTGATCGTCGGCATCGCCGCCGCGTCTCCGAGCGGGCAAAACGTGCGACCCAACATGTTTTTCGCCAGGTCGGCGATCATCTCGATGTCTTCCGGACGGCCCATCCCGGCATGAAACCGCTCCAGCGTCTTGCGCATCCAGGACGTTCCTTCCCGGCAGGGGATGCACCAGCCGCAGGATTCGTGCGCGTAAAAGTGCATGATCCGGCGCGCCATGTCCACCATGCAGGTGTCTTCGTCCATGATCACCATGCCGCCGGATCCCAGCATTGACCCCGCTTTCGCCACCGCATCGTAGTCCATCGGAATATCGATCTCGTCAGCCGCTAGCAGCGGGCAGGAGCTTCCTCCGGGAATCACAGCCTTTAGCTTTTTTCCTCCCGGAATTCCTCCCGCCACATCGTAGATAAACTTTTTCATGTTCATGCCCAGGGGCACTTCGTAGATCCCTGGCCTGTTGACGTGTCCCGCGATGCACAGCATCCGGGTGCCGCCGTTTTTCGGCGTGCCGCGATTCGCGTACGCCTCGCCTCCCTCCCGGATGATCGATGGCACGGCGCTCAGCGTTTCCACGTTATTGATAATCGTTGGGCAGCCGTACAATCCCACGACGGCTGGGAAGGGAGGTTTGATGCGCGGGTACCCACGCTTGCCTTCCAGCGATTCCATCAGCGCGGACTCTTCACCGCATTCGTATGCGCCCGCCCCGGTATGGGCCAGCAGGTCGAAATCAAAGCCCGACCCGAGAATGTTCTTCCCCAGGTACCCGCGCGCATAAGCTTCAGCAAGTGCCGCGTCCACGATATCCAGCACGTACCGGTATTCGCCGCGAATATAAATGAAGCCTTGATGCGAATGAATGGCGCGTCCCGCGATCACCATGCCCTCGATGAGCTGGTGCGGGTCCATCTCCATTAGCGGCCGATCCTTGCAGGTGCCGGGTTCGGATTCATCTGCGTTGCAAATCACATACTTCGGCTTCGGCGAATCCTTCGGCACGAACGACCACTTCATCCCCGTCGGGAATCCCGCTCCGCCGCGCCCGCGCAGATTCGACTTTTTCACTTCCTCGATGACGCCCTCGGGAGTCATCTCCTTGAGCGCTTTTTCCAGCGCCTGATAGCCGCCCTGCGTCAGGTAAACGTCAATTTTGTGCGAGTCCTTCATGCCCCACCGCCGGCTGATCAGCGGAGTTTCGTCCGGATGACGCTCGTGGAGCGCGCCGGAAATGACCGCTTCCGGCGTCGGGCGTCGGCCGGCATCCAGTTCCGCAATGATGCGGTCGAATTTGATGGGCGTAAGTTCTTCGTAGAAATCGTAGTTGACTTGCATTGCCGGCGCGCCCGTGCAGGCGCCGATGCATTCCACTTCTTCGAGGGAGAAAACCCCGTCGTTCGTCGTTTCCTTGTGCCCGATCTCCAGGCGCTTCTTAGCGCGGGCCAGCAGGTCGTAACCGCCCTTTAACATGCATGCCACGTTGGTGCAAATCTGTACGTGGTGCTTGCCCATGGGTTTCCGGTGCAGCATCGAGTAATACGCTAGCGTCTCTTCTATCTGCACGTTGTTCAGGTCCAGCCGGCGGCCAAGCTCTGCGATCATTTCATCGCTGACGTAGCCGTACTCGTCCTGCGCATACATCAGCATGGGGATCAGTGCGCTGCGCCTCACTGGATAGCTGGTCTGCAGCTTCTCAAATTTGGCTGTTAGCTGCGGCGAAAGGTCCATTTTCCTCGACCGGGCACCATTTTAGAGACAGTGTCACAACCTGTCATCGTGAGCCTGTCCAAAGAGGATAGGCGAAGGATCTCAACACAAAGTTCCGTCGAACCAGTTCCGGCCGACATCCTCAGCTTCGGCGCCTGCCAACCTAGCCGCTATCCAAGACATCCAACTTCGGGCGCCGGAGTCTTACCTGTCCACTTCTCCGAGCACGATATCAATGGTCCCGATACAGGCGATGACATCCGAAATCAACTGCCCCTCGATCAGCTTTGGAAGCGCCTGCAAATTGATGTACGAAGGCGACCGGAAATGCACACGCAGCGGTTTCGGCGAACCGTCGCTTGCGATAAAGCAGCCCAGTTCCCCTCGCGGCGATTCGATGGTAACGAAGACCTCCCCCGGCGTCGGCGAAAACCCTTCCGTGAAAATCTTGAAGTGGTAGATTAGTGCTTCCATCTCCGTCTTCATTTTTTCGCGCTGCGGCGGGATGATGCCTGGCGCGTCGGCCTTGATCGGCCCTTCATTAGAAATCTTGTCCAGCGCCTGGCGGATGATCTTCAGGCTTTCGCGCATCTCCGCTACGCGAATCAAGTACCGCGCGTAGCAATCCGATTCCGTCCGCGTCGGCAGGTCGAAATCGAATTCCTCGTAGCTCGAATACGGAAACGCCTTTCGGTTGTCGTACGCCACGCCCGCAGCGCGCAGCGTTGGCCCGCTCATGCTCAAAGCAATCGCATCCTCGGGTGAGATGTACCCGACGCCTTTCGTGCGCCCGATCCAGATGCGGTTTTCCGTGAGCAGCGTTTCGTATTCGTCCACTCGGCTCGGCATCATCTTCAGGAAACGTTCAACCGCCTGCCGCCAGCCCACCGGTGGATCTAGTGCCAGCCCGCCGATTCGAATGTAACTGGTCATCATCCGCTGCCCGGTAAACAATTCGAAAATCTTCAATATCTCTTCGCGTTCCCGGAAGCAGTAAAGAAAAACGGACATCGCCCCCAGGTCGATCGCATGCGTGCCGAGCCACACCAGATGAGAAGAAATTCGCTGCAGCTCGACCATCATCACGCGGATGTATTGCGCGCGCTTAGGCACTTCCAGTCCCAGCAGCTTCTCCACCGCCAGGCAGTACACCAGGTTGTTCCCCAGCGGATTCAGATAGTCCATCCGGTCGGTGAGCGTGATGGCCTGGGAATAGGTCTTGTCCTCGCAAGATTTTTCGATGCCCGTGTGGAGATAACCCAGATCCGGGATCGCTTTCACCACCGTTTCGCCGTCGAGTTCCAGCAAGATGCGTAGCACGCCGTGGGTCGATGGATGCTGCGGCCCCATGTTGAGGACCATCGTCTTCGCCGTTCCCACGGCAGTTTCGACGGTGGTCATGGCGTGCTGCTCTTCCTGAAAAGTTCTCCCGTGTTGGGCACGTCTCGATAGCCCTCCACGGGATAATCCCTGCGCAAGGGATGGCCCTCCCAATCATCGGGAAGCAGGATGCGCCGCAGGTCGGGATGCCCCGTAAAGCGGATCCCGAAGAGATCGAAGATTTCGCGCTCCAGCCAGTTCGCGCCCGGCCAAACCAGTACCAATGAATCGACCACCGGATCGTTGCCACCGAGCCACACCCGCAATCGCACTTTTTCACGCCGGGGAATGGCCACCAGGTGATAGTTCAATTCGAATCGCGGCTCGGCGGGGTAGCGGTCCACGCAGGTGGCGTCGGTCAGGAAGTTGTATTGCAGCTTGGCGTCCTCGCGACAGCGTTCTGCCGTGGCTCGGAGGAGTTCGCGCGGCACCACGATCGTGGTTTCGCCCCGGAATTCAAGCACATCTACGACCGCTTTCGGGTTCCACGAACGCAGGCATCCGGCTACAACATTAGTGTTTTGGCGGGAAGACTCAGTCACAATTTGGAATCCCACGTGCGCTGGCTATTTGTGCCAGTCCAGCGCGCCTTTTTTCCAGAGATACAGGTAACCGACCAACAGGATGGCAATGTAGATCATCATCTCCACAAAGCCGTACCACCGCAAACTGCGAAAGATGTAGGCCCAGGGGTACAGGAAGATGGCTTCGACGTCGAATAGAATGAAAACCATCGCCACGAGGTAGAACTTGACCGAGAAGGGCTCGCGCGCGTCGCCGGTGGGTTCCATGCCGCACTCGTACGGTTGCTGCTTGGCCCGGCTCGGACGCCGCCATCCTACCAAAACGGAAACAGCCGTCAGCGCACCGGCAAGCGCCGCGGCGGTCAGCAGGTGTAAGAGAAGCGGAGCGTAACTATGTAAGCCAGAACCACTCATGGGCGACTTGCTATAATAACGACTCAACAGCCAGTCGGTCAAATGCGGCGGCTAGATTCCTGCGAAGCGGCCTCCATGCGAAGCGCAGGTCAGGGCTAATAGGCGAATGCTCTTCGGTCATAATTCGAACGTGAAAGCAGGGGATACCACGTATCACGTCCAAACGGAAGATCGCGGCACCACCAACGCGCTCATCGATACCACTGTCTATTTCCACGGACGCGTATTGCACCGGCGTACGAATAATTATTTTGACCTGCTGCCTCTGAATCCCGACACCGAACAAGCCCTGAAGCTGCGTCTCGATGAACAGCACCACACCGTGGTCGAGGAGATTCGAACGGGCGCCCTGCATCTCTCGCTGCCACAGGACGAAAACGATGCTGCGCGGGCCGCCGCCCCAACATCCAAGGCTCTCTTGCTCGAGTTGATCAACGCCAAGACCTGGCTCACTGGCAAGCGCGCTTTGCTGCAGGTTGCCGTGCGGAATCGGACCAATCAGGCAGTCCAAGGCGCCAAAGTTACGGCACGCGTGAATGGCGCGGCGGAAATTTCAGAGTATTCTACGGAAACCGGGCCCTTCGGACATGCGCAGCTCGAATTCGCGATGCCGCGGCTGGCGGGCGCTGAGCCGGCGCTGGTCATCGAAGCGTCGCACGGAAATGCCAGGGGGCATTTGCGTTTTCAGTTGCGCACCAAGCCGCGCGTGCCTTCGGCGAGGTAACGGATGCCGACAACGCTTTCAATTGTGGTGAACGGAGAAGATCGCGCGTCAAGGCCCGAGGCCACCGTGACGGACTTGCTTCGCGAGTTGGGACTCGACCGGGGACGCGTGGCCGTCGAACGAAACCTGGAAATATTGCCGCGGGCGAAGTGGGCCGAAACGAAAGTCCAAGCCGGAGACCGCTATGAAATCGTGCAATTCGTCGGCGGCGGTTAGCAATAGCGGGCCGTCCCCACGCTTTTCCTGCTAGATAATTCTTCGAACGGTTTCCAGTAATACTTCACCCACCCTTGGCGCGCAACTTGGTGGTCGTACTTTGGGATGCCGGCATGCACGAGGTCCACGCGCCACGCGCCCGGAGCTTTGCTGAATTTCCGGACCAGGAAGGATACGTCTTTTTTCCTCCCCTGGGCGGCTCGCCACGCTTGCACCAGCATCCGGGCTGGAATGAGCAACAGATTTATGCCGCCGATTTGACCGATTTTCGGCTGATTTTCGCGGTGGCTGCCCGGCGTGCTTCCTGAATCAAGCACCATTTCAAAAAGGGCTCTTGGAGAGGCGTGAACGCGTTGTTGAACCTAGCCTATGCACGGAATTTGAGTAGATGAAGGATGTTGAGATGTTGGAACCTTTGGGGCCCCTGGAAATCCTGTAGTAAAACAGAGAGGCCGCGAAGTGATCGCTTCGCCAGCCGATC
>QHYZ01000091.1:64917-123907 GCA_003225295.1 Acidobacteriota bacterium | reverse complement strand
ACCTGGCAAACTTTTGCAATTCCGAAAAGTCGGTTAAGTTCTTTAAAATCTGGTGGACGAGAGGGGATTCGAACCCCCGGCCTCCTCGTTGCGAACGAGGCGCTCTCCCAGCTGAGCTACTCGCCCATGAGCAGCAGGCAAATTTTAGCAAAGGTGCAGTTGCTTGCCAACACGCGTTCTACTGCCCATACGACCGAAATCATATCCTGTGAGTGACATTCGAGTGACGTTACGGTTGCTCGACCGGCCCGCCTGCACGCTGTGCCACGATCTTCTTGGCGTTCTGGTATAACGCCCGCGCCTGAGGAATCGCTTCCACGGCCTTCTGTACTTGGGGGTCGGCTTCGAGCAGAACTTTAAAGCCCTCCTGCTGTCCGAAGCTGGACATAAACACTTCCTGTTTGATCTTCCGTTTGATCCAATCGAGACCCTCGGCCATCTCAGGTTCCGTGTACCGGACGTTGTGCCTGCTCAGATACTCGCGAAACACTCTCAACACGTTATCATCGGCTTCAAAATCTTTGGCGATTGCAGGCTTCGTACCGAGGTAATAGCGCGTAAATCCGCCCACGCCTGTTTCGGCCGGGAAGAACACATCGTCGCGGTAAAGCAACTGTTCGAACTTCGTCAGCTTCGGCGCAGGCACGGAGATATCCGGTGTAATGCCGCCTCCGCCCGTCACCTGGCGTCCGCTATCCGTCAGTTTCACTTCCGTCGGATGATCGGGCACCTTGCGTTCATAGTGGTATTCATAGAGCGAAACCGATTTATAGTCCCGCTGAATTAGGCGTCCGCTCGGTGTGTAGTACCGTGCGGTGGTCAGCGCCAGTCCGGTGTTTTCGCTCAACGCCGTCACCGTCTGGACCAGGCCCTTGCCAAACGTCGTTTCGCCCACAATCAGCCCGCGGTCATGGTCCTGCACCGCGCCGGAAACAATTTCCGTGGCCGACGCTGAATTGTTGTTTACCAGAATAACTAGCGGCACCGTCACGCCCTGGTTGCCACGCCCCGCGTAGTATCGCCGTTCCGGCGATGTCCGCCCATGGTGCGAGACGATCAGCTGGTTCTTGTCAAGGAACATGTCGCCTACGGCGACCGCTTCATTCAGCAACCCGCCCGGGTTCGCGCGCATGTCCAGAATCAAGCCATCCAGCGAGGACGCATTCAGCTGCCTCAGCGCCTCCGCGATCTCCCTATCCGTCGTCTCGTTAAACCCCGACAGTCGGATATAGCCAACGCTGGGCTTCAGCATGAAGGTGATATCCACCGAATGCCGCGGTATCTCGTCGCGCGTCACGGTGAAAACCAGTTGCTCCGCGTAACCTTCGCGCGAAACCGTGATTTTGACGACCGTGCCTTTCGGTCCCTTTAGCATGTCCGCCACTTCGCTGGTGGTCAGTCCATCCGTGGACTTGTCATCCACCTTGACGATCACGTCGCCCGGCCGGACCCCCGCGTTGTACGCTGGCGCTCCCACGTACGGCGCCATCACCACAGTGTGATTTTCGCGAGGCGCGACCACCATGCCCACGCCGTAGTACTTCCCGCGCTGGTCCTCGCGGAGCAGGGCAAACTGCTTGGCATCGAAGAAACTCGAATGAGGATCGAGCATCCTCAACATGCCAGGTATGGCGCCCTGATAGACGGCCTTATCTACATCGACCGAATCGGCATAGTTGTTCTGTACTACGTTTAGGACTCGGGTAAAGTCCCGCACAGCCGTTTGATAATCATCAGCCGAGGCCGTCGTGGCCCGCACGTTGGGGCCGTAAATGCCCCCCAATACGGCGGATACCAGCAGCACGGCTACGACGACCACAAGTCCGCGGCGCTCTGAGTTCATCCTTACCTCGCGTGACAGCTCAATCTATAATTATAGCACACCCTAAACTCCGGTTTGACAGCGAGTGACACCCTTTCTATGATGCCCATGGACCCTATAGACGGCTCCCAAACGCAATGTTGAGCATTCCTCATATGATTGTGGTCTTTATCGTGGTCCTGGTCGTTTTCGGACCACAGAAGTTGCCGGAGCTTGCCCGAGGGCTCGGCAAGCTCATGGCCGAGTTCCGCAAGGCCTCGACTGATTTTAAGAGCGCCTTCGAAGAGGAGATGCGCGATATGGAGCGCCAGGCGCTCCAAGCCGAACGCAAGAAGGCTGCCGAGGCTGCCGCCGCTTCTGCGGCCGCCGAGCCCAGCCCATCTCCGCCCCCGGCTGGGTCCGCTGACACGGAAACGCCGTCGATCCAGACTCAGGGAGAAACGAGTGCCATCAAAGACCCGGTGGCCTCACCGGTTGCCGAATCCGTTCCACGCTCCTCGGAAGAGCCCTCCGAAACCAAGACCGAGGATGCCACGATCTTGAGTCCCGAAGATCCGCTCCATGACAACCAGCATCCGGCCTGAATCCGTGCCCGAGCCCGAATCCAATTCGCAGATTACGGCGCCGGCCGAAGAGCCCGCTGGAGCGATGACTTTTTTCGAGCACCTCAGCGAGCTTCGCAAACGCATTATCTATTCGCTCTACGCCATAGGCATAGGCGCTTTCATCGGCGTGTATGTTTCGAAATACTTCATCAACTGGATCACCAAGCCGATGCTCGAGGCATTGAAGGGGGCGCATCTCGATCACAACCTCGTTTACACTCATCCGGCCGGATATCTGAATTTGGTAATCACGCTGGGCGTCTACCTGGGGCTGGTCTTGTCCTCGCCTATTGTGCTTTACCAGATATGGCTCTTTGTCGCTCCCGCTCTGTACAAGCACGAACGCGGCGCCATTACCGGTTTCATGTTCTCCACTGTCTTTCTCTTTCTTGCCGGAATCGCCTTCGGGTATTTCGTCACCCTCCCGTATATCCTCAAGTTCCTGGTCAGCTTCCAGGGACCGGCCGTGCCCATGATCAGCATCAACGAGTATTTCGACCTGACCCTCATGGTACTCCTGGGGCTCGGGCTGGTTTTTGAATTGCCGATTCTGATTTTCTTTTTGTCACTTTTCGGCATCGTCACGCCGAAATTTCTGTGGAAGAATTTCCGCTATGCCATTCTGATCATCGCGATCGTGGCCGCCATCGTAACGCCCACTCCTGACGCCATGACCATGCTCATCTTCATGGCACCCATGGTGGGGCTCTATTTTGTGGGGATCGCAGTCTCTGCCGTCGTGACGCGGCGACGCGAGCGGCGGCTAGCCACGGCGGTGGAGGCACGGTAGATGAGTTCGTTTTCCAGAATCATCCTGCTCACGACAGGCCTTGCGTGTCTCATTCCCACATGTTTGACGGGATGCAAAGCCACTGGGAACGATTCGAGCAGGGCCACCACGCAGCCTCCGTTCGTGAGTGCGCTAGCACCCGCTCCACCACAATCCACCGATGATCCCCCCGCGCCGGAGAAAACCAGCGGATTCGATGGCAGACGCGCTTTCGCGCATGTCGCCAAGCTGGTCGGCTTCGGTCCTCATCCAGCGGGCTCACCTGCTATCGCGCAAGTGCAGGAATATCTGCTCTCGGAATTGAGAAGCTACGGATGTACCGTCGAGACCGACGCTTTTAGCTCGGACACCCCTGCCGGGCGCCTCCCCATGAAAAACATTCTCGTGAAAATCCCCGGCGAGCAGCCCGGGGTTACCCTCCTCGGCACGCACTACGACACGAAAAAGCTGGATAATTTCGTCGGAGCCGACGATGGCGGTTCCTCCACCGGAGTGATGCTCGAGCTAGCCCGCCTGCTCTGCAACCAGCGCGGTCGCTATGCTGTCTGGATCGCCTTCTTCGATGCCGAGGAGGCCGTCAAAGATTGGAGTGAAACAGACAGCCGCTACGGCAGCCGTCAAATGGCCGCGCGCCTAGCCATCAGCGGGGACATCTCAAAGATAAGAGCTTTCCTTCTGGCAGACATCGTTGGCACGCGCACACCGCACTTCAAGAGGGAAAGCAGTTCCACCAAATGGCTCGTTGATCTTATCTGGAAAACAGCGCGGAATCTCGGCTACGCAAACATATTTGCGGATGAATCCGTCGAGATTGACGACGATCACGATCCATTCTTGAAACGCAATGTTCCCTCAGCCGACGTCATCGATCTGGACCGGGATCACGACGTACCTTACTGGCACACCCCACAGGACACCCTGGACAAGATCAGCGCCAGAAGCCTGGCCATTGTGGGCCATGTATTCCTGGAAACCGTCAAACAACTCCAGACTAAGTAGGTAGTGCGCGGCAAGTCTTATGGTGTTGCCGAGATCTAGGCCTCGAACCGCAAGTCCTTGCTCTTTTGGGCCGCCGAGTGCTTTCCGAAATCCTCGTCATTCCGGTACGGAAAATCTGAGCGGTAATGACTTCCCCGGCTCTCTTCGCGGGCTAGTCCCGAACGTGCAATCAGCAACGCCAGTGCGTGCAGGTTTCGCAGCTCGTGTCCTGCCCGCCCGGGCTTCTCCGATTTTGGCAGCTCCAGCGTTTGCAACTGTTTGATCGCATCCGTCAATTCCTTGCCGCTTCGTAGAATTCCAACCTCTTGCCACATCACGTCCCGAATTTTCGTCAGCATCGCGCAGACCGGCGATGACTTTGAAGCCGCTCTGGGGGGTTCCTTTTGTGGGGCCGGAGAATTTTCCGGCAACGGCGCAGGACTGCCGGGTAGCGCGGCGCCGCTCCGCTTCCCAACCGGCGCGTCCTCAATCATTGCCTGCCCCGCGCGCGCTCCGAAAACCAATCCTTCGAGCAGGGAATTGCTCGCCAGCCGGTTGGCGCCATGCACGCCCGTAGCGGCCGTCTCGCCCGCGGCGTACAAACCCGGAAGCGAAGTCCGGCCGGAAAGATCGGTCTTCACTCCGCCCATCATGTAATGCGCGGCAGGACAAACCGGGGCCATGTCCGTTGCCAGGTCGAGGCCGTAGCCTGCGCAGGTCTCATAGATTCGGGGGAACCGTTTCTTCAGAAACTCCTCAGTCTTGCCCGTCATGTCCAGATACACATGCGCGCTTTGTGTGCGGTACATCTCGCTTACAATCGCGCGTGCCACGATGTCCCGCGGAGCTAGCTCCTGCGCTTCGTGGTAGCGCTTCATGAATCGTTCGAGGCCGATATTGCGCAGCACCCCGCCTTCGCCGCGCAGCGCTTCGGACAGTAGAAAGCGCGGCGCGCCCTTGACCGCCAGCGCCGTTGGATGGAATTGCATGAACTCCATGTCGGACAGCACCGCGCCTGCTTCGTAAGCGATGGCCATGCCGTCTCCCGTGGCCACTTCGGGATTTGTCGTTTCCCGATAGATCTGTCCCAGCCCGCCCGTGGCCAGCAGCACCGCCCCGGCCCGCAACTCATGCTCCGAGCCGTCCGTTTCATCGATAAAGCGAAGCCCGGCGACGCGACTCCGTTCCACAATCAATTCCGTTGTGAAGGCGTGTGCGCGCAGGTGCAGGTGCGGTATCGTGTGTGCCCGCGCGAGCAGCGCCCGGCTGATCTCCCTGCCGGTCGAGTCGCCGTGGGCATGCAAGATTCGCGAACGGCTGTGCGCCGCCTCCCGCGTGAAGGCCAGTTTCGTTCCCGCCCGGTCGAATTCCGTTCCCCACTCGATGAGCTGCGTGATGTACTTCGGCCCTTCTTCAACCACCAGGGTTACCGCCTCGGGTCGACACAAGCCATCTCCGGCATTGATGGTGTCCTGTTCGTGTAACCCGATTTCATCTTCGTCGGAGAGGGCCACGGCGATCCCTCCCTGTGCCCAAGCCGTTGCGGAATCGCTCAAATTGGACTTCGCCAGAACCAGCACGCTTCCGGCCGCGCTCAGCTCGATGGCCGCGCGCAAACCGGCGATTCCGCTGCCCACTACCGCGTAATCAGCACGATGGTTTTTGTGGGAGTTGGTCATTGGATTGAGGAGTTTGCCGACTCCGTATGGTAGCACGAAGGAATTGCAGCTATAAGAACGGTGCGTCTAGCCTGCGATGCAGGCGGGGCGTGTGTTACATTGAAAATGTCTCGCCAATGAAATTGAAACGTATCCTCGTAAAGTCGTCGGCTGGTCACTACTCTGTCGTTTCGGGCGCAGGAGCGATTCGTCGCGCGCCGCGGGAAATTGCCGCACTCGGGCGGTTTTCAAGCGTCCATGTTGTTTCCTCTCCGAAAGTCTGGCGCGCTGTAGGACAGAAGGTCCAGCGTGGGTTGCAGCTTTCGAAGGGTGGCGCCATTCATCTCTTCGATGACGCCGAATCCGCAAAGAATCTCCGCAGCGTGGAACAGATCACCCGTTCCCTGTGTCGTGCTGGCGCCGATCGCCAATCTCTCGTGGTCGCGGTCGGTGGCGGCGTAGTCGGTGATGTAGCTGGATTTGCCGCGGCCGTCTTCTTACGCGGGGTGAAGCTTGTGCACATTCCGACAACGCTCGTCTCTCAGGTGGACAGCTCGATCGGCGGCAAGACGGGCGTTAACCTTCCGGAGGGGAAGAACCTTGTTGGATCGTTTTATCCGCCGCAGTTGGTTCTCACCGATCCCGAGCTGTTGCGCTCGCTCTCCGATCGTGAATTCCGCGGTGGCCTCGCGGAGATCATCAAGCACGCCATCATCGCGGATGCGGAGATGTTCGCGATTCTCGACAAAGATATGGACAAGGTGCTGCTGCGAGATCGCCGCGCGCTCGGTTTTTTAATCCCCCGCAACGCGGAGATCAAAGCGCGCGTGGTGAGCCGGGACGAACGCGAATCGGGCCTGCGCGAAGTCCTCAATTTCGGCCACACCTTCGCCCATGCTCTCGAAAGCGTTACGAAATACCGCCGCTATCAGCACGGTGAAGCCGTAGCTTGGGGCATGATGGCCGCCGCCTTTCTCGGGCACGAACTCGGCTTGACCCGCGCGGACGATGTTTCCCGCATCGTCGCGCTGATTCGCCGCCTGGGACCCCTGCCGCCCTGGCCTAGCGTCCCGGCCACGGCTATGCTCCGCGCCATGCACTCCGACAAGAAAACGCGCGCCGGAGTTCTTCGCTTCGTGCTCTCAACCTGCATCGGTGAAGCACGGTCATATGACACAGTTCCTCCTAACATAGTGGAACGTGTTCTCCATTTCACGCCCCGCCTCATCACGGCGAGCAACAGACTTTCGCTAAGGCGTCATGGCTGAGGCCGCCCGACAGATCAAGGGAACCCGGCCCGAAGGCGCCGTCACTGAGGCGGACGCTTCGAAAAGGGTCCGCGAAATGTTCACGCAGATCGCACCGCGCTACGATCTGCTCAACCATCTGCTGTCCTGGCAGCTCGATCGGCTCTGGCGGGCCCGCACGGCCAGACTTCTGTATGCCGTTCTCGACCGGCCCGATGCCCTTGTCCTCGATCTCTGCTGCGGAACCGGTGACCTCGCTTTCGCTCTCGCGCGCGCTGGCAAAGCGCGCATCGTCGGCGCGGATTTTGCCCACCCCATGCTGGTCCGGGCAAAAGAGAAAAGCGCCGCCATGGCGCCGCCGGCGAACCAAAGGGCTGCACCGCTAATGCCTTTTTTCGAAGCCGACGCTCTTCGGCTTCCCTTCGCCGACGCTTCTTTTGATTTGGTGACCAGTGCTTTCGGATTTCGCAATCTGGCCAACTACGAAGCCGGACTGCGCGAGATTCAGCGCGTGCTCAAACCTAGCGGCACCATCGCCATCCTGGAATTCACCGAGCCGGCCGACGGTTTGCCGGGTGATTTCTATCGCTGGTATTTTTGCAAAGTCCTGCCGAGAATTGGCGGGCTTATTTCTGGCGATTCGTCCGCCTACAGCTACTTGCCAAACTCCGTTGCGCGATTCTTCCGCCCGCCCGAACTCGCCGCGCTCATGAGCGCCGTCGGCTACCATTCTGTGGCCTATCGCGTCTGGACCCTCGGCACGGTTGCTTTCCACACCGGCTTGCGCGCAAAACAATTTGTAGCGCCGGGCTCCAACGCACCCAGCCAGTTGTCGAAGTCTTCCTAAGGGGAGGTCGTCCAAGCTAGAAACTCAAGCGGGAATGCCAGCGCGGCGAGATTCTTTCTTGCTTTTAACTTTCAACCTCTTCCCGCGAGTCACCTGTCAGGGGACAGCATTCACCAGTCACTCCTCCAGCCCTGCACCCCGCAGCTTAGCGAGCAGCGTCTTGGGCGAGACGCCCAGTTTTTCCGCCGCGCGCGTCTTGTTCCACTTGCACTCACGCATGGTGTTCTCCAGCAAGACTTTTTCCACATGGTTCGCGGCGCGCCCGGTGACTTCCTCCAGTGAGCCTTCCCAGTTGAAGTTCTCGGCAAGCATGCCGGCCGGCAGATGTTCTGTATCCGGTTTCGAGAAAGGCAGTTGCAAGCCCTCGGCATGAATGCTCAATCCGTCCGCCAAAATCACGGCACGCTCCAGCGTATTCTGCAATTCACGCACGTTTCCCCGCCAGCGGTAGTGCAGCAGCCGTTGCCGCGCCTCGGTGGACAATTCCAACCCGGGTTTTCCAAATTCGCGGCTGAATTTATCCAGGAAATGGTCCGCCAGCAGCAGTACATCGTTGCCGCGCTCGCGCAGTGGGGGAATGGTCATGGGAACGGCCGAAATTCGAAAATACAAGTCTTCGCGAAACAGTTTTTCTTCCGCCAATCTCTGCAGATCGCGATTCGTGGCCACCACGATTCGAACGTCTACATCGATCGATTGCGTCCCGCCCACTCTTTCAAATCGTCTCTCTTCCAGCACGCGCAGCAGCTTTGCCTGGATCGCCAGCGGCAGCTCTCCAATTTCATCCAGAAAAAGCGTTCCGCGATGGGCCAGGTCCATCTTCCCGACCTTGCGCGCACCCGCCCCGGTAAACGCCCCTCGCTCGTGCCCAAAGAGCTCGTTCTCCACGAGCCCTTCCGGAATTGCCGCGCAATTCAGTGCCACAAACGGCTGCTCCCGCCTCGGCGACAGGTGGTGGATCGCCAGCGCAAACAACTCTTTTCCCGTCCCGCTTTCACCCAGCAGCAGGCAAGTCGAGTCCGTGGCCGCCACCTTCTGAATCTGCTGGCTTACTTCCCGGATCGAGGCATGTTCCCCAACAATTCTCGGAAATCCGTAGCGCGTGGAGTATTCCTCGCGCAGCAGCAGATTTTCCCGCAGTAACTCCTGCTGCCGCGCCGCGCGCTGCACAAGCAGCTTCAAATGCTCCAAGTCCACCGGTTTCTGCAGAAAATCGAACGCGCCTTCTTTCATCGCGGCTACGGCCTCTTCCACCGATCCATATGCCGTCAGCAGAAGCACCGGTATCGCCCCATCGGCGTGCTTGGTCTCGCGCAAAACGTCCAACCCCGAAGCCCCCGGCATCTTCAAATCCGTAATCACCATTAGGTATCTTCGCGCGCGCACTTTCTGAATCGCCGCTGCGCCATCGGGCGCTTCGTCCACGGCATAGCCCGCACGCTCCAGGGCCTTGCGCAGCATGGTGCGCAATTCGGTCTTGTCTTCAACGAGGAGGAGAGGTTCCATCTCTTTCGTTTCTACCACGAATCCTTGCCGTCGGGGGACAACCAGTGGCCCGTGTGCAGAGAAGGGAAGCACCGTCGAACGGGTGCTGAACCAGGTATAGAGACTTGCGTTATGATTCGAAAGGGGGCTGTTGATCAGCTTGCAGGACGCCTTGCCCTCCGGCCCGAAGGAACCTAGCTCACAAAGGGCGCCTCCTCGACGTGCGAAGGTGCACGAAGCAGGAGACTTGATTCTCGACGTGGGGTGGGGGCCAATCTCTCGATTTTACTTCGCTTCAAAATACCAAGGCCCAAGAACACTCTTCCTCGTACTGTAAACTGATCACTGAAAACTTTCTCAGCGTGCCCACCCCGGATCACCGCCCGACTTTCTCAGTTGGTCGTCGAGGTCATCCAGCCCCTGCTTTAGTTGGTCAAGTTCCTTCTTCTTGGCGTCAAGCTTCGCGCTAACGGCGTTGATCTCAGCGCGCGAGTTCTGTTGCGTCAGCGCTTTCTGCGGGTCAGGGTAGTATTCCAATTGGGCCTTTTCCAACTCGCGTCCCAAAATATCAACTTCCTTCTCCGCCCTGGCAATCTTGTCGCGATGGTCCTTAAACCGTTTTCTCCAGGCTGTCTCCCCGTTGGGATCTTCAGTTTTTGTAGCGTCTCCCGCACTTTGCGGTGTCGTCGCTTGCACTGTTAAGCTGCCATTACCAGGGGCTGAAGCAGGAGGCGCGACCGGTGCGGGTGTGCTCTTCTTCAAATCATCGTCCGTATAAACCTTCTTAGGCTTCGGCGCGTCCTTCTTCGTTTCGCGCGCTTTCCTTGCGGCATCCGCCACCGGGTCTCCCGTTTGCTGCTGGCCAGAACCTTGCTGCCGCGCGGTTGCCGAGAAACCGGCCAGACATACAGCCGCAGCGGTCATCCAAGCTTTGGTCCAAAATCTCATGCGCATAGATTCCTGCCTCTCCGAGCAGCTGGACCTCGACAATCTCTTAGATGCCAGCCTGCTTTGATTCTACTGCTTCTGGTACGCTGCGCGGCAAGGGTAGCGTAACTATAAACTCCGCCCCTCCCGCGGGTCGGTTCCGCACCTCCACTTGTCCGCCGTGTTGCACGATGATCTTCTGCACCACGGCCAGTCCCAGCCCCGTCCCCTTCGCTTTGGTGGTGAAAAAAGGCCGGAACAGTTTCGGCAATACATTCGCAGGAATCCCCGGGCCATTATCGATAACGCTGATCCGTTGAAACCCCGCCTCCTCGTGGTGAACGGCGTCCCCAAGAACAATGACCCGCCCTCCGCCAACCGTCAGCGCACACGCTTCCGCCGCGTTTCGCGCCAGGTTCAGCAGCGCTTGCCTCAAAAGCCCTTCGTCTCCGCCCGCCTCTCCAAACGTCCCTTCCCATCGAATCTTTACCTGCGGCAGAACCTCTCCCACTTCCGCAACCACTCGCTCGACCATCGTTTGCAGGGCCACGCGCTCGTCCGGAATTTCCAGCGGCCGCGCATACTTCAAGAACTCCGTCACCACGTGTGTAATGTTCCGGGTCTGCTCCAGGATGCGTTCGGCGTAGTCCAAAGCCTCCGCCTCGGAAGAATCCGAGCGGATCATCTGCGCGTAACCTGAAATCGTCGCCAGTGCGTTCTTGAACTCGTGCGCAATTCCCGCGGACAGTTCGCCAAGCGCCGCCAGATTCTCCTTCAGTTGCACGCGCTGCTGCAGCGCGGCAAGTTCCGTCAAATCCGTGAGCAGGCAGATGGCCCCGCTGATGTTCCCCTCGCCTCGCCGGATCGGCGAAATGGTCACGCCCAGGCGCCGCGTATCGCCTGCGGGCGGAATATGCTCCACCTCTTCGCGACGGAAGATTTTCCCGGTCGATAGGCAATCCGCAAGCAGCTTGGTCATCTCCGGGGATGCCCCCAGCGCCTCGCTGTATCTCCGGAATGCCAGCCCTCGAATGCCCAGAACCTGCTCCGCAGCTGGATTCGAGCTGGAGATGATTCCCGTGGCGTTCACCACCAGCAGCCCGGCGGGCATGTTTCGCGTGACCTCTTCGCTCAGTCGCTCCGTCTGTTCCGCACGCTCTTTCTCGATGCGATGCAACCGTTCCAGTTCCTTTTCCTGTTCGCGCAGTTGTTGAATCACACCCTGCATCGACGCCGCCATGAACGCCGAAGGATTCTCGGTGCGCGGCCCGCTCGTTTTGAATTGCTCCTTGTGCGGCTCGCGGTTGCTCTGAAAAAACTTCCGCATCAGATACACCACCAGCCCGGTGACCACCAGGAACCCAATTCCCAGTCCCGCGGCAATCATCCACAGACGCTGGGTGTTATTTCCGGCTTGAAACGTTGCGAACATCAGTCCTGCCCTTCGGCCCTTTTCTCCCTAAGCGCTTCCGAATGCGTCCAAGTTATCAGGTCCGGCTTCTCTATGCGTCTCAGCGGTTCTCCGCGTCTCTGCCTGATCTTCCTTCACCCGTTCCTTCCTCGATTTTAAACTCTAAACATTCAACTTTTGGCTCTTGCTAACCAACGATCCCCCTGAAAATCGGCCACCGTGTCCCAATCACCGGCTCCCCATACACAATCGCCAGCGCCCCAATTCCCAGAAACGTTCCCAGCGGCAACTGGTATTGCCTCGCAATCGCCCATCGCAACTGCCGTTCCGTCCCCAGCCCACGGCGGCTCGCGCGTTTCGCCAGTCCGCTCCTCCAACCCCCAAGATATAAAGCCACGACAAGACCAATCCCGATCAGGCTTCCCAGAAGGCTTCCCACCAGAAGCGTCAGAAACGTTCCGCGTAAGCCGAGAAACGCCCCTATCATGGCGATCATTTTCACGTCGCCCATTCCCATGCCTTCATGGCCGCGCACCACTTTGTACAGCGCAGCCAAGCCCCACAATAAAAAGCCTCCGAAAGCCGCCCCTAGGATTCCGTCAAGTATTCCCTCGAGAAATGCAGGCAGCACATGTACATTCAGGAATCGCCACGCGAGAAACCCCGCATACCCGTGGTCCGGCGGCACGAATGCCGAAAACATTAGTCCGGCCGCCAAGCCAGGCCAGTTCACTACATCCGGCAGCAGCCGCACCCGCAAATCGGTTACCGTCAGAATCACGATCAAGCAGGTAAAAAACAGCCATTTCACCGTTGCCTGAGTGATGCCGAACTCCAGAAAGGCCCCCACAAAAAGTAATCCCGTCGCTAGCTCGATGGTCGGGTACATCGCCGAGATCGGCGCGCTGCAGGCGCGGCACTTTCCGCGCAACCACATCCAAGCAAATACCGGCACGTTGTCGTAGGGCTTGATTGGCGTCCCGCATCGTGGGCAGCGCGAGCCGGGTGTAACAATAGAGATTTCTTCGGGAATCCGCGTGATGCAGACATTTAAGAAGCTCCCCACGATAATCCCGAATAGAAAAGAGAAGACGGTGATGATGACCACGGTTTGCACGGCCACTCCGCGGCCGTTCTTCTCAATCTGCCACACTCACCCCACGGCCTCAATCAATGGCCCCGCCTCCCGTGCCCGATGCCTAACCGTTCCTTCGCCAAATCTCGCTTGGGTGTGTCGAGCGGAGCGAAGCGCGCCTCTTGCACTCTGGATTGGACTTGCGGAGCGAGTATCCCAATCCATCAGCACTCCCCTCAACGAGGGGTACAGAGAGGGTTCTGGCATTCCGGCGCTCTCTACCTCCCCGGGTCCTCCTTTTCGGTTTCTTGAACTGGAAGCTAACCGCAAGCGTCGGGGCGGAGTTCTCATTTCCGAACTAACAACTGTACACTCATAATGGACATCTGCTTTTATGCATTGGTTCGAACGCCAAATTCGTCGCTACGAACACCGCCGCTGGACCACCGACGACAATCGTCGCGTCCAGGCCTTCCATTGGGGACTCGAGCACCTCGGCGGTGCATCCGATGAGCCCAATCCCGGAGCATTCGTCCGCGAGTACGCCCGCCAAGCGATGGAATCGAGCAGGGAATGGTACGCCGCCTCTCCCGCCACCGATTACCGCCTCGACCGCGAAAACGTTCTCACCTTCACCAGCTTCATCGCATCTCCCTGGCCGGAAAACAACACCGTCCACGCCCAACTGTTTCCCGTCAGAAAAGCTGGTCATGGCCCCGCCGTCCTCCTCCTCCCCAACTGGAACGCTAAATGGCTTGGCCAAAACGGTCTCTGCCGCTGGATACAGCGCCTAGGCATCACCGTCCTCAAGATGAGTATGCCTTACCACGACCGTCGCATGGCTAAGGGCCACGAGCGCGCCGACCAAATCTGCGGCCCCAACATCGGCCTCACCCTCCAGGCCAACCGCCAGGCCGTCCAGGACGCGCGCCGTTGCCTCCACTGGCTTGAACAGCGGGGCTATGCCAAGCTCGGCATCCTGGGCACCAGCCTCGGTTCTTCCGTTGGCTACATCACCCTCGTTCACGATGAACGCGTCCGCGCTGGCGGCTTTTTCCACGTCTCGACCTACTACGCTGACGTCGTGAGTCAGGGCATGACCACGAATCACGTCTGGGAAGGCCTACGCCACCACGTCACCGTCGACGAACTCCGCGACTACTGGGCCCCCATCAGCCCCATGCCGTACGTCGAGCGCGGTATGGGTGCCGGCCGCAACTGCTTCATGGTCTATGGCAAATACGACCCCACCATGCTCCCCGCGCTCACCCGTCAGATGCTCGACTCTCTCCGCCGCCACGGTGCCGACCCTCGCACGCTCGAACTCCCCTGCGGCCACTATTCCCTTGAACTGGTCCCCTTCTCCTACATCGCCGGCTACCGCATGCTCACATTCTTCCTGCAATCCCTTGCCTAGGAGCAGAATCCTACAGTAGCGGACGGCTGATGAATCCGCCCCCGCCAAAACGAGCAGCGCCGCGCCTCCCAAGACCTTGAATCCAAAGTAGAGCAGCACTCCTCCGAGCACCAAGCCAAAGATCAGAAACGCCGCCCGATGCAGTATCATCGGGTCGTGGACAAGCTTCTGCTCTTTGTGTTCGGCCCCCTGGTATTCGCTACCGCACTGCTCGTCATCGCGACTGGTTTACGCCGAGCAATCGCAAAGTTCCGTTCCCGCCCGAGCGCCGATCAAATCAAGGCCAGGTACGAGGCCTACCTCGACCGCCTGCTGAATCCACAACCGGAACCCGTCGAACGCGAATTGGGCAAACTGCTCCCGGAGAGACTTCTGCGGTTGTACGAGGACAAATTGGCCATTCAGTCAGCAGGCTTCCAATTGCAGAAACCCGGCAAGAAACGCTGGTGGCCGAAACGTTGGCCCGTTTATTGCTTCGAGCCCCTGGACATCGAAGCCCTGAACGAGTTGCCCTATGAGGAGGATTTCGGTCCCGGCTTTTGCTTTGCAACCACCGGCCGTGGATGCTGGTATTGGGTCGCCGCGACCGACCAGCGCGAAAGGGATTCCCCGGTGATCTTCCTGGACTACGACGGCAGTGGCTCTCACGGAGAAACAGTCGCCGACAGCCTCGAGGAATTCCTCAGTTGGCCGCGTTTGCCCATGAGCTGAACAAAGGTAAATGAGTCAGTTCTCGGTCGCCCTAACCTCTATACGGCATGCTTCGTGAGGTTTGGACCACTCACCAATCACGAGACACCGATCACTTTGTTCTCTCACTATCAACTTCGAGATCCCGCATTGTCGGCAGGCTTGTGGTAGACAGGTAGACATAATTCTAGGTCTATCGAAACAGCGATGAAAACGCGGCCTCAGCCACCAGAGCCGACACAGCTTCAATGTCCGGTGCCAAAGTCCGATCATCCTTCACGATGGGCGACCTGGCCCGCACAGCCGCATAAGCCTTCTTCGCTAGCGCCCCAGTTTGCAGCGGTGCCAGCAAATCGATCCCCTGGCAGGCACATAGCAATTCAATGGCGATCGTATTCCGCAAATTGACCAGCATGCGCGCCAGCCGCCGCACCCCGCCCATTCCCATCGAGACGTAATCTTCCTGATTGCCGCTCGTGGAAATGGAATCGACGGAATGGGGCGTAGCTAACGCCTTGTTCTCGCTCGTAAGCGCCGCCGCGGTCACCTGCGCGATCATGAATCCTGAATTCAGCCCTGGCTCCGGTGTCAGGAACGCCGGCAGCATGCTGGTCAGCGGATTTGTCATCTGCTCGATCCGTCGCTCGACAATTCCGCCGAGCGTCGCAATCGCGATTGCCACTTGATCCGCCGCCATCGCCAGCGGTTGCCCGTGAAAATTTCCGCCGCTAATGATGTCCCCGTTGTTCGCATCGCGCACAAAAACCAGCGGATTGTCCGTCGCGCTGTTCAACTCCACCGCCGCCATTTCCCGCGCCTGTGCCAGCGAATCGCGCACTGCCCCGTGCACCTGCGGCGTGCAACGCAGGCTGTACGCATCCTGCACACGCGGATCTTTTTCCAATGCGCGATGCGACTCGCGAATTTGGCTGCCTTCATTCAGTTGCGCAAGATTCCGCGCCGTCGTCCCCGCCCCAGCATACGCCCGCGCCTGCATGATCCGCGCATCGAACGCCCCGGGGCTTCCGCGCAGCGCGTCCAGCGAGAGGGAAGCGGCCACATCCGCGGTGTCCACCAAAATGTCCGCTTCATCTAAAGCGAGGCTAAGCAGCGCCAGCATGCCCTGCGTCCCATTCAGAAGCGATAGTCCTTCTTTCGCCTCCAACCCGACGGGCGTAATCCCCGCGCGCTTCATAGCCTCGCCGCCGGGCAAGACTTCTCCACGAAATGTCGCATGGCCCTCGCCAATGACCACCTGCGCCAGATGCGCCAGTGGCGCAAGGTCACCCGAAGCGCCCACCGAACCCTGCGAAGGAATGACAGGATGCACCTTGGCGTTCAGCATTTGGCAAAGCGTCTCCACCACCCGCGGCCGCACGCCGCTAAAGCCCTTCGCCAGCGCGTTGGCGCGCAGCAACATCATCGCGCGCGTCTCCGCTTCACTCAGCGGCACGCCCAGGCCGCAGGCGTGGGAACGTACCAGATTCACTTGTAGTTGCCGCACCTGTTCAGTAGAGATGCGCACCGAAGCGAGTTTTCCGAATCCCGTATTTATTCCGTACGCCGTTGCCCCCGACGCCACCAGGCGCTCAACCACCGCGCGCGAAGCGTTCATCCGCTCGATGGCCGAAGCCGTTAATTGAACTTCGGCGCCACGCAGGGCAACGTCGTGGAGATGCAGAAAGGTCAAATCGTTTCCGCTAAGGGCGACGCTCACGCGTTGCTCCGGTCGGGTTGCGGCGCGACGATGGTGCTAAAGACGCTGTAGTATTTCTTGGGCAGCAATTTCGGCCGGCCGTTGCTCCCGCAAATCACGTGCGTTGTCTCGCCGTTGGCCAGGACTTTTCCGTCCGAATCGCGAATCACCTCATAGGAAAACTTGATCACACGATTCCGGGATTCCGCGATACGTGTCCGGATGCACAGGACTTCATCGTACATCGCTGCATGATGATATCGGCAGTGCACATCAGCAACTACGATGCGACAGTCGTCCTCGATCTCCATGCGCTTGTACTCGAAGCCTAGAGTGCGCATCAGTTCGACGCGCCCAACCTCGAACCAGACGAGATAGTTGGCATGATAGACCACACCCATTTGATCTGTTTCCGCGTAGCGCACGCGCACCATCGCATCGTGATATTCAATCATCGATCTCCCGATTTCTCGCAATCGAGCCGATTGGCGCCGCCCGCGGCTATGAATCGCGCGCCGGCGCTTATTTCAATGACGTGAAATAAGAATAGAAAGCCAAAAACTACAGCCCACCATCAACAACCATCAAGCGGCGACTAAAAACCAGTCACTGTTTTTCGCCCTGCCAGACGGGCTTGCGTTTTTCCAGAAACGAAGCGAGTCCCTCTTGAAAATCGGGGGTACAACGAATGCGCGCATTCTCCAGGATGGCGCGTTCCAAATCGTGATCCACGCCTGCAGCCGCCGAGGATACCAGAAGGCGTTTGGAACGAGTCAGGCTGCTGGGGCTTGCTGCGATCAGCAGGTCCGCAAGCTCCTCGGCGCGCTTCATCAAGCGGTCGGCCGGAACCACCTCCGACACGAGGCCGAATTCCTTCGCTTCAGCCGCTTCGATGATGCGGCCGGTAAGCAATAAATCACGGCAGCGCTTTTCCCCGATCTGCCTGGTCAGAAACACGGAAACAATTGCGGGGAGAAAACCGATCCGCACTTCCGTGTACCCGAATTTTGCTTCCGGGACGGCCAGCGTGAAGTCGCACAGCGTGGCGATTCCGCAGCCCCCGGCGAAAGCTGCCCCGTTTACCGCCCCTATGAGCGGCCTGGGAAAACTCCAGATCCTGCGGAACAGCTTGGCAATCCGTCGCGAGTCTTCCTGATTTTCCGCGGGAGATTGTTTCGCGATCGCGGCAAGCATGTCTAAATCCATGCCCGCGCAAAATGCAGTGCCCGCCCCGGTCAGAATCCCTACACGAGCGTGGCCTCTTTCAATCTCATCCAAGGCCGTCTGCAGTTCAGCCATCATTTGGGTGGAGATGGCGTTGCGCTTTTCCGGCCGGTTGAGCGTGATGGTGGCGAGATTTCCGCTTATGTCGAGAAGAAGTGTGGAATACATTTTGGGAAACACCTCCTCAATTTACAACTGGGGCATGCGCATACTTCGCGCGGATCTCGTTGGTCATTTCGATCACTCTCGTCAGCCGCGCCGAATCGATTCCGGGATCGGCACGCGCCTTCCGCAGGGCGGCAAGAACATCCTCCGTGGCGATGTTCCCGACTAGATTGTCTCCCGCAAAGGGGCAGCCGCCAAGCCCGGTCAAAGCGCCATCAAAGCGCCGGCATCCCGCTTCGTAGGCTGCCAGAATCTTTTCTTCCGCATTTTCCGGCCGGCTATGCAAGTGAACTCCCAGTTCGATTCCCGCGACGTGCTCCTTCACGCTGCCATACAAATCGCCGACGAGCTGCGGCGAAGCGGTGCCCACTGTGTCTGCCAGCGAAACCGTCCGCACTCGAATGTCCTTTAGCCACTCCAAAGTATCCGCCACGATTTCCGGACCCCACGGCTCGTCGTACGGATTCCCAAACGCCATCGAAATGTAAATGACCAGGCCGCGATTTGCCGCCGCTGTGTCTTTCTTCAGCTTCTCGACCAGCAGACGGGATTCGTCCCGTGTCATGTTGGCGTTGGCCCGCCGGAAATACGCCGAAATCGAATAGGGATATCCAATGGTCGTCACCCCCGGCGTCGCCAGTGCCCGCTGCAATCCTTTTTCATTCACCACAATTCCGATAATCTCGGGACGCTCCCAACCAGCGGGGAGGGAAGCATTCAATCTTGCCATCACCTCTTCGCTGTCCGCCGTCTGCTTGACGTGTTTCGGCGAAACAAAACTGATTGCGTCGATATGCCTGAATCCGGCAGCGATCAGTTCTTTCAAATAGTCAACTTTGTATTCCGTGGGGATGAGATCCGGCAATCCCTGCCAGGCATCGCGTGGACACTCGATCACTTTGGTGTTTTCCATGTCAGGTCTGCAGGACTCCCGTTTTGAATTCGCGGATTTCGTGATTCAGCGCGGCAGTTTCGAGGGCCCAAGTCAGGGCCTCACGCGTGCGCGCGGGATCGATGATGGCATCGACCCACAAACGAGCAGCGGCGTAGCGCGGATCGGTCTGATGCTCGTACGTTGCGCGCACCGATTCGTATAGTTCCTTCTTTTGTTTTTCGTCGACTTTTTTGCCTTCGCGCTCGAGCTGCTTCAATTTGATTTCGACGAGCGTGCTGGCGGCGGCGTCTCCGCCCATTACCGCGAAGCGCGCCGTGGGCCACGCGAACATGAAACGCGGGTCGTAGGCTTTGCCGCACATAGCGTAATTTCCCGCGCCGAAGCTGCCCCCCAGAATTACGGTTATTTTTGGCACCACACTGTTGGCCACGGCGTTTACCATTTTCGCGCCAGCGCGGATAATGCCGCTCCACTCCGCGTCCTTGCCGACCATGAAGCCATTTACGTCGTGCAGAAAAACAAGCGGAATGCGGTTCTGGTTGCAGTCGAGAATGAAGCGCGCCGCTTTTTCGGCGGACTCGGTGTAAATCACGCCGCCAAATTCGATGCGCTTCTGGTCCGAACCGCGCGCCAGCGTGTGCACATGCTTTTTCTGGTTGGCAACAATTCCGATGGCCCAACCGCCAATTCGCGCATAACCGCAAAGAAGAGTTTCGCCATACTCCGCGCGATATTCCTCGAATTCGCTGGCGTCCACGAGGCGCGCAATAATTTCGCGCATTTCGTACTGCCTTCCGGGATCGCTCGAAAATATCCCGTAGATGTCCTCACCTGAATAGAGCGGGTCGCGCGATTTCACGTGGCTGAAGGGCGAAGGGTTGGGCGCTCCCATTTTGTCGACCAGAGCGCGCATCCTTCTGATGCACGCATCATCATCCGGCTCGCGAAAGTCCACCGTGCCGCTAATCTGTGCGTGCATTTTCGCCCCGCCCAGATCTTCGGCAGAGGTTTTCTGGCCGATCGCAGCTTGGACCAGGGCGGGGCCGGCCAAAAATAATCCCGAGCCTTCGGTCATTAAGATGTGGTCGCACATCACCGGCAGATACGCTCCGCCCGCCACGCACATCCCCATGATCGCGGTGATTTGCGGAATCCCCAGCGCGCTCATTACTGCGTTGTTTCTGAAGACGCGCCCAAAATCATCCGTATCCGGGAAAACATCTTCCTGGAGGGGCAAGAAAATTCCCGCGGAATCCACCAGATAAATCGTGGGAATCCTATTCTCCATGGCGATGTTTTGGGCGCGAATCACCTTCTTTGCGGTCATCGGGAAAAACGCACCGGCTTTTACGGTCGCATCATTGGCAATGAGCATGAACGTGCGTCCGCACACTTTCGACAGTCCGGTGATGGTGCCAGCGCTCGGTGCGCCACCCCATTCTTCATACATTTCGTACGCTGCATAGATTCCCAATTCAAAAAAGCGAGAACCCGCATCGATCAACTTGGCGATGCGCTCGCGGGCGGTCAAGCGGCCCTTTTTGTGCTGCGATTCGATGGCCTTTGCGCCGCCACCCACGCGAATTTGTTCTTCCTCGTTCTTGATGGTGGTAAGCAAATCGATGGCGCGGCGGGCGTTCTTTTCGAATTCTGGAGACTTACGATTGGCACTGGTTTTCAGGACCGAATCTGACACGCGAAGTCCTCACGCACAAGCAAGCAATGAAAAAGTCCCGCTCTGGAAAGATCGAGAACCGAGTGTGACAGTATACGAGTTTTGACCGCAGTTGTGCGAACCGCATGGGCATGACTCAGGAGCGTAAATACTTGCACTCGCCGAGAAGCAAGGTAAGCTAACAGCCGGGCTTTAGAGGACATCCGCGCCTGTTGTCCGTTGCCTAATCGCCATATCGTCGTATCGAAAGGACACCGTCATGGGGCTTCTTGGTAAGAAGGCATTGTCGTTTGGTTTGCTCGCTTTGCTGGCCTGCCTGAATGCATGGTCCGCGCAAAAGCCGGCGGCATCTCCGGCCAAAGCCACAGCACAAACGGGCACCAAGCCGCCGGGGGCCAAGCCCGCGTCACTCGACGTGCCACAACTGAAATTTGAAAAATACCAACTCGAGAATGGCCTCGAGGTCATCCTCTCCGAGGATCATCGACTGCCGATGGTGGCGGTGAACCTGTGGTACCACGTGGGTCCCGCGAACGAACTCCCGGGCCGCACCGGTTTCGCGCATCTATTCGAGCACATGATGTTCGAAGGATCGAGGCACGTGCCGGGGAGTTCGCATTTCCACTACCTGGAAGCCGCGGGGGCGTCGGATATCAACGGCACGACCGATTTTGACCGCACCAACTATTTCGAAACGCTGCCTTCGAATCAGCTGGAGCTGGCGCTATGGCTGGAGTCCGACCGCATGGGCTATTTGCCGGACAAACTGGACCAAGCCAATCTTTCGAATCAGCAAGACGTGGTCCGCAATGAGCGCCGGCAAAGCGTGGAGAACGCTCCCTACGGCGTGGTGGAAGAAGGGCTGTTCCATCAGCTCTTTCCGAAAGAGCATCCTTACTACGGCGAAGTCATCGGTTCGCACCTCGATATTCAGTCTGCGAAGCTGGAGGACGTGCGGAATTTCTTCAAGCTCTATTACGCGCCGAACAACGCGAGCCTGGCGATTGTTGGGGACTTCGATCCGGAGAAGGCGCGCGAGTTGGTGAACAAGTATTTTGGGCCACTGAAGCGCGGCGAGGACGTGCCGAAGATCAAAGCACACACTCCGGCGATTACATCTGAGCGTCACGCGGTGATTCACGATAACGTCCAGCTTCCACGGGTTTACATGGGATGGCTGACCTCGCCGATCTTCAAGCCGGGCGACGCCGAAGCGGATCTTGCGGCCACCATTCTTGGCGGAGGAAAATCCAGCCGGTTGTACAAAAAACTTGTGTATGAAAAGCAGATCGCGCAGGACGTGGCAGTGAATCAGCAGTCGCTGATTCTTGGTTCGGTGTTTGAGGTGCAGGCCACAGCAAAGTCCGGCGTGAAACCCGAAGATCTCGAGAAAGCAATCAATGCGGAGTTGGACGCGTTCCGTAAAGACGGACCTACGGCAGCAGAGCTCACGCGGGCGCGAAACGTGATCGAATCGAGAATCATCGCCGGTCTCGAGACGCTGGGCGGATTTGGAGGTGTCGCGGACCGGCTGAACAGCTATAACCACTACTTGGGAACGCCGGATTTTCTGACGGCGGATATCGGGCGGTACGAAAATGCCACAACCGAATCGATTCAAGCGTTCGTGCAGGGCCAGCTCAATGGCCGTCAACACGCGGTGATCTACGGCTTGCCGGGCCAACAGGATCTGGGGCCTGAGGTGGCCACGCCGAAGGCTGAGCCGAAGGACCCATCCAAAAACAACGGGGAAGCGGTCAACCCCGATGCGGAGTGGCGGAAAGACGCGCCAAAGGCGGGTCCTGCCAGTGCCCTGCACCTGCCGGTTCCGGAAAAATTCAAGCTGGCCAACGGATTGACCGTGCTGTACAGCGAAAGACCGGGATTGCCGCTGGTGGCCGCGAATCTGGTTTTACTCGCGGGGAGCGGAGTCAACCCGGTGGACCGGCCGGGGCTTGCGAGCATGACCGCGCGCATGCTACAGCAGGGAACGACAACGCGCTCCGCGCTGCAGATCGCGGATCGCGCCGCGGAACTGGGCGCGACGCTGAACTCCGGCGCGGGGACCGACACGACTGGAATATCCACGCGCTCGCTCTCACGGAATTTTCCCGAGGCGCTGGAACTGCTCGGCGATGTTGCGCTCCATCCCAATTTTCCGCAGGCGGAGATCGAGCGCGTTCGCTCCGAACGGCTGACCGGGATTGTGCAGGAAAAAGACGAGCCATTTGCTCTGGCGACCCGCGTGCTCAGCGCGGCTCTTTATGGAGCGCGGCACACCTACGGATTTCCGGACAGCGGCACGACGGAATCCGTCAAAGCGATATCGCGCGAGGATCTGCTGCACTTCTGGCAGCAGAATTATTTTCCGGACAATGCGGCGCTGATTGTTACGGGAAACATCAAATTGGCCGTATTGAAGCCGCTCCTGGAAAAACAGTTCGGCGCGTGGACGGCCGGGAGGTCGGCTCCGGCGGCCCCTGGCTCGCCGGAGTCAACGGATGCCAAGTTGATTCTTGTGGACCGTCCGGGAGCACCGCAGACAACGCTGGTGTGCTTCTCGATGGGCTTGGCACGATCGACTCCAGACTATGTGCCCGTGGAAGTGATGAACACGGATCTGGGCGGGCTTTTCTCGAGCCGCATCAACATGAACTTGCGCGAAGCGCACGGGTACACCTACGGAGCAGGATCCGGTTTCGTTTATCATCGCGCCCCGGGACCGTTCTTTGCGTTTTCGGACGTGCGGACGGACGTAACCGCGCCCGCGACTTCGGAAGTGTTAAACGAATTGCGCCGGATGCGAGAAACAGAAATGACGCCAGCGGAACTCCTTCTTTCGAAGGATTCCATCGCGCGGTCGCTGCCGGGGCGGTTCGAGCGCGGCACAGACGCGGCGGCCAGCTTCGCCGAGCTTTTCACCTACGATTTGCCGCTGGACTACTATTCGAATCTTCCGGATCGCATCAATGCCGTGACCATCGAGCAAGCGCAGAGCATGGCGCAGAAATACATTCACCCGGATAAGATGATCGTTCTTGCGGTGGGCGACCGCGCGAAGATCGAAGAGGACATGAAGAAGCTGAAGCTGGGCAAGGTCGAGGTTCGGGACACCGATGGGAAGGTGGTTCACTGATCCCCAAGGTTTCGAGTGTTGACTCGAACTGGGCCCGTCGCTAAGATGTAACTAGAAGGTACTTGCTCAACCGCGGGAGCCTTCATTTCAACCACGGAGGCGCCTGTGCGAATCATTACTAAAGTTCTGGCGGGCAGGTGTGTCTCCGCGGCTTCGGCGAACTGACCGCCTCACGCCTCCCGCATTGCAAACCCACTTGGAACCAATGCTGTTTTGCTATTGGCCCTAGCGACGGCCGTGCCTTGCGCCACGGTTGCGGGAGGTTTTCCGTGTCTATTACTGAATGGGGATGGAATTCGTACTTTGAAACGTTTTGGCAGCGCGGCAACCGGAAAAGTACAGTACCGGCGCGTGTTGTGCGACAGCAACGGGAATTCTGGCGCGTCGCGGGAGACTTCCGGGAATGCTGGGCTTCAGCCAGCGGCAAGCTGCGTCTCGCCGCGGACGACGGCGCAGATTGGCCGGCAGTCGGAGATTGGGTGGCGGCGGAAGTCCATGGTAAAGACACGACCGCGGTGATCCAGGAGGTGTTGGCGCGGCGAAGCAAGTTTGTGCGCAAATCGCCGGGCAAGAAAGTGGAGGAACAAGTGATTGCAGCGAATGTGGACACGGCGTTGCTCTTGTCCGCATTGGACGGCGATTTCAATCCGCGACGCGTCGAACGATATCTCGCGCAGTGCTGGGAGTCCGGGGCTAGGCCAGTCATCGTGTTGAACAAGGCCGACGCTTCGAACGAGGCGCTTCAGAAGGCCGCGGAGATGCAGCGTGTCGCCGCGGGCACAGCGGTGCGCGTCGTCAGCGCGAGAACGGGGCAGGGCTTTGGTGAATTGGAGGAGTTTCTCTGTCCGGGTCACACCGTGGTGCTTTTAGGTTCTTCCGGAGTGGGCAAATCAACGATGGCGAACCGGCTTCTGGGACAGACGGTCCAGGACGTGCAAGCGGTTCGCGATTGCGATAGCCGCGGGCGGCACACCACCACGACGCGTGAACTGTTTGTCTTGCCGGGGGGCGCGCTGCTGATGGACACTCCGGGCTTGCGCGAGATGCAACTGTGGGACGCGGAGAGCGGTGTTGCGCAAGTTTTTGGCGACATTGATTTGCTGGCGGCAAAATGCCGATTCGGCGATTGCCGTCATGAAGCGGAGCCGGGGTGCGCGGTCCGGGCGGCATTGAGCACGGGACGACTGGATCCGGCGCGTGTTGAAAGCCGCCGGAAGCTTTGCGCGAGCAGGAATTTCTCCGGCGAAAAATGGACCCCCAAGCGCGACAAGAAGAAAAACAGAGAATCAAGGAAGTTCATCGCCAACAACGGATGAGGTACCGTCACGATAAATTCGCCGGGTAGGCTTTGTCCTGTCGCCATGGCGTTGGGGGATTAGGACAGCGCGACGCGCTTGTGGATGAAATCCACGATGTCTTGGGTGGAGGTTCCAGGAAGGAAGATTTCGGCGATGCCGGATTGCTTCAGGGCCGGGATGTCGGCTTCGGGGATGATGCCGCCGACGAGGACGGTGACATCGCTCATGCCTTTGTCGTGGAGGAGTTTCATCAGTTGGGGGCAGATGGTGTTGTGCGCGCCGGAGAGAATGGAGAGGCCGATTACGTCGACGTCTTCCTGCACGGCGGCGGAGGCGATCATCTCCGGAGTTTGGCGCAAGCCGGTGTAGATGACTTCCATTCCGGCATCACGCAATGCGCGCGCGATGATTTTGGCGCCGCGGTCGTGGCCATCCAACCCCGGCTTGGCAATCAGCACGCGGATTTTCTTTTCCGGCATTGCGCTTCCTCTTCTCTGAGGTGATCTCTGGATCCGTGTTTTCTGCCCTCGGTATTAGCTTCTCTTCTCGTCCGTTGGTAGGCTCAAATGATATAGCGCTTTATTCCCCGTTCGAGTACCGGCACATTGAAGTTGACCAAGAGTCCGAGTCGGGGGGCCGCAGACAGGGTTCTGCGCAAGCCGATACTAGAAGTCCCGGACCAACGAGTCGACCCACTTCCACCGCTGGCTCACTGACCCTCATGAAGCAAGACTCAGGTAATGGCGACCTCTTCGTAGATGCCGAAGACATCGCGGAGGGCGTCGCAGATTTCGCCGAGCGTGGCGTAGGACTTCACGGCGTCGTAGATGAACGGCATGAGATTGCCTTTTCCTTGGGCTGCGTCGCGGAGAGCATGGAGGCGGCGATCGATCTCGCCCTGGGAGCGGTCGGCGCGGAGCTTTTTCAAGCGGGCGGCCTGGCGGTGCGCCACGGTCTCGTCAATTTGCAGAATGTCCAAGGGCTTTTCGTCGGCTACGAAATCATTTACGCCGACGATGATCTTTTCCTTTTTGTCCACAGCCATTTGGTAACGGTAGGAGGCTTCGGCGATTTCCCGCTGCGGGTAGCTGCGCTCGATGGCGGCGACCATGCCGCCCATGGCGTCGATTCTCGCTATGTATTCCCACGCGCCACGCTCGACTTCGTTGGTGAGAGTTTCGACGAAGTAGGAGCCACCCAGCGGATCGACGGTGTTGGTGACGCCGGTTTCGTGGGCGATGATCTGCTGGGTGCGCAGGGCAATCGTCGCGGCGAACTCCGTTGGCAGCGCCCAGGCTTCGTCGAGCGAATTCGTGTGCAATGATTGGGTTCCCCCCAGCGCCGCGGCGAGCGCTTGAATCGCGGTGCGCACCACGTTGTTGTACGGCTGTTGAGCAGTTAGCGAGCATCCCGCGGTTTGCGTGTGGAATCGCAGTGCCCAGGAGCGCGGATTCTTTGATTTGTAGCGTTCGACCATGGCTTTGTGCCAGATGCGGCGCGCGGCGCGGTACTTGGCGATCTCCTCGAAGAAATCATTGTGCGCGTTAAAGAAAAAGGAAAGCTGCGGCACAAATTGATCCACGTCGAGACCCCGGCGCATTCCCCATTCGACGTATTCCATGCCATCGCGCAGTGTGAAGGCCAGTTCCTGAATGGCGGTCGAGCCGGCCTCGCGGATGTGGTAGCCGCTGATTGAAATGGTGTTGAATTTGGGTGTGTTTTTTACCCCGAATTCGAACGTGTCGATCACCAGCCGCATCGAGGGTTCCGGCGGGTAGATGTATTCCTTCTGCGCGATGTATTCCTTCAATATGTCGTTTTGGAGCGTGCCGGAAATTTTCTTCCAGTCCGCGCCCTGCTTTTCAGCCACCGCCAGATACATCGCCCAGATGATCGCCGCCGGCGAATTGATGGTCATGGAGGTGGTGACATTGGCCAGCGGAATCTTGTCGAAGAGCACCTCCATATCGGCGAGCGAACTGATGGCCACGCCGCACTTGCCGACCTCTCCTTCCGAGAGCGGGTGATCGGAGTCGTAGCCCATTAGAGTGGGCAAATCGAAGGCCGTGGACAGGCCTGTCTGGCCCCGTGCGAGCAGATAGCGGAAGCGTTGGTTGGTGTCTTCGGCTGTTCCAAAGCCCGCGAACTGCCGCATGGTCCACAGCCGGCTGCGGTGCATTGCCGAATGAATGCCACGGGTATACGGGGGCTCACCAGGGAAACCAAGATCCCGGTCAGGATCCCAATTCGTCAGATCCGCTCTGGTATAGAGCCTGCGAATCGCATGCCCGGAAAGGGTGGTGAATTCGGGCTGTCTCTCGGGGCTTTTTTCCAGCGTGGGCCGCAGGGTGTTCTTCTCCCAGGCTTGTTCTTTGGCGCTGGGCGCCCGATCTAGTGAAGACGTCTCGGTCGGAGGCGCGGCTTGCGTGGTGCCCTTGGATGGTTCGCTCATGCGCATGGCCCCCGGTAGAGATTCGAAAAAACGAATCGCGACATAACCAAGATTAATGCTATGCGAAAGGCCGGGAAGGGGCAAGAGTGCCGTGGATTTGGTGCGGAAAACTACGCGGAGCGCGAGCACAACAAAAAAGGGCCCGGGCGAGCGCGCCCGAGCTGGCAGGAAAAATTGGCTGCGAGAATTACCTTTGGCCGGCGTTGAAAGAAAGCTTCTCCGTACCAACCACTTGACCGTGCAACGTGCCGGGAATGAGCGTCTCGCGCTCGACTTCTCCGGTCTTGCCATCGGCGATGGAGACGCGATTGACTTCGAGTGTGCGTCCGACGGCGCGCTCGTAATTGGCCTTGGCTTCGGCGAGATTGGCCAAGGCGCGCAGCTCCGTGCCCTGGGCGTTGATTAGGTCGCGTTGGGTCTGAATGACCAGGTATACGGTCGATGCGCCGAGCTGATACTTCTTCTGCTCCGCATCAAACGTTTGCTGCTGCAGTTCGCGCGCCTTGCTGGCGGCATCGACCTGGGCACGGTCTTGGGTGAGCGCGATGTAGGTATTGCGCACGTCGAGCAGCGCGGCGTTCTTCATTTGCTGCAACTGCGCCTCGAGCCAACGCTGCGTTAGAATAGCGCGCTGGTTGTCGGCTTGTGCGGAGCGGTTACGGATAGGGATCTGCACGTTCAAGGATACTTGATAGTCCGGGAAATTATTGTGAAGCGCGGAACTCATGGCGTCGCCGAAGCCGGCCTGTGCGGTGCCATTCGGTGTGAATTGCGTGGCGGGAAGAAAGGGTCCGCCCGGAATCGGATTCCCATTGGCGTCTACAACTGGAGCTCCTGCGATCGTCGCAGTGGTGAACGTTGCCTGGTTGCCGGCGAGTCCAACCGTGCTGTATTGCGCGGTAAGTGTCGCTGTTGGTAACAGCGCATTGCGGGTGGCTTGTACGTCGATCGCCCCGTTCAACAGGTTGAGCGCTTCTTCCTGCAGTTCCGGCCTCTTGGCAAATGCTTCTTTGGCGGCTTCTTCAAACGAGGGGGCTTCAATGGCTTCCGGCCGGGACGGGAGTTCTGTCGGAATAATCTCGACGTTTATGAGATTGGGCGCGAGCGGATTCTTGCTGATGGCGTTCTTCAGAATCTGCTGATTCTGAAGGTGCACGGTCTGCGCCAGGATCAGGTTTTGGCGATCGGTGGCGACTTCGGATTCGGCGCGGGTCACTTCGAGCGGGGCCATCGTGCCGATTTCCAACTGCTTCTTGTTGTCGTTGTATAACTTCTCGGCCACGGTTACGGCTTGCTGCTGAACTTTCACGTTTTCCCGGGCGTAGACCAGTTCCCAATAGGCGGTGATGGTGTTCGTGACGGTGGTGATGGCCTGCTGGGTGAAGGCCCAGTCCGCGATTTTGCGGTTGTTCTTGGCGATGCGGATGTTGCGCGTGTTGACGGAACGCCCGAATCCGTTTAGCAACTGTTGCTGGAATCCAACGAAGATCGAAGACTGCACGGAAGGGTTGAACAAGTTGGCGGCCGAGGTGGAAGAAGAGCGCGTGTTGTCCCAGGCGGTGAAAAAGGTCGTTCCGGTCTGGAAACCCTGGGCAACTTGGGTGTTGAAGGTGGCCGTGTGCAGGGTCAGTCTGGCGAGCGATGAAAGCCCCGTGCCGGTGCCGGAAGTCAGAGGATTGTTGACGGGGACGTTGCGGTCGTCGATGCTGACGATCGTGGTGATCACCGGATCGAAATTCAGCAGCGGATTGCTCGCGCTCGAACCCCCAAATATCGCGCCCGGAGTGGCGCCTCCAAAACCTCCCGCTTTCGCCTTTAGGATGCCTGTGTCCGCGAACCAGGGGTTATAACGCTGCACCACGATGTCCATGCTGTTTTCCAGCGCCAACTCCACTGCCTCTTGCATGCTTAACTCCAGTTTTCCGTCGTGGATGAGCTGGTCGATGCGGGGCGAATTGGTGAGGCCAGGCGCTTCGACCTTGATGGGACTGTACGGGGCGAGGAGATTCGGAAATGGCTTGGGCGCCCGGCTATAGCTGTACTTCGCCGAGCCAAGAGAGACCGGCACGATTGGTGTGGCTGTCTTGGCGGGAGCTGCTTGCGTATTTTGCGGCGCTTCCTGCCCGAAGGCCGGGGCAACGGGCCCTCCCACGAGCGTTACGGCCAGTATGGCGGCCAACAGCGGTCGAGCATACAGCGTCTTCATAGGACTCCTTATCCTCAAGATTCATCCCTCAAGGGGCTTAATTATGTTGACTCAACTCTGTAAAACGTTCGCAGAATGGAATTTGTTTCAAGAAGTTGACCGTTTTGCGGTCACCAGCGAAAACTGACGATCTCGCGACCACCCACCTAGGACGGCGAAGAAACCGTCGCGCGGGCTGCGCCGCCCCGACCGGCGAAAAAAGCAGTCTAACAGGGGCGCTCTTCCTTGACAACGCGGGGAGCGGCGGCTAGGCTGCTGACATTTCGACGCTTAGGAGTTGCCAGCTGTTAGCTGAGCCGAATGCTAAAACGTGAAGAATTGCTGAAACTGTTCGAGACGGCGGGCGCCATCCGCCATGGGCATTTTGAGCTGTCCAGCGGCTTGCACAGCGCCACCTACGTCCAGTGCGCGCTTGTCTTGCAATATCCGCGCTTCGCCGAGAAGCTCGGGCAGGCGCTGGCGGCTCTCTTTTCCGACGCTAGGATTGAGGCGGTTGTCTCACCGGCCATAGGGGGCCTGATCATCGGGCAGGAAGTTGCTCGGGCGCTGCCGGAAATGAAGGGTTCACTCGGCACTGGTACGCCGGCGCTTTTTGTGGAGCGCGATGCCAGCGGCATGATGACGCTGCGCCGAGGTTTCTCGCTCACTCCCAACCAGCATGTTCTCGTTGTTGAAGACGTGTGGACTACCGGGGGCTCCACTCAGGAAACGATTCGGGTCGTGGAAGAGGCCGGGGCCCGTGTTGTTGCTGCCGGTGCACTGATCGATCGGAGCGGCGGGAAGATCGACTTCGAAGTGGAAGCGCAGTCGCTGATTCAACTGCCCATCGCCAGCTACGAGGAAGAGGATTGTCCGCTCTGCCGCGGCGGCAGCGTAGCGGTAAAGCCGGGGAGCCGCTTCGTTCGCACCGCGCCCTGACCCGGCGGTCCTCGCCCCCGCATGCGTTATTTCAAGCTCACCATCGCTTACGACGGCACCGATTTCCACGGCTGGCAGATGCAGGCGCAGCGGCCAACAATTCAGGGGGAAATCGTTGGCGTGCTTCGGCGTTTGACTCAGGAAAACGTCGTTTTGCATGCCGCCGGACGCACCGACGCCGGCGTTCACGCGCTTGGCCAAGTAGGCAGCTTTCGAACACAATCTCAATTGTCGGCACAAGAATTTCAACGCGCACTGAACGCGTTGCTCCCTCCAGCGATTCGAATCGCTGCGGCTGAGCAGGTGGGCCCAGATTTCAATGCGCGCTGGTCGGCGCGGGGCAAGACCTACCGCTACCGGCTGTACCGCGGGAAAGTCGTGCCACCGATGGTTTGGCGTTACGTCCTCCATTATCCGTTTCCGCTCGATGAGGATGCCATGCGCGATGCCGCAGCCCGTTTTGTCGGGACGCACGACTTTGCCTCGTTTGCGGCTTCCACGGGCTCCGAAGAGGACGACAAAGAGCGCTCCACCGAGCGCGAAATATTTTCGACTGAGTTGGTGCGCAGCGCCGACAACGAGGAACTGGTTTTCACCGTTCGCGGACGCTCGTTCCTTCGCTATATGGTGCGCAAAATGGTGGGCACCCTGCTGGACGTCGGGCGCGGGAAACTCGCGCCTGCGGATATCGATCGTTTGTACGAACTTCGAGACCGCTCTAAGTCCGGGCCCACCGTACCGTCGCATGGCCTGGTGATGGTCGAAGTACAGCACGACGAGGCGTGGCGGCTCGGACGACCATAAGATATTTTCTTCTCACCGGGAAACTATTGTTGGTTCAGCTTCGCATTGTGCCGGTAGCCCAGAATGAAGCCGAAAAACTCAAGGTCTGTTTGAGCCTCATGATGCGAGTGCGGAACTTCCCGGTATGTTCACAGGAGCATCTATGATTTTTCGCAGCATAATCTTTGCCGGGCTGGTTGTTGTCGCGCTACTCCGAAGCGTGGGCGTTTCTCAAACGCTGCAATCACCGGGTCCCGTTGCTAAGCCTGCCGCGGTGATGCCGGAGGTAATTCAATTTCCCGCCGCCGCGCAGCCTTCTGAACATTTCGACACCGATGCCGCGACCAACGCCTACTTGGCGGAAATCCCCGCCAGCGCGCGCGCGCGTTCCGACGCTTACTTTGAAGGCGGATACTGGCTGATCCTTTGGGATTTCCTCTATGGCGCAGCACTTTATCTTTTCTTGCTGCGTTTTGGCTGGTCCGCGGCAATGAGGAACTTCGCCGAACGCGCCACGCGCTTCAAGCCATTACAGACCTTCATCTACTGGTCGGAATTTCTGATGGTCACGACGATCGGACGCTCCTCTTGGTCTATACGAAGGCTATTTCCGTGAGCGGCAATACGGGCTGGCGACCCAGACTCTCCTCCCCTGGCTCGGCGACCAGCTCATCATTCTTCCCGTGAACCTCGTCTTCGGCGGAATCGTGGCGGTGGTGCTTGTCGGCGTGGTTCGCCGGCTGCCGCACACCTGGTGGATCTGGGGCGCCGTTGTCTCCATGGTCTTTCTGATTTTCATTGTGATGATTGCGCCGGTCTTGATCTTCCCGCTCCTCAATAAATATACGGTGCTTGAAGACCCGCGGATCACCGAGCCCATCCTGAGCCTGGCGCGCGCCAATGGGATTCCCGCGCGAAAGGTCTACCAGATGGCCGCCTCGCGCCAGACCACGCGCATGAGCGCGAACGTCAGCGGCTATGGCCAAACCATGCGCATCACGCTCAACGACAACTTACTGCGTCGCGGATCGCCCGAAGAAATTCAGTCCGTTATGGGCCATGAAATGGGCCACTACGTTCTTCACCACATTGCCAAGGACATTCTCTACTTCTCTGTTGTCATCGTGATCATCTTCGCTTCCCTGCGGTGGTCCCTTGAACGGGCCCTGGCTCGCTGGGGAGAACGCTGGCAGGTGCACGGAATTGGGGATACCGCGGTGCTTCCCCTGGTCTTCCTTTTGGCTTCGCTCTTTGCCTTCGTATACACGCCATTCTTTAACACCCACATCCGCACCAACGAACACGAAGCCGATATGTACGGCCTGAACGCCAGCAGACAGCCCGACGGCTTTGCGCAGGCGGCCATCCATCTCGGCGAGTATCGCAAGATGAACCCCGACCCATTCGAAGAGTGGGTCTTCTTCGACCATCCGAGCGGCCGGAGTCGCATCCACGACGCAATGCGCTGGAAGGCGGAAAACCTACCGCTCTTCACTTCGAAATCAGCCCGCTAGTCCGGCGGCCTGGTTCTCCTGTCGAAAAACAGTGAAGTCAGCAGGCGCCAGAATGACGCGGCCACCCGCTGGCCTCAAAATCGGTTAGAATCACGCTTATGGCGGCCACGGGCATTCCCATTGACGCGCTTCCTTCGATCAATCCGGCCACGGGGGAAGTCCTTGGGCATATTGAGAAAACGCCGCCGTCACTGCTCCCGGAGATCGTTTCACGTGCGCGAGCGGCCCAGGATGTATGGGCGAAGCTTCCGATCCGCGATCGCTGCGAGAAGTTGCGCGGCCTCCGCGAACGAATCATGGCCTCGCGCATTGAATTGGCTGACGCGGTTGTGCGCGAATCCGGCAAGCCGCGCGTGGAAGCCCTCTTTGCGGATGTTTTCGTTGCTCTCGATTCCGCGGAATACTGGTCCGGGAATGTCGGGAGCGCTCTTCGCACGCGTCGGGTTCCGCATCACAGCACCGCCGCGAAAGCCAAACGTGGCTATCTGGCCTACCAGCCTCTCGGTGTCATTGCCATCATTTCTTCGTGGAACTACCCGCTGGCAATCCCGCTCAGCCAGATCATCCCGGCCATCGCCGCGGGGAATGCCGTGGTTTCGAAGACCAGCGACTTCACGCCGCAATGCGGATCGCTGATCGAGAAACTTTTCATCGACGCGCATTTCCCAGCAAGCCTTGTCACCGTTGTCCAGGGGGGCGGGGACCTCGGCCAGGCCTTGATCGAGGCCTTGCCGGACAAAGTGTTATTCACTGGAAGCGTGACTACCGGCCGCCGGGTTGCCGAAGCTTGCGCAAGAAAGCTGATCCCCTCCGTGCTTGAACTTGGCGGCAAGGATGCCATGATCGTTCTCTCGGATGCGGACCTTGAGGTGGCCTCCAGCGCGGCCCTTTGGGGCGGCTACACCAACTGCGGTCAGGTATGCCTTTCCGTAGAGCGGTTGTTCGTCGAGCAAGCGGTGGCGGAAAAATTCCTGGCGCTTTGTGTGGAGAAGACGAAGAAACTGCGCATCGGTCCTGGAAGCGATCCTGCGACCGACGTGGGCCCGCTCATCCGACCGCAACACGTTCAACGCATGAGTGATCTAGTCGACGATGCCGTCTCGCGCGGCGCGAAGGTATGCTGCGGCGGCAAATCGCGCCCTGATCTTGGCGCCAACTTTTTTGAGCCTACGATTATCGCGGGCGTGGATTCCTCCATGAAGTTATTTCAAGAAGAGACGTTCGGGCCGATCCTAGCCATGCAAGCAGTGCGGGATGCCAACGAGGCAATCGCCCGGGCCAACGATTCACCGTTTAGGCTGGCGGCCAGCGTCTGGACCAGAAACCAGACTCGAGGAATGGCTTTGGCCGCCGAACTCCGCGCCGGCGCGGTCATGGTAAACGATGCCATCAGCTATTTCGGCATTGCGGAAGCCCCGCACGGCGGGTGTGGCATGAGTGGCTGGGGCCGCACCCATGGCAAAGCCGGCCTCCTCGAAATGGTGCAAATGAAATACATTGATGTCGACGGTCTGCCGCGGCGCGCCAAGCCCTGGTGGTACCGCTATGGTGCGGATCTCGAGCACGCCGCGGATGCCTTTCTGCAATTCGAATTTTCCGGCGGCATCGGCGCGAAGCTGCGAAACGCCCGCGGTGCCATGAAAACGTTTTTCCGCGACCACGGATTGTAGGGAGGTGCTCCATGCCCGAAGAGACTGCCGCGTCACCGAAAATCAAGACGCGCAAGCCCAAACAGCGCGCCTGCGATGAGAAAGATGAGAAGGGCAAGCTCTGCAACGGCCACTTGAAGCGCTACTACGATTACCCGAAGGAAGTCGCCGCGCTCATTGGTCAGAATGCGGAAATTTACCGCTGCGAATTCTGCAAGACGCTGTATCGCCCGGATCCCGCGCAACAGCCGCAGAGCTACACTTTGCGCAACTAGTCTTATCGATTTCGCAGCCGAAGAGGCCCGCCGTGCAGCAGGACGAATGGATCTACGATTGGAACGCCGCCACGCCGCCGGCGATTCCTCCAGGCACCCGCGTGTTGATGAATGACGAAACCCTTCGCGACGGTTTGCAGAATCCCTCCGTGGTTGACCCTAGCATCGAAGAAAAGATCGAGATCCTGCATCTGATGGAATCCCTGGGAATCGACTCGGTTAATATCGGTCTTCCCGGCGCCGGGTCCCGGGCCTTTAGGCACACTGAAGCCCTAGCTCGCGAAATCGCCACGCAGCGGATGAAGATCAAACCCAACTGCGCGGCGCGCACTCACGAAAACGACATCCGTCCCATCGTAGAGATCTCGCAGATGGTGGGCATGGCCATTGAAGCGGCAACGTTTCTTGGCTCCAGTCCGATCCGGCGCCTGGTGGAAGACTGGACGGTCGAGCACCTCGAGCGGACCACCGAAAAGGCGGTAAGGTTCGCGGTCCAGAACGGTCTTCCGTCCATGTACGTCACGGAAGACACGATGCGCACCGATCCCGATACCGTCAAGCGGCTGTATTCTACGGCCATTCGAAACGGTGCGCGCGCCATCGTTCTCTGCGACACGGTCGGCCACGCCACGCCAAGTGGGGCGTTCAACCTCGTGAAGTTCACTATCGATGAGGTGGTGAGACCGTCCGGCGAAAAAATCCGCGTGGATTGGCACGGTCACAACGATCGCGGCCTGGCCATCGCCAATTCACTTGCGGCCGTCGCCGGGGGTGCGCACCAGGTCCACGCTGCCGCCAACGCCCTCGGCGAGCGGGTCGGCAACACGCCCATGGAATTAATGCTTGTCAATCTTCGGCTCATGGGACTCATCCACCAGGATCTTTCCCGGCTGAAGGAATATTGCGAAAAGGTCTCGACAGCCACGCACACGATGATTCCGCTGAATTATCCGGTCGTCGGCCATGATGCGTTTCGCACCGCGACGGGCGTGCATGCCGCCGCGCTCATCAAGGCCTTTCGTAAGAATGATCTGGCACTTGCCAATGCGGTTTACAGCGGTGTGCCCGCGCATCTCTTTGGCCTCGATCAGGTGATCGAGATCGGTCCAATGAGTGGCAAGTCCAACGTGCTGTTCTGGCTGGAGAAGCACCGCATCCCGGCAGACGATGCCACGGTGGCGCGTATTTTTGACGCCGCCAAGCAGTCCCCGCGCGTCCTTTCCGATGCCGAAGTTCTCGCCCTGTGCACCGAGGCCGCCGAGAAGTGAGCGGGAAACGACGCTGCAAACCGACGGTGAAACGCGGCCTCGTTTGCGTTATTCTTCTGGTTATGCCGGTTCGCTCCGCCGCTCCTTCCCACGCATCACCCCAGGCCCTGGCATCACGGCTTCCGGACAACGCACGGGTCCGGGCCGCTCTCGATTGGTTCACGCCCAATATCTCCTGGATCAACGACCAACAGGTGCTGCTCACGGAAATCCCGGCGCCGCCGTTTCAGGAAGCACAGCGTGCGGCCGCGGTCAAAGAGTTACTGGCCGAAACCGGGCTGGCGGCGCAGATCGACAGGGCCGGCAACGTCATCGGGGAACTGCGTGGCGTGAATGAAAAAGAAATTGTAGTCATTGCCGCGCACCTCGATACCGTTTTTCCTCCCGGCACGGAGGTGAGAGTTCACCGGGACGGCAGCCGCATGACCGCACCGGGAATCTCCGATAATGGCAGCGGTTTGGCAGCCCTACTGGCGCTGGCGCGTGCCGTGCGGTTCGCGCACCTCAAGCCGCAGCGCACCGTTCTATTCGTCGGCGATGTTGGCGAAGAAGGCGAAGGCAATCTGCGCGGCATGCGCGCCCTCGTCGATACTTACCACGGGAAATTAAAAGCCGTGGTGGTTCTTGATGGTTCCGGCACCGATCACGTGACGACCAGAGCGCTGGCCTCGCGCCGGCTTGAAGCTCTGGTCACCGGCCCAGGCGGCCACAGCTGGTCCGACTTCGGGATGCCTAATCCCATCAACGCTCTGGTCCGCGGGTCCGTGCGCTTCATCAATACCAAAGTCCCAGCCAACCCCCGCACAACCTTCAACATTGGCCAAATCGAAGGCGGTACGTCGGTGAATTCCGTTCCCCATGAGGCGCGCCTGAAAGTCGACATTCGCTCCGAAAGCGAAGACGAGCTGGCACGCCTGGAATCCGCGCTTCGCGAGTGCGTCATTGCGGGCGTTAGGGACGAGATGGATTCCGCGCGCGACCCCTCCAAGGGAAAGCTGGAATGGAAGGTCGAATTGCTGGGGAGCCGTCCGGGCGGGGAATTGTCGCCGGATTCTGCGCTGCTGGCCGCACTTCGTGCCGCCGATGAGGTGGTAGGCAATCAGTCGCGCATCGAGCGTTCTTCGACAGACGCGAATATTCCGCTGTCCCTGGGGATCGACGCCATCTCCATCGGCGCCGGCGGAAGCGGCGGCGGGGCCCATTCGCTGCAGGAATGGTACGATTCCGCCGGCCGGGAAGCCGGTTTGAAGCGCGCACTACTTGCCGTCCTCGGAGTTTCCGGAGTTGCCGAGGAAAAATCGCGATGACCATCCGGACGGATCGGGTTCGAATCCTCGCCGGCCTCCTACCCTTTGCAGTCGTCACCGTCGTTGTTGCATTCCACGCGAGATCGAGCGTAGCTCAAAAGGCTCCCGCGACGACCTATTACAATCATGGCCACATTTACACGAATGACCCTGCGCATCCGTGGGCGGAAGCCCTGGCTGTCAGCGAGGGAAAGATCAGTTGTATTGGCAGGATGGACCATGTCCTTCTCGATTGCGGTGGCGGCCTGGAAGGCGTCGAGACCGTCAATCTCAAAGGCCAATTTGTGATGCCTGGCTTCAATGACGCGCACGTGCATCTCGGTGGCGCTGCCGCGGACGAACTTGCTGTCCCGCTGACGGGCGTGCCTTCGGCGGAAGAAATGCAGAAGCGCGTGGCCGCCGCCGTTGCGCAGCACAAGGACGGTGAATGGATCACCGGTGGTGGGTGGGACCACACCCTCTGGACGGAGAAGAAATTCCCCGATCGCCAGCAGCTTGATGCCGTCGCTCCCAAGAATCCCGTCATCCTCACACATATCTCCGGCCACGTGGCCGTCGCGAATTCGCTCGCGCTTAAGCGTGCGGAAATCGATAAAACCACTCCCAATCCGCCGGGCGGTGAGATCGAACGCGATACGGCGGGCGAGCCCACGGGAATGTTGAAGGAAGATGCGGCCATATCCCTGGTGAAGGCACGGATTCCCGATCCGGCGCCGGAAGTGCGCCGCAAGGGAATCGAACTGGTCCTCGAAAACGTCGCCAAGAACGGCATCACTTCCGTCCAGGATTATTCCGAGTGGGCCGATTTCCAGGCTTTCCAACAGCTGAAAGAGGAAGGCAAGCTCACTGTTCGCATTACCGAGTGGCTCCCGTTCAATCTGCCGCTCAACGATTTGCAGAACATGCGCGCGCAAGGCGGCACCAAGGATCCGTGGCTCAAGACGGGTGCCCTGAAAGCTTTCACGGATGGAGCCATGGGTTCGCGCACCGCAGCGATGCTCGAGCCCTATTCCGACGATCCCTCTACGAGCGGAATCCTCACTAGCGATCCGGAGAAACTCACTTTGATGGCCATCCAGCGCGACAAAGCCGGCTTTCAGCTTGCCTTCCACGCCATCGGCGATCGGGCCAATCGCATCGCGCTGGACGTTTTTGAAGCCGTCGTCAAAGCCAACGGCCCGCGCGACCGTCGCGACCGCATCGAGCACGCCCAAGTCGTCGCGCCGATGGATTTCAGTCGCTTTGCGCAGCTCCACGTCGTCGCATCGATGCAACCCTCGCATCAGACCACGGACATGCGCTGGGCCGAGGAACGCATTGGGCGAGAGCGCCTCGTGGGCGCCTACGCCTGGGCCACCATGCTGAAAAACGGAGTACCGCTGGCATTTGGAACGGACTACGACGTGGAGCCCATCAGTCCCTTTCGCGGGTTGCACGCCTGCGTTACGCGGGAACGTCCCGAGGGCGGCCCCAAAGACGGCTGGCAGCCGCAGGAGAAAATCTCCCTGGCCGATTGCATCCGTGCCTACACCTCCGGCTCTGCCTACGCCGAATTCGAGGAAGGGAAGAAGGGTGAGCTCAAACAGGGCGAGTACGCCGATTTTGTCGTCCTTTCGAACGATCTCAGCAAGGTTCCCGCCGACCAATTTACCAAGACCCGCGTTCTGCGTACCGTTGTGGGCGGCCGCACGGTGTACCAGGACCACTGAATCGCGTTGGTTGTTTTCTCGCCGCAACCCCCCGTGGTCTTGCGCCCTAACCTAGAGTCTTCGACGTTGCTCAGTGTTAGTTCTGATGGTACTGAAACTGGAACTCGCTGCTGTGCTCCGACGCAGTCCGACAATCACCAAGTCGCTGAGTTGAACATCGTTTTAGTTATATCTGATACAAAGTTTAGCTCGGGAATCTCTTAAATAGTTATTGACAATGTTCGCGCACAGCCATATATAGCCTTCATAGGTTGCTGTGGTTGCAAGTGGTTGCCCAATTTCCAGCTGAACTCGGGCCGCATCGCAATCCTCCGCGCATCGGAGCGGTGTGCATTGACTTGTAGAAATTTTTCGGAGAGCAAGGCGATTGTTTTGTGCTATTGAAGTCCATATAAAAATATGGATAGACGTAGATAAAACGCAGAATCGCTTTGGATAAAGACAACATAATCTCTACAAGTTGCTCGCTTTGCTTCTCTCGTTGCATGTGGTCAGGCACTTGCAAGTTGCATTTCATCAGCAGTACGGTCGGTGGGTTTTATTGCATGGGGAGTTCCAAAAGTTTCGGAGAAAATGATTTTTCGGGCATGGGAATTCTGAAGGTCTGTGGCCTCGCGTTCCAACCCTGCTCCAGGAGGTAGTTGAATGTTAAGCAAGCGAGTGGTTTTGTTAGTGGTTGCTCTGTGTTGTCTGTTGGCTTTGACTCCGTCTGCGTTGCTTGCCCAAGCGGCCTCTACAGGGACTGTCGCCGGGACCGTGACTGACCCCTCTGGTGCTGCCGTGGCTGGTGCGGGAGTCACGCTCGTTGACCCATCGACGAATGACTCCCGAAAGACGACCACAAATGAGACGGGGAGGTATCTCTTCGCAAACGTCCCGCCTGGCACCTACAACCTGACGATTAATAAGACCGGTTTCCGCGTGACGAAGTTTAGTGGTCAGGTTGTGACCGTTGGGTCGGCACTCACGCTCAATGCCACCATGGAACTCGGCTCGGTTAGCCAGGTCGTTGAAGTCACCGCCACGGGCGCTGATCTGCAAACTCTGAATGCCACGGTGGGCAACTCAGTCTCGGGCGATCTCTTAACGTCATTGCCGTCGATCGGCCGGGACACCAGCACGTTCGTGACACTTCAGCCGGGCGTCTCTCCCGATGGCAGCGTGGCCGGTGCCGTAGTGGACCAGAGTACCTTCTTACTCGATGGCGGTCAGAACACCAATGATATGGATGGCAGCATGCAAGTCTACACGCCGAGCTTTGCCGGCGATCCAACGGGCGGCATCGTATCAAATGCTATCGGTGGCGCCCCTACAGGAGTGATGCCGACGCCCCTCGACAGCGTCGAAGAATTCAAAGTGAATACCGCCAACCAGACTGCGGATTTCAATAGTTCGGCAGGCGCCCAAATTCAGGTGGTCACCAAGCGCGGCACGAATGCTTGGCATGGTACGGCTTACGAATATTATCTGGACAACAATTTTAACGCCAACTCCTGGGATAACAACAACACGGGCACCAAGCTCCCAAGCTACCACTATAGTCGGGCAGGAGGCGCATTCGGCGGTCCCATCATTCCCAAGACGGTCCTTGGCGGCAAGACCTACTTTTTCGCCAATTTTGAGGGTTTCTGGTGGAAGAACTCCGCCACGTATGAACGCGCCGTGCCGACAGCAGCTATGCGCGCCGGTATCTTGACCTTCCCTGATGCAGCTGGGAATCCCGTTCAGTACAACCTGAACACTGGAACCAACTGCGGGTCAACTGGTACCTCCGCATGCGACCCGCGAGGCATCGGAATCAATTCTTTGGTCCAACAGATGTGGACCAAGTACATGCCTCTTCCGAATGACCCGAGTTGCGGCGCGCTGTTGGGTTCGCGTTGTGACGGCCTCAACGAGCAGGGTTTCAAAGGGAACATGTCGCTCCCCTATACTTCTTATTTCGGCGTAGCTCGCCTTGACCATGACTTTGGTGCGAAGTGGCATTTCAATGCCAGCTATCGCTACTATCGGCTGACTCGTGCCACCAACAGCCAAGTGGATATTGGAGGCTTCTTCCCCGGGGATACACTGGGCACCCCGGCGTCTCTCTCTCTGCGTCCGCAGCAGCCTTGGTACCTCGTAGGCGGATTGACGACCAACATCACTCCCAACACCACCAACGATTTCCATTTCAGCTACCTGCGCAACTACTGGTCATGGAATGATCCCGGCGGTGTGGTGCAGTCCGCGGGGCTCGGAGGCGCGCTCGAGCCTTTTGGTGAATTTTCCACCACCGCGCTCGTTCCTTACAACGTGAATACTCAGAACGTTCGCACGCGCTTCTGGGATGGCCAGGACAAGTTCTTTCGCGATGACATCACCATACTGAAGGGCAATCATCTCTTTACTTTCGGCGGCGCCTATCAGCGAAATTACAACTACCACCAGCGCTCCGACAACGGCGGCGGCATCAATTACCAACCCACGTACCAACTCGGAGATTCGGTTGGCGGAGGGCTGGTGGATTTCTCCAGTACGCTTCCTGCTGGCGTGAGTTCATCAAGGTGGGGTCGCAATTCTGCTGCGGTTCTAGGCATCGTCACCGACTCGCAAGTCGCCTACACGCGGTCGGGTCCCACGCTGACGCTGAATGCTCCGCTCACGCACGCGTTTGACCAGAGCACCATACCCTATTACAACGTCTACTGGAGCGATAGTTGGCGTATGAAGCCGTCCTTCACATTGACGTACGGCCTCGGCTGGACGCTAGAAATGCCGCCGGTAGAGAAATTCGGCAAGCAGATCGAGTTAGTGGACGATGCGGGCCAGCAGCTAGACGTGATGGCGTATCTTAATGCCCGAAAAGCGGCCGCCCTCCAAGGCAACGTTTACAATCCCGTAGTTGGTTTTGCTCTTGTGGGCAACACCGGTGGCGGGCAGAAGTACCCCTACCAGCCCTTCTATGGCTCCTTTAGCCCGCGCTTCGCAGCTGCATGGAATCCCAACATCCACGAAGGCTTCCTGGGCAAGATGTTTGGAGGGAACAAGTCGGTTATCCGTGGAGGCTATAGCAGAGTCTACGGACGTCTGAACGGCGTGGACCTGGTGCTGGTGCCGCTATTGGGTACCGGTCTGATCCAGCCGGTCCAGTGCCGGAAGGCCAATATGAACGGGACGTGCGGTGGATCTGTTGACGTTTCCAATGCTTTCCGCGTGGGGACGGACGGTCTCGTTGCCCCGCTTCCGGCTGCTGCGCCCTTTCTTCCTCAGCCGACCTTCCCAGGGGTAAATGACGTCTCGGCGGCCGCAGGCGAGGCGTTGGATGTGCATTTCCGGCCCAATGTCGTGGATTCGTTCGACCTCACCATCCAGCGGCAGTTGACCAACAAGGTTCTCTTGGAAGTGGGATATATCGGCCGGAGAATCACTCACGAATATCAGCCAATCAATATCAATGCCGTGCCCCACATGATGACCTTGGGCGGACAGAAATTCTCGGCCGCCTACGCGGCCATCGAGAAGGGGCTGGGCTGCGATATTTCCCTGAATGCCTGCGGCGCAAATATTCCATCTACATCGGCCGCTGCTATTACGTACGCCAACACCTTCGCGGCCCAGCCTTTCTTTGAAACGGCTCTCGGAGGACCGGGTTCTGCCTATTGCACTGGGTTCGCGAGTTGCACGGCAGCCGTCGTGTACAAAGAGAGCTTCGCCAAGGATAACTTGGTCACTCAGAGTGTATGGAACTTGTGGAGTGATCTGGACAAGGGAGCATTCACTTTCCCTCGCAGCATGCTGAATACACCCCTCGCGGGAGCCTTCGGTGGCAACGGACAACTCTCCAGCGGCGTCGGCGTTAATGCTAGCGTCGGTTACGGCAACTACAACGCTGGGTTCGTCTCCCTTAAGATGACGAACTGGAAAGGTCTCACGCTCCAGCAGAACTTTACCTATAGCAAGGCTTTAGGTACCGGGGCTTTCGTCCAGGCCACCAGCGAATACACGCCCAACGATGCATTCGACCTCCACAACATGTACGGGCTGCAGAACTTCGATCGAAAGTTCGTGTACAACATCTACGGCTTGTATGAACCTCCCTTCTACAAGGGTCAGCATGGTCTGGCCGGTCATGTCCTCGGAGGCTGGCAAATTTCGCCGGTTTTCGCGGTTGGGAGCGGGGCACCGACCTATTGCTACACCAATACCAACGGGCAATCTTTCGGCTCGGCCGATGGCGCCAATTTCTTCAGCAACGAACAGTGCATCTTCACGAAAGGGTACAAAGTAAATACCTCGCTGCACAACAACAACGGGAACCTTAACCTGTTTGCGGACCCCGCAGGCGTGTTTGCCACGGTTCGCAACCCAATTCTGGGTATTGACACCGGGACAGGCGGCTACGGAAATATCCGTGGACTTAGCTATTGGAACATGGATATGCGAGTGACGAAAAACGTCAAGATCATCGAGCGCGTCAACGCCGAGTTCCAGTTCGTCGTGACTAACCTTTTCAACCACCCTGTGTTCTACGATCCGACCAACGATATTACAAGCCCAGATACTTGGGGTGTAATCAGTTCGCAGGGCAATAACCCCCGGGCGATGCAGTTTGGCATCCGGCTCAGTTTCTAACTTCCAGCGGGTTTCAAACTCTCGCTGCGAAGACGGGGAAGGCCACAAGGCTTTCCCCGTCTTTATTGTGTGGCGAGCAGGGTCGACAGCTGGGAGGTGTACGTCCTCTTCAATACCAGATGGAGGTGAAGTGATAGCGAAGCGCAAGGGCCGAGCCGCGAGGGGAGGTCCGAAAGAAGGCGTGGAGCAAAGGCGGGAGCCGATGAACAAGAACTGGATACGAGGCAGGCAGTGTTCGGGCGATCTTGCCAATGTCAGCGAGATATGGGGAGCTCCGCAAGCGCGGCATCACCGCGCAGGAGGCCGCGAAAACGGCGGGTAGCTCCGATGGACCATCCCCGCTTACGAACGCCCCAGTGCTGAAAATCGCTCTGTCCAACGCTTTCTTCGCCGCGCTCTGGAGCTTCCCGAGTTCCGGGCTCATGATTAGTTCAACCCGCCGAACCGCCGGATGCGGACCGCATGTCCGGTCCCGTGACAGGGGAGGGTGGGCGACCGCTCCGCCTATGCCGATTCAGAGGCTGCGCGTTGCTATAGGCTTTCAATAAGAGAGTGCTCAGCGGCCGTTGGAGTAGTACTTCACGTCAACGGTGTCGTACATAGTGGCGGTGGCGGTGTGCGTTTTTTCGTAGGCGGTGATGTCAGGCTCGTGTTGCATGGTGGTGCCGATGTCGTCGAGGCCTTTGAGCAAAACTTCCTTGCGCGACGGAGCGATTTCGAACTTGAACATCAGGCCGTGTCTGTCCGCGATGGTCTGGTTGGACAGATTCACGGTCAGCGAATAGCTTTCCTCTTTTTCGGTGCGTCTGAAGAGCTCGTCGACTTCAGCTTCAGAGAGCGTGGCGGGCAGGATGCCGTTCTTGAAACAATTGTTGTAGAAAATGTCGGCGTAGCTGGGTGCAATAACAACGCGGAAGCCGTAGTCCTTCACGCCCCACGGCGCGTGTTCGCGGCTGGAACCGCAGCCGAAGTTGGCGCGCGCCAACAAAACCGACGCGCCTTTGTAGCGCGGAAAATTCAGAACGAATGCCGGGTTGGGCCTCTCACCGGGCAAATAGCGCCAGTCGTAAAAAAGTATCCGGCCGAATCCTTCGCGCGTCAGGGCTTTCAGGAATTGCTTGGGTACCATCTGATCGGTGTCCACGTTGACGCGATCGAGCGGCATCACCATGCCAGTGTGCGTTGAAAACGGTTGCATGTGATTCAATCTCCCAAAACTTGAAATCTCTCAATTTCGCCAAACGCGGTCCAGTACGCTGCGCCTTGGTCTCTCGTTCCATCGGAACGATTCGTGGAAATCAAGATGTAGGTAATGCCACAGCACGGCTCCGGCCTAGCACAAACGGTCAACTCATGCCCACGAATCTCGAGCAATTCTCCATCTGCAAGCTCCACGCGCATTCGCTTGCCCACGTACCCGTGATCAAACCGCACGTGTCCACGGCATGCCAAATCCAAGCTATTCGACGTTAACAACATCGAGTTCGCGCACGTCGACGAAATGACCGGCAATCGCGGCGGCTGCCGCCATGACCGGGCTGACGAGGTGCGTGCGGCTGTCTTTGCCCTGGCGCCCTTCGAAGTTGCGATTGCTGGTGCTGGCGCTGCGCTCATGCGGCGGCAGGACATCGGCGTTCATGCCGATGCACATACTGCAGCCGGCGTCGCGCCACTCGAAACCGGCGTCGCGAAAAATTTTGTCCAGGCCTTCTTTTTCCGCTTGCGTTTTGATGCCGCGGGAACCGGGGACGATCAGCGCTTGTTTGATACTTTTTGCGACGTGTTTGCCTTCGACAAAATGCGCGGCGGCGCGGAGATCGTCGAGCCGCGAATTGGTGCACGATCCGATGAACACGCGGTCCACCGGAATGTCCACGATGGGCGTGCCTGCCTTGAGGCCCATGTATTGGAGCGCGCTTTCCGTGGCCTTCTGGTCGTTGAGGTCCTTAAAGTCATGCGGGTCTGGAACGCGCTCGGTGACGCTCGTGACCATGCCGGGATTCGTGCCCCAAGTGACTTGCGGAGCGATCTTCTCGGCGTGAAGCTCGACGGTCATATCAAACTTGGCATTTTCGTCGGAATGCAGCTGTCTCCAGCGGTCGACGGCTTCCTGAAAGGCTTTACCGCGCGGGACAAACGGACGGCCTTCCATATAGGCGAAGGTGGTTTCATCCGGAGCGATCATGCCGGCGCGCGCGCCGCCTTCGATGGTCATGTTGCAGACGGTCATGCGGCCGTCCATCGAAAGGGAACGAATGGCCTCGCCGCCGTATTCGGCGACGTGGCCGTTGCCGCCGCCAATGCCGATCTTTCCGATGATCGCGAGAATCAAGTCCTTCGCAGTGACGCCTTTGGGGCGCTTGCCGTGGACGAGAATGTGGAGCATCTTGGAGCGCGACTGAACAAGACATTGCGTTGCAAGAACGTGTTCGACTTCGCTGGTGCCGATGCCAAAGGCCAGCGTGCCAAAGGCGCCGTGCGTGGAAGTGTGGCTGTCGCCGCAAACAATGGTCTGGCCAGGCTGAGTGATGCCGAGCTCGGGGCCGATGATGTGGACAATGCCCTGATTCTTGCTGTTCATGTCGAAGAGGCGGACGCCGGCCTCGCGACAGTTTCTCTCCAGGGCTTCAAACTGAAGCTTGGCATCGTTATCGAGGATAGGCAGGGTGCGGTCGGTGGTGGAGACAGAATGGTCCATCACGGCGAAAGTGAGATCAGGACGGCGGACTTTGCGGCTCTCCGCGCGGAGACCGGCAAAGGCCTGGGGCGAAGTGCCCTCGTGGATCAGGTGGCGGTCAATGTAGATGATCGAGGGCTGGCCGGGCTCTTCGCGAACCACGTGGGAGTCCCAGATTTTCTGGTACAGCGTCTTATATGAAGTGTCAGTTGTCATGGGTTTCCATTGGGATTCTAGCACTCCTGTAAACGGGTGCAAATGCAAGGCTCCGGGGAGAGGTTGAAAGTTGAAGAGAAGGGGATAGATCGGAAACACGTGAAACGTCCACAGGTCTTGACGTCCCGAGCATCGCAGCAAACACAAAAAAATAAGAAGCCAGGCCTTCCCGCAGGAAAAGAGGCCGCCAGTGAGATCGGGATAAGGTTACTGCAGGACCAGGCTGGCGTTGGTGCAACCGGAGCCGGAGGAGTCATAGTAGATCACGCCCGTGTGATCCGTACAGTACATCAGCTGACCCGACCCGCCGACTACTTGGGGCGCGGCGGTGACGATGAAAGTGACCGAAGGAACGGCGCCGTCACCTGTCCACACGAAGGAGTAGCCGGACTTTCTTCCCTGGGCAAGGACGTCATCGATCAAGCAGGCCTGTGTAGAAGAGCCAGGGCAAGGATTGGCCCCGCCGAGAGCGGTCAACTGCGCCGGGTAGCCCAAGTCGGGATAGGTGATGGAAAAGGTAACGGCGGCGGTGTTGATCACGCGGAGGGAGGCAACTGTGGAGGCCTCATTGGCGCGAAGGCGGGACCTGAGAAAATTGGGGATGGCAATTGCCGCGATGATCAGCAACACACTGACGACGATGAGCAGCTCGATTAGCGAGAAGCCATTTTGTTTTCGCATGAGTCCCCCTAAGGCTACGCCAAATCCCCCATCGGCAGAGAGGCCATGCAGGCCGGTCTGGAACCTGAACTCCTACCAAATCTGAACGGTGGGACTTAGTTCGCGACTCGCGACATACTAAAATTCTGAAGAGTAGGGCGTCAATCCTGTATTTTGCAGTTCGAAGGCCAGGCAGCGCTAACCTGTCCACTGTCCGAGAGTACAGAGTACCGATACAGGCGGCTGGCTCGAGAGAAGCTGTTTATCACGCTTTGTTTAGTCAGGTGGCACTGCCGGAGCACGTCATGCGGGCCGTATTCCTTGCAGAGAGGTGCCTCAGTTTCTACGAGTGCAGTTTTCTTCTCGGCCCCCTAACACGACATTTACGGAACGAGGGGATTTCCACTTCGCTGCCTTACTGGGACTGGCAACGCCTCTTTCTCGGAACGCAGCGCGCTCCGCCGGAGGATTCGCTGACTTCACTCGCGCCAGCCGGTGAAACGCAAGGACGGGCGATAGGACCAGGAATTACCAAGCCATTCGAGGGATTGGCAGGTGAGTTTCACGATTCGGCAAAATTCACTGCAGGACCTGGCTGGCGCCGGTGCAACCGGAGCCGCTGGGATCATAGTGGATCACGCTCGTCTGGTCCGTACAGTACATCAGCTTTCCCGACCCGCCGACTACTTGGGGTGTGGCGGTGACCAGGAAAGTGACCGAAGGAACGGCGCCGTCACCGGTCCAGACGAAGGTGTAGCCCGCCTTCCCGCCCTGGGCTAGTTGGTCGTCGATCAAGCAGGCCTGCGTGGAAGAGCCAGAACAAGGACTCGCGCCACCGAGAGCAGTCAACTGTGCCGGGAAACCTAAGTCGGGATAGGTGATGGAATAGGTGACCGCAGCGTTGTTGATCACACGGAGAGAGGCAACCGCCGAGGTTTCATTGGCGCGAAGGCGGGAGCTGAGAAAATTAGGGATGGCAATCGCCGCAATGATCAGAATTACCGCGATGACTACAAGCAGCTCAATCAGAGAGAATCCTTTGTCGTTCCGCATAAGTTCCCCACAAGCCAGCGCTTCCGTTAGAAGGCCCGCGAGAGGTTAGACCGACGGAGGTGCTTCGGGCGGAAAACGCTAACTCCTCGCGGCCCATACTACTCCAAGGTTGGGGTGTAGAGAAAGTAAAACTTTTGATGCCCCGAAGGCCGCGCCGGGCATCACGCAATTGCGGGGAGAGGCAGACACATCGATCTTGGCAGTGCTCGTGCCGGTGTGTTGCTCCTGTGGATTGTCCTCTCCTGAGGGATGAGGGACGAGCGAAATCCAGAAAAGAGCAAGGGCGCAACGAATGCGGATGGCCATTCATTGGGGAACTTTGCAATAAGGCGAAAAGCGTCCGGTTGCGCCCGCCGGGAGCGTCATTCTTTGGTCTTGTGGCGCTCGCAGAATGTTACGATTTTCGTTGGGTCGACGGCATCGTTGTCGATTTGCATTTCAACGACTTTGCCGCTCTTGTCGATCACGTAGTTGACGCGGCGAGCTGCTTTGTACTTGGGATTGTAGAGACCATACTGGCGGGTAACATCCCCTCCCCAGTCACTCAGGAGAGGGAAAGTGACGGCGATTTTTTCTGCCCAGGCGGCGTTGCTGAAGGTGCTGTCCATGCTTACACCCAAGACTTGGGTGTCTGCAGCTTCCAGCTTTTCCAGATTCTGCTGGAAGTTCTGCATCTGTTTGGTTCAACCACCGGTGAAGGCGAAAATGTAAAACGCGAGGGCCACGTTCTTCTTGCCACGGAAGTCATGCAGGGACACCTGGTTGCGATGGGTGTCCATCAGGGTAAAATCCGGCGCCATGTCCCCGACCTTGACGGCGGGATCGGGCAAAGCCTCCTTCTTCTCGGTTTGACCCCACAGCCGGTTGGCGGCCGGTGGCGCACTCAATGCGAACATCCCGCATAACAGGATGGTGATTCCTTTGCGCATGCGTTTTGTCCTCCTTCGGTTTTCTGTCGCTTGGGCCGGCGCTTGGCACAAGCCGCAGGCGTGATGATAGCAGCCATGAAGGTGCGTGCGCACGTGGTTTGATGGCGGTTATCCGGATCCTGACAAACTCGGATGCCGGGGAATAGTTGGAGGAGGACAAAAGGCATGATAGAAGTGGGCGGTGCAGCGACAAGAGGAAAAACCGTGAAACAGGAAAAAGTGAAGTGGGGAGTGCTGGGGGCGGCGTCGATCGCGACAAAGAAAGTGATTCCCGGGATGCAAAAAGGAGAGTGGAGTGAGATCGCGGCGATTGCCTCGAGGGATTTGAACAAGGCCAGGGAAGCTGCGAAGAAACTGGGAATACCGAAGGCCTACGGGTCATATGAAGAGATGTTAGCCGACTGACGGTAGCGGAGGCCAGAACGCTGCTGGAAGTGCGGGAGCGCTGCGGTGTGAAGATCGGCGAGGCCTTCATGGTAAAGACGCACCCGCAATGGTTGAGGACGCAAGAGCTGATTCACAAGGGGGTGATCGGAGAGTTGCGAGCAATCGTGGGAGCGTTCAGTTATTTCAACCGGGATCCTGCCAACGTGCGGAACAAAGCGGAGTGGGGCGGAGGCGGACTGATGGATATCGGGTGTTATCCGATTACCATGTCGCGATTTATTTTTGGCGAGGAGCCAACAGCCGTGGCGGGACTAATCGAAAGAGATCCAGAGTTCAAGACGGACCGATTGTCGTCGGCGATTCTGGAGTTTCCGTCGGGGCAATCGGTGTTCACCTGCAGCACGCAGGCGGTGCCGTACCAACGAATGCAATTCTTGGGGACAAAAGGACGAGTCGAGATTGAAATTCCGTTTAATGCACCGAACGATAGGCCTACGCGGATTTTTATTGATGACGGACGCGACGTCTTTGGCGGGGGAATTCGAACGGAGACGATTCCGGTTTGCGATCAGTATACGGTGCAGGGGGACGCGTTTTCGCGAGCGATTCGGGAGGGGAGCGAGGCACCGGTGCCGCTGGAGGATGCGATTGCGAATATGGCGGTGATTGAAGCGATATTTCTGGCGGCAGAGTCGGGGAGGTGGGAAAAGCCGTAAAGACTTCTAGACCGATGACCGGAGAGAAGCGAGAAGAAGCACGAAAGGCATAGCGGCTAAAGCAAAGACACGCAGAAAGAGAAAGACGGATATGGCCATACGAACTGTTTTGCAGTTGGGGGACCCTGGATTGCGCGAGGTGGCGAAGCGCGTGGAGAATCCGGCGGCGCCGGAGATTGTGGCGCTAGTGGAGGACCTGGCGGACACCCTGGCATATTGGCGGCAGACGACGGGGTACGGCCGGGGCATTGCTGCGCCGCAGATTGGCGCGAATGTGCGAGTTATTTTCCTACGTCTACCGTGTGAGGATCCCTGGCCACTCGTAAATCCGGTGATTACCGAACGAAGCAAAGAAAAAATAGTGGTATGGGATGCCTGCCTAAGTTTCTTGTCGATTTTCATGCAAGTAGAGCGCCACCGCGAGATCACCGTGCAGTATCAGGATTTGAGCGGTGAGCAGCTCGAACTTCACGTGGGCGAGGAACGGAACCTCTCCGAGTTGTTGCAGCATGAGGTCGACCACTTGAATGGGGTTCTGGCCGTGGATCGCATTACGGACATCCGCACGATGTGCACCCGCGAAGAGTTTGAGAAGCGCTACAGGGCTGGCACTCCGTACGCAGTTGAGGTGTTGAAGTAAAGGAAAAACTAGTAAAGCTGCTGTCCTGTAGCGATCATAGGTGGGGAAAAATGGGCCTGGTTTCTTACGCGACATTCGCAAGCCCTGTTGGGCCCTTGCTGCTGGCTGCTGATCGGCTGGGCCTGAGACGAGTGTATTTTGAAAACAGCAAACGAACCGGGCCCCCGCCACCACACTGGAAGCAGGACCGAGGGCCGCTACACGAGGTGATCCGACAATTGGAGGCGTATTTCGATGGAGCGTTGAAGGATTTCAACTTGCCTTTGTCGCTGGAGGGCACGGAGTTCCAACTCCGCGTGTGGCGCTGCCTCCGCAACATTCCCTATGGAGAAACGATCTCCTATGGCCAATTGGCTCAGCGCATTGGCAAACCCAAAGCGCTACGCGCCGTCGGGTTGGCGAACGGTTCGAATCCTATTCCCATCATCATTCCGTGCCATCGTGTCATTGGCAGCGACGGAAGCCTGACGGGCTTCGGTGGTGGACTGCCAATCAAGAAAAAACTGCTCGCTCTCGAAGGCAAGCAGATGAGCTTGCTATAGCTTATTGCCGGATACCGCGACAGGTCATCGAGCGTTCGAACGAGACCCGCCGCGAGAACCCAGGCGATAGAGGAAAGGCCCGAGGGCATTGGCGCCGATGAGAACTTCAGCCGTCTTGATGGCGTAGGCGGACCGGCTCTTCACCGAAATGATTGGAAAGATCGAGAGAAAAACGAAAAGCAGAGTTGAGAAGTGCCCCGCTCACAGAGCGGGGCTCCCTCGGTCCATCCAGAACGGCAAGATGGTTGGACTTAGAATCACTTGCCGCCGAGTCCGAAGTCGCTGCCAACACCGGTGCAGAAGTCCCATCCCAAACGGGCAAAGTTACCGATGTTCAGGCCACAGTTGCCGAAGATGATGTCGCGAAAATCGCCCCGCTCCGAGAACATGTGCCCGTAGATGAAGGCATTTTCGGCCTGGCTGGAAGCGGCGAATCTACCTGCCGAATTAATGATGCCCGCCAGCGAAGGTGCGGAAACGCTGGTGCCGCCTAGGACGAACCATTTATGGCGTTTGCCTTCCAACAGGTTAGTGTCCAGAACCCAGACGCCGGTGTTGGGATTCGCGTCAAACGAGAAGTCCGGAGTGCCGCGGAAATCGCCGACAATCTCCGCGATGCGGTCCTGGAAATGTGGACGGGCTTCAACTTGGCTTGGTCCGCCACCGGCGTCCTGCCAGGTATTCTCCAGCAGAAACGTGCCCGAGTTCGGATCGCGCGAGATGGTCGTTCCGCCTGCCGAGACAACGTTTGGCGAAGCGCTGGGCCACACAGCGCCCGGGCTGTCTCCGGAAGACGCAACGTAGACAACGCCGGGAGTGGTGAAGGAAGCGTCGAAGAGAGTTTCCTGGGTGAATTCCCCGCCACCCCAACTCATGGAGACTTCGCCGCCACCGTTTGTGGCGACAAGATTCGACGCTACGGCCACCGCTTGGAACAGATCGCTGAAACTATTGGTGTTCGCTTCAACGAGAAAAATTCTGGCATTCGGGGCCAGGGCATGAGACCACTCGATGTCCAGCGACGATTCGAGTTCCCATCCTCCACTGGGATCCAAACCGGGCTGCGTGCCGGAGGCGTACACAACTTGGAAAACCGCAGGTGGTAGCCCGAATTGAGCGGAAAACGCTGCTAGGTCGGGCGCCGCATTTGGTGTGTCAAATGCATCGACCACCGCGATCGCGCCTGAACCACCGGTCGGGTTGGCTGTTGTTTCGTTCGGATTGCAGCCTGCCTTCGGATGAGGAGCCAGGTGATAGATGCAGGCGATGGACGCCGGGGTCTCAAAGAAGAGCCCGGAGAACGGCGGAAGTTCGTTGGGTTGTGGCGCACCTGTGAAAACACCGCCTGCCGGCATCATGATGCGAAGGTGCGTATGGGCCATGACACCGCTGTCTCCGACGCGCTCCACGCTGGATTCCGGAATCACCACGTGCCCTTTCCTGGATTGATTCTGCGCCGCGCTGATCTGCGCGGAGCCGAGCATTGAAATGGTGGCAACAAGGGAGATTGACCACGCCGCACGTCTCATCCGACCTCCTATTTGGCTTGTTCGTTTTAAGATAGGAATCGGTCGCACCACATATCTCCTCAGAAACTTGTTGATAAGTTCTTTCGAATCAACAAGCTGGTCCGAGCAAGTTTCTGGCACCAGTGACCCGCGTCGCAGGCGTGGCTCAGCCGCCGTTGACGTTCCTGTGGAGACAACCGCGGTGATGCAAGAGCTGGGTCGGACTGGATCGCGCCCGGAAGTCTAAACCCAGGGTCGTCACGGAGGCAACATCTTTTGGTTAATTTCGCTTAACAGGTAAGCCCGGATTCTTGGCCGGTTCAGATTGTGGACATTTCTTGGACCCTCATATCACGGGTGAAAGATGCCGCCGGCAAATCCACCGAGCCTCTAAGGCCTAGGAACGAAAGGTGGTGCGTTCACGAGTCCCGGAAAAATCGAGTGTGATTTTGGGTTGTAGCGATCGTGCTGATTGTGAAGGGGCGGCGGAGGTGAAAGCAATAATTGCTTTGGGATTAGCAACCTGATTTCAGGCGTTAGAGATCGCGGAAGTCAGAGAAAAGGCAAGCAGCCGCCCGTACGGACGCATGAAACGCCAGAAGAAGCAGGGAAGCGAAAGTGTAAACGACGAGCCGCAATCTCATACTGGTAGAAACACGGCTGAGGGCGGAATGTTGCGCCATTCTTCTACGATTTAGAAGCCGGCCCGGCTTACCGAAGGGTAAGGTCGCCAGCGCCTACATGGGCGTGGAGTTTGTATTTGCCGCTGCCATCCTTGTGGAAGGAGCGGAACAGACCGCCATGGGATTCCCTGAACGGCGCGGCCTCGAGTCCCCCGGTGCTGACCGAAGCCTCCACATGGGAATAGTCGGCGGGATCGCCGACACCTACGATCAACTCGCCAGCGTGAAGTTGAATGTCTTTATCTCCCTGGATGTCGCTGACCTCGAGCTGTCCCGCAGGCATCCGAACAAAAAGGCCGGTAGCCCGCGGGACTTCAATGGTGATTTGAATGTCGTTCTTGGGGCCGCCTGAAACGTTCAGCTCGGCAGAGTTGTCGATGCGCTCAAAGCGAACTTTGACTTCCCTGGCCTTTTCGGGGTCCTTGGCGCCCACTCTGACGGAGACCTTGTTGTCATCGCGGCCGACGATGCGGAAGTCCCCGGAGCGCAAACGGAGGCTGAGCTGGCTGCCGGAAGGGAAGTCGACCAAGAAAGGGTGATCAAGAAGGTTGGTGACTTCGATCCTTTTAGATTGGCCCAGGGCTAGAGGGGCGCACAAAACGGCGAGGCCGAGTAGATGGATGGCTTTATGCATGGGCACACTCCTGGTGCTGCTTAATATAGGAACGAAGACCAGGTGCGAAATGTTTCCTGAATTCTCGGAAATGACCTGGATTCAGCCGAAAAAGAGGCCGTCTGCTTCGGCACCCTACATACGGCAGGCGCGACTCCGCCGCTAGAGTTCCGATCCCCCGGCGATGGACGGAACGAGGAGGAGGCGGTCGCCTTCTTTGAGCAAGCAGGATTCGCCGCCGAGGAAGCGGATGTCTTCTTCATTGAGGTAGACATTGAGGAATTGGCGAATCTGCCCCTGATCGTCGCGGACATGGCGCCCGAGGTCGGGAAAGCGGGAGGTTAGCTCGTCGAGGGCTTCGGCGATCGTGGCCGCGCTACAGTCTAGTTTCGGTGCGCCGTCGGTGAAGCGACGGAAGGCGGTGGGGATTTCTATGGTCACGGGCATCCGGGAATCTCCTTGGCATGGAATCTGGTCTCAGTTCTCAGCAAACAAAAAAACTGAAGAACAAAACTGCGTGATGTTCTTTCGCCACTTACGCTTTGGCACTGGCCGCGGCTGTGCCGAGCCGCGCATCGAGGTAAGCCTCGAAAGCCTCAAGGTGCGGGGCGATCGCTTCGGTGGCCGGGAATTCCGAGACGATGGCGTCGGTGGTCTTCAAGCCGTTGCCAGTGATCGAGACGACGGTGGTTTCATGCGGCTGGATGCGCCCCTGGGCGATCAGTTTTTGCGTGACGCCGGTGGTCACGCCGCCGGCGGTTTCGGTGAAGATGCCTTCGGTTTCGGCGAGGAGCTTGATGGCGGCTACGATCTCGGGATCGGAGACGTCTTCGGCCCAGCCGCCGGAGTCCCGGATCTGGTTCACCGCAAAAGGGCCGTCGGCAGGATTACCGATGGCCAGCGAGCGCGCGATGGTACTGGGTTTCTGCGGCTCGAAGCGAGCAAGGTTGCGCTTCACCGCATCGGAGATGGGCGAGCAGCCGGTTGCTTGCGCGCCGAAGAATTTCACAGATTTCGGCTCGACCCAGCCTAGGGTGACCAGTTCGCGGAATGCTTTGGCAATCTTGGTGATGAGCGAGCCGCCCGCCATGGGAACGACGATATTGTCGGGGAGTGCCCAGCCGAGCTGCTCGGCGATTTCGTAGCCGTGCGTTTTCGACCCTTCGGAGTAATACGGTCGCAGGTTGACGTTGACGAGGCCCCACTGGAAGCGGTCCGCGACTTGCGCGCAGAGGCGGTTCACACGATCGTAGTTGCCGTTGATGCGCACGATGCGCGCGCCGTAAACCGCGGTATTGAGCACTTTTGCAGGCTCAAGATCGGCGGGTATGAACACGCAGGCGTCGAAGCCTTGTTGCGCGGCTTGCGCGGCGACGGCGTTGGCAAGATTGCCGGTGGAGGAGCAACCCACGGTGGTGAAATTAAAGCGGCGCGCGGCGGCGAGCGCCGTGGCGACGACGCGGTCCTTGAAGGAGAGCGAAGGGAAGCACACGGCGTCGTTCTTGAAATAGAGATTCTGCAAGCCCCACTTGCAGGCCAGCTTATGTGAGGCCACCAGCGGCGTGCCGCCCACGGCGTTTGGAACACCGAAATCTTCCGGGAGAGGAAGCAACTCCGAATAGCGCCACATGTTGAAGGCGCGGCCGACGAGTTTCTCGCGGCTGACAATTTTCTTGAGGGAAGCGTAATCGTAGGCGACTTCGAGCGGTGAGAAGCAGTCTTCACAGAACGAGCGGGGGACGTTACCCCAGGTCTTGCCGCATTCGCGACATCGGAGTTCGTAAAGCGCATTGGAGCACATATAGCGAATTCCTCGGTGTTTTCGGTTTTCAGTGTTCCGAGAAGGTCGCCAGCGGCGGCCAGCACGGAACAGCCAAATCACCAGCTCACGGCGATTGATCAGTTGAGATTTAGGGCAGCAGGGAGGCGAGAAACGAAAAACCCTCCGTGCCAAAGTGCTCGGAGGGTCTCAGAAAATCTTCTGGGAAACTCGAAAAGCTCTTTAGCAGTTTTTTACGTGGAGCAAGTTGCCCTAAATCGCCACGTGTCGCCGCAACCGCAGCTGTGTTATTTATGCCTGAGTCGGTAGCAGATGTCAAGGGCGGCACTTGCGACCAAAACGGAGTCTGAGCCTTGATCCTTACCGATAGGGGCGCAGCATTCCCTCCGTTCGCTCCGGACAGACTGCGCCCCCCAATCCACCCGTAGTGTTTTCCGGGACTTGCTTTAGTTTGGCGCTGAGTTTTTGGCCAGCATTTCGGATATGGTCTGGCTCTGTGGTCCAGCGAAACGCATTGCCAGGTTTTGGGCCAGAAGCGGATCGATTCTTGCGCCCGCGATGGCGTTCAGGGCGTGCTGGCGGTGTTCCTCCGCTGGGCCAGAGAGAGTGATCAACGCAGCGGCAAATTCCATCTGTGGGTCGGAGCCACGCAGGCCGATCGCCTTTTTCACCAGGGCGTACCCGTCGACTCCCGCCGCGGGATTCTGCTCGTCTTTTGCAACCTTCATCCAGCTTTGCCCGATCCACTGTTTGTAGGCTTCTGCGAGATAGCCAACATCGAACCAGGCGAGGGCATCCGGACGACCGGAGGATTCAGCGGAGGTCGCGCGAGCGTGGAGCCTGGCGAGCAGTTCTTTCGCCGCCCGTGAGTCTTTGCGTGCATAGAGTGTGGCACGGCGAAGCGTCTCCATTCGAACGAGGACGGGCGTGTCTGGGGCAAGAATTTCCAGCGTGTCTCGGACGAGGTTCTTGGTGTCGTACGTTTCACCACCACTGAGGTTCCAATCGTGACTGATCCACGGCAAAGACTTTGCCGCTCCAATTTCGACGCTATGGCAGATGAGCGGCGGGCCTGCCTTGGTAAGGGTTGCCAAGCTCAGCAAGGTTGCCAGGAGTACGACGACGAATCTCGATGAACGAATCATTGGGGTTCTCATGATCTTGTGAATCTCCTTCCGAGTTTATTAACCTACGGAAGACAAGACGCTCAAAAGGAGGGCCCTGTTAACAAATCATGCGGGAAGGCGGACAGCAAGAGGTGTTGAAGTGCCTCGGCGAAGTCTCGCCAACCAGGACAGAGCGCTCCCCCAGGGACACAACTTAGTTGACCTTGGGCGGACGCTGTGACCAGTTATGCTCGTAGGTGCGCCACAAGTAGATGTCGCCAAAGCCGAGGGAGTTCCACCAGGCGTCGAGCATGGAACGGTCGAGACCGAGGATGCCTTGGCGAGTGACGACCGCAGGCGGCGGAGCAAGCGCGGCGAGGCGATCATAGACGCCGGGGCGATCGGGGTCACTGACGCGGGACAGCAAATGCCAGAGGGTGAGAACGTCGCCCTTGCGGGCGTCCGCGAGGATGACGCCGAGTAGGGCGGTGCGTTCCGCGGCCGTAGTGGACGAAAAATCAAATTTTGACAAGGCGTCACGAAACGAAGCGCTGGCGTCCTCAAGGTAAGGGGTGCCCGGGCCGATCCCAGGACGCGTTTGACAGATAGCGCCGGCGGGAATGAAGGAGACGCAGCCGAGATCCACGGCGACGGCGGAAGGAGTATCGACGACAAACTCACCGGGCGGCGCCCAGATGGTGGCATGAATTGTACCGCGCTCGAGAGAGAGCCGCTTCCGGCCGGGGCCGTTGGTAACCAGGCGAAGCCGCGAACTGGGGTCGACTTCGACGCGGCCCGTTTCATCGAGCGTGATGGTGGCCCGCGAGAAGTTATCGGTCACCAGGGTTTGGCCGATTCCTAGTTTTCCCGGTCCCGACTTATCGCCGATAGCATGCCATCCGACCCGAGGTGTGCCTTCCAGACGAGCGACGTCCCACGACGGCCCGGCATTTCCCGAGGGTCTTGAGCGCAGAACAAGAAATACCGCAGCTGCAAGCAAGACGATCACCGCGACGGCGCCGAGTTGAGGCAACCACCGCAGGCTGAAAAAGGCCCGGCGCTGTTCTACCGGGCGAATCTCTCTAAGCCGATCGAACGCAGGCGCAGGTTGATTGTGGCGATACCGCCCCAACGCAGCCTCTAACTTTTGGATTTCCGGGTCAGGCTCCCCTGAGCCGTCCCACAAATAATCGTCTTTCATAAACTCTTCCTTAAGCTCATCAAGCTCATCACGCGCTTGTCTCTCCCAACTTCTCGCGCAGCAACTGCATCCCCCGACAAAGATTGACGCGAACCGAACCGTGAGTCAGCCCCGTGCGCGCCGCGATTTCTGGGCCGGTCATGCCCTCCACCAGCCGAAGCATGAGCGGTTCACGATAAGATTCCGGAAGAGCCCGAATCACGGCCAGAATCGCCTTCGCCTCCTGCTCGGCGGCGTGGTCGCTCGCCCCGGTTTTCGCGTGGTTCTCGGTGACCGGTTCGGTTAACTTGCTGACTGGGATAGCTTTCCTGAAATAGTCATTGGCGAGGTTTCTGGTAATGGTCCCCAGCCAGGCTCCAAAACGAGAGCTGTCGCGCAAAGCATGGAGTTGGCGCAACGCCGAGAGGAACACCTCTTGGACGAGGTCATCAACTTCAGGTGGCGGTACCCGAGCGAGAAGAATGCCGTGGACCATCCGGGCATACCGGGCGTACAGGCGGCCGAACGCGACACGATCGCCGTCGCGGGCCGCAGAGACGAGCG